>CAIUOG010000020.1 GCA_903900705.1 uncultured Acidobacteriia bacterium
CAAATATGGAGAGCGGAAACGCCGCGGCACGAAGGGGAGGTGAACGCGCACAAAGGACTTATCTTCTGCTGAATATCCATCCCGGAGACTCGTAACAGTCGGCGCAACCCCTCGTCGTCGTCCAGCAAAACCGCCCGAAGAAGCGGATCGCCGATCTCCGCGCCCGCCTGCGGCGCCTCCCGAATACCCTCCCGCGAGTGCTCTTCAAACGCTCCGCAAAGCTCGGCTTCAGGCGGCACGAACCCCTACTTTTCGCGCTCCATCGTAATCGCCCCCACCCGGTCATAAACCCACTTCGCGGGATTATGGTGCTGCGCCGAAAACGTCCCCACCAGCTTGCCGTCCTTCAGTTCCAGCTTGTAGCGCAGCGGCTCGCCGCCCTCGAAGTCCAGATAAACGTAGGCATTCACCTTCGCGCCCGCCTGCTGCACATCCAGCTTCAGCCCCGCCTTCCCATCCTTGCCAATCCGGTTGCCGGTCAGCTTACCCTCTTCCAGCCGGATCTCGATGGTCTGCTTCTCCTGCCGCTTCGTCCCGCCTTCATCCGTCGTGTCGGCCACGCCCATCCACCGGCCCGTAACGTCCGGATTCGGAGCCTGCGCAAAAAGTCCGGCGGCCAGCAGGAAAGCGAGTAAGAGTTTCATCCCCGCACTATATCGCATTCCGGAGCCGCCTTCTTTTAAGCCCGATCCGGCCGGAACCTCGCCATCACAATCCCTTCATAAGGGCTCCGGACGCCGCGCTCATAAAGGCACCCCAGCCGCCCTCCCCGCAACACCGCCAGGCACGAATAAGCGGCCGGTCCCTCATACAGCACCTTCCCCACCCGCCACGTTTTCCCGCCATCACCCGAAACCCGCACCGTCATCCGTTCCCTTTTCAACGCCGCCGGATTCGAAAAATACAACAGCCCTTTATGCGCTATCAGGCTCGCCTGGCACACCGGCTCCGGCAACCCCTCGTCCGTCTCCACCGGCGACCACGTCATGCCCCCGTCCGTACTGCGCGTGATGCCGCGATGCTTGACTCCGCCATTCCCCCCGCGCATATTCAGCACCAGCGACCCGTCCCGCAATTCCGCAATCTGGCACTCATTCGTCACCCGCGTCGTCACCCCATCCGTGCCGCCGCCCAGCTGCCACGTCGCCCCATGGTCGTCACTGAAAAACACATGCGAGCGCGACCCCTCCTGCCCCTCCACATTGTGATCGCACGGAATCATCAGCCTGCCCCGCCGCGTCTGAATTCCCACGCCAGGCCCCGTCGCATACCAGGTCCAGTTCGGCCTTCTCACCGACTCCGTAATCTCCCGCAGCCCCGTCCACGTCAGCCCGTCGTCATCCGAATACGTCATGAAAACCGTGCGCCGCGCCTCCACCTGCCGCCGGATAATCTGCGCCTCGCTCACATTGGCCGGGTTGCCCGTCAGCGGCAGGAAAATCCGCCCGCCCCGCCCGGTCCCGCCGGACCGGTCCTGCACCGGGCAGGGGTTCCCGATGGTGTACCCCGCGCGCTGCGCCACCACCCGCGGCGCAGACCACGTTCTGCCCTCATCGGACGAACGTTTCATCACCACGCAGATCTCTCCGGAATCCGACGCCGACTCCCGCCGCCCCTCCGCAAACGCCAGCAGCGCCCCGCGCCTCGTAACCAGCAGGGCAGGGATGCGGAACGTATGAAAGCCAGCCTCCCCGGCCCGGAAGACCTCGACATGTTCCGTCGTGTCCGCCGCCGCGCCCGGTCTTACTGTCCCTGCGATGAGCGACGCCAGCACCGCGCGCCTCGTCATCATTCCGGCGTCACTATTTCCGGCGTCACCAGCTTCGGCCTCAGCCAGTGCTCCCAGATACCGAACTTCGCCTCTTCCGGCGTCCGCGCGCCGCTCTGTTTACACGCCAGCAGAATCTGCCCGCGATGGTGCGAATCATGCGAAATCAGGTACCCCAGCAGCACAATGCCCGGGCGTTCCTTCTTCTGTTCGCCGGTCTCCATCAGGCGCTCCAGGCGTTTCGCGATTCCCCTGCCGGAAGCCGTAAACGCCTCCACCAGTTCCCCGCGCGCGGGCTGGTCCGCATACTCGAACTTCGGCACGCCCGCCAGAAACTCGCGCCCGATGTTCTGCCGCCGCACATTGTGCATATGCGCAAACACCTGTGCGACATTGCGGCCTTTCGAATACTGCCCGTCCCGCAGCAGCGTGGTCGCCTCAAAAGCCTCCTCTGGAAGCTTTTGCAGCAGGAAAAGGTTGATCTCGTCGTGGACGCGCCACATTTCCAGAAGCGCTTCTGTCATCATCCGGCCGAAACTCCTAATGCGTCATCGCATAGGTAATGTAGTTAATCACCACGCGGAACGCCAGACCCGAAAATTTCTCCGGATATTCCCCGGTGTTCGCCCACTCCCACGCGTCTCCCAGATGCATATTCGCGCAGATGGCCACCACAATCCGGCCCTGCCCGTCGCGAATCGCCCGCCAGCGCGGCACGTATCCGTCTTTCTCATACGTGCGCCCGGTGTTGACGTAAACCTCACCCGGAATCTGGAACTTCTCCGTGATCGTATACAGCACGCGGTAGATCGGGTCATTATCCGGCAGATCCTCCACCGTCGCCTCGGGCATCACCATCAGCATGCCGGACATGAAGCGCGCCCAGTCATCCTCGCCATGGAAATGGTCCACCATCAGGAAGCCGCCCCGGTTCAGATAGTCGCGCAGCCGCTGCGCCTGCCGGTCGGTAAAGCCCCACGTATTCACGCCCACCGCATAGATCCACGGATAGTTGAAGATGCGGTCGCTGTCGAGGTCCACCACATTCAGCGGCGCGGGAGCATCGATGCGGGTCAGCCGCCGGATCACCACCAGGCAGTCATTATCGGCGCGCGGGAAATCCTGTGACCAGCCCCCGCGAAACCCGCGATACCCGAAGCTGCCGCCACTGGTCGGGCCCGAGTTATACCGCAGCCGGCTGAAGTAAAACTCCGAGGGCTCGTCTTTGCCGGAGGGGTTCAGGAACTCCTGCCGTCCGAAGCCGCCGCCCCCCCGCTGCAGGGCGAACACCATCCCGACGTAAACCGTAAGCAGCAGGGCAATCGCTATAAATGGCCGCGCAGTTTTCATGGGGGATCTCTCCTCGAATGTCTTGAAGCGTATCACGAATGGGCGGGGCAGCTTTGGTTCGGGGAGGGGTGATCATAAAGAATTACAAAGCGGGGGATGGGTAGGGGAACCCACCTGCGCCCGACCGGTCTGGCCGCCGGGTGCGTAATTTCCGGGCGTGCGTATCCCCGGCGCACTGTTCATTCGCGGCGAAGCGGGCGACAACTTCTATCGCGGTTTCCGCCGCGTGGAAAATCGCGGCAATTATGAGACGCCCGTGGCGGACGCCGAAGAACTCGAAATCGTAAAAGGTCCGCCCTCGCCCATTTATGGCGGTGGCAAGGTGGGCGGCTACCTCAACTACACGCCGAAGTCGGCTCGCAGCACCACCGCGAAGTGGCTGGAACACCCCACAGGTAAGATCACCTTCACCTACGGCAGCTACGACCAGAAGCTGGGCTCGCTGGAATTTGGCAGTCCTTTCAAACTCGGCCAGTATCGGGGCGGGTTTTATACCTTCTTCAGCGCACAGGACTCGAAGAGTTTCTACAAGGGCATCTCCACCCGGGACAAACTGGGCCAGATCGCATTCGACATGGAACTGCCGCACAAGTTTCGCATGGAAGCCGGCATGCAGGGTTTCGGCGGATCGCTGCCGCAGAATATCGGCTGGAACCGCGTCACCCAGCAGTTGGTCGATTCCGGCACATACCTGGCCGGCTCCCCGATGCTGAACCTTGCCGGCAAGGATTACAGCCTGAACCCGTCCAACTTCCAGCCGTTCACGCTGCTGAATTTCGCGGGCTATACGCAGAACTTTGCGTCGGACTTTCTCAAGTCGTCGCAGGCCTCTCTGTTTGCCTTGGATCCGGCCTCGATTCACACGGTCCATTTGAACAACGACCAGATCTTTATCGATTCTCCGGACTTCAATACCGCCCTCACCTACACCGGTTACTTCGATCTGATCCGGGACTTCAAAGAAGGTGTTTCGATTAAGAATCAGACCTTCTATGACGCGCTTAGTTCACAGAAATTCAGCACCTACGGCTTCGCCGCCAACTACCATCCCGGAGTCATAGAGAACAAGACTTCGCTGGACCTCTCGTTTAAGCCGGCGAAATGGTTCTCGGTGCAGACGACAAGCGGGTTCTCCTATCGCTATTCGCATGTCTGGGCCGGTGAAGAGCGAACCTATGCCCAGGTGATCGACCGCCGCGATATCTCCAGGGGAGCGACGCCGAATGATCGTTTCGCCAGCGAGTTCTCGACGAATGGCGCGTGGGACTTCAACTATCTTCAGGACGGCACATACGGCGATTCCGGCTTGTTCGCCCTGGCTCGGATTACACTTTTCAATAAGCTCACGCTGCTCGAAGGCGTCCGCTACGATCACTACACGCCGAACTTCCTCGGACGCGATAACTTCGAGCCGCTGACGCGGGCGAAGGACTCGGGCAACGCCGGTACGTTCAACACCAGCGTCAGCTACAAGCTGCCTTACCACATCATTCCCTACTTCACCGCGTCGACCGCGCGTTTTATCGATCTCGGCCAGGGGGGTGAAATCGATTACACCGAGATCCAGAACCACACCTGGATCCAGCCTTCCAGCCTCTATGAAGAGGGCGTCAAGGCCAGTGCTCTCGATAACAAACTGTTTGCTTCTTTTGGCGTCTTCAGGCAGAAGCACTCATCCTACAATTCGCTGAGCAGAACAATCGACTACTTCCGTACCAAAGGCGCGGAGGCGGAACTGCGGGCGGCGGTCAGCCGGAAGTTCAGCGTGACCGGCGCCTTTACCTGGCAGGATCCGGAACAGCTCAATATCCCGTTCCTTCTCGGAATCCCCCCCAGCGTGCTCGGACTCACACCGCAGCAGGCCTACGGTGGCCGCTTTATCGGCGACGCCGGCATCTTCGGCATCAAGGCGCCGGTGAAAGTCGCCGGACAGCCCCCGGTGGTCTTTAGCGTCTTTGGCACCTACACGCCCCTGAAGAACATCGGCGTCACCATCGGCACTACATGGGTCGACAAAGTGAAGGCGGGTTATGTCGGGCCTGTGGTGCTGCCGTCCTACGCGGTGTGGCGCGGCTCGATCTTCTGGTCGCATGACAAGTACTCGATCAATCTCGCGGCCAACAATCTGGGCGATTCGCACTACTTCACATCGCAGTACCTGTTCTGGGACGTGTTTGTGAAGCCGAGCGAACTGAGAACCGTGAGTCTCACGGGCTCCTACACCTTCTAACCATGCAAATCAACGCCCCGGCGGTCTTCGCCGAACTGACCCAATGCCACGAGGTTTATGAAAAGGCGCTCATGGCAAACGACGTGGACACGCTGGATGCGCTCTTCTGGAATTCTCCGCACGCCCTGCGCTTCGGCGTGACGGAGAATCTCCACGGAGCCGAAGAGATTCGGGCGTTCCGAAAGGCGCGCCCGGGTATCAATCTGGATCGCGAAATCCGGCGGCTGGACATCATGGCTCTTGGTGACAACGCCGGTATCGTCAATCTGGAATTCATGCGGCCGATGGACGGAGTGGAGCGCCACGGCCGCCAGACCCAGTTCTGGTTCCGCTTCGAAGAAGGCTGGCGGATCGCTTCCGCTCATGTATCGCTGCTGCCGCTGCCAAAGAAAACCGCCGCATCCGATCCGTATGTGGACGCGACGGCCGCGGAGATCGGACTGAATATCGATCCTGTGAATCGCGCCGCCGTAACCGAAGATCTCAGGCGCACAGCCATAATCGCGAGCTTCCTGATGCAGTTTCCTCTTGATCAGAACGTCGAAGTGGCGTCGGTGTTTCGCCCATGATCCGAACCCTGGAAAACGCGGGCGCGGTCGAGATAGCGAAGGCGGTGAAATCCGGCTCGGTGACAGCCTCGGCTGTTACAGACGCCGCACTCGCTCGCATTCAACTGCTCGATGGCGCCCTCAACTGCTTTACGAAAGTAACGGCCGAAAGAGCGCGCCGCGAAGCCTCGGAGGTCGACCGCCGGATCCTGGCGGGTGAGGATCCGGGACCCCTGGCCGGAGTTCCGTTCGCCGCCAAGAATCTCTTCGATATGGAAGGCATACCGACCCTCGCCGGCTCCGTCATCCGCTCGGATGCGCCACCGGCGTCACGGGATGCCGCGGCGGTTTCGGCTCTCACCAGAGCGGGCGCTGTTCTCCTGGGCGCGCTCAATATGGATGAGTTCGCCTACGGTTTTACAACCGAGAACAGCCATTACGGCCCCACCCGCAATCCGCATGACCCCACGCGGGTGGCTGGCGGATCGTCCGGAGGCTCCGCGGCCGCGGTCGCCTCCGGCATGGTTCCCCTCACACTTGGCTCGGATACCAACGGATCCATTCGCGTTCCTTCATCTTTCTGTGGAATCTTCGGTATCAAACCAACCTACGGTCGCATTTCGCGACGAGGCGCGTTTCTCTTTGTCGGCGCGCTGGATCATGTGGGTCCGTTCGCGCGTTCGGCGGAAGACCTGGCCGCCGCCTACGATCTCCTGCAGGGGCCCGATTCGGCCGACCCGGTTTGCGCCGAGATCCCGGCGGAAGCCGCTCTGCCTTCTCTGCGTCAGGGCATCGAAGGTCTGCGCGTGGCGGTCGCCGGGGGGTACTTCGCTGAGCAGGGAACCCCGCAGGCGACGGAAGCGGTGGCGGTGGTCGCCCGTGCTCTGAATACCCTCCGCGTCATCGAACTTCCCGAAGCTGCCCGCGCCCGCGCGGCGGCCTATCTGATTACCGCATCCGAAGGCGGCAATCACCACCTCGCCGATCTGAAATCAAGACAGCAGGCATTCGACCCCAACACGCGCAGCCGTTTTCTTGCCGGCGCTCTCATGCCGGCCGCGTGGGTCAGCTTCGCACAGCGTTTCCGTACCTGGTATCGCGAGCAGATGCGCGAGGTTTTCAAAGACGTTGACGTGATCCTCGCGCCCGCCACGCCGTGCCCGGCGATTACGATCGGGCAGAAGACGATCAGTCTCAACGGCGTCGACGTGCCGTCACGCCCCAATATCGGAGTCTTCACGCAACCGGTGTCCTTCATCGGACTTCCGGTCGTGACGGTTCCGATTCATTTGCCCGGGCGTCTGCCGATCGGAGTGCAGCTGATCGGCGCGCCCTGGCAGGAATCGAAGCTGCTCCGGGTCGCATGGGCGTTGCAGCAGGCGGGTGTGGCCACCGCGCCGATCGCCCAACCCATTCCGCGGGAAGTGACGCCATGACACGCCTCACGCGCCGCGAGTTTGCGGCCGGAATCGCCGCCGCCGGCGTGGGGCGCGCCGCGCCCTCCCCACCGCCTGCGCTCACTGTGGGCTTTATCTACAACGGACCGAAGAACGATCTGGGCTACAACCAGTCTCACGCCGAGGGCCGTCAGGCCCTGCGCGTATTGCCTTGGGTGAAGGCGGTCGAAGAAGCCAGCGTGCCGGAAACGGTCGCTGCCGGGGAATCGATGCGCGACATGATCTTTCAGGACGGCGCTTCGGTGGTCTTCGCAACTTCCTTCGGGCACTATGATCCCTTCACCATCGACATGGCGCGCGAGAATCCCGGCGTGCAGTTCTTCCACTGTGGCGGGCTCTACGACGAACGAAAACATCCGAAGAATATCGGCATCTATTTCGGTTTCATCGATGAGGTCGAATACCTCTCCGGCATGCTGGCGGGGCTTGCCACACGCACCAATCGCCTCGGCTTCGTGGCGGCCAAGCCCATTCCACAGGTGCTTCGAAATATCAATAGCTTCACGCTCGGTGCCCGCAGCGTCAATCCCCACGCCACCACCAAGGTCGTGTTCACCGGCGACTGGGTGCTTCCCGTGCGGGAGGCCGAGGCTTCGAGCAGTCTGGCCGACCAGGGGATCGACGTGCTCACGGGCCATACCGGCTCCCCGCGCGTGATCGTGCAGATGGCGGAACGTCGCGGCCTCTTCGGCTGCGGCTATCAGTTTAATCAGTCTTCGATGGCGCCGCACGGATTTCTCACCGGAGCGGAATGGGCCTGGGGAACCGTCTACCTGAAGATCGCTGAAATGATTCACCAGGGCAAGTCGGTCACGAATGGAACCATCCCGCGCCGGCTCGCAGGCACCCTGAAAGACGAGTTCTGCAAACTGTCTCCGTTCGGACCGTCGGTCACGCCCGCATCGCGCGCCCGCGTGGCCGCCGCGAAGGCCTCAATCCTCAACGGTTCGCTCGAAATCTATCGCGGCCCCCTCCGCGACAACGAAGGGAAGATCGCCATTCCCGCCGGCAAGGTTCTCAAAATCGAGGACACCGAACTTGACCGCATGGACTGGCTTGTCGAAGGTGTTGACGGGAGAGCCAAAGGATGAAACGCGGTGAAGCCATACTCGTCCCCCTCGGCGCCATGATCGCCGGTCTTCTCGTATTCGGCCTGTTCTGCGCGGCGCTCGGCCTCAACCCGCTCGCGGTCTACGCATCCATCTATAAGGCGGGCTTCGGCAGTTGGTACTCCTGGCAGAACACGTTGGTGCGCGCCTCTCCGCTCCTGCTTTGCGGCCTCTGCACCGCCATCCCGGCGCGCGCCGGCATGATCGTAATCGGTAACGAAGGCGCCGTAGTGGCGGGCGGCCTCGGCGCGGCGACGGTCGGCCTCGCCACACTCTCTCTGCCTCCCGTTCTGAGCCTCACCATCATGGCGCTCTCCGCCATGGTCTGCGGCGGCATCTGGATCGCCTTCGGCGCGGCTCTCCAGCACTATCGCGGAGTCAGCGCCGTCATCAGCGGCCTCCTCCTCAATTACCTCGCGGTCGCGCTCATGAATCAGCTCATCGAGGGCCCGCTCCGCGATCCTTCGAGCTTCAACAGTCCCGCCTCATATCCGCTGACTCCCGACCACCGGCTCGCATACTTTGCCGGTACCCACATCCACCACGGGCTGATCTTCGGCGCGGTCGCTTGCGTACTCGCCTGGTTCCTCATCGACCGCACGACCTTCGGCTTCGCCATGAAGATCGCGGGCGGCAACGTGCGCGCGGCCCGGCTGGCGGGCCTGCCGGTCGGCCGCCTTGTCGTGATCGCGGGCTTTCTCGGTGGCGCCTGTGCGGGCCTTGCGGGAATGATCGAAGTCGCCGCGGTTCATGGACGCGCCAATGAATCGCTCAACGCGGGCTACGGATATTCGGGAATTCTGGTCGCTTTCCTGGCGCGCCAGAATCCGCTGGTCATCGTTCTCGTGTCGCTCCTCACAGGCGGACTGCTGGCCAGCGGCGGCGTGCTCCAGCGCGAGCACGATCTGCCCGACGCCACTATCGCCGTCCTGCAGGGCATCCTGTTCCTCTTTATCCTTCTGAGCGACACCCTATACGGTCGTCTGCCCTTCTTCCGTTCCCGGACTCCGGAGCCCAAACCTCATGCAATCGCAGCCTGAAACGCTCGGCCTCTGGGGTATCGCTGTCGCGCTGGCCGGAGGAGCCATGCGCGGCAGCATCCCTTATATGTTCGTCAGCCTCGGCGAATGCCTCACCGAAAAAAGCGGCAAAATCAACCTCGGTATGGAAGTCATTCTCCTCATGGGCGCCGTGACCGCTTTCGGTGTTTCAGACGTCACCGGTTCGCCATGGCTCGGCGTGCTCGCGGCGGCTCTGGTCGGCATGACGCTCGGTGCCCTCCACGCATGGCTCACCCAACAGCCGTCCGTAAACGACGTCGCCGCCGGCATCGCCATGATCATCTTCGGCAGCGGCCTGGCTTTCTTCTTCGGCAAGCGTTTCGTAGCTCCCATGGCGCCGCAATTGCCACTCATCGACCTGGGAAGCTGGAGCAGCGCCGGGGCCATTCGATCCGCGCTTCGCATCAGTCCGCTTTTCTTCATCGGAATCGCACTCGCTTTTGCTCTGCACTGGATCTTCACCCGCACCAGTTGGGGCCTCAAAGTCCGCGCCGCCGGTGACGATCCCCAGGCTGCCCGCGCGCTGGGCATTAACGTCAACCGGGTCCGGTTCATCGCGATCACGATCGGAGGCGCGCTGGCTGCCATCGGCGGCGCTCATTTGACGCTCTACTTCCCCGGCATCTGGTCCGAAGGTATCTCGGGAGGCCAGGGTCTCATGGCCGTCGCCCTGGTCATCTTCGCTCAATGGAGTCCGCGCCGCTGCCTCGCGGCGGCACTGCTGTTCGGCGGCGCGCAGGCGCTCGGGCCCTCGCTGCAATCGCTCGGTGTCAACGGCTATTACCATCTCTTCAACGCATCGCCCTATCTGTTGACCCTGGGCGTCATGATCGCGACCTGCACCCCGCACCGCAGGCTCGCCGGAATGCCGGGAGCCCTGGGACGAAAATGAACGCACTCAAAACGCCTCCGCCGCACCTCGAAGCCTGCGGAATCTCAAAACGCTTCGGCTCCGTTCAGGCTCTCGAAGACGTCTCCATCAACGTTCAGCCCGGCTCGTTCCAGGCGTTGCTGGGTGAGAACGGCGCGGGCAAAAGCACCATCGTCAAATGCCTGATGGGTTTCTATCACGCGGATTCCGGCGAGATTCGCATCAATGGAACACCCACCAGGATTGCGTCGCCACAGGCTGCTCGCCGCCTGGGCCTCGGCATGGTTTTTCAGCACTTCACGCTGATTCCGTCCATGACCGTCGCCGAGAACCTGATCCTCGCCAGGCCCAACCTGCCTTTCGTAATCGACTGGAAGTCCGAGACGCGCCAACTGGCTGACTTTTTGAAACAAGCCCCGTTCCAGGTCGACCCTCACTCGCGCGTCAGTACCCTTTCCGCGGGCCAGAAACAGAAGGTGGAGATCCTCAAAGAGCTCTATCTGGAAACGCGGCTTCTGATCCTGGACGAGCCGACTTCCGTTCTCACTCGCGATGAAGCCGACGAAGTGCTCGGCTTCATCCACCGGCTTGTAAAGAAGGGCGAACTCAGTGCGCTTCTCATCACCCACAAATTCCGCGAAGTGATGGCGTACTGCGACGAGGTCACGGTTTTGCGGCGCGGCCGTTTCGTCGGAGGCGGCAAGACGGCCAGTCTCGACGTCTCAGGCATGGCGGAAATGATGATGGGTGAGGCTCGCGTCCGAAATGAAGCGGTGGGAACCAGGTCCCCTGCCGGGCGATCGGTGCTCCGCATCGAAGGCCTGCGAGCCCGGGGCGATAACGGCCTTGAGGTCCTTCACGGTATCGATCTCACCGTGCGCGCGGGGGAGATCGTGGGCATCGCGGGCGTGTCGGGCAACGGGCAGCGCGAACTCGTGGAAGTAATAGCGGGCCAGCGCGGCGCGACCGGCGGCCGCATCTCCGTGAACGACGAAGATCACCGTCCCACCCGCGCCATGCTCAGGAACCACAAGTTCTGCACGCTCCCCGAAGAACCCCTGAAGAACGCCGCCGTGGCACGCATGACGGTTGCGGAGAACATGGCCTTCGGAGTCTTCGACCAGCCCCCTTTTCAGCGCGCGGGATTCCTGCTGGACCGCAAAGCGATCGCCCGCCTCGGCCGCGACCTCATTGCAAAGTTTTCCGTCCACCCGCCCTCACCCGACGCGCCCATCGGCGAACTCTCCGGTGGCAACGTACAGCGCGCGATCCTGGCGCGGGAGCTTTCGAGCGGCCAGGTGAGCGTCCTCGTAGCGGCCAACCCCGTCTTCGGACTTGATTTCAAGGCGGTCGACTTTATCCACGAACGACTCCTGCAAACACGCAACCAGGGCGTTGCCGTGCTGCTGCTCAGCGAGGACCTTGATGAGTTGCTCGAACTGGCTGATCGGGTACTGGTGATGTCCGGAGGCATGATCGTACACGAGACGACGCCGGAAAAGGCGGACCCTGCGGCAATCGGTCGTCAGATGGCCGGCCACCATTCATGAACGCTGATAGAAGCCTTCCCACCCCAAACCTCTCCCATAGGTGATCATAAAGAATTACACAGCCCCAACCCCGAAAGGTCCCGATGCAGCGACGCGATTTCCTCCGCCTGGCCGGTCTGGCCACCGCTGGCCACTCCCTCAGCGCCCAGCCACCCGCCCCCGGCATGAACATGCCCATGGGCCCGCTCCCCTCCATCCAGCCCGAAATCTCCGGCACCGAGTTCAATCTCACCATCGCCCCCGTCACCGTCGAACTCGCCCCCAACCGCATCGTCAGCACCATCGGCTATAACGGCACCGCCCCCGGCCCCCGTCTCCGCATGAAGGACGGCGTGCCCGTCACCGTCAACGTCACCAACAATACGGACACCCCCGAACTCGTCCACTTCCACGGCCTGCTCATCCCCGGCGATGTCGATGGCGCCGAGGAAGAGGGCACCCCCTTCGTGCCGCCGCACGGCCAGCGCAGCTACAAGTTCACGCCCACCCCCGCCGGCACCCGCTGGTATCACACCCACACCATGTCCATGGACGACCTCCATCGCGGCAGCTTCACCGGCCAGTTCGGCTTCCTCGTCATCGAGGGCGGCCCCAACCCCGGCAATTTCGATCAGGAACACTACCTCGCCCTGCGCGACTGGGAGCCATACTTCACCGATCAGCCCATGGATAACGACGACATGGACCCCGCGCTCCCCCGGCCCGAAAAACCCGCCGTTCTCGACACCCGCCCGCCCGGCCTCGAAGTCACCACCGACATCTATTCCATCAACGACAAGGCTCTCGGCGCCGGCGAGCCCATCCGCGTCCGCCAGGGCGAGCGCGTCATGTTCCATTTCCTTAACGCCAGCGCGCTCGAAAACCGCCATCTCGCGCTGCCCGGGCACAGGTTCAACGTCATCGCGCTCGATGGCAACCCGGTGCCCGTTCCGCAGGCCGTCGATCTCCTGCAACTCGGCCCCGGCGAGCGCATCGATTGCTGGGTCGAAATGAATCATCCCGGCGTCTGGATCCTCGGCGCGCCGCAGGACCCCGTGCGCGAAGGCGGCCTCGGCATCGTCATCGAATACGCCAACCAGCGCCGCACGCCCCAGTGGGTGCCGCCCCCGCCAAATTCCTTCTGGGATTACACCGTTTTCGGCAAACCGCCCTCAAAGCCCGCGCCCACCGAAAAGCTCGACATGGTCTTTGAGAAGATCCCGCGCGGGGCGGGGAAGTTCAACAGCTTCACCGTCAACGGCAAGGCCTACCCGCATGAACAGGAGTTCCTCCTGAAGCAGGGCGCCCGCTACCGCCTCACCTTCCACAACCGGACCGACGATGCCCACCCCCTGCACATGCACCGTCACCAGCTCGAAATCGCCGAGATCTACGGCAAACCGACCTCCGGCATCATCAAGGACACCGTCGTCGTCCCCACCTACGGCCGCGCCAGCGTCGATTTCACCGCCGACCAGCCCGGCCCCACCCTGTTCCACTGCCACATCCAGCACCACATGGATTACGGCTTCAAAGCCCTCCTGCGCTACGCGTAATCCGGCCAGGCTTCGTACACGGAGTATTCTTGTTGGGTTATGGGGATCGATCTCGCATTTCGTCGCAGGGCCATGGCGCAACTCACCACGTCCCCTGGCGTTTATGTGCTCTGTGATCTGGATGAGGTTCCGATTTATGTAGGACAGTCTGTGGACGGAATCCGGTCCCGGGTAAGGCGGCACCTCACTTCAGCAAGGTTGGACATCATCGCCAATCGACAAATCGATGCTTGGGGAGATCGCGGAGAAAAAGGAACCCACTCTTCGGCTGCCCCGGCAGGCAGAACACTACTCCCAGATCGTGGGGCACTTTCTGGCGGTCAAAAACTCAAAGGAGATTGCCCGAGCCATGCAGGCGCATTTCGTAAGGCTGGAGCGATATCACCGCAGTCTGCTCAACCTGGCAACGGATTACAAAGAGGACCAGTAGCTCTCTCTCAGGCGGCGAGTTTCGCCATTTCGCGAATCCCGGCCAGCAGAGGCGTAAGCAATTCCGAAGCCAGGTGCCGGACCACCGGCGCCACCACGCCGTCACCCGCAAGATGATAGGCGTCGTTATAGCGATCCGGCAATACATAAGACTCGGGAATCCCCATCAGTCTGGCCGCCTCGCGCGTGCTCAGCAGACGCGAACGGACCGAATCGCCTTCCACCACCAGGATGGTCTGTCGACTCGATCCGCCTGCGGGAGTCCGCAGGCACCCGCTGATCTGGTCGAATCGGACTTCCGCGCGCTGATTCCGAATGCCGTCTTCCACACGAACTCTCTTATAGACGGTGCCGATAATACACTTGCCGTATTGCGTCGCCTGCCGGACTTTCGCGGCGTTCGTTTCTGACATCATCCCCAGCAATCTCTGAGTTTCCTCCTGGCTATGCCATTTCAGCTCGGTGTTGCGGAGTTCGATAATGTCGCTCAGCCTGCGCGTGTTCCCCGGCGCGGAGGGCAGGTTCCACCAGATCCAATGGCTTTTCAGTTCCGGTGGCAGATTTTGGACCGCGGTACAGAGGCGAGCGTTGTGCCAGTCCACCGGCGGCTCATCGGACATGCAACTCTCCGGAATCCGGGCATTCTCGGAAACCGCGACAAAGAAGAGTCGCGGACGGGACTGCGGAACAAACCGCGCGGCATCCATCACCATGGCCCCAAAACGGTATCCGGCGTCTTTGGCCAGTTCAGCCATGGCGCGAAAGTCCCGTCCCTGATTCGAGGTCAGCGCGCCCGTGACGTTTTCCAGCGCGATGATGGGTACGCGGCGTCCCTCGGCGGACAGTTCCCGCATCAGCTTCCAAAACTGAATCAGCGTACCGCTTCTCGATCCATCCAGCCCGGCGCCATTGCCGGCGAGCGAGAGGTCCTGACAAGGAAACGATGCCCACGCCAGATCGGCGCGCCCCGGTAAATCTTTGGCGGAAAGGTTCCAGATGTCATCCACCCGCAACTCGCACGCCGGGGAGAAGTTTGCCCGGTAGGACTCGGCTTTCCTGGCGGACCATTCGTTCGCAAAAAGACACTGCCACTCCGCGCCCAAACCAAGGCGGGCCATGCCGCCCCCCGCAAAGAACTCGTAGAAATGTTGTGGCTGGGGCTTCATGCGGGCTCCAAAAAGGCGCGCAGCCGCCGGGCCAGCCGCTCTTCTTCCCCAATCTGGCATTCCCACAGAGTCAGTAGCCCCCAGCCTTCACGCCGCAGGGCCTTTCTGTTGTTTCGGTCCCGCTCTTTCGTCCGTTCGAGCTTTTCCCGCCAGAACGCCTGGTGCGATGCGGGTCGGTTGCGACCGGAACGACAGCTGTGGCCGTGCCAGAAACAACCGTTTACGAAGATGACCTTACGTCGGCCGGCAAAGACAAGATCCGGTGTACCCGGCAGTGACCGATCATGGAGCCGATATCGATATCCCATTCTGTGGGCCAGTCTCCTGACCAGTAGTTCCGGCTTCGTGTCCTTGCTTCTGACCCGAGCCATCAGGCGACTTCGTTGTTCTGCCGTCAGTTTATCCATCGGCGTCAGTCAGCAAGAACATTATAGCGATTCTTGTTTTTGCTCCGGACGCGAGAAGTCCCTCCAGCCTGTAGGGTCGGCCTGGCTTCTCCCGCCTGCCGCATGAAAAAAAGAATTTCATTTTCAGCTTCCGGTTTTTGAGGCGTCCTCTCACTTCAGACAACAAGGAAGATTGACGATGCTACGGGAACGCCGCCTCAAAGAAGCAAACATATTCGCAAAGATCCGCGCTTCATTCATATTCAAACCGCTCACCCTGGGCCTCGCGCTCTGCCTCCTGCCAAATGTGCCGGACCTTCCCCGGTTCAGCCTGGCCGCTCCGGCGCGGGCAGCCACCACAGGAAATTGCGTTACCAACGGTACGAACTACTTCGTTACCGACTGCACTGCGCCGGCAGCGCTCGATGCCAATGTCGTGAAGGCCTTCCTGAGCTATCACGGCCTCCCCTCCACGGACGCGGCCCTGATCAAACAGTACGCCCGCGCCGACGTCTACACGGAACTGCGCGTCATGATGCTGGCCTACGTCGTCAACATCATTAAAAAGCCCGCAGACACCCGAAACGCGGACGAAGCCGGTATCTACAACTGGCTCCAGTACAAGGCCTGGGCGCACGAAAAGCAGGAATGGTCCACTGCTGTCGCCAACCGCAACAGCTGGGAAAGCAATCCCTGCGCCTGGAAACCCGATGCCAACGTGGCTACGCAGTATGGACTGACATACGATTCCAGCTATTACTGCGGCCAGAGCGGCGTTATCTCGCTGTTTGAATTCAACGCCCCGATCCCGACGCGCGATTACTTTCTTGCGGCCGCAATCCCGTCCAGCTATGGCTTGGCCACAGCTAATGACCCGAACGGCAACACGGTCCTTTACCATTCGGTGCAGGATACATCGCAGGCATTGCGGTACGGGAGTATCGCAGGTGGGGCAACAGTGGCATTTTTTGCCGCTGCAACGGCGGCTTACGTCGCGGCGGGCGCGCTCACCACCGCGGCGGGCGGTGCCGCATTTGGCATTTCGGGGCTGGCGGTGGCATCAACGGGGCCAGTTGGCGTTGTCATTCTTTGCATCATCGCCGTGGTCGTCAGCACAATTGAGGTGACCCAGGAACAACAGGTCAAAGCCCGGCTGGACGGCATGGATGCGGAGAACGCACAGGTCCAGAGCATACCGCCCAGCCTCGAAGGCTTGAGCAACGATTCTACCGGTTTCCTGAAAATTCGTTTGTGTCTCAACGAAGCCACTTTGCCGGAAACCGATAGCACAACGGCTCCTCCGGCCCACCGTTCCACGGATTATCCGGTTGTGGTGATTACTCCCAGCGGTCCCGGATTTTCGGAGACCGCGGCGAACAGCTTCACCTACACCGACTGGTTTGGAACGAAATGGACCGCGTCCACCTACGGGGGCTGGTTCACCCAGCAGGGCGTGGACACCAAAGGGAACACGGTCTACAGCCTGTCGCCGACGCTTCACATGGTGGACGGAACGGGTACGAAATACATCGCATCCCTGGTCGGAAATCTCTTTGCGGTGGCGAAAGAAGTGATCTCCTCGGCGACGCCGAATGTGTGCCCCGTGGGTCCGGCTGGTTACACAACGGGTGACACCAGCGGCTGCGACTCCTTTGTTACCCCGGCCATCCCGTTCAAAGACGCGAACGGCAACCCTGCCGAGATCAGCCTGAGCCTTCAGCCCCACTTCACCAGCAGCAACACGTTCGGCGCGGCGGCGGGCAGCTTGAACAGTTTCACCATTACGGCTTCGGGTACTCCGGGGCCCACAATCTCGCTCGCCAGTTCACTGCCGGCTGGCTTCGGCTTCACCGCCAACCCCGGTACGGGCACCGCGACACTGACGAACGGTCTGGTCGCCGAGGGAACCTATACTTTCAACCTTTCGGCAAACAACGGCACCCCCTTTCACGATACGCAGACGGTTACGATTGCCGTGACCAACGCAGTCTCCATCGTCCCCTCGACGCCGCCCCAGGTCGTCTCGGGAATCCCTTATTCCTGGACCATTGCGGCGTCCGGCACCTTACCGATTTCCTGGTCGAATCCCGGTACACTTTTCCCGGGCTTGTCGTTTACTGACAACGGCAACGGGACCGCAACCATTTCGGGAACCGCGGTGCTGCCCGCCCTCCCGAGTGGACTTTACGGCTATCAGAACATTCTTTTCAATCTGACCGCCTCATCGGGTTCGTCCCATACCCAGGCCACGCAACAAGTCATTCTGTCCGCACAGCAACCCTGGGCCGCAGCCTTGAACCAGACTGGCGTAACGTTCACAGACGGATTGGCAAACGCCATTCGGCTGACCACTTCAGGTACGGGAGGCAATGCGGTCAGCTTCTCGCTGGCCGGTTGCGGCGCGCCTTCCTGGATGACACTGGCCGATCAGGGTGACGGCACCGCAATTCTGGGGGGCACACCGCCTTTTGCTCCGTTTACCATCAACGGCAGTACCGCCCTGACGGTAGCCACCGCCGGGGTACAGGGACAGGGCAACTGCAACGCGCTGTTGGGCTACGCCGCCGAAGAACTACCCCTGCTGCCGTCGCCGCTCTATACGATCGGAACTGCCGGCTCGTCCTTTGCCAATCCCCCGCAAACGAATATCCCGGGCGCGACCACTTCACTCTCCGGCTCGCTTCCGCCGGGCGTGATCTTTCTCTCCACTGGTAATGGTGGCTGGGCCTTCGAAGGAGTGCCTCCGGCGGGGAGCGGTGGAGAATACGACACCCTGCTCACGCTCACCACCTCGCAGGGAGCTCAAAGCCAGACAATGCACATGCTGGTCAATCAGCCACCGGCATTCATCGGACCTAACACCCTGGCGGTCTATTCCGGGCTGGTCACCAATTACACGATTCCCGTATCCGGATTTCCCAAGGCGCCGTTGGGGCAGTCTTACGGAAGCGAACCGATCAGCGGTATGAGTTATCAGATCGTGTCCGGGTCGCTGCCTCCGGGCCTTACGCTCAGGACCACGAGTCCGAATGGGGGTTCCACCGGAACCGCTGTCATCTCAGGCATGATTCTGCCCCAGACCGCGGGCCCCTACCCGGTCACTGTAACAGCCGCCAACGGCATCGGTGGCGCACAGCAGACCCTGACGTTGAATGTCTTCCCGGCGGGAGACGCGAATCAGGACGGCGCTGTCAGTTGTCTGGACGTAACGCTGGTAAAGGCTTCCATGGGCGCTTACCGAGGGACGCCGAAGTACAACCAGGCGGCGGATTTCAACAATGACGGCGTGGTGAACGCTCTCGACCTCGCGGTCGTGACCGGTCACCTGCCTTCCGGCGTCAGATGTCAATAAAACAAACTCAACAACGGAGGAAACAAATGAAGAATTTTCTGAATATATTCGCGCTCGCTCTTTGCGCTGCCGGCCTTGCGCCGGCAGCCAGCGTATTCACTGTGGCCGCGCCGGCAACCGCTGCGCCTGGCTCCACAATCACTGTCGAAGTGGCTCTCACACTTGGTTCGGAGGACGTCGTCCAGGGTTATCAACTCGATCTCGACTTCCCGTCGTTCCTTTCCGCGCAGTCTCTCACCGAGAGCGGCTATTTCGCCGCCAACAGCGTGATCGGCGGCATCGGCTTCGACACCATCGATCCCGTGGCTGCCGCCGTCACCACCATCTACGACCAGTTGGGCGTGTCAGATCAGCTTCCGGGTGATACGGCTCTCTTTACGATTGAGTTTCTGGTCACCGGAACAGGAACCGGCATAATTTTTGTAGACCCGACGACCGCTCTGCTGTATGGGCCCCTCGATTCGAATCCGGCGGATGCGGGCTATGGACTTCCCACGCCTGTCGCTTTCACAACTTCAGATGCGACGTTGACCTCGTCAGCTCCCGAACCCGCAACCTGGGCGTTATTTGCGGGCGTACTTGCTCTCCTCGCCGGCCTTCGTCAGCGCCGATTAGACGTGGGCACGGTGAACCCAGGGAGATCGAAACGGTAAAGATCTCCGGTCACCAGGTCAAGTTGTGTATAGAGCAGCGTTCGGCCGTCCGGGGAGACCGTTATGTTGCGTGGGCCGTTAAAGAGATTCTTCGGCCCCGCACCCGCCGGACGGACGAGCAGGGTCCGTAAATCGAGATCGGCGAATCCCGCCGGAGGGCCTGCCTGCTGGAAGAAAAGGTGACTTCCGCGGAGACTCCAGGATCGATAGACCAGACCCTGGGTTCCCGGAACTTCTTCGCCATCGCCACCCGCTGCGGGCCGCCGCCAGATGCCGCTCTGTTTCTCCCGCGGCCTTGTGTAATAAAGCCACTTCCCGCCGTCACTCTCCGACATGTCAAAGGATTCGGACGAACTTGCGACCAGGGGTTTGCCCCCATCCACGGAAACTTTCCAGGTTTCCCGTCGGTTTCCGTGCTCTCTGGTGAAGTACACCCAGTGGCTGTCCCCGGACCATCCGGGGACGATGCTGTCTTCGGCGTCGTCGGTAAGCCGGCGAGGTTCGCCGCCCGCCGCGCTGACAATATAGACGTTCGCGTTGCCGTTATAACGGGGAGGATCGCCTTCTCCGATCATGCCGTCGAAGGCGATCCATTTACCATCGGGGGACCACCGGGCGCTTCCCAGGTCTCGCGCCCGGAGGTCGGCCACCTGGCGCAGTTTGCCTCCGTTGCTGTCGCAGATATAAAGCTGCTGAGATCCGGAACGATCGGAGCGGAAGACGATGCGGTCTCCCCCGGGTGAGTATTCCGGTTCGCTGTCTTCGCGATTCGAAGCGATGAATTTGAACTGCCGTCCGGAAGCGACATCGAGCCGCCAGATGTTGAGGTCCTGTGTCGTCTGAGCAAACAGGACGTTCCCCGTATGAGGGTCGGCCACCACGTCGCTGACAGCTCCGGCCAGGATCGGTTTGAGCGTGCCCTTCTCGTCGAACAGCGTGATGCCGTCGCGCCCGCTCACGAGTATATTGCGGGAATCGCCCAGCCACGCGATCGATGACATCGAAGTATCCAGCCTCCGGCAAACGGGAGCGCCCCCGGTAAGCGGCATAGTGCAGATCGAGAGGCGACCCGGTTGAAGGCGGGTGAAGGCAAGCGTGCGGCTGTCCGGCGATACGACGGGCCGCGAGTCCTGGTTTTCCTGGGCAATCGTCAGCGGTGTCTTCGAGCCGTCGAGGAACAGCCTAACCAGAGGGCGGCCCTCCCGAAATGCGTCACGGACAATCAGCGACCCGGAGTCGGGCCACCAAGCAAGTCCACGAAAACCCTGATGGTCGACGACATGACCCACCGTACGTTCCGGTCCCCCGACCGCGGGGCTCATGACGATCTCTTCGTCCCCGCCGTCCGGATTCCGGCGAATCCAGGCGATCCACTTTCCATCGGGTGACCAGGCGGGGCTCCAGTCTTCGAGCGGGCTGTCGGTCAAACGGCGCAAATCCTCGCCCGCGATGGTTCTGACGTAGATGTTCCGGCGGTCGTCCAGCCCCGACCATGTGAAGGCTACCTGTTTTCCGTCCGGCGAGAGCGTGGGTTCGGCTTCGACTCCTGCGTAGTTCGTTACCGGCGTCACATCGGGAGCACGGGGCGGCCGGGTTCCGGTCCATATTCCGGCGGCAATCAGGGCTGATATCGCGACCCCTGCGACTGAAAAAACCAGAGCGCTCCGTTTCCCGGGCAATCCCAGCGCGGTCAACCGGTCCGCCACGTCCGCGGCTCCCGGTCTTCGCTGCGGCTCATTCCGCAGCATGGCCTCCAGAAGCGCCGCCAGGCGCCGGTTCGGAACCTGCCGGCGCCATGCGGAATCCTCGACGGCGTGTCGGCCCGCCGCAAGTTCCCGCAGAACCAGGCCCAGCGAGAAGACGTCGGTAGCCGCGGTCAGCGAAACGCCGTGCATCTGCTCGGGCGACATATAGCCCGGCGAACCCAGCGTTATAGCGGTATCGGCTTCCCCGGGGCCGATGCGGCGGGCCAACCCAAAATCGAGTAACTTAACCTGGCCGTCTTCCCGAACCATGATGTTTTCCGGCTTGACGTCGCCGTGAATGATGTTCCGCGCATGAGCCGCCGCCAGCCCCCGGGCCGCCTGCGCGCCCCATGAGGCGATTCGAGCCAGCGGCTGCGGAGTCCCGCAAAACGTACGCAACGGCTGCCCGTCCACCAGTTCCGTCACGATGGCGACCACCGTGTCTGTTCGAAGAACGTCGTAGACGGTAATGATATTCGGATGATTCAGTGCGGAGGCGGCACGCGCCTCCCGCACGAGAAGTTCGACGGACTCCTCAACGAGAACTCCGCTGCGGAGAAACTTCAATGCCACCGGGCGGCTTAGTTCGTAATCCAGAGCGGAGAAGACCTCACCCATGGCTCCGCGCCCCAGCGGAGCCGTGAGTGTGTATCGTCCGTAGATTTGGCCCTGTTTGGGCTGGTCCGGCTCGGGTTCCTCGTCGAGCAATCCAAAGACCTCTTCGAGAACATGTGCCGGCGCTCCGGAGGACTCCAGCCAGGCGACCCGATCTGCAGGCGGAAGTTCTCCCGCCGCTTCAAACAATGCCAGCACGAGCGACCAGTCCGATGGGGTCAAACTTCGCGTTCCGCCAGATGCGCAGCCAGCCACTTTCTCGCGAAAGCCCAAAGCGTGCCTACGGTCCGCTCGGAGCATCCGATTTCGACCGCGATTTCGCCTGTAGACTTACCCTGGAAGACCCTCAATTCCACCACGGCTCTCAGTCTTGCGTCGATTGCCTCAATGTTCGCGAGAAGTGTCTCGACGAACACAATCCCTTCGGGATCGAAGGCTTCTGCCGGAAGGTCCAGTAACGAGCCTTCGGCGGCGCGAAGGACTCGCTTACTCAATGGTCTTGTATGCGCAATCAGCAGACGCTTCATGCAGAAACCCGAGAGCCCGAGGAACGCCCGGCGACGGTCATCGTCGCGGTTATCGCTGTCCAGCGCCCGATTCTTCAGCAATTCCAGATAGAGTTCGCTGACGAGCATAGTCGGGCTCCAGGAGTGATCAGGCCGTTCGCCTCGCATCTGCGCAGCTGCAATGCGCCGAAGTTCGGGATAGAGCAGGGCAAAGAACTGGTCCACGTTCGCCTTCCGGCTACCGAAGACCTCGTCGATAACGTGCCCGAGTTCCCCAGACTGTGGCATGAGTTCTGTATGTAAGATTACCACTGGGAACGGCACACAGGCGGGCTTGGCGGCATGCTCAGAGCGGTTGGGTGGGCCGTCAACGTGCCGCTCTGTCTGTGATCGATTAAACTAAAAATCGATTCCTCCCCGGACACCCGGCCTCCGGAATCAAGGAGCAACCCTCACCGTGAAGTGGTTTGAATACGAAGCCCCCACCACGCTCGCCGATGCCCTCGCCATCCTCGACGCGAACCCCGGCGCCTGTCTGCTCGCCGGCGGTACCGATCTCCTCGTCCAGCTTCGCGCCGGCCGCAAACAGACCGACCTCGTGCTCGACATCAAGCGCATCCCCGAACTGAACGAAATCTCGTTCGATTCCGCCTCCGGCCTCACCCTTGGCGCGGCCGTCTGCTGCGCCGAAGCCTACGAACACCCCCTCGTGAAGCAGCACTATCCCGCGCTCGCCGAAGTCGCCTCCATCATCGGCGGCACCCAGATTCAGGGCCGCGCCTCCATCGGCGGCAACCTCTGCAACGCCGCGCCCAGTGCGGACGCCGTGCCGTTGCTCATCGCCCTCGGCGCAGTCTGCCGCGTCGTCGGCATCCACGGCGAACGCGAACTCCCCGTGGAAGACTTCTGTCTCGCCCCCGGCCAAAACGCCATGAATCCCGGCGAACTGCTCGTCTCCCTCCGCTTCCCCGCGCCCCTGCCCGCTTCCGGCGCGCACTACCTGCGCTTCATTCCGCGCAATGAGATGGATATCGCCGTCGCCGGCGTCGGCGTGAGCGTCACCCTGGAAAACGGTGCTTTCAAAGCCGCCCGCATCGCTCTGGCCTCCGTCGCACCGAAGCCGCTGTTCGTCCCCGCCGCCGGGGATTCGCTCAAAGGCAAACCGGTCAGCGCCGAATCCCTCGACGCCGCCGCCCAACTCGCCAAAGCGGCCGCATCCCCCATCAGCGACATGCGCGGCACCGTTGAATACCGCCGTCACCTCTGCGCGGTGCTCACCAGACGCGCCCTCGAAGCCGCCGTGCGGCAGGCGCTCGGGCAGGCACAGGAGACTCGTTAACCATGAGATCGAAGACACACATCCAGACCACCATCAACGGTGAAGAACGCGACTTCCTCTGTGAACCCCGCCAGAGCCTGCTCGAAGTCCTGCGCGACACCCTCAACCTCACCGGCACCAAGGAAGGTTGCAACGACGGCAATTGCGGCTCCTGCACCGTCACTCTCGATGGACGCCTCGTCACCTCCTGCCTCGTGCTCGCCGTCGAAGCCGAAGGCCGCGAAATCGGCACCATCGAAGGCGTCGCGCAGGGGAATCATCTGCACCCGATCCAGAAGGCCTTCCTCGAAAACGCCGCGCTGCAGTGTGGCGTCTGTACACCCGGCTTCATCGTCGCCACCAAAGTCCTGCTCGAAAAGGAGCCAGACCCCAGCGAGGAACGCATCCGCTTCTTCCTCGCCAATAACCTCTGCCGGTGCACCGGCTACGACAAAATCGTGCAGGCCGTTCAGGCCGCAGCCCTCAATCTGCGCGGCACAAAGGAGACCCAGGCATGAGCACCCAATACTCCGTAATCGGAACGCGCCCCATCCGGCATGACGGCGCGGACAAAGTCACCGGCCGCGCCCTCTACGGTGCGGACGTGCAAATGGCCGGTCTGCTGCACGGCTTCATCCTGCGCAGCCCCCACGCCCACGCCCGCATTCTGAGTATCGACACCTCGAAAGCCGCCGCTTTCCCCGGCGTCAAAGCCGTCATCACCACCCACGATTTCCCCGCCGTCGATGGCAACAAAATGGTCGACCTCGGCGAAGGCGACACCCCCCTGTCCTATGCCCGCGGCAACGTCCTCGCCGGTGACAAAGTCCTCTATCGCGGACACGCCGTCGCCGCCGTCGCCGCCGTCAACGCGCACGTGGCTGAAGAGGCCGCGGGCCTCATCGAAGTCGTCTATGAGGTGCTGCCCTGCGTCCTCCATGCGGTGGACGCCATGCGGTCCGGCGCACCGCTTCTGCATGAAGATCTCCGCACCACCGAACTCGGCGAAGCCACCACCACCATCTCCAACATCGCTCAGCACATCCGCCAGTCAAAGGGCGACATCGAGGCTGGCTTCGCCCTCGCCGATGTCATTGTGGAGCGCGAATTTCACACCTCCACCGTGCACCAGGGCTACATTGAACCGCACAACGCCACCGCCCTGTGGAATAACGACGGTCGCATCAGTATCTGGTGCAGCACCCAGGGTTCCTTCGTCGTGCGCGACTGCACCGCCGCCATTCTCGATATCCCGGTTTCGCAGATCAAAGTCACGCCCATGGAAATCGGCGGTGGCTTCGGCGGCAAAATTCCCGTCTATCTGGAACCCGTCGCCGCGCTGCTTTCGAAGAAGACCGGCCGCCCCGTGAAAATCGTCATGCCGCGCCAGGCCGTCTTCGAAGCCACCGGACCAACCCCGGGCTCTTACATGAAGGTCAAAGTCGGCGCAAAGAAAGACGGTTCCATCGTCGCCGCGCAGGCTTATCTCGCCTTCGAAGCCGGCGCCTACCCGGGAGCCATGGTGGTGCCCGCCAGCATGACCGTGTTCGCGGCCTATGACATCGCCAATGCTCTGGTCGACGGCTATGACGTGGTGGTCAACAAGCCCAGCACCGCCGCCTACCGCGCACCCGGCGCGCCCAACGCCGCCTTCGCCATGGAATCCGTGGTCGACGAACTCGCCCTCAAACTCGGCATCGATCCCCTCGACCTCCGCCTCAGGAACGCCGCTAAAGAGGGCACCCGCCGCGTCGATGGTCCCCGCTTCCCCCGCATCGGCTGCGTCGAGGTTCTCGAAGCCATGAAGAACTCGCCGCACTACCAGTCGCCCCTCGGCGGCCCCAACCGCGGCCGTGGCGTCGCCATCGGCTTCTGGTTCAATATCGGCCTGCCCTCCAGTTGCACCCTGAACGTCTGTGCCGATGGCAATGTCAACCTGATCGAAGGCTCCACCGACATCGGCGGTTCCCGGGCCTCCATCGCCATGCAGGCCGCTGAAGTCCTGGGCCTCGCCGCCGAAGAGATTCACCCCACCGTGGTCGATACCGATTCCATTGGCTACACCGGCGTCACCGGCGGCAGTCGCACCACCTTCGCCACCGGCTGGGCCGCTTACGAAGCCGCGCAGGACGTCGTTCGCCAGATGAAGGAACGCGCCGCGAAACTCTGGGACGTGAAGCCCGAAGCCGTCGAAGCCTCGGGCGGCGTCTACAAGTCCAACGGCAATTCCATAGGCTTCAAAGAACTCGCCGGCCGCATCGCTGAAACCGGCGGTCCCGTCGTCGGTCGCGCCGCCGTCAATCCGCGCGGCGCGGGGGGCTCCTTCGCCGGCTCCATAGTCGACGTCGAAATCGATCCGGAAACCGGCAAAACCACCATCCTCCGCTTCACCTGCGTGCAGGACGTCGGACGCGCCATCCACCCCGCCTATGTCGAAGGCCAGATGCAGGGCGGATCCGTTCAGGGCATCGGCTGGGCTCTTAATGAGGAGTACTTCATGAGCCCCGATGGCCGCATGATGAACTCCAGCTTCCTCGACTACCGCATGCCCACCGCGCTCGATGTCCCGATGATCGAAACCATCATCGTCGAAGTGCCCAACCCCGGCCATCCCTTCGGTGTCCGCGGCGTGGGCGAAGCCAACATCGTGCCCCCGCAGGCCGCCATCGCCAACGCCATGTCTCACGCCACCGGCACGCGCTTCACGCGCCTGCCCATGAGCCCGCCCGCCGTCATGGAGGCCATCTGGTGCCAAGGGTCTTCATCCCAACCCTCTTGAGAAACCTCACGGACGGCCGCGCCGAACTCGAAGTGGAAGGCGCGACCATCCGTCAGCTGGTCGCCAATATCGACGCGCAGTATCCCGGCTTCGCCGCCCGCCTGCTCGATCAGGACCGCCTGCGCCTCAACGTCTCCGTCGCCATCGACGGCGAAGTCGCTCCGCTCGGCCTGCTCGAAACCGTCCCGCCCGCCGCCGAAGTACACTTCATCGCCGCCATTCGGGGCGGTTAGCGCAATCAGACGTGCTGATCCACCAGAATCGGATTCCCATCCGGGTCCATCGCCATAAAAAACGCCGGCCCGGCGCCGCTTTCGTCGGCCTCCACCGCCATCGCCACGCCCTCCGCCTTCAGTTGCCTCTGCAGTTCCCGAACATCCGTGAACTCCTCCAGCTTTTGCGCATTGCTGTCCCAGCCCGGATTGAACGTCAGCGTGTTCTTCTCGAACATGCCCTGAAACAGCCCGATCACATGCCCGCCATTCTTCAGAATCAGCCAGTTCTTCTCCTGATTCCCCCCAAAGACCGTAAAGCCAAACTTCTCATAAAACGCCCTGGACGCGGCAATATCCTTCACGCTCAGGCTGATCGAAAATGTTCCCAGTTCCATGTCGTCCTCCACGCGGTCGATTCAGGCAATCCTATCAGGCTCCGCTGTTCGGTGGCGAACCGGACAAGTGGAAATTCGTGTTCCTCGGCATACTCCGACAGCCGTTCGCACCGATACCCTTCGAGCGCGAGCGCCTCAAGGGTGGCGCGCGTCGGATCCTGATCGGGCGCGATCACTCCTGCGATGTCGTCCGGGATGTCAGGGGCAACATACATGGCGAGTCCTTCGTTCCGGTTCTGCCGCCCCAATATATTACGCTGCCCGGACGGCACGACCGCACCGCGCCTTATCCATAAACCAACAAACAAACCCTTACAGTAGACTTCTAAGACATGCTCGCCCTTCTCGGCGTCCTCACCATCCTCATCCTGCTGACCCTCATCCTCACGAAGACGATGACGCCGCTTTCCGCCCTCATCGCCGTTCCCATCGCAGCCGCCCTCCTCGCCGGCTTCGGCCCCAAAACCGCCACCTTCATGCTGCACGGCATCCAAAGCGTCTCCGGCGTGGCGGGCATGTTCATCTTCGCCATCCTCTACTTCGGCATCATGACGGACGCCGGCATGCTCGACCCCATCATCGACGGCATCCTCCGCGCCGTCGGCAACAACCCCCGCCGCATCGTCGCCGGCACCGCCCTCCTCGCTCTGCTCGTGCATCTCGATGGCTCCGGCGCAGTCACCTTTCTCGTCACCGTGCCCGTCATGCTGCCCCTCTACGAACGCCTCGGCATGGACCGCCGCGTCCTCGCCTGCGCCGCCTCCCTCGCCGCCGGCGTCAACTTTCTCCCCTGGACCGGCCCCATGATCCGCGCCTCCGCCTCCCTCCATCTCCCCGTCGCGGCCATCTTCAATCCACTCTTTCCCGTTCAGCTCGCCGGGCTCGTCTTCGTCTTCGCCGCCTCCTGGTGGCTCGGGGGCAGGGAAGTACGCCGCCTCGGTCTGTCCGTCGTGGCCAATTCCACCCAGCCGGATACCACGCAGCCCGACCGCACCAGCCCCCTGCGTCGCCCCGGCCGCTGCTGGCTCAACCTCCTCCTCACCGCCTGCATGATCGCCGGCATGACCGCCTTCAAGCTCGAACCCGCCGCCGTCTTCATGGCCGGAGTCGTGCTCGCCCTGCAACTGAACTACCCCCATCCCGACATGCAGCGCGCCCGGATCAACGCCCACGCGCAGGCCGCCCTCCTCATGGCCGGAATCCTCTTCGCCGCCGGTTCCTTCACCGGCATCATGAAGGAGTCCGGCATGCTCGACGCCATGGCTAAAGCCGCCGTCGCCATCACGCCCCCCGGCGCGGGCCACCACCTGCCCTTCGCCCTCGGCCTCATCTCCGTGCCGCTCAGCGTGCTCTTCGATCCCGATTCCTTCTACTTCGGCGTCCTCCCCGTGCTCGCCCGCACCGCCGCCAACTTCGGCATCACGCCCGTCCAGATGGCGCAGTCCGCCATCGTCGGCCTCCACACCACCGGCTTCCCCGTCAGCCCCCTCACCCCGGCCCCCTTCCTCCTCGTCGGCCTCGTCGGCATCGAGTTCCGCGACCACCAGCGCTTCACCCTGCCCTTCCTCCTCGCCGCCTCCGTCTGGATGACCCTCGTCGCCGTCGCCCTGGGCATCTTCCCCGTTTAACGCCCCCCTCGCAAGACGCCGGAGTACAATAATGCAACGATCGGAACAAATAGATGCCGGACCCCGCCGCTGCTCCTGATTCTGCTCCTGCCTCAACGCCGCAGTTCGTGCCCGACGACCCGAAAGCACGGCTCGAAATTGCCAAAGAGGTGTTCAAAATGTTTCAGATGGAGCGCATGGCACATCTGACGCTCAACGCTGTCACCTTCGCTGTCCTGATTGGCGCCGCCGTTATGGTCTTGTACAAAAAGAACGCCGATAAGGAGGATCTGACGTTAATCTGCGGTTCCGGTGGCTTGATCGGTTTCACCTCCACTCGTCTGCTTTCCATGTGGACCGATATTCTGAACCGCGTCTTCGGAAAGGCCTGACCCTCGATGGAGAACCAGCACGCCGCGGTAAAACTGCCAGTCGACGTTCGGAAGAGCGCCCGAACCGCAGCGCTCACGACCCTGATTTCGGGAACTGTGGTCCTCGCGTCCCTCTGTTACAGCGCCTTTCAGATTCATTCGCTGGATGCAAAACTGACGGAACGGGTTGACCGCCTGAACCAGCTCAGGAAAGAAATTGAACCCAGGCAGCAACGGGTAAAGGAACTGGAATTACAGGAAAAGGCACTGAGCGCGAAGGTGCAGGGTCTGAATGATGTTATCGCTTTGATCCCCTCGGATCAGTTCCGCAAGGCAACGGACTCCGCGAAAGCAACCGCTAAACTTCCCGTACGAGTCTATGTTCATATCGCCAGCGAGAAGCAGCGTCCGGCTGCGGAAAACGCCGCGACGAAACTTCGCAATGCCGGTTATATTGTGCCCGGAATCGAGTACGTTGGCGCTAAGGCTCCGAAGCCCACGCAGGTGCGCTTTTTTCATCGCACCGACGAACAGGAGCCGGACCTGCCGGGAATCATCAGAACTCTGCATGACGCCGGCATCAATGCTCACAGTCAGTTCACACTGCTTCCGGGCACGGTTCGGCCACATCAGTTCGAACTCTGGTTTGGCGCCGGGAATTGAAATCGGCTGGCGGCGGAATCGAATGAATGCCTGCAAAGCCCAGTGCCGCGCCGAGGCGAACGGTAACACATCGAGACACCCCTAATTCAGCTTCTTCAGCCAGATATTCCGCACCGAAACCTTCGTCACCGCCTCCAGCTCAATCCCAAACAACCCCGCCTGATTGTTCGACGACGCCGGGTCATCATCCACCATCACCGCCATCAGCTGCCCGTTCAGAATATGGATAAACACCCCGCCCCGCGCAATCACCGTGTACTCATTCCAGTCATTCATCTTCACGAAATGGTTCAGTTCCGCGCGATCCCCAATCGTCCCCATCAGCCGCTTCGTCCCGAGCCCGGCGCCCTCCACCACCTGCCCCCGCCACGCCATAATCCGCATCGGCGTATTCTCTGAATAGAACTGCCCCGTCCAGTCCCGCGCGCTCGGCCAGAAGTCCGCCTGCGGACCCGTCATCATCCAGTTCAGATTCACCGGCCCCACGTTCGCCGTCACGTTCGCCGGAATGGCCGAGAGCCACGGAATCCCCGTCTTGCTCCGATACTGCAGCCCGCTGCCGCCCGTGCCTTCCACCTTAATCTCAAACTTCAGCGTGAAATCCTTCGCCTCCAGCCCGCGATACGCAATGTACGTGTTGCCGCTCGGATTCTGCGGCGTCGACTCGCCCACAATCGCCCCGCCCTCCGCCCGCCAGAATTTCGGACTCCCATCCCAGCCCTGCAGACTCACTCCGTCAAACAGCGAGACATACTCCTCGTGTTCGCCAAAATCAATCGGCTCCGGCATCGTGAATCCCAGCCCGCCGCCACGCCCACCCGGCAGTCCGCCGCCCATCCCCGCCAGCGCCGCAACCTCCGCCGACCCCAGCCTCCCCGCCGACGCCTGCACCTTCCCGAACGCCGCCGCCCGCGCCTTCGCCAGTTCCCCCTCCACCGCGCCCAGCGCCTCCGCCTTCGCCCGGATCGCCCCGTCATTCCGCGGCATCACCAAAGCCGCCGCCGTCAGTTCCGCCCGCGCCGCCGACTCCCGCTCCATCATGCCCGCCAGTTCCGCGCTCATCCCCGCCAGCGCCTGCTGCTGCCGCTGCGTCCAATACTGCGGCGTCGCCCCGCGCCCGCCAGCTCGCCCACCCGCGCCGCCATTCTGCGCCGCCAGCGCTTGCACCTGATCCGCCGCAAGTTTCCCCGGCCCGCTCTGCAACTGCGCAAACGCCTCCGCGCGCGCCCCGGCCAGACCCAGTTCCGCCAGCTTCAGCGCCGCCGTTCTCGTCTGGATATCCGCCGCGCTCAACGGCGTCGCATACGTCGCCGCCGCCAGTTCATTCCGTGCCGCCGCCACCGCCTGCGTCATCGGCGCGACCATCTGATTCATCACCGCCAGCCCGGCCGCCTGTTCCGCCGACAAATGCGGAACTCCCCCCGGCCCCTGCGCCAGCGCCTGCGCGGCGGCAAAACAAACGAGTGCGATTGCAAGTTTCATACCGCCCCAGCATATATCGCCCGCCCGGGCGGCCAGCCCGGCCGAGTCCGCCTGTTCCAGCGGGCCCAGCTTATGCCGTTGGATGTCGACCGGATCTTATTCAGTTGAGGGAAGGCTTTTCCGCGTGATCAATGACGATGGCGTCCACGGATTGCTTTGCTTCGCCAAGTTTGAGGCCCAGTGATTCCTGCAGTGCGGTGAAGATCGTCGGTCCGGATAAATCGCTCGCAGGTGGGGCGTCACCTTTCGCGAACCCCGGGTCAATTGTGGGGTCGGACTGCCACTCCATTTTGAAATCGTAAAAACCCTCGAGGCCCGTCTGATCTTCAACCGGAAGGTTCAGCAGACCAGAGAGCAAGCGAGCCAGGTCGTTCACCTTCTCATAAGTTCCGGTGAGAGTGCGCAGTCCGGACGAGGCGCTGCGGCCCACATACATTCCCGGTACGTTTGCCGCGGCTTGCTCCAGTTTGTGCCCCTTTTTTGCGATAACCAGGGCGTAACCGGAAACACCCCTCGGCTCGTGATGAACTGCGAGACCGAAGCGTTCCGCGAGCATGGCCTGCATCATCCTCGCACGGTCGGCCGGTGACGTGTTCGCAGGATATGTGGCCTCAATCTGGTAACGATCGTCATGGATCCAACGCGGTCCGCCGGAAACCTGATACTCCTGCAGGTCATAAGCAAACTTCACCATGTCTCTCAGTGTTTGATTTCTAACTCTCAGGCGACCGGGCGAAATGTTGTAACCTCCGCCACGGGTGGCTGGATCGCCGGGGTGGATGGAGACCGCATCGAACTCTGCCCCAACCGCCGCGCCGGCGAGGATGGTCACAAATAGCCACGAGATTGCAATCCGGTTCATAAATTTCAGACGCTGTTGTCGTCCGTCCGTTAGTGGCGGAAGGAAACCGTCGCGCCGCCCGACCACATCGCCTCAGGGTACGGGGGCTCTTTCGGCTTCAAACCAGCAGGACTGAACCAAACCCTCAGACACCACTTAAATCCGGCGCAGGCTCCGCCCCCGGCGTCTTCATCGGCAGAATACCCGCCTCCTGATCCCCATCCAGCTCCAGCAGTTCCCGGAACGTCGCCTCAATCGTCCGCACCGCATTGCTCAATTCATGCAGCCAGTTCGCCCAGAACTGCTCAATCGACGGCGCCTCATTCGTCTGCCGCATCTCCCGCAGCAGATCCTTCCGCCAACTCGGCAGATCGAACCCGCGCAGCATCGCCGACCCCGCGTCCGTCAAATTAATCCGGTCATTCACGTCCAGGCAGAAAAGGTCCTTCCGAAACGTCCGGTCGGAACCATCCTTGCCCGTGAACGAAATCCGCTCCTGAAACGTCAGCGCGCCCGAAAGCACATTCGCCCCGTTCGTCATCTGCAGCAGCGTGGTCGCCGTCGTCGGAGCCTTCACTCCGATCGGCGGCGTCGTATCGTGCAGCCGCACCTGCGCCGGCCCCGAAATGCCCACCCACAGATCACTCGGCAGCTGCGTCATGGAAAAGAAATTGGCGACAATGCCTTCCAGTTCCTTATCGTCCAGCTTTTCAATTTCCTTCGGCTTGAAGCGCGTGGCCTCATCGGCGCGCTTAATGAAGTCGTCCTGAAACTGCGTGCCTTCATACAGCTTGTTGAGAATCGCCGAAGGCCAGTTCGGACGTCCGTTATAAGTCCACGCCACCGGCACCGCGCCCGCCCCCAGCTGCTGCAGCCGCACCACAATCGCGTAAATCAGTTTTTTGTTGCTGCTTTCGATGTAAATGCGCCCGTCATTAAAATCCAGCAGCACCGGAACCTGCACCCGCATAGACGCCGTTACGCCCGCCAGATCCTGCTCAATCGTCTTCTTGTCAATCGCCTGCAGAAATTTGTACGGTCGCTCCAGCTGCACATACGCCTTGTGCTCTTTGATCGACGCCAGATCCCCCACGTCCTTGTACTCGTTCGAAACCGCCCAAAGCCCGTACCACGGCATCGAGGGATGAATCTTAAACTTCTCCTCGGTCGCCCCGTAGCCCCCGCACGCCAGAACCTCATCCGGCAGCGTATGGTCCGAACCCTCCTCGTGCTCCGTAATCGCGTACTGCGCCAGCGCCTCCTGGTGCTCCAGCGGCAGCGGAAACTCTTCGTCCAGCCGCGGCCCGCGAAATGGATTCAGCCCCAGCGCATCCGCGCTGAAATGCCGCGTCACCGCCACCGCCGCCAGTTGCGACGTCCCGGCCATCACGGTCCTGTTTTCCAGCGTCGTTCTGAAGCTTTCCAGTGAATCCTGCGCGAGGCCGATAATGGCCCACGTCCCGCGTCCAAACATGTAATTTGTTTTCCCGTTTCCCGTTGCGGCGAGGCCCGGAAGGGCATCGCTTCACCTCCCCCTTTTTAGCACGCCGATCACTACCGGCACGGCCCTGCGCCATCCTCACAAGGCCGTGCCGGTTCGCCGAAATACGCCGCCTCTAACCCCGGCCCCGGCCGCCGCCGTTGCCCATCAGCGTAATCAGCTGATCGTCCCGCAGTGGCTTGCACTCACTCACCGTGTCGAACACCATCGTGTTCGGCTCCGCCACCGTCCACGGCTTGAATCCCGCTCCCGGATTTCCCGTTTTCGCGAAACTCACCCACGCCCCGGCCACCTTGTCCTGCAGCGCCATCGCCGTCGCGCCCCCGCCCGTCGCCAGCCGGATATGCGGCTCCGTCACATTATGGAAAGCGAACGCAATTTCCGAACAATGGAAAGACGTCACGCCGCCATTCACCGGATATTCCCACGCAAACAGATAATTCCACACCGGCGTCCTGCTCTTTTCCAGCTTCCACGCCAGCGTCGTCTTCACTCCCGGGCGCGATCCGTTGGCGAAATACAGCACGTCCTGCACCTTCTTCCGCGGGAACGCCTTCTGGAACTCCGCCACCACCTGCGCCTTCTTCTCCCCGTACGCCTTCGTCAGATTTTCGTCGATCTCCGCCTGGCTCCACTCGTTCTTCCGCCCGTCGCCGCGCGTCATCGTCCCCTGCATTTCGCTGAACACCGTTCCCGCCATCAGCGGAATCGTGTCGGCCCAGTCGCACAGTTCCCGCATCACATATTTGTCATCCGCAATCACGTCCCAGCCGCCGCCCGGCCCCGCCGCGCCGGACGCCTGCGCCACCGCCCGCGCCGCCGCCGTGCCCGCGATAATCAGGTCCTTATATGGCACTTTCTTCAGCTTGTCGATCTGCGTTCCGTCCAGCCCCAGTTGCTTCAGCGTCGCCGCCGCAATCGCCTGCTGCCGCTGAATCGCCGTCGCCGGTTCCACCGTCCGGTAATTCAGTCCGCCGCCGCTCTGCGCAATTCCCTTATGAAACAGCCCCTTCGCCGCCGGCATATGCATCAGCCGCGTCACCTTGCTGCCCCCGCCGGACTGCCCGAAAATCGTCACATTCCCCGGGTCGCCGCCAAACTGCGCAATATTCTCCTGCACCCACTGCAGCGCCGCCACCAGATCCGCCATCCCCGTATAGCGCGAGTTCTCATACTGCGCCCCATACGCCGAAAGATCCAGCGTGCCGATAATGTTCAGCCGGTGGTTCATGCTCACCACCACCACATCGCCGAACTCGCTCAGGTTCCGGCCTTCATACCCGTAAGACTCCATCGCCGAACCGTTCGTGAAGCCCCCGCCATGCATCCACACCATCACCGGCTTCTTCACGCTGGCGGACGCGTTCTGCGTCCACACATTCAGCACCTGGCACGCCTCGTTCTCCGTCCAGAAGCGGTGCGGAAACACGAACTCATCCGGCCCCGGCTTGCTCTGCGCGGGCACCGGACACACCGGCCCATACGCCTGCGCGCTCAGAATCCCCTCCCACGGCTTCACCGGCTTCGGCATCTCGAACCGTTCCGCCTCGGCATAAGGAATCCCCAGGAACACACTTGTCTTCCCGTCGCGATACCCCCGCACCTTGCCCGACTTCACCTGCACCACCGGCGGATGCAGATTCGCGGCTTCACCCGCCTTCGCCGCATCGCTCGTGCTCGCTGCCTGCGCCACTGTGGCCGAAAGGCCCGCAACGGCCGCACCGCCCAGTAATGTACGGCGGTTAATAGATCCCGATTTCGTTTGTCTGCTTGGACTCATGACTCATCTCCTTGAGCGGGCGGCTGACGCCGCGTCGGCGACAATTCTATCCGATTCCGCACCCCGTCTGAAATAATCAGCTTCAGCATGAAACCACTCCTCGCCGTGCTCCTCTTCGCGACCTGCGCCCTCGCCCAAACCGGCAAGGTCGTCGTCATCTCCCTCGATGGCTTCCCCGCCGGCGCGCTCGACGACCCCAAACTCCCCATCCCCACCCTCCGTCGCCTCATGCGCACCGGCGCCGGTGGCCCCATGTCCGGTATCAATCCCACCATCACCTGGCCCAACCACACCACCATGGTCACCGGTGTCGCCGCCGACTCCCACGGCCTCCTCCTCAACGGCGCCATCGTCCGCACCGGCGCCGGGCCCCCCGTCAAAGTCGACTCCGCCGTCGACAAAGTCAAGCTCGTCCGCGTCCCCACCGTCTATGACGCCGCCCACCAGGCTGGTCTCACCACCGCGCAGGTCGACTGGGTCGCCATCGACAACGCCCCCACCATCACCTGGGCGTTCCCTGAAAAAGCCACCCCCCAGGGCGCTCTCGAACGCGAAATGCTCGCCAACCAGGCCGTCACCCTCTCCGCCCTCACCGATTTCTCCAAATCCAACATCGTCTTCCGCGACCAGATCTGGACCGACGCCGGCGTCTACCTCATAAAGCAGCACCAGCCCGACCTCCTCCTCTTCCACCTCCTCACCCTCGATTCCACCCAGCACACCTACGGCCCCAACACCCTCGCCGCCCGTGACGCCATGGCCTTTCTCGATAGCTGCGTCGCCCGCCTCGTCGCCGCCGTGCACGATGCCGGACTCGACAGCCGCACCACCTTCCTCGTCGTCTCCGACCACGGCTTCAAAGCCTTCACCAAAGAGATCCGCGCCAACAACGCCCTCCAGGCCGCCGGGCTCGACCGCAAGGTCTACGCCCTTCCCGAAGGTGGCTCCTCTTTTGTGTATGTCTTACAGCCGGACGCCACCGCGAAAGCCCGTGAAGTCCTCTCCGGCATCGAAGGTGTCGATCATGTCTACGGCCCCGAAGATTACGCCTCCCTCGGCCTGCCCCGTCCCGATCAGGATCCCCAGTTCGGCCAGTTCTTCATCACCGCTAAAACCGGCTACTCCTTCTCCGGTTCCACCGGTGGACCCGTCACCGCCGCCGTCCCCCAGACCGGCGGCAGCCACGCTTACCTCGCCAGCGATCCCGACCTTCACCCCATCTTCATCGCCAGCGGCCGAGGCGTCCGCCCCGGCGTGCAACTCGGCCTCGTCAGCAACCTCGACGTCGCTTCCACCATCGCCAGCCTGCTCGGCGTCCCGCTCCCCACCGCGAAAGGCAAGCCCCTGCCGCTGCGCTAGCCCGGCTCACTCCCAGACGTAACCCGTCTTCGCCAGCACAAACGCCGCCAGATCGGCCGGAGGAGGTGCCGAAAACACCTCCCGCCCCACTCCCGGTCCGAATTCCGCCGTCTCAAACTCCACCTGCGAACAATGCAGCGCCTGCCGGTCCAGCAGCAGCGTTTCCAGCATCTCCGCCGTCATCCGGTCGCGCATAAACCGCAGCATCATCGAAGAGTCCGCCCCGTACAGCTTGTCCCCCACCAGCGGATACCCCACCGCCTCCGCATGCACCCGGATCTGGTGCCGCCGTCCCGTCTGCGGATGCACCCGCGCCAGCGTAAAGCCCCCACCCCACGCCACCGGCGCGAATTCCGTCTCCGCCGCGTCGCCCCCCTCCGCCACCACCGTCTGCCGCGAATAAAACTCCGCGCCCACGTCCGGCCCGATCGCCCCCCGGCACGTGACAGCAGCTTCCATTTCCCCCGTCAGCACCGCGTAGTAGGTCTTCCGGTAGCACTGAAACTGCACCGCGCGCTGCAGTCGCGTGCCCGCTTCCTTCGTCCGCCCGAACACCATCACTCCGCTCGTCTCCCGGTCCAGCCGGAACGGCATCCGCAGCACCTCCGCGCCCAGATACTCCCGGCACGCCCCGATCAGGCTCGACCACTCCCCGTTCCGCGACCGGTGACACACCACATGCGGCGGCTTATTCAGAACCAGAAATTCCGGTGTTTCTTCCAGAATCCAGCCCCGCAGTTCTTCGGGCGTGATCATCCATCCCCAGTCGGTGGCAGGCATTGAAACTCCATTGTCGGATAGTATGGATGGAACATGAGCACCATCACCCCGTTCCTGTGGTTCAACGACAACGCCGAAGACGCCGCGGCCTTCTACCTCTCCGTCTTTCCCGGTTCGAAGACCATCAGTGAATTCCGCTCCTCCGGCGTCGGCCCCTGGCCCGCCGGCAAAATCGCCACCATCACCATCGAACTCCTCGGCCAGCGGATGACCTTCCTCAACAGCGGCCCCGCCCACGCGCTCAACCCCGCCTTCTCCTTCAGCGTCCCGTGCCCCGACCAGGCCACCATCGACCTCTACTGGGACAAACTCATCGAAGGCGGCAAACCCATGGCCTGCGGCTGGCTCACCGACCAATTCGGCCTCTGCTGGCAGATCGTCCCCGAACGCATCGGCGAAGTCCTCAAAAACCCCAAAGCCATGGCCGCCATGATGACCATGGTCAAGTTCGACCTCGCCGCCCTCGAAGCCGCCGCCGCAAGCTAGTGCGCGTGGCCCCGGCCCGCCCGGTTTCAACTGCTGTCAGGCGTTTGAGATGGATGTGCAATGGGCCTCGAATTGCCATCGACGAACGCGTGATTTTGTCACAGATGAAAGAGGTACGCGGCGGCCATCGCGGGAATCGATCGGTGCAGGAATTCACCGCCAAATGTTGCCTGTGGCGTGACCACCGCTCATTCAAGCCCTGCGGTATCGCGAAGTCCATGGGCGCCGCCATAGCGCTCAATCTGCTCCTCATGCATTTCGAGGACTTCATCCAGCGAAAGGAACAG
>CAIUOG010000021.1 GCA_903900705.1 uncultured Acidobacteriia bacterium
ATCCCGCTGATATCCGCCCGTAAATCAAACAATTTCTGATACGCTTTACTCGAAAGTATTTGCCCGCATTTACGGAGGAATTCTGAAAACACATCGAAATATTCCGGCTCTGATCGGGCTGGGACTCAGTCTGGTCACGGCGGCGTCGGCCGGCCAGTTCACCTTCAGCGGAACGTTCTCAGAGGATAATGGGAAGGCTTATCTGACCTTTACCGTCCCGGAGACCGAAACGCTCACCATCGGGACCACCAGCGCCGCTCTCGGCGGCTTTACGCCCTCTTTTTACGTCTTCGATTCCATGGGTGCGGCTTTTGACATCGGCAATCCGGGCGAACCCAGTTGCGGTATATGGGGCGCGCCCCTCGCAAACGGCGGCTGCTATGACGCAGCGAAGGGCAATTCGTACGCCGCGGGCGATTACACGCTGATCCTGGCACAATCCGGCAACACCCCGAACGGCAATCTTGGTGACGGCTTCAGCCAGGATTCCACGCCGGACTTCAGCGCCGCCGCCAACGGCTGCTCCACCGGAACCTTGTTCTGCGGTTTCGGGCCGCTCGTGCCCGGCCCTTCCGGTCTCACCGGCGACTTCAGCATCGGCTTCGATTTTGGCGGCGCCGTTGGCTCCGTCGCGACCGATCCGGCCGATTCCGTGAACTCCACTTTCACCACCTCGACTCCGGAACCCGGCTCGGTCCTGCTGCTGATCTCCGGATTCGTGGGCATGGCACTCGCGCGCCGCCGCAAATAGCGGCGCTGGCCTTCTACAGTCCGAAGCAGAGGATATTCGGACCCGCGGCTACAGCCACATACTGCCTGCCCCCCGTCACGAACGTCATGGGAGCCGCCTTCATCCGTGTATTGGTGGGGAGGCTCCACAGCGTCTTGCCGGTGCGCTGGTCCACTGCCGCGAAGCCGCCGTTGGGCTGACCGTAAAAGAGCACGCCGCCCGCCGTCGCCAGCACGCCGTTCCATGTTTTCGCGCGCGCCGGACCCGGCTGCGCCACTTCCCACGCGATTTCGCCGGTATCGATATTCAGTGCGCGCAGATAACGCTGGCCTGTCTGATCGGGATAGCCGGTCGGCTTACCGGTGCATTCTTCGAGAGCCATCAGATAGTAAAGGCGCGTCGCTGGAGAGTACGCCGTCGCGCCCCAGTTGGTCGCGTCGCTCGGGCAGCCTTTCGGATCGACCACCACCGGCTTACCCTCGCCATCAATCGACTTCGCCCAGTCCACACGATGAATGAAGGGCTTCGTAAACAGAACCTTGCCGGTCGTGCGATCCAGCACATAGAAAAAGCCATTGCGGTCGGCATGCAGAAGAAGCTTCGAGGGCTTGCCCTGATAGACCGTATCCACCAGAACATTGGGCTCCGTGGCGTCCCGGTCTTTCACGTCATGCGGCGTGAACTGGTAGTGCCACTTGATTTCCCCGGTGGCGGGGTTCAGCGCCAGCACGCAGTTCGTATAGAGATTGTCGCCGGGGCGGTCGCGGTCGTCACTGTCCGGCCAGGGGTTGCCGGTGGCCCAGAACAGGGTATCGGTCGCAGGATCGTAAGATCCGGTCAGCCAGCTGGAACCACCGCCGGCAACGGGCTCTTTGCTCTGCCAGGTTTCGATGCCGGGTTCTCCCTTCGCCGGCACGGTCCAGCGACGCCACACCAGCGAACCATTACCCGGGCGGTAGGCGGCAATAAACCCGCGGATGCCATGGTCCGCGCCCGCCACGCCCGCCACAATCATGTCGTGCACAATCAGCGGCGCAACGGTGCCGCCATACGGCTGTCCCGCCGGAGCCATGGCGGTCTCCCATTCCAGCTTGCCGGTACTGCGATCCAGCCCCAGCAGGTGAGCGTTATCCGTCACGAAAAACACCTTGTCGCCGAGCAATGCCACGCCGCGGTTGGTGCCGAGTTTCGAATCGCCCACCAGACCCGGCGTCTGTGGACGGGAATAGGTCCAGAGATGCTCGCCGGTCAGCGCGTCGAGGGCAAACACGGCGTTCGGGCCGGTGACGTACATCACGCCGTCGGCAACAATCGGTGTAACTTCGAGGCCGAAATACTGGATCGGAAACACCCACTTCAGTTTGAGTGAGCCCACGTTGGCGGTGGTGATCTGCCGCAGCGGACTATAGCGGTTGGCGGAATCATCGCCGTTATAGGTGCGCCAGTCGCCAGGCTGCGGCGCGCCCCATACACGCGGCGGCGCGGCGGACTTCGGCGCCGGCGGAATGATGGTTTCAACGTTGAGGCGGCGCAGGTAGCGCACCACAGTGTTCAGGTCATCGGAACGCAGGTCGGAGAAAGACGGCATGCCCGCAGCGGCATTGCCACGTTCGATATAGGCCCGCAATTGCTCGGCGGACTGGGCCGCCACGCGCGGATTGTTCGCAAGACCCGGCCCCTGACCGCTGCCCCGCCCTTCTTCGCCATGGCAAGGCGCGCATCGCGCATTGAAGAGTTCCTGCTGAGCAGGCAGGGGCATTGCGGCCACTGCGGCAATGAAAAGAAGGAAAGCGTTTCGATACATGGGATGAGACCTGTCAGGCAAAGTATACACAGCCGACTCCCCGATTTCAGCGCGTGACGACGGACCGCTGGTCGCGCCCTTCGCCCACCTGCTGACGCCACATCGCGTAGTAGAGCCCCTTCGAATCGAGCAGTTCGTCATGCCCTCCCGATTCCACAATGCGCCCGCGTTCCAGCACATAGATGCGGTCGGCATGCAGCACAGTGGAAAGACGGTGCGCGATCAGAATCGTGATGGCGTCGCGGCTGGCGGCCACCGTCCGGATAGTGGAACTGATCTCTTCCTCGGTGAGCGAGTCGAGCGAGGAAGTCGCCTCATCGAACACCAGCAACTGCGGCTTGCGCAGCAGCGCGCGGGCGATGGACAGGCGCTGTTTCTCCCCGCCGGAAACCTTGACGCCGCCTTCGCCGATCACGGTATCGAGCCCCTTCTCGGCCCGCGCCAGAAGGCTGTCCACCGAGGCCTGCCGCAGCACATCCATGCAATCGGCATCGGTCGCATCGGGCTGCACGAAGAGCAGGTTTTCGCGGATGGAGCCGGAGAACAGCTGCGCATCCTGGGTCACGAAGCCGATACTGTTGCGGAGGCCGTCGATGTCGATCAAATCCTCCGGCGTCTGGTTATACAAGATGTGGCCGGACTGCGGGCGGTAGAGCCCGACGAGCAGTTTTACCAGCGTGGTCTTCCCCGCCCCGGAGGGTCCCACAAAGGCGATGGTCTCGCCGCGCGCCACCTCAAACGAGATGCCCTGCAGCGCCGGCTTGTTGGCCGATTGGTGCTGGAAGCCGACGTCGCGGAAAGCGAGCGTCCGCAGGGTTCCCACCGGCACCGGTTGATCGGGGCGCGGCTCCGGCTTCATTGCCAGAATATCGTCGAATTTCCGCAGGGAGACTTCCGTTTCGCGCCAGGTATTCACCACATTCCCCAGTTCCTGCAGGGGTCCGAAGATGAAGAACGAATAAATGAAGAGTGAGAAGAACTGCCCCACCGTAATGCGCTGCGTGAAGATCAGATAGAGCATGAGGAACAGGATCGACGTGCGCAGCATGTTCACGAACGTACCCTGCACAAAACTCAGGCTGCGCAGATAACGCACCTTCTTCAGCTCCAGCTTCAGGATGCGCGCCGTGGTGGCGTTCAGGCGTCCGATCTCCTGCTTCGCCAGACCCAGGCTCTTCACCAGTTCGATATTTCGCAGCGATTCGGTGGTGGAACCCGCCAGCGCAGTGGTCTCCTGCACAATCACCTTCTGCACTTCCTTGATCTTCCGGCTGAGCAGCGAACTGAGCCCGCCCAGCAGCGGGATTGTCAGCAGGTAGGCGGGACCAATGGACCAGTGCACGCGGGCGGCATAGAGCATCACAAAAATTACGCCGATGATGGTGGTGAACAGAAGATTGACGGCCAGGTTGATCAGCTTTTCCACGTCCGTCCGCACCTTCTGCAGTACGCCCAGCGTTTCACCGCTGCGCTGGTCTTCAAACTGCGCGTAGGGCAGTTCGAGCGAGTGCCGGATGCCATCGGCGTAAATGCGCGCCCCCACCTGCTGGGTGATCAGGTTGACGAAATAATCCTGAAAGTTCTTTGCCACCCGGGACACAAAAGCCACGCCGACGGCGGCCGCGAGCAGCAGGGAAACGCCCCGGATGAACTGCCCCTGCGAGTAGTCGTGATACCGCGTGGCGTAGGAATCGATGATGTGCCGGAAAATCAGTGGATCGAGCAGCGAGAAGACCTGGTTGATCGCGGCGAGCAGCAGCGCAATAAAGACGAGCTTCCAGTAGTCGCGCAGGTAGCCGTTGAGCGTTTTCATCTGTCTTTTCAGGTTACGGCATACACTGCGGCAAGGCTTGACAGCTACCAATATTTCAGTAATCATTGAAACATTGAAACAACTACCGGACGAGCAGGTAACCAAGTACGCCGACATGTTTGCCGCGATGGGCACCGAATCCCGGCTGCGCATCGTGCAATTGCTGCTGTCGGCTCATCCGGACGGAATGTTCGCGGGGGAGATCCAGGCCGAACTGGGAATTTCCGCCTCGAACCTATCCCATCACCTGGACAAGCTGCGCAATGAAGGTTTGGTGTGCGTGACGCGCGAAGGAACCTTCCTTCGTTACACGGCAAACACCGGAACGCTGGGACAGCTGCTGAACTTCCTGTACGCCGAATGCTGCACGCGGAACAAAGCGATTGAGCCCGGCAGAATCGTGCAAATCGAGGGAATGGAGACGACAAAGGCATGAGTACGATCACAGAGCTGGTGAAAGAAAAGTACAGCCAGGCGGCACTGCGAGCCGCCGGCGGACTGGGGAAAGGTTGCTGCGGCGCGGCGCCGGAGGGTCTGCAAGGCTGCGACCCCATCACCAGCAATCTTTATGATGTCGGCGAGACGGACGCACTGCCGGAAGCCGCGGTGCTCGCCTCGCTCGGGTGTGGCAATCCCACCGCTCTCGCCGAACTGAAGGCGGGTGAAACCGTACTCGACCTGGGCAGCGGCGGCGGCATCGACGTCCTGCTTTCCGCGCGGCGTGTGGGCCCCACCGGCAAAGCCTATGGCCTCGACATGACCGACGAAATGCTGGCGGTTGCCGAAGCCAACAAGGCGAAATCCGGCATCACGAATGTGGAATTCCTCAAAGGCGAGATTGAGCAGATTCCTTTACCGGACCACAGCGTCGACGTCATCATCTCGAACTGTGTCATCAACCTGTCCGCCAACAAAGACAAGGTATTGAAAGAAGCCTTTCGCGTACTGAAGCCGGGCGGTCGCTTCGCCGTGTCCGATGTGGTGACGCGGGGCGAGATACTACCGGAGATCCGCAGGAACGTGCTGCTCTGGGTGGGCTGCCTCGCCGGTGCGCTCGAAGAAACCGAATTCCGTGAGAAGCTGGCCGCCGCCGGCTTTGAAAAGATCGACATCGAGCCGACGCGGATTTACAAGGTGGAGGATGCGCGGGAGTTCCTCTCCGGCCAGGGCCTCGACGTGGATGCCATCGCGCCCCAGGTAGATGGCAAATTCATGGCTGCCTTCGTCCGCGCCACCAAACCGGCCGCCAATCCCCTGGCCACGCTGCCCTGCTGTGGACCGTCCTGCTGCGCTTAGTGCTACCCGCCCACTGCAATAAACTGATGTTCAGCGCATTCCCCTCCGACTTTTTCGGCGCCGCGCGCGTCTTCAGAACAGGAGCAGGATATTGATCTTCCGGGCCGTCGAAGATGCGGACCTGATAACACGCGTTTGCAAGGGCGATGTCGAGGCCTACAACCACCTCGTCTCGCGCTGGGAGAAGCGCGTCTACAACTATCTGCTGCGCCTCACCGGCAACTCCGAAGACTCTCTGGACCTGACGCAGGACGTATTCCTGAAAGCATGGCAAAGCATCCGCAAACTCGACGACACGGCGCGCTTCGGTCCCTGGCTTTTCCGCATCGCGCACAACGAGGCGTATTCGCTCTTCCGCAAACGCAAACCGGAAGCAGGAACAGACGATGCGAGCTTTGCCGAGCGAGAACCGGCGCCCGGCGCACCCCCGGAACTCACGATCGCGGTCAACGCCGCGCTGGACCGGCTGAACCCCGAACAGCGCGAAGCGGTGGTCCTGAAGGTCTATCAGGGCTTCAAGTTCGATGAAATGGCGGAAATTCTCGGCTGCCCGGTATCCACCATCAAATCGCGCCTCTACACGGCGCTGGAACTGATGAAAAAGGAACTGGAGCCTTCGGCATCAAACGGGTCGCAAAGATCCATCACGCAAAGCTCCACCACGCAAAGATCCACCACGCAAAGATCCACCACGCAAAGATCAACGACACAAGGTATCAGGCAATGACCATCTGCGAAAAGAACGAAGCGGTCCGCGATTACGCCTTCGATGAACTGCCCGCCTCCGAACGGCGGGAACTCGAACACCATCTGGCCGGCTGCGAGGCCTGCGCCACGGAACTCGAACAACTCCGGCTCACTACCGCCGCTTTGCGCAGTCTGCCCGAACAGGAAATTCCGCAGCGGATTGCCTTCGTCTCAGACAAGATCTTTGAACCCTCGCCCGCCGCGCGCTTCCTTACCTGGCTGCGCAAGTCCGCCCCGCTGCTGATCGCGTCCGCAGCCCTGGTCGCCGCCCTGGTCCGCCCCGCGCCGCAGGTCAAAACCGTGGTACAGACAGCAGCAGGTATCGACGTGAACCAGCAGATTGACGCGGCCGTTGCCAAAGCCGTGCGGCAGGTGAAAACCGAAGACGCGCAAATCGCCACAGCGGCCCTCGAAGCGGCTGAGGCGAAACATGACCGCGAGCATCGCATGATCGTCGCGGCAATGGAACAGAATCTCGAAGTGATGCAGAAGCGCATGGGCGCCATGACCTCCCTCGCCTCTCTTGAAGCACCCCAGAACGGAGCCGGACAATGAAGAAATCTCTGCTGCTGATCGCAGTCGCCACGCTTTGCTTCGCGGCTTCCGAGCCCATCGTTTCCCTCGCCTCGCTGCGCGCGGTGGAAGCCTCGATGAACGACAAGATCCGGTCGAACATCAGTGACCCATACGATCTGCTCGGCACCGCGCGCGGCACTTATCTCGAAGGCTACGGCGCGGTCTTTTCCATGGAACTGAACCTGGTACTGCTCTCCCCTCTGAACCTCAGCCCGTTCAAGCAGACCATCAGCGACGCCGAGATTGTGGTCCTGCATGACCGCAAAGCCCGCAAAACGGATGCCCTGAAAGAGTCGCTGCGCGGCCTGATGCTGAATGCCGGCAAGTCGCTCCCCGGCCTGCCCAACAACGAGCGAATCGTAATGGAAGCGTTCCTGTTCAACTACCGCTGGGAGAACTCCCGCGGTCTGCCGCATCGCATCATGCTGACGGCGGAAAAGCAGAAACTGATTGACGCGATCAATCATCATCTGAGTGGCGCGGAACTGAACGCGATCTTCACGGAAGAGGAGCTGTGACCGCGACGCCGAACGCGGTGGCCGTTCCTCTCGGGCAGTTGCTGATCGGCCGTGGCCTGATCGGCGCGGAAGACCTCGAACGTGCCCTCGAACTGCAGCGCGAACGCGGCGACAAGCTGGGAAAAATTCTGGTCGACATGGGCTATCTGGCCCAGCGCGACCTGCTGAACGCTCTCTCCGAACAACTGGGTCTTGCCATTGCCCAGATCGCGGCGCCTCCCTCACTGGAGGGGTCGGCCGGTCCCGAAACCGAGTCGATGGCGCCGCGATTCCTTCGTCAGGCTCTCGTTTTCCCCATTGCTGTGGAAGGCGGCGCCCTGACGCTCGCGATGGCCGATCCGCTGGATTTCGAGACCATCAACGCCGTCCACAGCTTCACCAAACTGGAAGTCACGCCGCAGCTTGCCACCGAGCAGGAAATCCTCGACGCCATCGACCGCTATTACACCGAAGGCGACCGCCAGTCCGCCGCCACCGAGTTCACCGGCGATGAAGACGATCTGGAGCACCTGCGCGACATGGCGAGCGAAGCGCCCGTCATCCGCCTCGTGAACGCCATGATCGCCCAGGCCGTGGAACGCCGCGCGTCTGACATTCACATCGAGCCGTTTGAGAAGGAATTCCGCATCCGGTTCCGCATTGATGGCGTGCTCTGGAATCAGGAACAGCCGCCGCGTGAACTCAAGGCCGCCATCATCTCTCGCCTCAAGCTGATGGCGAAGCTCAACATCGCCGAACGCCGCCTGCCCCAGGACGGCCGCATCAAGCTCCGTATCCTCGGCCGCGAAGTCGATCTCCGCGTCTCCACGCTCCCCACACTGTTTGGCGAGAGCGTCGTTATGCGTCTTCTGGACCGCTCCGCCGGCGACTTCTACGATCTGCGCCGTCTCGGTTTTGACGATTACATGCTGGCCCGCATGGAACATTACACTTCCCTGCCCCACGGCATTTTCCTCGTCACCGGGCCCACCGGCTCCGGCAAATCGACCACGCTCTACTCGGCGCTCAAACGCATCAATCTGCCGGACAAGAAGATCATCACCATCGAAGACCCGGTGGAATACCAGATGGACGGCATCAACCAGATTCACGTCAATCCCGCCATCGGTCTCACCTTCGCCGCCGGCATCCGGCACATTGTCCGTCAGGATCCCGACGTCATTATGATCGGTGAAATCCGTGACCGCGAAACGGCCGATATCGCCATCCGCTCGGCCCTCACCGGCCACTTTGTTTTCTCCACCCTGCATACCAACGATGCGCCCAGCGCCGTCACGCGACTGACCGACATGGGCGTGGAAAACTACCTGATTTCGTCATCGGTTGTCGCGGTTCTGGCGCAGCGACTCGTCCGCATGATCTGTAAAGAATGCAAAACCACCGCGGGCCTCTCCTTCACCCCCTTCGGCGACGAAGTCGAGACTTTTAAAGGGGCCGGCTGCGAGGCCTGCGGCGGTTCCGGATATCGCGGTCGTGCCGGTATCTTTGAGCTGATGGAACTCAATGACGAGATCCGCCAGTTGATCATGGCAGGCGCGGATGCCAGCCGCCTCACCGATGCCGCGCGGCGCAACGGCATGCGCAACCTCCGTGAAGACGGCTGGATGAAAGTGCGCCAGGGCCTGACCACGGCTTCGGAAGTCACGCGCGTCACGCAGGAATTCTGAGCATGCCCGCCGCCCCGTTCCACTATCGCGCCGTTGGCTCCGATGGCAAAATGCGCACCGGAGTCATCACCGCGGAAAGCCCGCGCAACGTTGCGCGCGAACTGCAGCGGCAGGGCCTCACGCCGTTGTATGTGGGAACGGAACAGAAGCGGCAATCGTTCGAACTGAAACTGCCCACCTTCAACGGTGGCCGCCGCAAAGACGTTCTTTTCTTCACGCAGGAACTCTCCACGCTGCTGAACTCCGGCGTGCCGCTCGACCGCGCACTTTCCATAGCGAACGAACTCACCACCAAACCGCAGTTCCGCAGCCTGATCGGTGACGTGCTCCGCGCCATCAAAGGCGGCAAATCGCTCGCCGACGCACTGGGCGCTCACCCGCTCTATTTCTCGGACCTCTTCATCAACATGGTGCGCGCGGGCGAAGCCTCCGGGAACCTCGGCCAGATTTTTGAACGCCTCTCCGAATTTGAACGCTCGCGCGACGAACTGCGCAGCTACATCATCTCTTCGATGGTCTACCCCGCGCTGCTCGCCTTCGTTGGCGCCGGGTCCATTTTTGTTCTGCTGGACTTCGTCGTTCCCCGCTTCGCCAGCGTCTTTGATGACGGACGCATGAAAATCCCCACGCCCACGCTGATCATGCTGCAGGCCAGTAAGATCGTGCAGGACTGGTCCTGGCTGGTCGGCCTCGTGCTCGTCGGGTCCGTGGTGCTTTTCCGCGCCTACACGCAAACGCAGGCGGGACGGCTCTGGTGGGACAATGCCCGCCTCAAAATCCCCATTCTTGGCGACGCGCTTCGCAAGGCCGAAACCTCCCGTTTCGCCCGCGCCATGTCGACGCTCGTCGGCAACACGGTGCCGCTGGTGCAATCGCTCTCCATCGCGGCCGGGATTCTGAATAACAAGGTGATGGCGAACAGCCTCAAAGACGTCGCACAGGGCGTCAAGCGGGGCGAAGGTATCTCGCAGCCGCTGGCCCGCACGAAGATGTTTCCGCCCCTCGCGTCGCACCTGCTCACAGTGGGCGAAGAGACCGGCAAGCTCGATCTGATGTTTGCCCGCATGGCGCAAATCTACGAGGAGGAAACGCGCGCCGCCATCCGCCGTTTTACTTCCATCTTTGAACCGCTCGTGATCCTGATCATGGGCATCATCGTGGGCGCACTGGTTCTAAGCATGCTGATTGCAATCACGAGTATTAACGATGTGGCTATATAAGGGATTTTCCATGAAAATGAAGCACAAACTGAATAAACGTTCGGGCGTCACACTGATCGAAATGCTGGTCGTGGTCACCATCATTGCTCTCTTTGCGGCCATCGTGGGTCCCCGCCTGCTGCATCGCGGCGATCAGGCCCGTGTGGTCGCGGCCAAACAGGAGATCTCGAATATCCAGCTCGCACTCGGCCAGTTCAAGCTCGATACCGGTGTCTTCCCCACGCAGGAACAGGGCCTCGGCGCGCTCCGGCAGCAGCCTGCCGGCATGGATCAGTGGCATGGCCCGTATCTGGTCAAAGATCTTGGCAATGACCCCTGGGGACACCCTTACGTCTACAAGTACCCGGGCGACCACGGCGATGAACCGGACGTGGTGAGCTACGGCGCCGACGGCCAGCCCGGGGGCACGGACCTCAACGCAGATGTCGTTTCCTGGAAATAGACGTCCTGGAAATAGACGTCCTGGAAATAGAAGCGCCGGCGTCACGCTGCTCGAAATGCTGATCGTGGTCGCCATCATCGCGGCCATTGTCAGCGTTTCATTTCCATCGCTCACCGCCGGCCTCGCCGGTATCCGCCTCACCTCGGAGGCCGGCACGGTAGCGTCATTTCTCACCAGCACGCTCAACGCGGTGGAGCGTCGCGAGCAACCCGCGGCCATCGTCGTATCGCCGGCGGAAAACGCGCTCGCTGTCTTCACGGAGGCCTCGGCGGACAAGCCCTGGAAAAAACTGTTTCTGAGCAACGGCATCACGCTGGAGGCGGGCGAGTCCCATCGCTACCTGGTGATGCCGGGCGGCGCATGCCCGCGCATCCGCGTGGTGCTGCGCAATGAGCGCGGCGCGAAGCGTTCGGTCCGCATCGATCCGGTCACCTCGGTGCCGCAGATCGAGAGGGTCCCATGAAGTCGAAGCAGGGCTTCAGTCTGCTCGAAGTGCTGGTCGCCACAGTCGTGATGGGAATCGCCGTCACAGGCCTGATCGTCGGCCTTTCGCAGTCGGTAAAAAACGCGGCGCGCCTTTCCGATTACGACCGCGTCGCCATGCTGGCCCGGACGAAGATGAACGATTTGCTGCTTGACGTGAACCTTCCCTTCGACGGCTCCGCGGAGGGCAATTTCGACGCTGATCAGACCGCGGTCCCCACCGGCTGGAAGGCCGTACTGAAGCCATTTGACCTGCCGCCGAACTCCGGTCCCGGCACTCCCATCCTGCAGCAGATCGCGCTTGAAGTCTGGTGGAAACCTCCCGTCGGAGGCACGCGCCGGATCACGCTCGAAGGCTACCGGAAGATTTCGATTCCCCTGGTGGCGAAATGAAGAAGCGGAATCCGCGGGCCGGCGTCACGCTCATCGAAATCCTGATTGCGGTCACCCTTCTGAGCATGCTCTCGGTCGGCATCCTGATGGCGATGCGGATCGGCTTCAACACCATGGAGAAGACGGATGCGCATCTGGTGCAGAATCGCCGCGTCGCGAACTCCCGCCGGATTATCGAGAACGAGATCGCGGGCTTCGTCTTCACGATGGCGGAATGGCGTCCGAAACCCGATGCGTTCGTGAAGATCCTCTTCGCGCAATGGGAACCGCAAACCATGCGGTTCGTCACCACCTACTCGCTCGAAGACGCCTGGCGCGGCCGCCCGCAGATCGCCCAACTCCAGGTCATCCCCGGGGAACGCAACCTGGGCGTACGGCTGATCCTCAACGAAACGCCCTATGCGGGCGAACTGCAGACCGGCGAGATGATCACGGAGATCGGTTCAGACCCGCAGACTGGCGCGCGAACGGTCCGCTACAGCCCGGTGATCCCCGGCAGCCAATCCTTTGTTCTTGCCGACAAGCTGGCCTACTGCCGGTTCTCGTATCTGGAACCTCTCGAACTCGCGCCCTTTCGGATCTGGCGCAGCGACTGGCAGCTTCCCCGGCTCCCTCTGGGCGTTCGCATCGAGATGGCGCCGTTGAGCAGTTCTCCGGCGGAACTGCATGTCACCACCGTTACCGTGCCGCTGATCGTCACTCACCCGCAGGCTTATTACACTGATGCGCCACCTCCACCCCAGAATGACCAGCAATAGACAGGGCTCCGCGCTGCTGACCGTGCTGTGGCTGACGGCGGCGCTTTCCGCCATCGGTCTCGCGGTCGCCAACAATGTTCGCGGCGAAACCGAACGCGCGGCCACCAGTGTCGATGAACTGAAAGCCTACTTCATTGCCCGAGGCGCGGTGGAGCGTGCAGCGTTAAGGATACGCTGGGGCGCGGACTTCTACCAGCGGGGTCAGCCCGTCATGGAATTGCCGTTCCCGAATGCGCAGGTCCGGGTCGAAATCATTCCGGAGTCCTCGAAACTGAGTCTCAACACCGCCGCGCCGCAGGAACTGCTCCGGCTCCTCATCGCTCTCGGCGTTCCCGAAGACAAGGCGCTGGAGATGAGCGCCGCCATTGTGGACTGGAGATCACCCGTCACGCCGGAACGGCCGAGCTCCTTCGACCCCTTTTATTTGGCGCAGCCTCCGTCTTTTCCGGCGCGCCACTCGTCATTCCAGGAGAGTGAGGAATTATTGCAGGTGAAGGGTATCACGCCGGACCTCTATTACGGAACGTCGCTCGATAACAGGCGCGCCGGTTTGCGTGATTGTCTCTCCCCTTTCGCCGGGGGCGGGTATCTGGATATCAACACGGTCCGCGCGGAGACGATGATCGCCATCGGCATCGCGCCGCAGGATGCCGAAGCCATTGTGAAACATCGCGCGGAACGACCGATTCTCGATTACAAAGAACTGCAGGAGATGCAGCAAACGCTTGGCCCGGCGGGCTTTCGCCTCGGCATCGGCGGCATCACCATGTTCACGCTGCGGGCCACGGCTCAACTCAAACAGCCCGATGGAAAACTTTCGGATATGCACCGGACCGTCGCCGCACTGGTGAAGTTTCTGGGCGGCAACTCCGAAGTGGTCAGGTGGTATGACCGCATCTGAAAACACGGCGTCGCCGCTGCGGAAAGCCTTGTTGTTCGGTACAGGGCTGGGCGTGGCGATCGGACCTCGGAACCTCGATGTATGCATTGTCCGTTCGCGGCCTGGAGCATCCGCCCTCGCCGCCGCCACTACGATCCCGGACTTCCGCACACGTCCCGCAGCCGAATGGGGCAGTGAGTTCCTGAAGTTTCTCGAAGCCGCACGAGAGCCGCATCTGGCCGCAACAGTAGTCATTCCCCGCGAAGAGGTCATCGTACGCCTTGTGACGCTTCCCGGGGTCACCGGGAAAGACATTCCCGCCGCGCTCGAATTGCAGCTCGACTCGCTGCATCCGTATGGGGACGATGAGATTGCCTGGGCATGGATGAAAGCGGGACTCTCCTGCGTGGTTGGTATCGTGCGCAAATCGGTACTGGAGGCGTGGGAGACCCTGTTCGCCGAGGCCGGTATTCCGGTCGCCGCCTTTACGTTCTCCGCGACGGCGATGTACGCGGCGCTGCGGATTCGCGGCAATCCGGCGGGTCCGCTGCTGACGTGGTCCACCGACGAACCGGGCCGGACTGAAACATACGGGGAGAGCGAGGCAAAACCGCTGTTCTCCTCCGTGTTCGCTTTCCCGCCGGAAAGAGCGCTGTCGATCACGCGCGGCGAACTTCGCCTGCCTCCGGACTTCGCCGCCACACCTCTCACGGAAGTCATTCCAGGCTCAACAGGCCTGGCGTTCATCGCGGCTCTGGCGGCCTCCGCGCCCATGGTCAGCCGGTTCGCGAATCTCCTGCCCGCCGAACGCCGGGCTTCCAGCGCGCGCCGCCAGTACCTGCTGCCGGCGATCCTGGCCACCCTGCTGGTGCTGAGCCTCATCGGAGCCTTTGTTGTCTTCCCGGCCCTCGAGCAACGGAATTATCTGGCGGATCTGAACGCGGAGATTCATCGCCTCGAACCGCGCGCACAGCACGCCCAGGATCTGGACAAGCGCGCCACCCTGAACCGCAACCGCATCGCGGCGCTGGACGACATCCGGCATCGTCCGCAGGCCGACCTCGATGTGCTGCATGAAATCACACGTCTGCTGCCGCCGCAGGTCTGGACGAATTCCATCGAAATCTTCCCCGATTCGGTGGTAATTGCGGGCGAAGCCGACCAGGCCGCCCCGCTGCTGAAAATACTCGATTCCTCGCCGCTTTTCCAGAATTCAGAATTCGCCCTTTCCGTGACGCACACCACCACCACCGAACAGTTCCGCATCAAGACCATGCGTCGCGGACGCGCCGGGAGGACAACACCTTGAAACTCTCCCCACGCGAACGCAACCTGGTCATGCTGCTGATCCCGTCCGTGCTGATCATCCTGATTCTTCGGTTCACCCTGCCGGATGGCGCCGCCCCCACGCCGGACGCCGGCGCCGGCAGTGTGGCGCTGGCGAAGCAGCGGGTCGCGCGGCTGCGGCAGATCATCGCCACCACGCCGGCGCGCGATGCCATCTTCCGGCAGACCGCCGCAGATCTTACCGATCGCGAACATGGCATTCTGCAGGCCGATACCGCGCCGCAAGCTCAGGCCTCACTGCTCGAAATCGCACGCAGAGTTGCCAGGCTCGAACAGATTGATGTGCGCGGCGGCGACTTCGGCGCACCCAAGGCATTCGGCGATTACGGCCTGGTCTACGCCACCATCACGATGGAGTGCCACATCGAACAGCTGGTGAATTTTCTGGCGGATCTGGAGAAGCAACCGGAACTCGTGGTGCCTTCAGAAGAACGCATCACCGCGGTACAGCCGAAACAAAAACTTCTGAACGTCCGGATGGTACTGGCCGGCGTGGTCGCAAAGAAACTGGTTCCGGAAAAGAAAGGGCCCGGCGCATTTTGAAACCGAAACTGATTGCTCTCAATCTGATTCTGGCCGCTGCGCTGGGGGGAACCGCATGGCAGGCGAGGCAACACTGGATGCGGGCCCAGGCCGAACGCAAAGCCACCCTCAACGTCGCCATCCCCGCCGCGAAACCGCTGCCCGCGCCGCCGGTGGCAAAGCCACAGCCGCCCACCGCTGTTCAGTACGCGGACGTCGCGGAGAAGAACCTGTTTTCCGTAGACCGGAATCCCGCCATCGTGATTGATCCGCCCAAGCCCGTCGAGGTGAAGAAGATGCCCGCGCTGCCTGTCGTCTATGGCACCATGGGCCTCCCCAGCGGCACGAAGGCAATTATGGCGGCGCACCCGGGAGAAGCGAGCAAATCCGTCCGCGCCGGGGATACGATCGGCGATTTCAAGGTAATTGCGCTCGATTCGCAGAATATTACCTTTGAATGGGACGAGAAGAAGATTGAGAGGAAGATCGAGGATCTGATTGACCGCTCCAATCCCAGGGGAACTCCCCAGGGGCCCGCGGTTACCGCGGCCGCTCCCGTTTCCGGCGGCGGGCTGCAACCTCCGCCCCCGCCGCCTCAGTCCTCCGGCGACCCGGTGCTGGGCATAAAACTCACGGAAACCATGCTGGCCTGCCGCCCGGGTGAAAACTCGCCCGCCGGCACGGTGCAGGGTGGCTACAAGAAAGTTATTACCTACAGCCCCTTCGGCGCAACATGCCGCTGGATGAAGCAATAGTCGGAAGGATATTTACTATGAAGACCGTACTCGCACTCTTAATTGCCACAGCGATGGTGTTCGCCTCCCAGACGGACACCGCGCCGAATACAAAGAAAACCGCCGTTACGAAGAAGAAGACCACGAAGGCAGTTGCCGCGGCGAAACCTGCCACACCCGTGGCCCAACCGCTGGTCATCCCGAAAGATGCCGTGCCGAACGCCGACGGCAGCTATGCCTATACCGATAAGACCGGTAAAAAGTGGATCTACAACAAGACCCCGTTCGGTGTTTCCCGGATGCAGGATATGGGCGTTGCCGGCAGTTCCGCAACGGAACCAAAGGGACAGTTCGTCAAGGCAGTCGAATCCGGCGATTCCGTGAAATTCGAACGTCAGTCCCCCTTCGGCACCACCAAATGGGAAAAGAAAAAGACCGACCTCACGGATGAGGAACGCGCCATCCTCCAGCAACAGCACCCGCTCCCCCAGCAGCCCGAGTAACGAAACGAATCAGGAACTGAGAAACAAATGAACAAAGCCTCCACACGCTTCACCGCATGCCTCTGCGTTCTTACGCTGACCAGTGCGTACGGGCAGACCCCGCCGCCGCAGACCCAGGCAGCGCCGGCGCAGACCCAACCGGCGCAAAGCGCGGGCAATCCCGTCGGAGGCTTTAACCTCAACAATGCTTCTCTGCTGGAAGTGATCGATACGCTGGCGCGCGAACTGAAGATCAACTACGTCCTTGATGCCTCGGTCAAGGGCGGCAGCGTCACGGTCAATACCTTCGGCCAGATGAGGGACACCGACCTGCGTCCGCTGCTCGAAACCATCCTGCGCATGAACAATCTCGCCATGGTGCAGGCGGGCAATGTTTACCGCATTGTGCCGGTGGCGAATATCTCGCGTCAGCCGGTCAATCCGATTACGCAGTCGGATCCCTCGAAGCTCCCCGAAGATGAACGCATGGTGCTAAACCTCGTTTTCCTGAAATATGCGACTTCTTCGGAGATGATCAAGGTCCTCACGCCCTTTACCGGCGACGGCGGCCAGATCACCAGTTACGATCCAGCGAATCTGCTGATTCTGCTCGATAACAGCCGGAATATGCGCCGCACGCTCGAACTGGTCGCCATGTTCGACAGCGACACCTTCGCGGGCCAGCGGGTTCGTTTGTTCGAGGTCAAAAACGGACGTCCGGCGGACATCGCCAAAGAACTCGAACAGGTCTTCAAAGCTTATTCGCTCACCGGCGGCAAAGACCATGGCGCGATTCAGTTTCTTCCGATCGACCGCGTCAGCACCATACTCGCCGTGGCTCCGAATCCCGGCGTTTTTGCCGAAGTCGAGAACTGGATTGCGAAGCTCGACATCACACCCAAGAGCACGGCGGGCGGCACGCATAACAAGGTTTACCGACTCAAGTACGGTCGCGCCGAGGTGCTGGGCGCCGTGATCACCCAACTCTACGGCGGCTGCGCTCCGATTGGCGGCGGCTTCGGCAGCGTGTACGGCTCCCAGGGCAATTCCTCCTATCCCGCAACGGGCTATGCCGGCGCCGCCGGCGGCCTGGGCGGGGGAGCATTTGGAGGCGGTGCGCAGTACGGGGGCGGCCAGTACGGCGGCGGTCAGTACGGCGGGGGCCAGTACGGTGGTGGCCAGTACGGCGGTGGTCAATATGGCGGTGGTCAGTACGGCGGAAACTGCGGTGGCGGCTATGGCGGATACGGTAGCGGAGGCTATGGCCCGACTTCTTCGCTGAGCGCCTTCAGCGCGCCCGCGCCCGCCCCGGCTGCGGGCGCGGCGGGCAGCAAGCCCGCCGATGCGACAGGTACATTTCTCGCTCCGGAAGCCGGTTCCCCCCTCGGCGGGATGATGCCTCGGATCATCCCGAATCCTTACGACAACACCCTGCTCGTCCAAAGCACGCCCGAGCAATGGGAACAGATCAAAGACTTGCTCGACCAGCTGGATGTTTCGCCACGCCAGGTCCTGATCGACGCGAAGATCTACGAAGTGGATCTTTCAGGGTCATTCTCCGCGGGCGTGGAAGCCTTCCTGCAAAAGAGCAATGCCGCTCTGCCGAACGGAATCGGCGGCTATCAGGTGACGGGCACCAGCAATGCGTCAGCCACTGCCAATACAATTCTCTCCGCCGGCACACTGGTGGGGCAAAGCCGCGCGCTGCTGGCCATGTTGCAGTTGCAGGAGACCCGCACCAGGGCGAAGGTACTCTCCGCGCCCAGCGTGATCGCCACTGACAGCATTCCGGCGTCGATCACGGTTGGCGATTCAGTCCCGACGCTTTCGTCCCAGGCCGTAAACCCCGGCATTACCTCCAGCGGCAATTCCCTGTTTACACAGACCATTTCGAATACCAGCACGGGTATCGGCCTCAGCATTCTGGCTCGCGTGAATGCCAGCGGGATTGTGACCATGGTGATTAATCAGTCGGTGACCGCGCCGGAACCCAATCCCACCGGCACCAGCATCAATTCGCCATCCTTTTCGCAGCGCAACGTCAACACACAGGTGACCGTGCAGGATGGTGACACGATCGCGATCGGCGGCATCATCAACGAAACCACCACCGAGACATCGGCCGGCATTCCGCTGCTGGACCGTATTCCGTATTTGGGCGCCGCTTTCGGCCAGAAATCCAACACCAAAAAACGGACTGAGCTGATTATTTTTCTGACGCCCCGCGTGATATACGATACAAACCAGGTTGCGGACGCCACCCAGGAACTCAAGGAAAAAGTGAAGGGTCTCAGAAAACTCATCCGCAACGATCAGTAATTAATAAAGCGGAGGAAGTAACCGGTTACGAAATCGGACCGCCTCACAAACAACAGGCCTTGAAAACCAGTACGCCGGTCCAGGCGTCCAAAGATCCGGGGACAAAAGATCAGTGGACGCTGGTCCGGAGGGTACGGCAGCTGCTCACGCTGCACGGACCCAGTGGCCCCCGTCGCGGGGCGGCAATGAACGAACTCGGGTTGATCAACGACGGCGCTCTGTTGCTTCGGAACGGCGTCATTGAGGAGTCCGGCCCCGCGCGCCGCGTAGAGAACCTTGTGGCGGCCCGCGCCGCCCGCGAACTGGACGCCGCGGGCAGGCTGGTGATGCCGGCATTTGTGGATCCGGACGGCGTCCTGGTCTACCCGCAGCCTGCCGGGAAGTACTCCGCCGCGGAATCCCCCGAGGTTCGCATCGAAGTCCTCTCGAAACACCGCCTGACCGCTGGAGCGATGGGCGCGGCGGCGGAATACGCCCGCCATGGCTCCCTTTCTCTTGCGGCGCATACGAGTTCCGCCTCAGACCTGCGCAGCGCCGTCCGGGCACTGCGAATCCACCAGATGCTGCAGGGCAAACCGTTGCGGATCCGCTCCGTCCTCGCTCCGCCCGCGGGCCAGTATATGAACCCGGCTTCGCCCTTACTGTCCGGCAAATGGCTGGCGGACATCCGGGAGAAAAAACTGGCCTCCATTCTGGAACTCTCTTTGCGGGAAGACAGGGCCGAAGGCGTGTGGCTACAGCAGGCGATGGGCGCCGCCGCCGAGGCAGGTTTTGCTATCCGCCTGCGCCTGGCGGATGATGATGTGGCAAAGGCGATGAACCTGGTGCATTCCTCCGGCCCGGTGGCAGTTCTTGCGCCACCCCTGCAAACCACGGAACAACTGAGGCATTCGGCAAATACCGGTTGCATTCACGTACTTCCGATATCCGGCTACCTTCGCGGCGAATGGTCCGGCGAAGTGAGTCTGCGGGAGGAGATTGACGCCGGCATCCCGGTTGCGCTCGCCTCGGGGTTTCGCACCGGCGGCCCGGCCTCGCTGAATCCCCAATACCACCTGCAGCTTGCGGTCAATCGCTTCGGAATGTCGCAGGAAGAAGCCATTGTCTCCGTCACCTACAATGCCGCCTGCGCGCTGCGCATGTCTCATGCCACCGGGTCGCTCGAGCCGGGAAAATCCGCGGATCTGCTGGTGATGGATGTGGCGGACTACCGCGATCTCTTCCATCGCGCAGGCCACAGCGACGTTCTGCTCTCCATGCGCGCCGGGAATACCGTCTACCGCCGCGGCGCATTAACAGCCGATTAAGCGGGCAACCTCCGCCGCACCGGTTCGTCCATCTGGTCGAAGGAGTTCTTGTGATGAAGATGAGCCGTAACCTGACTTCCCAACTGGTGCTGGCCGCCGCCCTGCTGTGCAGTGCGGTTACCGCCGCGGCACAGTATGACCGCCCCTACGGCGACCGCGATTCCGCCCGCCGCGACCGCTCCGTCTTTGACCGGGCAAGATTGGATCTGGACCGGGCGAGCAGCTATCCCTACGCCTCCCGCAGTGACCGTAAACGCTTCGATGAAGCGCGCCGCGAACTCTTCGATTTCGCTTCCCGCTTCGACCAGGGCCGTTATGAGAAGCGGGAACTCAATCAGGCGATCGACCGTCTGCAGCGCGTGGTGAGCCAGAACTCGCTCGATCCGCGCGACCGGGGCGCGCTCGAAGACGACCTTCGCCGGATGCGCGATTACCGGGCCTTCCGCGACCACGGCGACTTCCGCCGCTGACGTTTAGCCTTAGTGGTGATGATGTTCGTGGTCGTGGTGATGATGGCCGGCGCTGACCGGTATCACGCAGCCCGTTCCGGAGATCGCACAACTCACATGTTCAAACTGCACCGTGGTGTGGTGGATCTGGAAATGGTCGCCCAGGACATGGTTCAGATCATGCAGAATGTGGTCGCTCTGCGAGGGCGGCATGTCTTCAATCAGGACGTGGCAGCTTAACGCGCTCTGATTGGAACCCAGGCACCAGATGTGGAGGTCGTGAACGTCAAGCACGCCTTTGACGTTGCGAATGGCTTTTACGACCTCGCTCAGATCCACGCCCCGTGGCATCCCTTCGAGCAGGATATTCATGGACTCCCGCGTAATGTCGAGGGCCGTCCACACCACCAGGCCGGAGATCAGGAACGAAAGGATGGGGTCAACGCGCGTCCAGCCGGTGAAACGGATCAGAAGAGCGCCGATGACGATGCCCGCCGCTCCCAGCAGGTCGCCCAGCATGTGCAGGAAAGCCCCGCGAATATTGATGTCCTTATCGCCGGTCTGGTGCAGGCCGAACATGATCCCGCCGTTCAGCACCATGGCGCCCGCGGCCACCCAGAGCATCGCGTTCTCGTCCACCGTCACCGGATGCAGCAGGCGCACCCAGCTCTCGTAAAACATCCAGGCGGAGAGTGCAATCAGCGTGATGGCGTTCACGAACGCGGCGAGGACTCCGGCGCGGTGATAGCCGAAGGTTCGGGACTCGTCCGCCGGCTTCGACTGCAGGTACACGGCGAACCATGCCAGCAGCAGCGCCAGCGCATCCGTGGCATTGTGCCCGGCATCGGAAATCAGAGCCAGACTGTGCGCGCGAAGGCCTTCAAACAGCTCGAACGCAACAAATGCGCTGGTCGCCAGAAGAGACCAGATCAGGATGCGGCCGGACGCTGTCGGGTGGTGATGAGAATGCAATCAGGACTCCACTTGTATTGTAAGTCCCTTCCCGCGGCGGGCCTCATTCGCTAAGCTTCTGTTTCAGACCTCTCCGTTTTGACTATGAACAACGCCGCCCGCCGAGTCCCCCGTTTCACCGCCTGCCTGGCTGCGTTATTTGCCGTGGTGGCCGTCAACCAGTGGGTCGTCCAGGTGAATCCGACGACGACCGCGCTCTTCATGCTTCTGGTGGTGCTGGCCGCCGCGACGCGGTGGGGGCTCGCCGAGTCCATCTTCACCTCCGTGGCGGCGATGCTCTCGTTCAACTTCTACTTCCTGCCGCCGGTGGGAACCTTCACCATTGCGGATCCCCAGAACTGGGTGGCGCTGTTCGCGTTTCTGGTAACAGCGATCACGGCAAGCCAGCTGTCCGCCAGCGCGAAACGGCGTGCTGACGAGGCAATGCAGGGCCGGAGCGAAGTAACCCGGCTTTACGAACTCAGCCGCGCACTGCTGATGGAGGAGAGCAGCGATTCCCTGCGGCACGCCGTGCTGCGCGCCGGTCAGATCCTGCGGATCGGCGAGGTTTCGTTTTATGACACGGCTTCCGGCAAAGTCTTCGGCGATGCCGGCGTGGTGGTCACCGTGGAGGACCTCGCCAACGTAGCGCGCTCCGGCCTGGCCGCGGAGAAGGGCGGCATAGGCATCATTCCCGTACGCATGGGCACGCGCGTAATTGGCAGTCTGGCCACCTCCGGCTCCCGGCTCAGCCAGGCGGTCCGCGATTCCGTGGCCAGCCTGCTGGCCATCAACTACGAACGCACCGAGGCACTGAAGAGAGCCGCCGCCGCCGAGGTGGCAAAGCGCAACGAGGAGTTCAAATCCTCCCTGCTGGACGGCCTCGCGCACGATCTGAAGACCCCGCTGACGGCTATCCGTACCTGCGTCACGCGCCTGATTTCCATTCCGCCCCGCACCGAGGAGGTTCGCCAGGAGTTGCTCAGCATCATCGACCAGGAGTCCTCACGTCTGCAGAACACCATCAGTGAAGCGATCGAACTGGCGCGCATTGAATCGAAGGAACTGCATCTGGAAAGACAACTGGCGCCGGTGGCGGACATCGTCGAAATGGCGCTCGGCGAAGTTCGCGATGAGAACCCCGCGCGATTCTCGGTCGACATTCCGGCGGCGCTCGAAGTGAATGTGGATCCGCTGCTGGTGCGGCGTGCCTTGTTGCAGGTGATCGAGAATGCGCGCAAATACGCGCCGCCGGATTCCCCCATCCGGATCGAGGCAAATAAGCAGTCAGGTCTGGTGCAGCTCTCCGTGAAGGATCGCGGCCCCGGCATCGCGCTGGACGAACTGGAACGGATCTTCGAAAAGTTCTATCGCGGCCGGAAACGAAAAGAGCAGGTGGACGGCACCGGTATGGGTCTCGCGATTGCCAGGGGTATCATCGAAGCACATGGAGGCAGTGTCTGCGCGGAAAATCGCCCCGGCGGTGGCGCGGCCATTGTATTCTCCATCCCTGTTAAGCAATGAACACCGCTACGATTCTGGTTGTTGATGACGAACCGCAACTGCGCCGCGCCATGAAGGCGACGCTGACAGACCTGGGCTATTCCGTGATGGAGGCCAGGACCGGCGAAGAAGCCCTGCAGAAGCTGCGCGTTGAAACGCCGGACCTGATTCTGCTTGACCTGAACATGCCGGGCATTGGCGGGCTGGAGACCTGCCGGGCCATTCGCGAAACGTCGGAACTGCCCATTATCGTGCTCTCTGTCCGCAACACGGAGCGCGATAAAGTCCAGGCGCTCGACGCCGGAGCGGACGACTATGTCACCAAACCCTTCGGTATTCAGGAACTGCTGGCGCGCATTCGCGCGGCCATGCGGCGGGTGCCCTCCTCCGGTGACAGCGAGGAGAAACTGAGCCTGGGCGGCGAGTTGGAAATTGACTTCGCGGCGAGGCGCGTCACCCTGAACGGCCAGTCCTCACGCCTGACCCCCAAGGAATTCGACCTGCTCAAGTTTCTGGCCGATCATGCGAACAAGCCGATCGCACACCGCAAGCTGCTGCAGACGGTCTGGGGACCCGACTACGGCGATGAGGTGGAATATCTCCGCGTGGTGGTCAATCAGTTGCGCAAGAAGATTGAGCCGCTGCCTTCAAAACCAAAATATCTGCTGACGGAGCCCTGGGTGGGCTACCGGTTCGCCACCACGGAAACTTCCCCGGAATAGAGTCCTGAGATAAACCTTAGAGTTTTCTTATGGGTTCGCTCTTACCCTGCAGTTGGGTAGAGAAACCCATGACAAACACAGCACAACGCAAAATCGGGACACCAAATCCCACCAGTCACGCGGCCCGGCTGGAACTGGTGGTTCCGTTCACCAATCCGGAACTGACCCGCACAGCCATCCGCGCGGCAAACAGGCTCGGCGCGGGATTAGACAGTTCCATCCGCCTGATCAAAGTTCAGATCGTACCGTGGCCGATGGACCTCCACCAGTCACCGGTCCCCGTTGACTTCCTCGAACAGCAGCTCAGCAGCTTCCAGTCGGAAATTCCGACGCGGCCTGAGATTGTATTCTCCCGGGAACTCGAATCCGGACTCACGGGCGCGCTGCATGAGAACTCCCTGATTCTGCTGGCCACGAAAAACCGGCCCTGGCCGACCCGCACCCGGCGTCTGGCCGCGCATCTGCAACTGGCCGGCTATCGCGTCCTGCTGGTATCCACCGAAAAAGGGAAACACCATGCCTGACCTGATCTTCAGCTTACTCATTGCGATTTTCTTCGCACTCTCCTGGCTGTTCGCGCGCGGTTGCGACAAGCTTTAGCCCAACAAAGGACACAGCAAAAATGGAATACCTGCTTGCGGGCCTGATTTCACTCGCCCTCGTGATTTACCTGCTCTATGCGCTGCTGCGCCCGGAGAAATTCTGACTATGACTTCCAATGGCTGGTTACAAATCGCCATCTTCTTCGCGCTGGTGGTGGCCTGTACAAAACCACTCGGCATTTTTATCGCGAATGTGATGGAAGGCCGCGGAACCTGGCTGTCGCCTGTCCTGCGCCCCTTCGAGAATCTGATTTACAAACTGTGCGGTGTCCGCCGCGGTGATGACGGACTTCCCGCGGAACAAACGTGGACCCGCTATGCGGCTTCGCTGCTGGCCTTCAGCGCCTTCAGCACACTCCTGCTCTACGCGATGCAGCGACTGCAGATCCTGCTTCCCTTCAACCCGCGGGGCTTCAGCGCGAACACGGTAAGCCCCGACCTGGCGTTCAATACCGCCGTCAGCTTCAACACCAACACCAACTGGCAGAACTATGTGCCGGAGACCACGCTGAGTTACTTCGTGCAGATGGCCGGCCTGACGGTTCACAATTTCCTCTCCGCGGCCGCCGGGCTTGGAATCGCCATGGCGCTGGTACGCGGCTTTGCCCGCCATTCCGTGCAGACCATCGGGAACTTCTGGGCGGACCTCACCCGGGCCACGCTCTACATCCTGCTGCCTTTGTCCTTCGTCATTGCGCTGGTTCTGTGTTCGCAGGGTGTGATCCAGAATCTCAACGCTTACACAGCGGTCACCACGCTGGAAGGCGTGAAGCAGACCATCGCCCAGGGGCCGGTGGCGTCGCAGGAAGCGATCAAAATGCTGGGGACCAATGGCGGGGGCTTCTTCAACGCGAATTCCGCTCACCCGTTTGAAAACCCCACGGCATTCACCAATCTGCTGGAAATGTTCCTGATCTTTCTGATCCCGGCCGCGCTGACTTACACCTTCGGCAAGATGGTGCGCGACACCCGTCAGGGCTGGGCACTTTTTGCGGCCATGACTATACTCTGGTTCGCCGGCACCCTGACGGCTTACCACTTTGAGCAGCAGGGCACACCGGCGCTGCGGAAGGCCGGCATCGAAATGACCGCGACTTCGACCGCCGCCTCCGCTCAGTCCGGCGGCAACATGGAAGGCAAGGAAACTCGCTTCGGCATTGCCAATACCGCTCTGTTCGCCACTGTCACCACGGACGCCAGTTGCGGCGCCATCAACGGCTGGCACGACAGCTTCACTCCGCTCGGGGGCCTGGTTCCGCTGTTCAACATTCAGTTGGGCGAGGTGGTCTTCGGAGGCGTGGGCGCAGGTCTGTACGGAATGCTGATGTTCGCGATTCTAGCAGTCTTCATCGCGGGTCTGATGGTTGGCAGAACACCGGAATACCTGGGGAAAAAGATCGAGAAGAAAGAAGTCAAAATGGCGATGATCGCCATGCTGGTGCTCGCCGCGAGCATCCTCTTCTTCGCCGGCGCCAGTTCAGTGGCGGAGTTCGCAAAGAACAGCTACTGGAACACGCCGGGTCCCGCGGCGGCCAATACCAACAACCCCGGCGCCCACGGCCTGAGCGAGATTCTCTACGCGTTCACCAGCGCCACCGGCAACAATGGCAGCGCGTTCGGCGGGCTGAACGGCAACACCGTCTGGTACAACCTGACGCTGGGCTTTGCAATGCTGATCGGCCGCTTCATGATGCTGCTGCCGCTGCTGGCAATCGCCGGCTCATTGGCGGGAAAGAAACAGATTCCCGTCTCCGCCGGAACCTTCCCCACCCATGGCCCGCTCTTTGTGAGCCTGCTGGTGGGAGTGGTTGTGATTGTGGGCGCGCTCACTTACTTCCCCGCCCTGTCCCTGGGGCCTATTGTCGAACACCTGATGTTGTAAGGAATTACGGAGACAGTCCTATGCCAGTTGAAGTACAGGAACCTGAAATGACAAACGCGGCGCCGGAAACACCGGAGGATTCCACCAGCCTGGGTCTCTCGCGCGGCAAGCGCGCCAGACCGCTGTTCGACCCTCCCATCGTTCGCCGCGCGATTGCCGATTCTATCGTGAAGCTGAATCCCCGAACCCTGGCCAGAAACCCGGTGATGTTCGTGGTGGAAGTGGGCGCGGCGCTCACCACGCTGCTGCTGTTCAAAACCATCGCGACCGGTGGCGGCGGAATCGGTTTCGAACTCCAGATTGCCGCGTGGCTCTGGTTCACGGTCTTCTTCGCCAACTTCGCCGAAGCGATGGCGGAAGGTCGCGGCAAGGCTCAGGCGGACAGCCTGCGGAAGACCAAGTCTGACGCCATGGCGAAGAAACTGACGGCGGCCGGAAAGGTGGAAATGGTGCCGGCGTCAGCGCTGCGCAAAGACGATGTCTGCCTGTGCGAGCCAAACGACGTCATCCCCGGCGACGGCGATGTGATTGAAGGCATCGCCAGCGTGGATGAATCCGTCATCACCGGCGAAAGCGCTCCGGTGATCCGTGAATCCGGCGGCGACCGCAGCGCAGTAACGGGAGGCACCAAAGTCCTCTCCGACTACATCAAGGTCCGGATCACCTCCAACCCGGGCGAGACCTTCCTCGACCGCATGATCGCGCTGGTCGAAGGCGCGCAGCGGCAGAAGACTCCGAATGAAATCGCGCTCAACATCATGATCGCGGGTCTCACGCTGATCTTTCTCTTTGCCGTGATCACTCTCGCGCCCTTCGCGCAATACAGCGTGGCACACGCAAAGACCGGCGCGGTCCCGGGAGTAATCGTGCTGGTGTCCCTGCTGGTCTGCCTGATCCCCACCACCATCGGCGGTCTGCTCTCCGCCATCGGCATTGCGGGCATGGACCGCGTGATGCAGCACAACGTTCTCGCCATGAGCGGCAAAGCCGTGGAAGCGGCCGGCGACGTGAATACCCTGCTGCTCGATAAGACCGGCACCATCACCCTGGGCAACCGCCAGGCCGTCGAGTTCATCCCGGTGGATGGCGTCACGGCCGCGGAACTGGCGGATGCGGCACAACTCTCCAGCCTCGCCGATGAGACGCCGGAGGGCCGCAGCATCGTGGTGCTGGCCAAAGAGAAGTATGGTCTTCGCGGACGGGACATTGCCGAGCACGAAGCCGAGTTCATCGCCTTCACCGCACAAACGCGCATGAGTGGCATCAACTTCGAAGGCAATCAGATCCGTAAAGGCGCAACGGGCTCCGTCCGGCAGTTTATCGAGGAAAACGGCGGCGTCTTCCCCCAGAAGGCTTCCGATACCGCCGATGCGATTTCCCGCACGGGAGGCACGCCGCTGGTCGTTTCCATGAACAACCGCGTGCTCGGCGTCATCCATCTCAAGGACATTGTCAAAGGTGGCATGAAAGAACGCTTCGCACAGATGCGGATGATGGGCATCCGGACGGTCATGATCACCGGCGACAATCCCCTTACCGCCGCCGCCATCGCCGCCGAGGCCGGTGTGGATGACTTCCTCGCTCAGGCCACGCCCCAGGACAAACTGGAACTGATCCGGAAGGAACAGGCAGGCGGACGCCTGGTCGCCATGACCGGCGACGGCACGAACGATGCGCCGGCCCTCGCGCAGGCGGACGTGGGCGTCGCCATGAACACCGGCACCATGGCCGCCAAGGAAGCCGGTAACATGGTCGATCTGGACAGTAACCCGACCAAGCTGATTGAGGTGGTCGCCATCGGCAAACAGTTGCTGATCACACGCGGCGCGCTCACAACCTTCTCCATCGCTAATGACGTCGCAAAATACTTCGCCATTATTCCCGCCATGTTCGCCGTCACGTATCCGCCGCTCAACCGGCTGAACATCATGGGGCTGCATACGCCGGAAAGCGCCATTCTGGCGGCGGTGATTTTCAACGCGCTGATCATCATCGCGCTGGTACCGCTGGCCTTGCGCGGCGTGAAGTACCGCCCGCTCTCCGCCGGTGCGCTGCTGCAGCGAAACCTGCTGGTTTACGGCCTCGGCGGTGTGCTGGCGCCGTTCCCTGGAATCTGGATTATCGACCGTTTGCTCGCCGTGCTTCATCTCGCGTAAAGGAGAACTTTTATGCTGTCTGAATTCAAACCCGCGATTCTGATTACGCTGTTTTTCACCGGCCTGACCGGAATTCTCTACCCGCTTGCCGTGACGGGAGCCGCACAAACTCTGTTTCACCGGCAGGCCAACGGAAGCCTCATCACCAAAGAGGGCCGGATCATCGGCTCGGAACTGATCGGCCAGAACTTCACCAGGCCCGAATACTTTCACCCGCGCCTCTCCGCCGCCGGCAGCGGCTATGACGCGGCGAATTCCGGGGGCACCAACCTCGGTCCCACCAACCCTGCGCTGGCCGACCGGCTGACAAAGGACGCGGCGCAATTCCGCCGGGACAATCCGGACTTTACCGGTCCCCTTCCCGCGGACGCCATCACCACCTCCGCCAGCGGTCTCGACCCGGACATCTCACCTGCCAACGCGCAGGCACAGGCCGGACGGGTCGCGACCGCGCGCGGCACGTCACCCGAAGCGATTCACAAACTGGTGGCGGATCACACCACGCCCAGACAGTTGGGCGTGCTGGGCGAACCCGTGGTCAATGTCCTGCGGCTGAACCTGGCCCTCGACGCACAGTTCCCGCAAAAGCGGTAAACAGAAATATGGCTCAGAAAGAATTCAGCCGTCCGGATCCCGATGAACTTCTCCGCCAGATTCAGGCGCAGGAGCGCGACGAGGCACTCGGGCGGCTGAAGATCTTCCTCGGCTATGCGCCGCGCGTCGGCAAATCGGTGCGGATGTTCGACGAAGGCGC
>CAIUOG010000022.1 GCA_903900705.1 uncultured Acidobacteriia bacterium
GCGGGCGTTTCTGCTTTTGAAGGAACATGGCCAGGCGCTTTGCAAAGCGGCCAAACCGAAGTGCGGCGAGTGCCCGGTTCGGGCGGAATGCCGGTTTACGGTCTGACCGGCGCGTTGTTTTGCCAACCGCCTGACTCCAAAAAGGGAAGAAATTTATCTTTTGGGAAGTGGGAACGGCCCACCACGGGTCGGGGGGGGTGACAGGGGATTCTTCCCGATCCCGATCACTGATTGTCTGATCACTGATTCTCTTCTGAAACTTGCACACGCCCAATTCCGGGGCGCAAGAAGGGTTTGACAGACACAATCTCCGCATGCAATCGTTAATCGACGATAGGCAAATGAACGACAGAGCCCCCGATGAATTTTGCTGCGCACCGGAGCCGCCTCAACCCGAGTTGAGCATGCAGGCGCTCGAAGGCGCCGAAGCGGACGAGCACTTAGCCAAACTCGCCAAAGCGATCGGCCACCCCGCCAGGGTTTATATCCTGCGAATGCTGTCGCGGAAAGAAGCGCGGGTTTGCAGCCAGATTGCGGACGAACTGCCGCTGGCTCAGTCCACGGTTTCGGAACATTTGCGCATCCTGAAGGACGCGGGACTCGTGCGCAGTTCGCAGGACGGTCCCCGCGTTGGTTACTGCATCAACTTCGACGGACTGCGGCGGCTGAAGGCACTGGTAGCAATTATCTAAGAGAGAACGTTGATCTCACAGGAAGATTTTGTGTGACCAATCCATCGTCAATCGTCGATATTCGAAGTCACACGGGAAGTATCGATTGGGAAGAAGAAAAGGAAAGAGGGATTATGACGCCGCGACACTTCAACGTTCTGTTCCTGTGCATCGGGAACTCAGCCCGTTCCATCATGGCCGAAGCCATTATGAATCGGAAGGGTTTCCCCAACTTCACCGGCTACAGCGCCGGGAGCCACCCCACCGGCCATGTCAGTACTCACGCGCTCAAACAGATTGCCAGCGGTGGCATGCCAGTTGACGGGCTGAGAAGCAAGAGCTGGGACGAATTCGGGAAGCCTGGCGCTCCGGAGATCCACTTTGTGTTTACCGTGTGCGACCGAGAGGTCGCCGAGCCGTGTCCTGTGTGGCCGGGTCAACCGCTGACGGCGCAGTGGAGTGTGCCGGACCCGGCTGCAGTCACCGGTACGGAGGATCAGATTCAACGGGCATATTTCGAAGCCTACAGAATTCTTGACCGCAGGATCGCGTTGTTTGTTTCCTTGCCGCTGGTAACCCTGGAACGAGAGGTTGTTCAGCGAGAGATCGATAAGATCGGCCGGAGCTAGGCGGGCTGGCATACCCAGCAAATCCCATGGAACAGCCGCTCCATCAAAGTTCGGTCCTCAAGAGAACACTGAACGTGCTGGCCTGGGTTCTGATTGCCGCACTGCTAGCCGCGACTCTGTGGGCTGCACAGTGGGCGGCGAAACAGCCGAGGGTACATTCGATCTGGGGAGAGCCCTCCGACAGTCCAATAACCAGAACTACACCCAGCAGTTGCACATTGAGTAGACACAACTCATAGATCCACAGTTTTTAAGGGACACAAATGACTCGAATTGGAATTAACGGATTTGGACGCATGGGGCGCCTTGCGTTCCGCGCTCTGTGGGATTGCCCGGACGCCTCAATCGTCCATGTGAATGAAATTAAAGGCAGCGCGACAACGGCGGCGCACCTTCTCGAATTTGACAGTGTTCACGGGCGGTGGTCCCGGCCTACCACCGTCTCGGCCGACCACTTCACCGTCGATGGTCGCCGCGTGGCTTTTTCGTCCGCCCCGAAGCCGAACGAAGTGCCATGGGAGGAAAGCGGCGTCGACATCGTGCTTGAATGCAGCGGCAAACTGATCACCACGGAGTCGCTGGAACCGTACTTCGAACGGGGAGTTCGAAAGGTGGTCGTCGCAGCCCCCGTGAAGACCAGTGGCGCGCTGAACATCGTGATGGGCGTGAATGACCATCTTTACTCGCCCGAGGAACACCACATTGTGACCGCGGCCTCCTGCACGACGAACTGCCTCGCTCCGGTGGTTAAGGTCATCCATGAGGGACTGGGGATTCGTCACGGCGTGATCACCACTATCCACGACGTGACGAATACTCAGGTGATCGTCGATCTTCCGCACACGGATCTCCGGAGGGCGAGATCCGCACTGATGTCGCTGATTCCAACCACAACCGGATCGGCGACCGCAATTACGCTCATCTATCCGGAACTGAAGGGCAAACTCAACGGAGTCGCGATTCGGGTTCCGCTGCTGAACGCGTCGTTGACAGATTGCGTCTTCGAAGTCGAAAGAGATACCGACGTCGCAGAGGTGAACGGGATGCTGAAGGCGGCAGCGGAGGGCGGGCTGAACGGGATCCTCGGCTACGAAGAGCGGCCGCTCGTCTCCATCGACTACGTCAACGATCCGCGGTCTGGCATCGTGGACGCATTGTCGACGATGGTAATTGACGGAACGCAGGTCAAACTCCTCGTCTGGTACGACAACGAATGGGGCTACGCCAACAGGCTCGTCGAACTGGCTCTGAAGGTCGCGGCGTCGCTGCCACCTCGCGCGTAATGCTGAGCCAATGACCAGTCTTCGCAGCTACGCGCTGGTGACCGGCGCGTATTGGGGATTTACGATCACCGACGGGGCACTGCGAATGCTCGTGCTCCTGCATTTCTACAGGCTCGGCTATGACGCGGTGTCGATCGCGTTCCTCTTTCTGTTCTACGAATTCTTTGGAATCGTAACGAACCTTTTCGGTGGTTGGATCGCGTCGCGTTCGGGAGTCAAGGTCACTCTCTTCGGGGGGCTGATCCTGCAGATCGTATCGCTGCTGATGCTGGCAGCGCTCAATCCGCGTTGGTCCACTCTCATTTCCGTCGTCTACGTCATGTCCGCCCAGGCGCTCTCGGGTATCGCGAAAGACCTGACGAAGATGAGTTCCAAGAGCGCGATTAAAGTGATCGTGCCTGAGAATGCGGACGGCGCACTTTTCAAGTGGGTCGCCCGCCTGACGGGCTCTAAGAACGCGCTCAAAGGCTTCGGCTTCTTCGTGGGCGGATGGCTTTTGGCCGCCCTCGGGTTCAGGGGCGCCCTGATCGGAATGGCCGCGGCACTGGGCCTTGTGCTGCTGGGGACCGCTGCGTCGCTGTCGGGCGATCTAGGGCGGTCAAAGAAGAAAGTCAAGTTCACGTCTTTGCTTTCGAAGAGCCGTGAGATCAACTGGCTGTCCGCCGCGAGGTTGTTTCTGTTCGCCGCACGCGATGTCTGGTTTGTGGTCGGTCTGCCGGTCTTTCTCAGCCAGCTTGGCTGGTCCTCGTACGCAGTGGGAGCGTTTCTGGCGCTGTGGGTGATCGGTTACGGCTTCATTCAGGCCACCGTCCCCGAGATTCTCCGACTGGCCGGAGGGAGAAACGGTATCGACGGGACAGCGGCCCGGCACTGGGCGTCCGTGTTGGTCCTGGTTCCTCTGGGTCTGATCGGAGCACTGTGGTTTGGCGCAGACCGGGCGACGGCGCTGATGATCGGTCTGGCGATCTTCGCCGTGGTGTTTGCGATCAACTCGGCAGTCCATTCCTATCTGGTTCTGATGTACACCGACGCGGACTCGGTCGCCGTAAACGTTGGCTTCTACTACATGGCGAACGCGGGTGGGCGACTGCTCGGAACATTGCTATCGGGAATGATCTTTCAATTGGCGGGCTTCGGTGGCTGCCTGTGGGGTTCGGTCACGCTCGTGGCCGCGGCCGCCCTGTTGTCGTTTAAACTTCCACGGGGACACGCGATTTCGATCGGGGCACTGCCCGCCGGGTCTGGCGGCGAATGATGGCCCGGATAGCGTTCCGCCGCGATTCCAGTCGGAGTATCTCTCGTGGCTAAGAAACGAGTCCTGATCATCTGCACCGGCAATTCCGCAAGAAGCCAGATGGCGGAGGCCTTACTGCGATTCGAGGGGGGCGACGCGTTTGATGTGTTTTCGGCGGGCACAAATCCGGCAGCCAATGTCCGTCCTGAGGCCGTGGCAGTCCTGCAGGAAATCAATATCGACATTTCCGCCCAGCATTCAAAGTCTGTCTCGGAATTTGCGGGGCAGCGATTCGATTTCGTCATCACCGTCTGCGACCAGGCACGCGAAGATTGTCCCGTCTTTGCCGGGGAAGTCACGCGACTTCACTGGCCGTTCGAAGACCCGGCGCTGGTCCTTGATGCGGGAAAAGAGCGGCTGTATGCATTTCGAAAATTGCGAGACAAGATCCACAGCCGAGTGATCGTGTTTGTAGCGGAAAGTGCCCGAGGGTACTTGTGGTGAGCGGAGTCCGTGCCACTTTGGGAGCCGGTAAGAAGGTTCGCCAGAACCATAATGCCCTTCAGACCGTACCTCGCAGACCTGAGGCGCTACCGACTGCCTGAGAAAGCACTTCCTGAGCGGCAGGTATGAGAGCGAGGCGAGGGGCGGTCTTACTCCGGTTTTTGGCTGATCAGCGACGGCGGCGGCTGGAGAAGCTTCGGGTGGTGGTGGGCTTCGGAGCGGCGGCGGGGGGTTCGTTGGTGCCCATGGAGGCGAGGAAAGCGTCGATGTCCTCGATGAGGCCGATGGGGCGCGGCAGGGCGGGCATTTCGCGGTATTGCATCTGGATGCCGAGGGAACGTTCGTAGTTGCGGACGTCGGACCGTTCGAGGGGGGTGACGAAGGTCCAGGATGCGCCGCGCGCGCCGGCGCGGCCGGTGCGGCCGACGCGGTGGACGAAGTTTTCGGGTTCCTGCGGGAGGTCGTAGTTGACAACGTGGGCGATGTCGTCGACATGGATGCCGCGGGCGGCAACGTCGGTGGCGACGAGGACGCGGTATTTGCCGTCTTTGAAGCCCTGCAGAGCGTCGTTGCGTTCCTTCTGGGAACGGTCTCCGTGGATGGAGGTCACTTTGTGGCGGCCGCGGTGCAGGAATTTGGTCAGCCGGTCCGCTCCCTCTTTGGTGGAGACGAAGACGAGGAAGGAGCCCTGCTCCTGCCTGAGCAGGTGTTCGAGGAGGTCGAATTTCGACGCCTGGGCGACTTCAAAACAGTAGAGGTCGATCTGGCTGGCGGTCTGTGCGCTGGCTTCGACGGCGATGCGCACGGGATCGTTCACGTAGCTGGCGACGAGGCCGGCGACGGACTGTTCCATGGTGGCGGAGAACAGCATGGTGTGGCGCTTGCGGGGCACCTTATCGAGAATGATGCGGAGCGAGGGCAGGAAGCCCATGTCGAGCATGCGGTCCGCCTCATCGAGGACGACGGTGGCGGCGGTGGAGAGATCGACGAGGCGGCGGTCGATGTAGTCGCAGAGGCGGCCGGGGGTGGCGATGACGACTTCCGCGCCGTTCTGGATGTCGCGCAGCTGGTTGTTCTCGCTCATGCCGCCGACGACGACGGCGGTGCGGATCTTCATGCCTTCGATGAGCTGGCGGAAGGCCTCATCGATCTGGATGGCGAGTTCGCGGGTGGGGCTGAGGATGAGGACTTTGATGGATTTGGTGCGGGGAACGGCCGCGAGGGCTTCGATGACGGGGATGGAGAAGGCGAGGGTCTTGCCGGTGCCGGTCTGGGCGGTGGCGACGACGTCGCGACCTTCGAGAAGCGGGGGGATGGCCTGGGCCTGGACGGGCGTCGGGGTGACGAATTCGTTCTTTTCGAGGTTGTGCCGCAGGGCGGGACAGAGATTGAGTTCGGAAAAATGCTGCATTTATCGGATTCGGTACGAATTCTCCCCAGTCTTCAGGATAGCAGCGTTTGGGGGAGCAGATGCGCGGGGGTGCGCGGGCGGGCGGATGGGGGGTGGGTCAGAGTTCGAAGGCGGGGTCGATGAGGATCTGGAAGGGCTCGGAAAAATCGGCGCGGGCGGTGCGGAGGCGGAGTTCGCGGACGCCTTTGGGGAGGCTGCGGAGTTTGGCGTTGATTTGCCAGAGGCCGGGAGCGGGACGCTCGACGGAGAGCAGAGGGTAGGGGTTGCCATCGACGGTGAGCTGGACTTTGGAGAGGTCGAGGGACGCTTCGTCGTGGGTGAAGCGGCAGGCGAGGGTTTCGTTGCGGTAGCCGCGGAAGGTGGTGGTGCGGTCCATGGTGTTTTCGACGCGGAGGATGGCGGGCGGGGGGAGGTCCGGGGTTTCCGGCTGGAAGGCGGTGAGGCCGTAGCGGCGTTCGGCGCCGTGGGGCAGCATGCGGATGCGCACGGGCTGGCTGAAGCCGGCGGCGCGAGAGCCGACGCGGACGTCGTGATCGCCGGGGGAGATGCCGGGGGGAACTTTGCAGTTGACCTGCCAGTAGCCGGCGTCGTGGTGGACGAGGATGAGGGCGGGGACGCCGTAGCGGTCGACTTCGACAAGAACGTCGTCCTGGGTGAGCGGGCCGTCGTAGAGGAAGGCGAGGACGAGGTATTCGTCTTTGCGGGGCTGAAAAATGATGTCGTTGTGGCGGTTGTTGACGGCGGAGCAGAGGAAGGGGGGGAGGAGGCCGGGAGTGGGGGTGACAGGCTGCCAGGCGCGGTGAGCGAGGAGGCCGCCGCGGCGGGAATCGACGTAGAGGAAGTCGACGCGGGGGAAGCCGGCGGAGCGGGCCATGGCCATGAGGCAGGCGGTGGTGGGGCCGCACCAGTTGTCGATCTGGCCGCCGAGCTGGTCGGTTTCGTAGAACTCCATGAAGCAGCGGGCAGGGTCGGGCTGGTCGTCTATAACGTAGCTTTCGATGAAGGCCTGGCCGCGGGTGACGGAGCAGACGTTTTCGAGGGCGTAGAGGGGGTGGCGGAGGTGGTAGAAGACGCCGAAGAAGAGGACGTAGTCGAAAAGGCCGAAGCGTTCGGGGGTGAGCTCTTCGATGTCGGCAATGGCGTATTCGATTTTGGAGTTGCGGAGGCGTTTGACGGCGGTGAGTTCCTCGTATTCGACGTAATCGAAAGCGACGACTTCGGCGCCGCGGCGTTCGCATTCGAAGCTGTTCCAGCCGGAGGCGGAACCGATGTCGAGGACGCGTTTACCGCGGAGGTCGGCGGGTAGGGGGTAAGCGGCGAGGCGGGCTTCGAGATTGGCGATGGGGATGATGCCGGGGATGACGGTGCCGTCGAGCAGTTCGAGGGTGTGATAGAGCGTGCTTTTGGCGAAGGCCTCGGTCTGGAGACGGATGAGGCGCTGAAATTCCGGGTTTCCGGCGGCGGATTCGATTGGCACGGGGTGAGGTTGTGACGCGTTGCGTCCCAACGGGCAATGATAACGTATTGGCCATGACTGTGAAAGACAGGCCCGACCGCCGGGCAATGCTGGCGACACTTTTGGGAGGCGCGTGCCTGCCGGCGGTGGCGCAGCAGGGTTCGGAACCTTACAAGCCGAAGCAGAGCGACCGGCCGGAGGCTCTGGCGGACGATGAGGCGGGGTTCCGTCCGCTGTTTAACGGGAAGAATCTGGACGGCTGGGAGGGGGATCCGAAGTACTGGCGGTGGGAGGGCGATGCGCTGGTGGGCGAGATCACGCCGGAGACGGTGGTGAAGAGCAACACGTTCATCATCTGGCGGGGCGGCGCGCCCAGGGATTTCGAGCTGAAGGTGGATTACCGGATGACCGCGAACGGGAACAGCGGGATCAATTACCGGAGCGTGGTGGCGCCGGACCCGGTGACGCCTTCGAACCGTTTCGCGATGCGCGGGTATCAGGCGGATATCGATGGCAGGAACGTCTATACGGGCCAGAATTACGAGGAAAAAGGGCGGCTGTTTCTGGGCACGCGCGGGCAGATCACGCATGTGACGGGCGGGCGGAAACCGATTGTTCTGGGGTCGCTGGGAGACCCGAAAGAGCTGGAGAAGCTGATTACGGCGGACTGGAATTCGTATCACCTGATTATCCGGAATAATGTGCTGGTGCATATGCTGAACGGGCGCACGATGTGCGTGGTGATTGATGACGACAAGCCGGGGGATGCGACGACGCCGGGCAGGATGATGGCGGGGCTGATTGGCGTGCAGGTGCATGTGGGGCCGCCGATGAAGGTGGAGTACCGGAATTTCCGGCTGAAGGAGTTTTAGGGCGCGGCGGGGGGCGCCAGCAGGCGCATGAGCGCGGGGAGCGGGATGGCGCTGGTGTTGGCGTCGAGCGGGTAGGTTTCCGTGCCGGGATAGACGACGAAGCGGCGGGTGACGCCGATATCGGCGCAGGCAATATGGAAGCCTTTGGCGGGCTTTGGAGAGCCGACGGACCGTTTGACTTCGATGGCCCAGAGACCGAGAGAGGGGATATCGAGAACGAGGTCGATTTCCGCTCCCTGCGTGGTGCGGTAGAAGGACGGGCGGGTGCCCTGTGGCGCGACGGCGAGAAGGTTTTCGATGACGAGGCCCTCCCACGTGGAGCCGGAGACGGGGTGGCCAAGCAGGCGCTCACGATCCTCAATGCCGAGCAGGGCATGAACGACGCCGCTGTCGCGCACGTAGGTTTTGGGACTGCGGACAAGGCGTTTGCCGGCGTTGGCGGCCCAGGGCTGGAGGCGGCGGACGAGGAAGAGGTCGACAAGGAGGTCGAGGTATCGGGCGATGGTTTGAGCGCTGACGGCGAGGCTTCCGGCGAGGCGGGCGGCGTTTAGCATCTGGCCCTGATTGTGGGCGAGCATCTCCCAGAAGCGGCGCAGGGTTTCGGCGGGAATCCGCGGGCCGAACATCGGGACGTCGCGCTCCAGGTAGGTCTGGATAAAAGAGACGCGCCAATCGAAGCTTTCGGCGTCATCACCGGCGAGGAAGCTATCGGGAAAACCGCCGCGAACCCAGAGGCGGTCGAGCCCGGCGGGGCCGAAGGGGTCGATTTCGGTGGCGGTGAACGGGGTGAGTTCGAGCTGGGCGATGCGACCGGCAAGGCTTTCGGACGACTGCCGGAGAAGCTCAATGGATGCTGAGCCGAGAACGAGGAACTGGCCGGTGCGGAGACCCCTGCGCCGCCGCTTGTCGATGACGCCGCGGAGAATCTGAAAGATCTCCGGCGCGCGGTGGATTTCATCGAGGACGACGAGGTGTCCCTCATGGGATGCGAGCCAGGCTTCGGGGTCGGACAGGCGGGCGCGATGGGAGGGGAGTTCGAGATCGAGATAGACGGCGCGGTCACCAAGGGACTCGGCGACGCCGATGGCGAGGGTGGTTTTGCCAGCCTGGCGCGGGCCGACGAGACTGACGGCGGGGAAGCGCCGGAGGAGTTCGGTCAGGCGGATTTCGGCATGCCGGGATAGCATGGAATCATCTTACCATGTAAATCTTCTATTGCATGGCATAATTACATGGTTCATTGCGTATTTTCGGTGCAGATGTTGCCGGAAATCGTATTGGCGGCGAGGGAGACGGCGGGGTCTGAGGCGACGCAACTGGCGGGGATGCCGAAGCCGGTGATGGTGTTGCCGCGGATGACGTTGTCCCGGGTGGTGGCGGGGCGGCCACCGTTGGCGGCGAGGTAGATGCCGCTTTTGAGGAGCAGGGGCTGTTCGGCGAGGGCGTAGTTGCAGCGGGCGGTGAGGGCAGTTTCGCCGCAATGGGCGCGGTTCACGTCGAGAAAGCGGTTGTTCCGGATGGTGTTGTGCGTGCCGATGACGAAGACGGCTCCGTAGGCGAAGCCCTGGAGCGTGTTTCCGGAGAGGTTGATATAAGAAGAGTCGGCGGCGGGGTGGTTGTTGCCGAAGACGATGCCGTAGTGGGAGGCGGGGTAGGCGTCGGCGGGCTTTTCGTTGATGCAGGAGTTGGCGGTGACGTCGCCGTGGTGGAAGCCGTCGAGATCGATGCACTGGCCGTTGACGTCTGTGAAGTGGTTGTCGCGGTAGGTGGTGTGGTCGACGTTGCCGGCGGTGTCGAGCGCGACGGCGACGCCGTGATTTTCCACGTCGACGAAGCTGGTGGGAAAACCGAGGGACGCGCCGTCGTTGTTTTCGACGAGGACGTTTGTGGCATGGCCGATCTGAATGGCGTCGCGGCCGACGGTCTGGATGGTGTTGCCGTGGATGTGGCCGGCGGACTGGCGGGGCGAGCGGGAATAGGAGTGAGTCCAGATGGCGTTGCCGGAGATGCTGGAGAGCCGGGAGTTGCGGACTTCGAATTGGCTGACGCCTTCTTCGAGCAGAATGCCGCCGGTGGTGTTGTTGCGGCCGGCGCGGTTGAGAGTGCCGGAATCTTCGATATCAACGTTGTCGATGGTGATGGCGGAAGAGGCGTTGACCAGAACGGGGAAGGCGCGGACGAGGCGGAAGCGCACCTTGCGGATGACGACGTGATGGCTGTTGCGGACGAGGATGCCGTTGGCGGAGTAGAAATCGGCAAAAGCGGCTTCGTTGAGGGGGAGGTACCAGTCGGATTTCAATTCGGACCGATTGCCGATGATGGTGAAGCCGGAGAGTTCGACGTCTGTGCCGCCGGTGATGGCGATGGCGGCGGCGCCCTGAAAATCGGGGTCGAGCACGAGGGTGCTGCCGGCGGGGTCGCCGAGGATGCGGAGGTGGGTGGAGGTGGCGGGGAGGGCGAGGGGGCGGGAGAGGTGCGTCTCACCCGGGGGGAGGCGGACAAAGCCGGGATCGGCCAAAAACAGAAAAGTGAGCAGGGGGAGAAGCAAACACCACGATAACGCGCATATGATGGATGACATCCATGAGTTTGAAACACCTGAAACTGAAACATCTGCTGCTGCCCGCCCTCCTCGTCTGCACGGGCCTTGGCAGCGCCCAAACGAAGCCGGCCGGGAAGCTGGAGATGTACTTTATCGATGTGGAAGGCGGGCATGCGTCGCTCTACGTCGGGCCGACGGGCGAATCCATGCTGATCGATACGGGCAGCCCGGGCGAGCGCGACGTGCAGCGGATTCTGGACGTAGCGGCGGCGGCGGGCGTGAAGCAGATCGACCATATGCTGCTGACGCATTATCACAGCGACCATATTGGTGGCCTGCAGGAGCTGGCGAAGCGGATTCCGATTAAACATTTCATTGACCATGGGGAATCGGTAGAGCCGAAGGAGCAGATTCCGGGCTTCAAGGCGGCGTATGAGGAGATGTACGCGAAGATTCCGCGCACGGTGGTGAAGCCGGGCGACAAGATCAATTTCGCGGGCGTGAACGTGGTGGTGGTGACGTCGGTGGGCAAGGTGATCAGGACGCCGATTGCCGGTGCGCCGGGCGCGGGGAAGCCGAACCCGGAGTGCGCGGGGTTTGTGCCGCGGGATGAGTCGCGGGTGGATCCGGATAATCCGCAGTCGGTGGGGATTGTGATGTCGATCGGGAAGTTCCGGCATGTGAATCTGGGGGATTTTACGTGGAATGCGGAGAAGGAGCTGATGTGCCCGAATAATCCGATTGGCACGGTGGATCTTTATCTGACGTCGCACCACGGGATTGATCAATCGGGTTCGCCGGCGCTGGTGCATGCGCTTGCGCCGCGGGTGGCAGTGATGCATAACTCGACGCGGAAGGGTGGCGCGGTGCAGACGATGAACACGCTGTACACGTCACCGGGCCTCGAGAACATCTGGCAGTTGCACTGGGCGTATGCGGCGGGGACGGAGCTGAATTCGCCGGGGCTGTTTATCGCGAATCCGGAAGACCCGGCGACGCTGGCGGCGGTGTTGACGACGCCGGCGGGACAGGGCCGGGGAGCGGGCGGACGCGGGGCGGGACATAATACGGGTCCGGCGTTTTATATCAAGGCTTCGGCTTCGGCGGATGGGTCATTCACGGTGACCAACACGCGGAATAACTTCAGCAAGACGTACGCGGCTCGGAAGTAGCACGACAAAGGGGGCAGGCACTTCCCTGCCCCCTGAGTTTCCGGCCCCTGATTTTCCCTCTCAGGGCACTTACTTCAAAGTGACGTAGACACCGCTCTGCGTCGTGACGCCCCCCACCGAAAACAGCACAGCCTGATCGCCACTTCCGGCGGACGGCACCACCACGTTGAACTGATACAGGCCGGCGGCGACGATACCTCCGAAATTGACCTGCGCGGCCACGTTGCCGATGGTCACGGTGGGCAGGGTCGCGAGCGGGGCCGCGCCGGAGTACAACTGTCCGGCGGGAATGACGGGCGTGGTGGGACCGAAGCCGACGCCGTAGAAAACGAGCGTTTCGCCAGCGGAGACGGGGCGCGTGGTGTAGGGGAATGCGCCGGAAGGTCCAATAATGTCGTACCCGCCGCCGCTGTTGCCGGGGCTGTTGGGCGTAAAGACGACGGCTGCCGCATACTTGCTGTTCAGCAGGCTGAGCGAAGGCGCGACGGAGGCGAGATTGACCACCTGATTCGTGTTGCCGGCGGGGGTGATGACGAAGACGAAAACGGCATTGCCGACATTCGCGTCATCAGGGACCTGGGCGTTGATCTGGGTCGGGCTGACATACCAGAGGTAGGCCGGCTTGTTATCGATGAGGACGGAGGTCTGGCCGAGAGCGGTGGGGAAATCGCTGTTCCAGGACACGGTGGTGGAGGCGAGATTGGTGCCGTAGATGGAGATCCAGGAACCCGGCGCGATGGTGCCGGAACTGCTGTAGACGGGGACGATGCCGGCCGATTTGATGGTGGGCACGGAGCCGGTGGCGGGGATGAGCGCGCGAATCCGGGAGTCTTTGTAGCCGGAGGTGGAACCGCAGGCCATATAGAGCCAGCCGTTGCTGCCGAGAGCGATGCCGGACGGGTTGGCGATGGTCGCCGCGCCGGCGGGTCCCGCGTCACCGTAGCTGCCGGGGTCGCCGGTGCCGGCGATGGTGTTGATGTTGCCGTTGGTGGTGATTTCCCGAATCACGTCGTTGCCGGTATCGGAAATGAAGACATTACCGGCGCCGTCGACCGCGATGCCGAGAGGCTGCGAAACCATGGAGTGGGTGGCTACGCCGGAATCCCCAAAGTAGCCAGGGTTGCCGTTGCCGGCGATGGAGTTGATGAGGCCGCCGGAGATTTTGCGGATGGCGCTGTTCAGAAAATCGGCGATGTAGAGGTTGCCGGCTCCATCGAGGGCGAGACCAGCGGGGCCGACGTTGGCGAGGGCGGGCGCGCCACCGTCACCAATCGCGCCGGCGCTGCCGTTCTGGCCGTTACCCGCGTAGGTGGTGATGATGCCCGAGGCGTCGACTTTGCGGACGCGGCGGTTGCCGGTGTCAGAAATATAGAGGTTTCCGGATTTATCGGGCAGGACAAAGCGGGGCAGGCTGAGGTTCGCGCTGGTGGCGGGGCCGCCATCGCCCACACCGCCGTTGGCGAAGGTATTGGCGCTGCCGGCCACGGTGGTGATGATGCCTGTGCCCGCGGCGACCTTGCGGATGCGGTTATTGGTCGTATCGGCGATGAAAACGTTGCCCTGGGTGTCGACCGCTACGGCAGTGGGGCCGTGGAGGGCGGCTTTGGTGGCGAGGCCGCCATCGCCGGAGAAGCCGGGCGTGCCGTTGAGGCCGGCGAAGGTGGAGATGACGCCGCTGGGGGCGACTTTGCGGATCAGGTTGTTGCCGGTGTCGGCAATGAAGATGTTCCCGGCGGAATCGACGGCGACGGCGGAAGGGTCGTTGAGGTAGGCGTTGGTGGCGGGCTGGCCGTCACCGATGCTGGTGATGTAGGGCGCGCCGCCCGCGAGGGTGTTGATGATGTAGCCCTGCGCGAAGGTGAGTTGCGGCGCGAGAAGGGCGGCGATGACGCCGGAGAAAAAACGGATACGGTGAACGCTGAGAAGCAAACGAATCTCCCTGAAATGTGAAACAAACACGATCTCGGGTAGACGCGCCGCGCGGTGGAGCGGTTACAAAATCCTGCCCGGTAAAGTCTTGTAAATATTCAGGTTACAGGGCAGAGAGCTTGCGGCGGGCCAGGGGCACGGCAAATGCGGCCGGGGGATTGTGGGCGAGCGCCTTCGAGGCCTTTTCGTACAGAGCCCCGGCCTCAGCTTTGTGACCCAGCTTTTCGTGGGTATCGGCCAGGAGGCACTGGATCATGGGGTCGTTGGAATCGGCCTTTGACAGGCGGGCGAGAGCCGTCTCGTAGTCGCCGCGATAGTAGGCAACGTAGCCCTCCAGATAGGGGAGGAAGCGGGCCTGCGCCTTCGCCATTTCCGGGTCGGCTTCGAGCAGAGCGGCGGCGGCTTTCACGTGTTTATCCGCTTCGGTCTGGTTGCCCCGGCGGGCGGCGATCCGGGCCTGGGCATTTTCCCAGCGGAACTCCCAGAGGTTTTTGCGGTCCGGCGTGATATCGGGCTGTCTGAGGCCAAGCTGGTGGCCGGTGAGATACCACTGCCAGGCCACGTCGAGGCTGCCGGCGTCGAGACAGACCCGCGCGGCTTCATCGGCAATCTCGCCCTGCTGGTAGAAGTCTTTGGTGGCAACGTAATAGCTAAGGACACGCTGTTCGTACTCCACGGTTTTGGAGCAGTTGCCACTGAAGGCCCAGGACATCGCCATGGCGCGTTCGGCGGCGGCTTTGGACTGGGGAGTGGAGGCGGAGTCGATTGCTTTCTGAAAGTGGGCGCGGGCCTCGTCACCGCGGCCCAGCTGGTCGAGCAGGACGCCGGCGGCGTTGTTGGCGGGCGCGGAGTCCGGCATGGCCTTCAGGATGGCCGCATAGAGGGCAAGAGCCTCGGCGGGCTTCCCTTCCCTGACGAGTTGGTTGCCCTGGCGGATGAAGTCGGGCTGGCTGCCCTGCGGGGGCTGAGCGGTTAGAAGTCCGCCGAAGAGAAGGCCCGCGAGTGCGGCAGTGAAGAAGAGTTGACGTGTCATAGATAGCTGCCCTGCATCCGAAAGTAGCAGAAAGGCGAGCCTGGCGTTGCCGCCAGGCTCGCTTCGATTTACGGGGCCGTGCTGAACGGGAAGACGCGCTGGTTGTAATCCGCCACTCCGGCGATGCTGTAGGACGGGAAGTTGTAGTAAATCCAGATGCGGTACTGCGTGTTGCCGGTCAGTGAGCCGTTCACCTGCACGTTGACGGTCTTCTGATCCGCCGATTGCGTTATGGTCAGCGGAACGCTGATGCGATTGTTCGAGGTATCGGAGAGCCAGATGGTACGGACGGCGCTGGCGTAGTCGATGGCGTTGTCCCACGTGAAGGTGAAGACGGGGTTGGTCTTCAGGACATTGGAGACATTGCTGTTCTGTGGCAGGGGAACCGTGGCGGGCGTGGCCGTGGTGACGGTCGCCGACTGGAAGTTCGGTGGGTTGACGTTGAAATCCTGCCCGGTGGTGAAACTCAGCGTGTAAGGGGCCGCCAGGACGTTGCCCGCAACGTCCTGAACGCCACTCGCCACGATGGTGTGGAGGGTGCCCGAAGAGAGGAGCGCGGAGGGCGCGATCCGGACCACGGTATCGTCCGTGTAAACTCCGTTGTTCAGGTAGGCGGTAACCGGAGCGCCATCAAGCGTGATGGAACCCAGGCTGGTGCCGCGCACCGGTTCGCTGAAGATCAGTTCGGGAACCACGTTGGTGGGAACACCGGTGAGGCCGTTGACCGGATTGGTGGCAATGACCGTGGGCGACGCGACGTCTGAAGAAGCGCCTGTGGCGAAACCCTGACTGCCGGCGTTCATGGCGTTGCCATTGAGGTCGGTCGCGCCACCCCAGTAATAGCGCATGTTGCCGACGTTGGGGCTGAGTGGAGCCGACGGCACGATGGTAACTGTGGTGAGATCCGCGCTGATATTGGTGACCGACGCGGGGTACGGCTGGCCGGCGGGGTAGCTGTTGTCGTAGTAGAAGAAGCAGCAGGAGTTGCCGCCGGTCGGATTCCCACCCACGGTACTGGGGTCGAGCGGCTTATTGAACCGGAGCGTGAAGGTGGTATTCAGAGGCACGTTCGTGTCGTTGTCTCCATCGATGCTCTGCTGGATGACGGACGGGGCGCCGAAATCCGCTCCTGCGCCGGTGCTGAAGGTGACAACGCGGTCCGGAACGGCCGCTCCTGTCATATCCGTAACGGCCGGTGAGACATGCACGACGACGGAGGAACTGTCGGGCAATGGCACGAGAGGCGTGACGTTCATGACCGTGTAGGCATTGTTCGGCGTGCTGTAGCTGTAGGTATACGGCAGATTCACGCCACTGGTGAGGGACACGGAGGACGGTGAGACGGTGAGCGGGTCGATCAGTTTGTTGAAGACGATCCGGACGGGCGCGTTGTCGCCGATGCCGGTGACGCCGTTGACGGGAGTGATGGAACTGACCATTACCGGAGTGTTGTCATGGGAACCAGGCTGGATGTAGAAGTAGAAGCCATCGCCCGCGAAGGCGTTGGCGCTCAGGTCCTTAATGCCGCTGGTGAGTTGAACCGCGACGTACTGGTTGGTGGCGAGGTCGCCGGAAGGCGTAAAGCGCAACACGGTGTTGTTGTTCACGAGCGAGATGGCGCCGGGTACGAGGGGTCCGCTGCCGGGAGTACTGCTGCTGCTCCGGACATTGAAGGTGGTGCTGTCGACGGTGGACGGGTCGATCGGTTCACAGAACTGAACGTCGATGACCGGATTGGTGATGTAGTTGCCGTAGCTGTTCCGGCTGGGGCTGTAGCCCGTGATGGTGGGCACGGTGCAGGACGGCGCCTGGGTGGTGAACGAGAAATAATACGAGTTCATCGGATTCAGATTCACGTCGGTCACTGCCGCGGTGACCCAGACTTCGATGAGGGTTCCGGGCACGAAGTTGGCTGCCGGGGTCCACACCATGCCATGCTGGTCCGCCGTGAGTGAGACGGAGCCGGCAATGAGCATGCCGTTCTGCGCCACCTGCAGTCCGTTGTGCGCGCTGGCCAGATTGATCTGCGAGTTGGTAAAGATGGTGATTTTGCCGTTGAGAGGCGCACCGTTGCCGGGGCGGACCTGAATCACGCTCGGATTGAAGCTGAGAGGCTGCGGCTCGGTGGTGAACGCGGCGTGGTAGGCGGCGGCCATGTTATTACCCGCATAGTCCTTCACGCTGGTATTGGCCGAAACCGTGATGTTGGTGCTGAAGGGCAGCGTCTGGCTGAGATAGACCGTGCGGCGGTCCCCCGAGATGCTGACACCCGCGCCGAGATTGGCCGAACCCTGATAAAGGGCAAAATTGGCGTTGTTCACCGTGGACGGATCAAGCGACTTATTGAAGGTCAGGGCGACGGTGGTGATGGGGCCCACGCCCGTGGAACCGTTGGCGGGGGTGACATTGATCACGGCGGGCGGCGTCGTGTCCGCCACGGAAGCGGTACTGAACGTCGCGTTGTAGAGATACGGGTTATCGAAGGGGTTACCCGCGAGGTCGGTCATCCAGGTAGTGAACGGATAAACGAAGACTCCGAGGGTGGCGCCCGGGGGCAGGGCGACGGCCGGAGTGAAGCTCAGATGGTTGGCGTCGACAATGGCGGTAGCGCCGGCGATGCGGCGGGAACAGTCGTTCGAGTAGCACACCACGAGGCTGTCCTGCACCAGGCTATCCGGATTGAAAGGCTTACTGAACGTGACGGTGACCACTTTGTTCAGCGGCACGCCGGTGGAACCGGGTGAGGGGTCGGTGAGGCTGACGCCGCCGTGACTGGTGTCTGAAAGGCCTGAAGCCGAGGTGACAAACGAACCGGAGTAGGCGGAAACCGGGTTGCCCTGCTGGTCTGTGAAAGCCCCGAGGGCAACCTGGAGCGTGTAACTCGTGTTGGCTGCGAGCAGGCCGGGCAGAGCGAGATTCAGAGTGACACCGTCGCCGGCCAGGGTGGCGGTGGTACCCGCCACGCCGGAGAGAGTGAGGCTGCCGGCGCTGACGGAGGTGGGCGCTATGGGCTTGCTGAGCCGAACGGAAAGAATGGGGTTGACCGGAACTCCAACGCTCCCCGACGGCGGATTGGAGCTGATGACGGTGGGCGGCGTATTGTCCACCGTCGAACTGGTGTAGAAATACTGTGCTCCCAGGCTGGACGTGTTACCGGCCAGATCCGCAAAGCTGTTGACGTAGAAGTAGAAACGGTCATTGGGATCGAGCGGAGCGGAAGGGGTGATGATCATGCTCTTCAGGTCGGATGACCACGTGACGATCAGTCCGTTCTGCCAGCGGCCGATGCCGAACTGGTACAGGCCGAAGTCGGTGACGGAGATTGGATTGATCGGCTTATTGAAGGTGATTTTGATGAGCGGGTTGGTCCCGACGGTCGAGTTATAGGACGGCGTCACGGCGGTGACGCCGGGGGCGACGAGGTCGATGCTCGCGCCGGTGGTGAAAGTACGGGTAACAGGCCCGGCGATGGGATTCCCGGCGGCGTCCGTTACCGCGGCGACCGTGACCACATATTGCGTGTTGGGCAGCAGGATCGTGCTGGGAACGACCGTCAGGAGTGTACCGGCGGCGCTGAGCTGGGGCGTTATGGGGACAGAGATCGCGCCCGGGTTGCGCACCAGAGTGACGCCGGCAAGCGCGTTGGCCTTCAGCGGGCGATCAAACTGGAACTGGGGCCTGAAGTTCACCGGAATGTTAGTCAGCCCGTTCGGCGGGACGACCTGGGTGACGCCCGGGCCTCCCGGGGGCGCCACGAGGACGGTTGAGAAGGAGCGGTCCAGGAGGGTGCCGGAGACGTTGCCGTTCAGGTCCGCGAAGCTATAGCCGTAGATCCGGTAGTTGTGAGCCACATTGAGCACGCCGCTTGGGGGCGTGGGCGTCAGGAGCAGCACGGTGTTGCCGGACGACCAGGTCATGGTGAACGGAGTTTGCGAACTGCCGTTACTCTGATCCCAGAGGTAGATGGTGTTGTTGGCGATGACGGAACGCAGGTCGATGGGCTTGCTGAACACGATGGTAAAGCTCGCGGTGACCGGCACGTTCGTCTGGCTCTGCTGGACGCTGGTCTGGGTGACTGACGGCGGGTTGTAATCGGGCGCATTCTGCACGGTGAAAGACGTGTTGTAGGGATTGGGGGCGAGGAGATTGCCCGCCAGATCCCGAATGTCATTCAGTTGCAGGTTCATCGCGCCGGCGGGCAGCGGAGCCTGCGGCGTCACGGTCAGAGTGAAGTTGTTCGAGTTGTAAGAGAGTGAGAGCGGAATGGCGCCGCTGGGCCCTGTAAGAGTGACATTGGCCGGATCGAGCGTGAGTGAATCCAGGTTCTTACTGAACGTGATGCTCACGAGGGCATTGCTGCCGATGGCGGTGGCGCCATTGGTGGGCGCAAGGGCGGTCACGGTGGGAGCGACCAGATCGGTCGCCACGTAGTTGTAGACGTAGAAGTTCGCCGAAGAGGCACTGCCCGCAAAGCTGAGGCCGCCGGTATCCTGTATCGCGGTCGTCAGATAGACGTAGACATAGTTGTTCAGGGGCTGGGGCGTGTTGGGCGTAAACCGAATGCCGCGATTGCCATCGAAGAAGCTGATGACGCCATTCACCGGGTTGGTGTTGTTGTTGTCTTTGACGAAGAAGCTGGAACTGGTGACGGTTGCCGGATTCACCGGCTTGGTGAACACCACTTCGAGAGTCAGATTCTGCGGAGTGGTTCCGCAATAGGTGCAGGTTCTGGTGCTGATGGAGAGCGGTACCGCACTCAGATCGGCCGCGGTGGTGAAGCTCATGTAATAGTCGTACAGAGCGTTGCCGCTGGTATCCTGCGCCGCGCTGGTAAACCAGACCTGAATGAGTGCGCCGGGCGCGAAGTTGCTGGCGGGCGTGAACGTAATCGCCTGGTTATTGGCGGAGAACGCGAGGGAGCCGTTCAGCAGCACGCCATTCTGTGAGACGTGCACCGAGTTCATATTCACGGTAGCGGAACTCATGGGCGCGCTGGTAAAGAACGTGACGGTGGCATTGACCGGAACACCCGTCGCGCCGCTGGCGGGGCGCACGGCTGAAACGGAGGGCCGCGAGACAACAGGCTGGGGCGCGGTGGTGAAGGAAGAGCGGAACTCGGCGGCCAGATGATTGCCGGCAAGATCCGTGATGGAGGGGCTCACGACTACCGTGTATGTCGTCGCGTAGGGCAGACTGCCGGTGCTGAATGAGACGGTGGTGGCGTCACCCGACAGAGAGTAGGCCGCGGTATAGAGGTTACTGCCGACGTACAGAGCCACGTTGCCGGTGATGGTGCCCGGGTTCAGGGGTTTGGAGAAGGTGACCACCACAGGGTTGGTGGGACCGATGCCGGTACTGCCATTGGGGGGAGTGACCAGAGATACGGTGGGGGGCGTCAGATCGGAGGCGCTGGTGGTGGTGAAGCAAAGCCCGGTAAAGTTGAACGGATTCCCCGCAAGGTCATAGAGAAAGCCGGGATTCCCGTTCCAGGTGCAGATCTGGTGCTGAGACGGCAGCGGTTGCGTCGGGGTAAAGGTGAGCGTCTTCAGATCCGGGGATAAGCTGAGGGCTCCGGGAATATCCTTGCCAATGCTGTTGTCGTACACGCGCATGCTTGAGGAGTTGATGGTGACGGGATTCACCGGCTTATCCAGCTGGAAGACGACGCTGGTATTGACGGGCACGGCGTTGCCGGAGGGGGTAATGGTGACGTTGCCGCGCGAGGTATCGACGGAGGCCGAGGAACTGGTGGTGAAGGAACTGCCCGGGTAGGGGTTCATGTAGTTCCCGCTGGTGTCACGAAGACCCGAGATGGCCACACTATAGGCGGTGGAGACGGCCAGATTCGAGGCCGGAGTAAAGACCAGAGTGGTGTAGTCAGGTCCCGGCGCAAAGGCAGTGGAGCCAGCCACCGCGCCACCGTTCAGGGTGATGGCGTTGGGCGGAAGATAGGTGGAATCGAGCGCCGTGTTGAAATGCACCCAGACGGGCGAATTGACGGCGATGCCGGTGCTGCCGGCGGGCGGCGAGACCGAGAGCACGGAAGGCGGCGTGCTTACGCTTCCCGCGCCGGTATAGAAATACTGATTGAAGCTGACGCAGCAGATCCCGACCCAGTCATAAGCGGAATAGAAGCTGAACCGGTATTGCGTGGACGGATCGAGCGGCGCGGCCAGTTGCAGTTCCCACGTTTTGAAATCGGACGAGTGGATGACGTTCCCGTAGATGTAGGCGCCCGAATTTTGGTTATAGAGATAAACATTCGTGACGGTGAGGGGATTGAGCGGCTTGGCGGTGACAAGGCGAATCACGGGATTCGTGCCCACGGTGGAGTTGTAGACCGGCGTGACGCTGATGATGGAATTTCCGCTGTAATCAGTGCCCGCTCCGGTGGTAAAGGAATAGCTGCCGGGATTGGTGAGGACGTGGCCCACCGCATCGGTCAGCGCGTTGGTGTAGGCGAGGGTGTAGCTGGTGGCCGGCGTGAGAGCTCCGGACGGCGTGAATATGTACTGGGTGAAGTCTGTGCTGTAGCTCCAGGTGCCGGGAACCGGCACTGCGCCGGGGTTCATCACGAAAGTCAGGCCGGACATGGTGGCCGGGTTAACCGGCTTATCGAAGCCCGCGGTGGGCAAGGCGTTGGTGGGCACACCGGTAGCGCCGTTCGGAATGTTGCCGGTGAGGAACGTGGGACCGGTGGCGTCCTGCGCGAAGCCGGTGGTGAACCGCTGGCAGTAGTGGCCCAGATTCTGGGTGTTGGAGGCATCCACGATGGTGGGAGTGCCGCCGGGAACATAGTAGCTGTTCAGCTGGAGATAGTAGTCGCGGCCGACGGCCAGGTTGCCACTGGGGATGATCGTCAAAACGCGACCGGACAGATCGAGTTGGACGGTGGCCGGGATGCCGGACGAGGTCCAGCAACCGCCCTGCGTCACGCTGTCAGAGATAAAGGCGTTGGCGGATGTGATGCTGCTGCCCAGCATGGGCTCATTGAACACCGCTGTGATCTTCGTATTGATGGGGACATTGGTGGCGCTGGTGGTTCCGCTCAGACCCATGGTGGGGCTGAGGAACGAGATGACCGGCGTGGAAGGCGTGGTCTGAATGGTGAAGCCGTTGATGACGGTGAAGGTTTCCGGCGCGGCGAGAGGCGGCGCAGGCGTGGTGACCACCACGTTGACGGGTCCGAGAGCCGCACCGGCACGGATGGTGAGCGTGGCGGAGGCGGTGAAATTGTCATTCACGGTCAGAACACCATTCGCGCCGAAGCCGCCGCCGTTCACAGAGATATCCGGGCCGAAATTGGCGGTAGTCGCGCCGCTGGTGAAGTGAGTAAACACACCGGTCAGAGACACACTGACGGTGGAGTTTGGCACGCCGATGTTCGGGCTGAGAGAACTCAGATTGGGAGAACCGGGCTGCACGGTGAATGCGCCGGTCAGAGTGACGACCTCTGAGCCGGTGGTGACCGTGACGTTGCGCGGCCCGGCGGGCGCACCGACGGTCACGAGGAAGTTCACGTTCAGGTTGAAATTGTCGGCCGCGGCAGGCGGGTTGCCCACCGTGACGCCGGTACCGGAGACAGAGACCACGCTCGAGTTGGTCCAGTGGGTGAACAGACCGACGATGTGTTCGTTCTGGGTGAGTCCCTGGGGTCCAAGTGGGATGGAAATACTGCTGATCTGCGGGACGCCCGCGATGACGGTAAATGCGCCGGCTTTGGTCAGCAGGCCGTCGACAGGGTCATTGATGGTGGCGTCCATGGCGCCGAGCGCGGAGGTGGAGAGCACGGTCAGGTTTACCGTTACCGAGGTATCGCTGTTGATGGTGTGGCCGGTAACCGAGAAATTGGCATTGCCGCAGAAAGCGCAGGTAAAGCCGGAAGTGAAGTGCGTGTAAAGCCCGGCGAAGGTGAGGGAGATCTGGTCATTCTGATGAGCCGAGGTCACATTGATGCTGGTGATGACCGGCAGCCCGGCGAGCACATTGAACAGACCGGCGCCGGAGGCGACTTCGCCGCCGGTGGTGACGGTGACACCGCAGGGTCCCGTGGTGGCGTAGGTGGCAACGTTGACGGTGGCATCGATGATGGTGTCGCTCACGACAACAAAGGCGACCGGAGCACCGACGCAGGAGAACGAGATCTGCGGATTTGCCTGGGTGAAATGCGTGCCGCTTCCCGTGATGCGGATGATATCGCCGCTGTCATTCTGGTGCACGGTTGCAGGCGACGTGGGAACCGCGGAGAGGATGCTCGCGGCGCTGGCCGTGACATTGAAATAGCCGGGGGTGCCGTTACCGGCGCCGATGGTATACACGGCGATTTCCTGACCGCCGCTCGAAAGGTTCGTAATGAGGCGAACGGCGTGGTTACCGATGGGAGCGATGGGAGAAATCAGGAGGTGCACGGTGGCGTGAGTGAAGTCGGGTGCGGCGACCACCGTGGCCGTAATGCCCGCGCCAAAGTCCGCCGTGGTGTTGCCGAGTTGCCAGTGCGTGATATTCCCGGTGACGGTGATATCGACCGGAATGCCCTGCGTGCCGGAGGTGGGCGTGATGAAACTGACGCTGGGGGTATTGCTCAGAATGGTGAACGCGAGAGGTATGGTGGCGCTCTCTCCCTGCGTCACGAGCGTGACCGAATTCTGCTCGATGGTGGCGTTGGCGGCAATGGTGATATTGGCCTGGGCGGTGGTGGGCGAGATGACCTGCAGGGTGTTCAGGGTGATGCCGGGGCCAAAGTTGCCCACAGTGACGTTGGGTGGGGTCGCGCAGCAGAAGTTCGTGTTGGTGCCGGTGATGAGCACGTTCATGGTGGTGCCCTGGAGGCCGGAGTTCGGATTCAGCCCTGAGATGACGGCCGGACCCGCGCCGATACAGAAGGCGCCATAAAGCTTGAGAACCTGCGTGCCGGTGGTGACGGTGACGTCACGGCAGCCGAGGTACGCGAGCGGGTCGATATGACCCTGCACATCGACGGACTGCGGCCCGGTGACACTGATGTTCGTGATGATCGCGCCATTGCCGAGGTCGACCGTGGTGACGCCGGAAACAAAGGACGTGAACTGGCCGAGCACACTGGCGGTGAAGTTATTCTGCTGCTTCACATTGCTGGAGGGGGTGCAATTCACGCAGCTGGTGAGGATGGGCGTGCCGGGAGTGACCACAAAGGCATTGATCTCCGTGGCGACCTCGCCGGCGGTGATGGCGGTGACGTTGCGCAGCCCGGGGGAGGCCAGCGGCGCGAGATTCAGGGTGACGTTGGCATGGGTGGCATCGAGAACAGTTGCCAGGGTGACGCCAACATCGCCGCCGCCGAAGGTGAAGCTGGTGGAGTTGTTCCAGTGCGTATTGAAGCCGACGAGAGAGGTAACAAATCCGTTGGTCCCCTGCTGCACGGTGTTCGGCATGACGCTGGTAATGGTGGCGGTGCCGGGTGCGACGGAGAAGTAGCCGTAAGCGGTCTCATTACCTGTGGCGGTCACGGTTCGGCCACCCAGCGAGGCGAGGATATCGACATTGACCTGCATACGCACCGCGGTGGGGCCAAAGACCTGGAGGCTGCCCGGCGTGATGGTGACGCCCGGGCCGAAGCTGAAGTTGGACTCGGTGAGGCCCGAGTTCCAGGTGGTGTACTGGCCGACGAGGTTGACCGTGAGGGTCTGTCCCTGGAGACCGGAGCTGCCGTTGGGGCCATCCACGAGGCTGATCACCGGAGTACCGACCGTGACATAGAAGCTGGTGGTCTCGACTTCCGAGCCGGTAGTGAAGATGACGTTCCTGCTGCCGGTTGCGGCGCCGGGCTGAATAGTGATGTTGGCGACGGCGGAAGTCAGGCCGGTCACCTGGAAGTTATTGACGGTGACACCCGCGCCAAAGGTGATCTGCGTGGGCGTGGAGGCGCCGGACGGGAGCCAGTTGGTGTAAGCGCCGGAGAAGGTGACGCTGAGAGTCTGACCTTTCAGGGCGACGCTGGGATACTCATACGAAATGTAAGGCGTGGGCGGCGCGTTGGAGATGATCTGCACCTGCCCGGTAAGCCCCTGCGAACCAGTCTGCACCAAAACGTTCTGCACGCCGACGGGCGCGCCGCAGGCGACGCTGATCACCGCCGTGAGAGCGGTATCGCTGTTGCGAACGACCTGGGTCACGGCGATGTTCGGGCCCATGAAAACGGTGGTGGAGCTGTCCCAGTGCGTGAAGACGCCGGTAATCTGCACATTAGTGCCGGTATCGCACTGTTTATAAGTGGAAGGACTGATGGAGATGAGGGAAGGAATGCCGCCCGTGACGAGGAAGCCCTGGTTGAGGGACACGACTTCGCCTCCGGTGGACATGGTGACGGTGCGCGTGCCGGGGTTGGCCGTCGGGCTGAGAGTGAGGTCCGCCAGCGCCGTGGTGGCGTTCTGAATCAGGAAGCCATTGACGGTGATGTCGCCGCCGCCGATGGAGAACTGCGTGAGGCCCTGGGCCCAGTGGGTAAAGTTACCGTTCACCTGCATCAGGATGTGCTGCCCCTGATTGGCGTTGGAGGGACTGATGGAACTGAGAATCGCGGGGCCGGGATTCACGGCAAAGAAGCTGCCGTTGACGACTTCTGTGCCGGTGGTGACGGTGACGGTGCGCCCGCCCAACTGCGCGATGGGGTCGATATAAAGATCGGCGGTGGCGTGGGTGGCGTCGACAATCACCAGATTGCTGACGGTAATGCCCTGGCCGAAGGTGACGGTGGTGGCGGGGGTTCCGTTGGAGCCGTTGTTCCAGTGCGTGAAGTTGCCGAGCAGCGCGACGCCGTGCAGGGTCTGGCCCTGGAGGCCGCTGACGGGCGTTGCGCCGTTCAGAGTGGGCACGCCGGGCAGCACATTGAATGCGTTCAGGTAGCCGACGCTTTCACCCAGGGTGTACATGCAGAGGCCGCGAATGCCGGTGGTGGCGTTCACGTCGATGGCAATCGCGAGGGTGGCGTGAAGAGGATCGGACGCGGTCACATTTGTGACGACAGCGCCGGCCGGGGAAGCCGGGGTGCAGCCGCCGGTTGTCAGGTACGCGGTGCTGACACCGGTGGTGAAGTTCGTGTTCTGACCGGTCACATGGATGTTGACGCTGTGGCCCTGGGTATCGGACGTGGGGGTGACGTTGGTGATGATGGCCGCGCCCTGTGAGACGGAGAACGCCAGCGGCAGAGTGATCTGCTCCACGTTGGCGGGGGCGGAGGGAACGTTGAGCGTGGTGATCGTGAAATCGCGCAAGCCGCCGGCGCAGCAATAAGCCGTACCCTGCACGCGCACATGCAGGATGGCCTGGGTGGTGCTGAGCACGGTAATGTCGGAACCGCTCAGCGTGGAGGTTCCGCCGAAAGCTCCGATGATGCCGGCGTTGTTGCCGAACGTGGCGCTGGTGTCGCCTGTATGGAAGTGCGTCACGCCGACGCCGTTCACCGTAATGTCCAGGGTGGTGCCCTGCGCCGCGGTGGTGGGGGTGATGCTAACCGTGCCGGTGACCGGGTGGACGTCGACGGCATTGGAGAATGACGGGGCAACTTCGCCATCGGTAATGGCGGAGAAGTTGCGGAAGCCGGTGGCGGCCGCAAAACTCACCGTGATTTGGCCATAGAGGTGAGTGGCATCCACCACCTGCACCTGCGTGATGGAGATGCCCGCGCCGAAGTTCAACGTTGTGGCGCCCTGGAGGAAGTGGGTGGCCACGCCAATCACGCGGAAGGACCGGGTATCGCCCTGATTGATGTCAGAAACGGAGCCACTGGCGGGACAGGCGGACTCATGCTGGCAATCGATGCTGATGCCCAGCGCGCTGACGGAGGCGATACTCGGCGTGACACTGAAACCCAGACCGGACTCCACCTCGCCGCCGTTGTTAGTGATCATTACCACGGAGCGGCCGCCCACGGGCGTAGTCGGGGAGATGGAAATGTCGGCTGTCGCAGTGTTCGGGGTCAGGATGTTGAGATTGCTGACCGTGACGCCCGCACCCAGAATCGCCAGAGTGGAAGAGTTCCAGTTGGTGAGATTGCCGGTGATGGTGACGCCGGTGAGTGCCTGGCCCTGCGCGCCGCTATTGGGGAAGATGCTGGTCAGGGTGGAAGTGGCCGGGTAATCGAGATGGAAGCCGATGGAAAGTTGCTCCGGGTTGGACGGCACACAGCCACCACAGGCGGAATTCACATAAGCCTGACGATAGCCCAGCGCCGCGCCGGCCGCGATATTCAGGGTCACGCGCAGGTGGGTGGCGGTCAGGATGGTGGGAGCGCTGACCGTGATGTTGGGACCGAAGCCAACCTGAGTGGTGCCGTCGAAGTGCGTATTCGCGCCGAAGATATCCACCACGAGACCGGCGGCGGGAACCACTGAGTGGCCCGGCGTAATGGACGTGAGATACGCGGGCGTACTGGTGACGCAGAAGGGCGCGGTATCGATCTCATCAATGCTGCCGAACACTGTGGTCAGTGTGAGCGTGCGGTTGCCGGGAGCACAGGCGTTGGCGGGAGCGCTGGGCGCGGTCACGTCGATGACCAGAGTGGCGTGCGCGCTGGCGGGAGTATCCACCGTGAAGTTCTGGATGGAGACACCCTGGCCGGAGATATTCGCCACAGTGGTGCCGGCGATCCAGTGGGTGAAACTGCCGCTGAACACAACGGGAACGCTGGTGCCGATCATGCCGGAAGACGGCATGATTGTCATGGTCGGCGTAAAGGGCAGGACGGTGAACGGACTGAAGGTGACGACCTCGCCGCCGGTGCTCAGGGTGAGAGTTCGTGTGCCGATGGGCGCGTTCGTGGCAATGGTGATGTCAACTTCCGCGCTGGTGGGGGAGTTCACTTTCACGCGATTGACCGTAATCCACTGCTGGTCGAGCGAAGCGGCGGTGAGACCGTCCACCCAGTGAGTATTGATGCCGGTCACCTGGATGGCCACACTGGCGCCCTGCAGTCCGGAGGCTGGAGTCATGCCGGTGATGGCGGCGGCGGAAGAGTTCACCGTGAAATTGAAATTGAAGATGCTGCCGTTGGTGGTGATGCTGGCGGTCCGGCCGCCGGCGAACGCGGTATTCGCGATGGTGATGTTGGCCTTGACGTGGGTATTGTCCGTCACGAGGACGCTGTTGACGGCGATGTTCGGCCCGAAATTAAAGGAGGGAGTGCCGACCGTGAAACTGGTAAGGGTACCGACCAGGTTCACATCCAGCGTCTGCCCCTGGTTGCCGGAGGTGGGACTGACGCCCGAAAGGAAAGGCGTGGCAAGGGTGACTGTGAAAGCGCCGGGAAGAGTCACGATTTCGCCGTTGGTGTTTACCGTAACCGAATAACTTCCCGGGGGAGTGAGCGGAGGAACCGTGACGTTGGCGGTGAGGGTTGTGTTGCTGGTGACGCTGACCGCGCCGACGACAATGCCGCCGCCGAAACTGACCAGGCTGCCAGACGGAACCCAGTGCGTGAGATTGCCGGTAAATGCGACGGTCGCACTGCTTCCCTGTGCGGCACCGACGGGAAGGATGGAGGTGAGCGAAGCAAGGCCAGGCGTGACATTGAACGCGCCCATGATCACGCCGTATTCGCCTCCGGTCGTGATGGTAAAGTTGCGCCCCCCCACCGGGGCAATCGGGTCGATGGTGACGTTGACGGTGGCGGTGGTGAGCAAGAGAACGGTGACCGAATTCACTTTGACGCCATCGCCCAGGCTGGCCAGCGTGACGCCCTGGGTGAAGGTGGTGTTGACGCCCGTGACATTCAGGTCCATGGTGGAACCCTGTGCGCCGGACTGCGGCGTCAGCTGAACACTGACGGCCGGATTGACGGCAACCAGAAAGATGCTGGCGGTGGTAGCGTTTTCCGAACTGGTCTTCACGGTGACGTTGCGACTGCCCGGCACGGCGGCCGGATCGAGCGTGAAGGTCGCGGTGAGATGGGTGTCATCGGTGGCGTTAACGGCGGAGACTGCAACACCGGTACCGCTGACCGTAACGGTGGGCTGGGCAGGCTGAATCGCCCGGAAATGGGTGGCTTTACCGACGATCTGAACGTTGACGACTGTGCCCTGTGTACCCGCGCCCGGTGACACCGAACTGACGATGGGCGGGGGATTCAGCACGATAGTGGATGAAACAGCACCACTGCTGTATGCGGAGGGAAGTGAGCCGGACACCGTCACCTGGCAGGTAACCGCCTGGTTGACGGTAAGCGCTGAGGGAATCTGGAAGCTGATGATCCGCTGCGTGGCGAGGGTGAGAACGGACGTGCTGTTCACCGTGATCGCACCACCGTTGCCCGGGGGGCAGGTGATGGTGACGCTGACGCTGGTGTTCGGTATGGTCCCGGCCGGGAAACCCGTACCCGTCACCGTCACCGAGTTCCCCACCGTCGCGTTCGAAGGAGATGTAGAGGCGTTCAGCGCGATGGCTGCCCTTGCCTGGATGGCGCCCGTGAGCAGCGCCGCGGTAAGAACCGAAGCCTGAAAAATGTTCCTGAGCGTTGAACGGTTATGACAAGACACACTACACCTCCGCGGAATAAGAGAGACAGCCGGATGGACAGGGCAAAGAGCTTTTGTTGATTTAGAGCCGGGTTACACGCGGACAGAGCGACGACGCAATACCAGAGCAGCCAGACAACCGGAGAACAGCAGCAAGGTTCCCGGTTCGGGGGCCAACGGGGCTGTCGCCACCGCGTTGGAAACGAGAAGATCGACGCCATCCAGATTCGGGCTGCCCAGGGCGTTCAGATACGCATCGGATGGCGTATAAGTGAAGGTAAATGGCGATTCTGGTACGAAGAGCGACTCGGTTTGGCTCGACGGATCGTAGATGGTGAACGATGTCGGCAGGGTCGCGCTGAAAACAACCTTCGTAATGATGTTCAGACAGCAGTCGACACCGTTGGCGGAATCGGAATAGGGCAGCGCCGCGTAGAGCGGATTGTCGATCCAGTCATTACTGGGGTTGATGTCCGGTCCGCCGGAGAAAGTCACGGGGGACTGGGCCACCTGCGCCTGACCGACAAGACTGGTGTAGTCGAAAGTGATCGACCAGCTGGAAATTTTGATACCGCCATTGCAGACGGCCGCGTATGTCTGGGTGAGCGTGCAATCCGAGTCGGTTGTGTTGGAAACGTAGATCAGGTTGTTATCGCCGGCGCTGCCCAGTCCTGTTGCGACTCCGATGGTGCCCAGGGACAACATGGTTGCGGACGCGATGCCGGTGGAAAGCAGCAAAGCTCCCACCGCCAGAACTAAAAACTTCTTCAATTTCATTCCTCCGAATGGTAGTACGCCTTTTGTCAGGCTTTGCAGTGGTCTAGCAAAACGGTAGCCGTTGTGCGTCGCTTTCGGAAAGAGGACGACAACCGTAGAGGTAGTAAAGAAGAAGAACGGAATCCGCCGATGGAACTGATCAAAAAATCTTCATTTTTTTTCAAGCCTGTCGCGGGAGGGCTGAACCGGACCCCTCTCGGGAAGTGTAAGTCTCTCCTGCACAGTTAGTTGGCGCGAAGGAGATCAATGCGCGGACAGACCAGCGACGGCGGAAAAGTTATCCGTAGTTTTCCTTCTCAGAAATGGTGGCTGGCATGCACGGAAAGCCTCACGAGGAACGGATGTTGGTTTCGTGCGCACTCGTTGTCGTTAAACCGCGCAGACTGCGCGGTATGACCCAGGCGCTACTCACTTTGGTTATGAGTGAAATGAAAGGGCCGGAGCATTCGGCTCAGGCAGCGCCGGGGGCGGAGTTTCGGGAAGCGAGGCGCAGACCGGTAATCTCCCGGACAAAATTCGCGGCCTGACGAGGAAGAGAACCGGTGGCGCGGCGATTCACGCGTCGCCAGGCTTCCCAGACGTTGGCCGTCAGCAGTCCGGCGAGAAGGTAATAGACGGAGCCCACCCATTCAAAGAAGGCGAAACTGACCACCGCCACGATGAGGGCGTAGCGAATCTGATCAGGATATTTGGCGGGCGAAGTGGGCGGATCGGTAAGGATGATGAAGGCGAAGAACAGCACCGCGTGGGCATCCGGCGCGCGGAAGATCTCGGCCACGCGCCCTGGGTCGGTCACGAAGGCGGTGAGGGTGAAGAGCAGGAAGTAAGTACCGAGGAAGACCAGCACGAGCGGCATTTTGTTCACGCGGTCCGTGATGAACAGACCCATTGCCAGAAGCACCAGCACCAGGGCTGGAGGGGTGACTTCCGGCAGAGCGCCCCACCAGCTTTGCCCTGTGTGAAAAACGTAGAAAGTAACCACGATGGCGAGCGCGGCGGGATTGAAGACGTTCGCCGATTTTGAGCGCAGGAAGTATTTGCTCAGCACGCCGATCACGGCGGTGATCATGACCACATGCCAGGGTTCCTGCGCGCGCAGGACCATCGCCACAATCATGGCGGTGAGGATGGCGCCGCTCGGGAATTCGGCGCGATCATTGCGGACGCGGAGGATGAAGGCGTCGAGAACACCGGCCGCGGCAACGGCTGCCAGCATGCCTGGCGCAACGAGACGAAGCCCTTCGTGGGGCGCGGCGATGGCGATGAGCACCAGCAGAATCAGGGTCAGCAGGCCCTTGGGCGTGCGGAAGAATTTGAAGACTTTATTCATGCAGGGCCCAGCCGGGAGATTGGAATTGTTCGAGCGCGGGAGTCACGATCAGTCCGGCCACGCCGAGGCGTTCGAGGAGTTGGATTCCGTCGCGGGAGCCGAGAACAAACGCGGCGGTGGCGAGGGCATCTGACAGCATGGCGGAGGGAGCGATGACCGTGGAACTGGCCACGCCTTCGGCGGCGAGGCCGGTGCGGGGATCGAGAATGTGGCGTCCACGTTCGTAATCGCCGGAGGTGCAGATGGCGTGGTTCGAGAGGCGGCGGGTGGCGAGGAGACCATCCTCGGCGCGGGGGTGCCGGATGCCGACCTCCCATGGCTGCCCTTCCGGATTCTGCCCGCCCATGTAAAGGTCACCACCGGCATCGATGGCGAAATCGCGGCAGGCGGCAAGTTCATGAGCGGCGGTATCGACGGCGAGACCCTTGGCGACTGCGCCCAGGTCGAGTTGGAGAGGGCGATGAACCGTGATGGACTGCGTGGCGGGGTCGAGTTCGAGGTCGCGGTAGCTGACGCCCTGGCCCGGGATGACGGGGTCGAATGCGCCGCCGGTTTCAGCCGCCACCAGGACGGCGAAACGGATGGCCTCAAAAAGAGTGGGGCTGACGGGAACCGGGATACCGACCTGCGCCTGGAGAAGGCGCAGTTCGCTTTGTTCGTTAAAGCGCGAACAAATGGCTTCGATGGAGTGAAACCAGGCGAAAGCGGCATCGAGGGCCGGTTCGGCGCCGGCGGGGACGATGTGAATCGTGACCAGTGTCCCCATGGCCACCTCGGTCCGGACCGGCATTATTTGGCCTTGGCGAGGGCTTCCACAACCGCATAGTAGAAGGCGTTTGTGCTCTGAGTTGCGCCGGAGACGTAGTCGACTTCGGGGCTTTGGCGCTGGGCCACCTGCGGGGGAAGTTTATCGATCACCGAGCAGGAATAGCGGGTGAGGCACTGCGCGATGGTGGCGGCGGCAATCTTACCGCCCTCCACCACCACCTGCGCCTGAATATCGCCATGCCGCGAACTACCCCAGCCAAAGTAAGTGCCGTCTTTCCACACGGGAGGGGGCGGTGGCGCAGGGGCGACCGGCGCGGGTGGGGGAGCGGGTGTTGCGACTGGAGCGGGCGACTCCGGCTGCGCGGTGGCGACCGGTTCCGGGGCTTTGCCTACCGGAGCTTTGGTTTCCGGAGTTTTGGTTTCGGCCACCCTGGCTTCGGGTGTTTTTGTTTCGGGGGCTTTGACCGCGGTTGGATTCGGGGTGGGGGTGGGGGCGGGTGTGAGTGTGGCCGGCGATTCCACGCGAACCGGGGTGACTGCCGCTGTGAGCAGCGGTTCGGTCGGGGCGGGTCGCGCCGGACGGCGTTCAAACGACTGCGCGGCAAACCGATCAGCGGCGGCGCGCGTCTTCACGTAGCCCGCCGAGTAGACCGCCATCACCGCGGCGGAACTCAGGGCGACCAGACTGTTGGGAAACTTTGCCTTCGCCTTTGGGTGGCCGCCGGACCCGGCTTTCGACATTCCCCAATTGTATACAGGCACGGGAAAAGAGGGGTGCAAGTTGACAGGTCTTTACAATGAGATTCGGGCTATGGCTGATCGTCGTATTCGCGTTGCGCTGGCAGTGCTGTCGGGTGTGCTGTTCTGGTTTGCGTTCCGGCTGACTCCGTGGTGGCCGGCGGCATGGCTGGCGCCGATTCCGCTGCTGCCGGCGGCCTTTCACAGTTCAGGCCGCGAAGCCAGTGTGCTGGCCTGGCTGGCGGCGGGAATCGGACTCAGTTCGAATTTGCCGTACTACGTGACCACGACAGGGCCGGTGGTAGCGGTGATCATCACGGTGCTGCAGATGCTCGCGTGGGGCTTCTTCGTGAGCCGTGCGCGCGCCGCGGTACTGCTCGGGTCGGGAATGCCGGCGGTCTTCGTGCTGCCGACGCTGATGGCGGCGATGGATACCCTGGTCGCCTGGCTTTCGCCGCATGGGACCTGGGGCAGCTACGCGTACAGCCAGATGGATGCGCTGCCCGTAATTCAGATTGCGTCCGGTTTCGGCGAGGCTGGGGTGATCTTCGTGGTGGGACTCTTCGCTTCCACGGTTGCGGTGGCTCTCTATCGCGGCCCGCGGCCCGCTCATGCGCTGCCCCTGATTCTGGTGGCGCTGATCGTATTCTGCGGCGACATCCGGCTGCGGGTGGCCCCGACGACGCCGGTTGTCCGTGTGGGACTGGCATCGGTGGATAACTTCATCGCGCGGGGACGGGACCGGGACGCCGTGTGGCGGCGGTATCCCGAACTGGTGAAGGAGCTGGCCGGGAAGGGTGCGCGGATTGTGGTGCTGCCGGAGAAGATTGACGCGCTGGAAACCACAGAGGCGAAGCGGCGCACCGAGGAGTTCGAGGCACTGGCGAAGCAGTCCGGCGTGTGGATTGTGGCAGGCATGCAGGTGAACGAGCCGGACCGGAAAGAGAATGTGTCCTGGGTGATTAGTCCGGACGGCAACCTCAAGAGGGTCTACCGGAAGCAGCACATGGTGCCTTATCTGGAAGGCGATCTCACACCGGGCACGGCATTCATGACGCAGAAGATCGGCGAGCAGACCTTCGGCCTCGCCATCTGCCGGGACATGATCTTCACGGGTTTCGGCGACCGGTATGGCGATCCGCCGGTTGCGGCGGTTCTGGTTCCCGGCTGGGACTTCTACTCGGACGCGTGGATGGCTTCGGGAATTGCGGCGATGCGGGGCGTGGAGAACGGTTATGCGGTGATTCGGGCGGGGCGCGAAAGCTATCTGAACGTGACCGACCGGTTTGGACGAATCATTGCCAGGAAACGGAGTGATTTTCTGCCTGGAGCAAGCCTGATCTCCGACGTGCCGCTCAGCGTCGCGCCGCCCACGCTGTTCACGCGTTTCGGGAACTTATTTGGGGCTTTGTGGATCGCCGCCGCGACCGGGATACTAATCCGGTCACGGCGGCGTTCAGTTTAAGTTACACGAACTGCGGCACGACGAACGGCTTGCGGTACTCCCGCCTGAACATCGCGGTCGCTTCGTGGTCACCGGGGCAGGAATAGGTGGCGGCGTCGAAATTCACCGAGCGTCCCAGCCTGTAGGAGATATTCGCGAGGTGCACGAGGGTGGTGGAGATTGCGCCTTCCTCGATTTCCGCCGTCAGTTCGCCGCGACTGTGGCTGCGAACGGCGTTGAGGAAGTTGGCAAAGTGGTCGCCGCCATCCTTGCGCGAGGGCCCGGGTTCGGCTTCCTTGCCGAGGAAAGAATAATACTTCGTATACCCGTCAATTGCGAGATAACCGTTGGAGCCGTAGAAGATATTGCCCACCGTATTGCTCTTGGTGCTGGGGTCGAACTCGTGGAGGTCGGCTTCGTGATTCGTCATCCAGTGGCGGACTTCGAAGGTCATCAGCTTCTTCTTGCCGCCTTCATTGAATTCGTAGGCGACGGCCAGGGTGTTGGGCGTTTCCTGATCGTCATCGAACATGTACTTGCCGCCAATAGCCGAGACTTTGGTGGGATACTTCACGCCAAGGCCCCAGCGGGCGATATCGACTTCGTGGATACCCTGGTTGCCGAGGTCACCGTTGCCATAGTCCCAGTGCCAGTGCCACTTGTAATGGAAGCGGTTCTGCGTGAACTGCCGCTGCGGCGCGGGGCCCAGCCAGAGATCATAATCGACGCCGGCGGGCACAGGGGCAGGCGCTTCCTTCCCGATGGTGTTGCGCCACTTGTAGCAAAGGCCTCGCGCGTGATACACGTCGCCAATCACGCCTTCGCGCATCTTCTGCACGGCTTCCTGGAGCGCCACATTGGAACGGCTCTGGCTGCCCTGCTGCACAATGCGGTCATATTTGCGCGCCGCGCCCACGATCTGCCTGGCTTCCCACATGTCATGAGAGCAGGGCTTTTCCACGTAAACGTCTTTGCCCGCCTGGCAGGCCCACACGGTCTGCAGGGTGTGCTGGTGGTTCGGCGTGGCGATGCTGATGGCGTCGATCGACTTGTCTTCGAGCAGTTTCCGCAGGTCTTTGTAGGCCGTGGGCGCCTTGCCGCGCTTGCCTTCCACGAACTTGCTGCCTTTGGCCAGAACCGCGTCGTCAATGTCGCAGACGGCTACCAGGTCGACGCCCTTGAGCGAAGTGTAGGCCTGCAGGTGGCTCTTGCCCCGTCCGTTCATGCCGACCACTGCAATGCGAATGGTGTCACTCGCGGCGGCGGAGGCGCTGAGGGCCGTTGTGCCCAGGGCCGCCGCCGAGTTCATGATGAAGTGTCTTCTGTTCATTTGCTTCCCTTCATACTCTGCCTGGTTCAGCGAACCAGACAGGGCTTCTTATTGTCGAACTTCCAGCTTGGGATCAGGTACTGCATGGCAACCGCGTCATTGCGCGCGCCCAACCCCATGCCGAGATACAACTGATGAGCTTTTTCGATCTGTTCCATGTCTGGCTCAACGCCAAGACCGGGCTTGTCAGGAACAGTCAGCAGACCGCCTTCAATGCGGAAGGGCTCGCGCGTGATGCGCTGCCCGTCCTGCCAGATCCAGTGGGTGTCGATAGCCGTGATTTTCCCGGGCGCGGCGGCGGCCACATGGGTGAACATGGCGAGCGAGATATCGAAGTGATTATTCGAATGCGAGCCCCAGGTGAGACACCACTCGTGGCACATCTGCGCGACGCGCACGGAGCCCTGCATGGTCCAGAAATGCGGGTCGGCCAGGGGGATGTCGACGGAGTGCAACTGAATGGCATGGCCCATCTCACGCCAATCCGTGGCGATCATGTTGGTGGCGGTGGGCAGGCCGGTGGCGCGCCGGAATTCGGCCATCACTTCACGCCCGGAATACCCATTTTCCGCGCCGCAGGGATCTTCGGCATAGGCGAGGACGTGATGCTGATCGCGGCAGAGGGAGATGGCTTCCCGGAGCGACCAGGCGCCGTTGGGATCGAGCGTAATGCGGGCCCCGGGGAAGCGCTCCGCCAGAGCGGTGACGGCTTCAATTTCGGCCTCGCCGGCCAGCACGCCACCCTTTAGTTTGAAATCGTTAAAGCCATAGAGCGCATGCGTGGCTTCCGCCAGGCGAACCACGGCTTCGGGTGTGAGGGCCTCTTCGTGGCGCAGGCGGAACCAGTCATTCTCTTCACCCGCGCCGCTGCGGTAGGGCAGGTCTGTCTTCAGCCTGTCGCCCACATAGAACAGGTAGCCCAGCGCTTCCACCTGTTGACGCTGCTGGCCCTGGCCGAGCAGCGCCGCGACCGGCACGCCGAGAAACTGGCCCAACAGATCCAGCAGCGCGGCTTCGAGCGCCGTCACCGCGTGAATGGTGGTGCGAAGGTCGAAGGTCTGGTTGCCGCGCCCACCCGCGTCGCGGTCCGCAAACTGGTTGCGGACCGTGTTCAGGATGTTGTTAAAGGCCCCGATGGGCTGGCCCACCACCAGTTCCCGGGCGTCTTCCAGAGTCTGCCGGATCCGTTCGCCGCCCGGCACTTCGCCGACGCCGGTGTTGCCGGAGTTGTCGCGCAGGATGACGATGTTCCGGGTGAAGTAAGGTCCGTGCGCGCCGCTCAGATTGAGCAGCATGCTGTCATGGCCCGCGACCGGAATCACCTGCATTCCGGTCACTTGAGGTGCTTTCTGGTGAGAGTGGCTCAAGAAGCTACTTTATCAACAGGTTGCCGGAGAGCCGTTACCGCACGGGGCCCAGCCGGGAAGTGCCGATGGCGATGTCGTCATACCAGACATCGAAGCCCGCGGGCGGCGCGCCCCAGACGCGCGCGCCGAAACCGAACTCCTGATAGCCGCCCACCAGGTTTTTCACGACGCCGCTGCCTTTGGGCCAGTCGAACTTCACGGTGTCCACCTTCTCACCTGCCACGGTGGTAGAGAGCTTTTCACCATCCACCCAGAGGGTGATCTGCGAAGGATCGTCATTAAACTCCCACTCGACGAGGAACCACTTATCGGTCTGCGGACCAACCTCCATGTGGTAGACGATCTCTCCCCTGCCCTTGCCGCGCTCCGACTTGTTTTCCTGGTAGGACGGCATCCACAAGCCGCGGTGGGTTCCAATCTCATGGAATTTCGAAAGCTGCCAGCCCGGCTCACCGGCAAAAATCAGCGGATTATGCGTGATGCCCACGCCCGGTGAGATCTTCATGTAGGCCCGCCCGAAGAAGTGGGTGCGGACCGAATCCGGCAGGTGCGTAGCCACCACGAACGCGTAACTGGCGGCAGCCATATCCGGGTAGTGAACATGCAGAGCGTACTTGCCGTGCGCGCCTTCCACGGGCTCCACGGCAATGGTGGCGGTTCCGGCGGTGCGGGTATCCCAGACCGCGGGATCGATTTTGCCGGATTCAAAGTTTTCGGTGAAGACAGGCTTGCTCTGTGCGGCAAGGGTCGCGGCGAAGATCGCCAGCAGGAGGGGAGTTCGGGTCACGCGCCTGAGTCTATCACTTTGCTCGCATCCATCCCGAGCCAAAGCACGGCTCCCAGGGCCAGCATCGCGGTCATGGGAATGAGCGGAACATCATAGCTGCCGTACCGCGTGACCAGGTAGCCGAAGATCACCGACGAGAGCGCCGCCGCGCCATTGCCCATCATGTTGGCAAAGCCGAAGACCGCGCCTGCGTATTTGCGGCCAATATCGAGACAAGCCACGCAGGCGCCCGGCTGCTGGAATAACATGCCGCCGTAGGCGAGCGAGAGGAAGACCAGGGAGAGTGTGGTGTCCTTCGTCAGCACGGTTGCGGCAAAGAAGGTGGCGGAGAACGTGAGGCCGGCGATGCCCACCATGCGCCGTCCATTGCGCAGCCCGAACCGGTGCACCATCAGATCACTGGTGAAGCCGCCGAGAATGTTCGCGATTGCGCCCACCACGTAGGTGAGCGACGACCAGACCAGCGCGTGTTCACTGAAGCCGCGGCCCCTGACGAGATAGGTCTGCAGCCAGGACTGAAAGAACGACAGCGAGTAGACATAGCAGCACATGATGGCGGTGATCTGCCACATTCCACGACTCCTCAGCAGCAGGGGCCAGGGGGTTCCCGCGTGTGGCTGCGGCGGTTCGCCCTCGCTGATCTCGAGCCGCTCCGCTTCGCCGACGCCGGGCATCTGCGCCGGATGGTCGCGGAACCAGCCGAACCAGACTACGGCCCAGAGGATACCGAGCAAGCCAAATATAAAGAACGACGCGCGCCAGCCGTAATGCGACTGCAGCGGCACCACCAGCAAGGGGGAGAGCGCGGCGCCAATCTGGCTGGTCATCCAGATCGTGCCCCAGGCACGCGCACGGCGCTTTCGGGGCATCCAGCGGCCGATCACAACCGCAACATTGGGATACGCGCCCGCTTCGCCCATCCCGAAGCAGAAGCGCGCAAGGAGCAGCAGTGGATAGCTGGTCACCATACCCGTGAGGGAGGTAAAAGCGGACCACCACAGCACCACGCGAGTGAGCACTTTGCGGGGACCGATGCGGTCACCCAATGCGCCCGTGGGAATCTCAAAAGCGCTGTAGGAGATGAAGAAGACGCTGGTCACCCAGCCCCAGGCTTCCGGGCTGATATGCAACGCGTCCTGCATGCGCGGGCCGGCCACGCCGATGCAGACGCGGTCGAGATACGTGATTACGGACAGTGCCGATAGCAGGGCGAGAACGCGGTGCTGGTATTTCACGGGTTAGAGAATTGTCGCACGAGGTTGTCGATGCGGTGTTTATGATGAAATCACCGTGTTACTACCCGTCCGGCAGCACTTCCCTCACAGAACCCTTCCCGATGTTTCCGGCGCGGTGCGCGCGGAACTGGAAGCGAGCGGCCTTGCCCAAACGCTGCGGCCCGGCGCGCGCGTTGCGATTGGCGCGGGGAGCCGGGGGATTTCGAATATCGCGGAAATCGTGCGCGCCGTGGTGGATTACTTTACGGCCCATGGCATGAAGCCCTTTTTGTTCCCCGCGATGGGCAGCCATGGCGCGGGCACGCCGGAAGGACAGGCCAGCGTGCTGGCGCATTACGGCATCGACGAAGCGAACATGGGCTGCCCGGTCGCGACCACGTTTGACGTGGTCACGGTGGGACGAACGGAACTGGGCATTGAGGCCTATGCGGGCAAGGATGCCTGGGCGAGCGACGGCATCTTTCTGGTGAGCCGCGTGAAGTGGCATACCAGCTTCGCGGGCAACATTGAAAGCGGCGTGGCGAAGATGCTGGCGATCGGGCTGGGCAAGCTGGCCGGCGCGAAATCCGTGCACGCGCATGCGCGAACGCACGGCATGGAAGCCGCGATTCGGTCGGTGGCGAAGCTGCTGATCGGCACCGGCAAAATCCTGGGTGGTCTGGGGATTCTGGAAGACGCTTACCATGCGACGGCGCAGGTGAGTGTGCTTCGCGCGGCAGGTCTGCTGGAGCGCGAAGAAGAGCTGCTGCGGACTACCAAATCCTGGATGGTGCGCATCCCGGCGCCGCGTGTGGATGTGCTGATTATCGATGAGATCGGCAAGAATATCAGCGGCACCGGCATGGACCTGAAGATTGTGAACCGCGCCACGACGGGCCAGTACAATCCGTGGCCGGAGGAGCCGAAGATCGAGCGGATCTTCGTGCGGGATCTTTCGCCGCTGAGTTATGGCAATGCGGTGGGAATCGGCGCGGCGGACGTGATCCACGACCGGCTGTTGCCGAAGGTGGACGTGAATGCGGGGCGCGTGAATGCCGTAACGTCCGGTTCGCTCGCACTGGTGCGGACGCCGCTGCATTTCCCGAGCGACCGCGAGTGCCTGGAACTGGCGGCGGCGACGGTGGGGAAGTTCGATCCCGCCGAGGTGACGGTGGCGTGGATTCGCAATACGCTCGAACTCGGCAGACTGGCGCTGAGTGAGAATCTGCGCGGGGAGATCGGGAAGAACCCGGAACTCGAAATCCTGGGGCCCGCATTTGAAATGGAATTCGACGAAAACGGCAATCTGGAGGGAATGCCATGTCTCTAAAACCAGGCGTTGTAAAACCACGGATTGGATTACTGGCGGGCGACCCCACGGGCATTGGTCCGGAGGTGGCGGCGAAGCTGCTGGCGCTGCCGGAGGTCCGGGAGAGCGCGGACATCACGCTCATTGGGGACCGCGACGTGTTTCTGGCGGGAGCGGCGATCGCGGGAGTGCCTGCTGAGGTGATCCACGCGCTGCCGCTGATCGAGCGGAACCTCGAAAAAACGCTGCCGATGGCGCAGGTGAGTCCGGAGGCGGGCGCTTACACGCTCAGCACCCTGCGCCTCGCGATGGAACGGAGGGCTGACATCGACGCGCTGGTCTTCGCTCCCCTGAACAAACAGGCCATGAAGCGGGGCGGCCTGGAGCACGAGGACGAAATGCACTACTTCGCGCATCTGCTGAACTTCCGGGGCGTCTGTTCGGAAATCAATATCGCGGACAGGCTCTGGACCACGCGCGTGACCTCGCACGTTCCGCTGCGCGCGGTGGCGGATCTGATTACGGAAAAGGCCGTGATCGACGCGATTACGCTGCTGGACGCGGTGATGAAAGCGGCTCTGGGGCGAGCGCCGAAACTGGCGGTGGCCGGGCTGAACCCGCATGCGGGCGAAGGCGGGCTGATGGGGACGGAGGAGTTGGAAATCATTGGACCGGCCGTGCGGAAGGCCGAGGCGCTGGGCATCAGCGTTTCCGGCCCGTATCCCGCCGACACGCTGTTCATCGCGGCCCGCCGTGGGGATTTCGATGCCGTGGTGACCATGTACCACGATCAGGGGCAGATCGCGACGAAGCTGCTGGGGTTCGAGCGGGGCGTCACGTTGCAGGGCGGCTTGCCTCTGCCCATCGCGACGCCCGCGCATGGCACCGCATTCGACATTGCGGGAAAAGGAATTGCGAACGTGGGGCCAACGCAGGCGGCCTTTGGGGTCGCGCTGCGCATGGCCCGGACGGCGCTGATTACTCCATAGTGAGAACGGCGCGGAAACGGACCTTGCCGCTCATCATATGGGCGTAGGCTTCGGCCACGTTTTCGAGCGGAAACGCTTCATTCATGCTGCGCACTCCGGTGAGTGAACTGAAGGCCAGCGTATCCTGGGAGTCCATGGAAGTACCGGAATACCAGCCCTTCACGGAGCGGTTCGCGGTGAGCAGGAAGATGGGAGGGACGGTGAATGGCTCCGCCGCGCCGAGCGTCAACAGGGTACCGCCGGTGCCCAGTCCGCCGATGACCGCGGCCATGGCCTCGCCGCTGGTCACGGTCGCCAGAATCACCTTTGCGCCGCCGAGATCTTTGAGCGCCTGCGCGGGGTCGCCCGCCGAACTGTCGATGTAGTGCCACGCGCCCAGCTTGCGGGCCAGAGCTTCTTTGTCCGCGCCGCGAGCGATGGCGACGGTTCGAAAGCCCATTTTGACGGCAAATTGCACGCCCAGATGGCCCAGGCCGCCCAGGCCCAGCACGGCCACCAGTTCACCGGGCCGCGCGCCGGAATTGCGCAGCGCGTTGAAGGTGGTCACGCCGGCGCACATCAGCGGCGCCGCTTCCACGGCGGAAAGGTCTTCCGGCAGACGCGCGAGCGCCGTGGCGGATGCAACCATGTAATCGGCATAACCGCCATCGCTGGTAACGCCGGTGATGGCGTGCACGTTCTCACACGCAAAGAAGTTGCCCTTGCGGCATTCGTCGCAATACGAGCAATAGCCACCATTCCAGCCCACGCCGACACGCTCGCCCACCTGCCAGCCGGTCACTCCCGATCCCAGCGCATCAATCACGCCGGCCACTTCGTGTCCGGGGATACGCGGATAGGTGATCCAGGGGAAGGCGCCTTCCACCGTCAGGCTGTCGCTGTGGCAAACGCCGCAAGCCTGTACTTTGATCCGGACCTGCCCCGCTGCTGGTTCCGGAATATCCACCTGCGCCACTTTGAGCGCCCCGTGAGGAGCGGCAATCTGTACCGCACGCATTTTCTTCGAATTGAGTTCCGCCACGTTGATCTCCAGTAGAAAGGGATGAGTGGTTAGTTCGGATCGACCGTTGTTTCCAAAACTTCCAGACGCCGCTTCGGGCTTTCGCCGTCCACTTCTTCCTTCTCGAAGGCATCCAGAACCTCCAGACCCTCCACCACGCGCCCGAATGCCGAGTACTTTGCGTCCAGATGCGGCGCATCTCCCAACATCAGGAAGAACGATGTGGTGGCGGAATCCGGGTCATCGGTGCGGGCCATCGAAACGATGCCTTTGGTGTGCTTCACGTCGGTCCGAAACTCGCCTTTTATTGGATGCACCCAGCGATCAGCGGGATGCGCCTGCGCGCCAACCCTGCTGCCTTCCATGCCGCCCTGTGCGACAAAACCCCGCACCACGCGGTGAAAGGAAGTGCCGTTGTACCAGCCGGTGGAGGCGAGCATGAGGAAGTTGCGCACGTGGTTCGGCGCCCAGTCCGGCTCCATTTTGATTTTGATGGTCCCGAGCGTGGTCTTCATCGTGACCGTCTTCCGCATCTCGTCCGGGGTGGCGTGAACCCAGGGCTCCACCTTCTTCTTTTCGATGGTGACGCTGAGAATCCTGACTGGCTTGTCGGTAAATCCGTTATCGCCGGCGGGCGCCTGCGAGATCTTCTCCACCACGTCCATGCCTTCGTTGACAATGCCAAACGTGGAGAACTTGCCATCGAGCGGCGGTTGCGGATAGACCACGACGAAGAACTGGCTGCCATCGCTGTCGGGCTTATCCGGGATGCGCACGGTGGAGACCACGCCACGCTCATGCTTCAGGTCACTGTACTCGCCCTTCAGCAGATTCAGGCCACCGGTGCCCCAGAGGTTTTTGGGAGTCTTCGGATCTTTAAGCAGCGGGTCGCCCCCCTGAATGATGCCGTTGGCAACGACGCGAAAGAACGCGCTGCCATCGTAGTAGCCCTCGCGGGCGCGCCGGATGAACTGTTCCACATGCTTCGGCGCCTTGTCGTTCGCGAAGGCGAAGCGGAAGGTGCCGAGTTCGGTTTTCACGACGGCTTCCAATTCTTCCGGAGGCTGCGCCAGCCCGGTCACAGCCGTGAGGCAGAGCAGAGAAAGGATTCCGGAAAACCGCATCAGAAAAGTCGCTCCTGTTTCTTGAGTGTTCCCACGGTGCCGAGGTTGGCGATGGAGAACGACACCAGTGGCACCGTTTCGTTTCGCGTGCCGAAGTTCAGCCGGCGAAGCTGGAAGCTCAGACCGCAGCAATCCGTGTTGTAAGTCACCTGCGCAATACCGAAGTCGAGATGCCCCAGGCGGTAGTCGTAAACCATGGAGAAAGCGCCGTTGATGCCCTTGCGGTTGGGGTCGCCGTAGCCAAACGTGGTGCGGAACTGGTTGGCGGGCGGCGCAACCAGCGGGTCCGGACGAACCTGATCGCTGCCGGCCGAGAAGAAGTACCGCTTTACGCGCACGTCAGCGGAGAGGATGCTGTTGACGAAGCGCTGCAGCAGAGGATCATAGTCGGTTTCCCAGATGAAGCCGATGCCGTTCTTCGGATTGCTGCGCATAACGGCCACCACGGGCGAATAGCCGCGCGGACCATTCAGAAAACTGTAGCCAGTGAGATCCAGGGAAGTCGCCAGAACATTGCGCTGCCCGGCGTTGACGGCGCCACCAAAAAACGGGTCGAAATAGCGCTTCTGGAACAGTTCGAGGGTGAAGATTTCGCGCACGTCATCGCCCTTTTTCGCATACAGGCGGTTGATGAGACCCACTTCCACTTCGTTGGTATCGGAAAGCAGATCCAGCGGGTCAAAACGCAGGGTATCGGCAAACTTCACCACATTCGAAACGTATTTGTAATTCGCCCGGACTTCGATGGTGTGCTTCAGCTTGTCACCCAGAAAGGTCTTGCGGTTGTAAATGCGTTCCACCGTGGGCAGGATCAGCTGAATATTGAACTCCGGCGCGGTGCGGTTGAGGTTCTGGCTGCTCACGGCATTGTTCTGGAAGCTCTGGCCGTAGAACGTCTCGTGCAACGTGAAGCTGGGGAGAAGGTTGATGCCCTTCAGACGGAAAGCGGTTGTGAGAGTGGGCTCAAAATCCCCGCGCGAACTGAACTGGCTGGTCTGATAGAAGTTGCTGAGAGGCGTGCCCTCCGGCCGGGGCTGAGCCCGATAGTTGAGGCCATAACTGCTGTCAAAGGAGAGCCAGAGAGGCAGCGCGCCCTTCACGATCTGTCGGTCCCGGCTGTTGAGATCGAATTCCGGAAACTTACGGAGGATGATCGAGTTGCCGGGCGTGGCATCTTCAAAGTTCTCCGTTCGCGTGACGGCGGCGCTGAAGTTGTAATAGCTGAAGTTCTTTTCGACCGAGCCCGAAGAGTGCGTTTCCGAGAAGATCGCTTCCGAGAAGGATTCCGTGAATTGCTGCCGGAACGCGAGGGAACTGATGAAGTTGATGTTGCCTCTCGCAATCCAGCCATTGCCAAATTCCGTCTTGCCGGTCCCGGTGACGCTGTACCCCGGAGCTTTAATCAGCGTGCTCCCCTGCAATACGCCGCGGTCCTGCACGCCGTAGAAGATCAGGTTGAAATCCGTCTTCTGCGTGGGCTTGCCCCGGAAATCGACGTGGTGCGCCACGCCGCGCGCGCTGAAGTCCTGGAAGATGTAGGTGAGGTCCAGGCTGCGGCTGATGGCCAGGTAATAGCCGGTGGCAAACATCCAGCCGCGCTGGTTGCTGTGGGCGAAGTTCGGCGTCAGAATCCCGCTCTTGCGCGGCTCTTTTTTCAGCGATTTGTAGAAATAGGGGAAGTAGAAGGCCGGAATTTTACGGAGTCGGTAGACGGCCTTGTGCGCAATGGCGCGGTCGTCCGGCACGATGTCGAACTTGTCGCTGTGCATGGTCCACCAGGGGTTGGGCATCGCACAGTCGGTGATGAAACCTTCATGCAGAATATAGCGGTCTTCCAGTTTGTCCGCCCACTCCCCTTCAAAATAGAAAGGCGCCTGGGTGGTCAGCACGCCGGGCCGGGCTACCACCTTGGTCTGCGTGTAGCCGCGGACCTTGCTGAACTTGCCACGTTCCGTTTCGGTATTGTATTCGGCCGAATCGCAGTAGATCACTTCGTGCTGGTCGTAATTGCGGTAGTAGACGTGGCCGTGCGCGGTGAAGATGCCGGTCTCCTCGTCATAATCCGCAACGTCGGATTTAAACGTGGCGTTGTGCAGTTCCACCACCACCTCACCTTCCAGGTGATACACGCCGTTTTCAGAAACCTGTTTGTCGCGCGCACTGATTATGTAGTCGCCTTTAGCGGGCGCATCGGGCCGGGGAACGGGGATCCGGAAGTCGGGACGCTCCACCACGGCGAAGTTGCTTGCGGCTGGTTGAGGAAGGGCGGGAGCCACATTTTCGGCTGCTCCGGGAGTTCTGCTTAATTGGGGTGACGCAAATTGCGCCGCAGCCAATAAAATCAAGGTTGAAACGCACATACGCCGCGCAGTTTTCCCGTGACATGGCGCGCCGTTTGTGTTACTCAGAGTTATAGGGAGATTGCGAAAAAACAGTCTCAATTGGCAACCCTAGCACGGCATAAGTAACGTGGCAACCCAAAGGCGTTAAAAGGACTCACAAAGGTAAAGAGATGCACTGCAAACATTGTGGTTTCGCAAATGGTGAAGACGACCATCGGTGTCTTCGCTGTGGGCGGCGTCTCACCGGAATTGTGATTGCCGCGCCGCCCGGCTATTCGGGAGCAAACGCCCTCGCGGTGGCGCCCGCGTTTGACGCGAACGAGACGCAGGATATTGTCCCTCCGGTAACCGCGCAGGGTCCGGAGACCACGCGCCAGCGCGCCACGCAGCCCGGGCTTTTTGCCGGCAGTGACCAGAAGGTGATTCCGTTCGATCAGATTCAGCGCCACGTGACGGCCCGCAGCGCACCAGTCCAGGCTCCGCCCACGTTTGGTGCTTCGCCGCTGAACCCGCCCGCTCCCCCGCGTACCACGGTGACGCGTCCCTCGGCCCGCAAGGCAGCCAGTCCCGGAATGGAACAGGGCTCACTGGACTTCCCGGCGGCGCCGGCGCGGAAAGGCAACGAAGTCGCCGCTCAGATTGTGTGCGGCCAGACGGTGGCAACCCCCCAGCACCGCAGCTTCGCCGCCGCGGTGGACGCGTCGATGATCCTGCTGGCGTTCGGGGCGTTCTGCCTCATCGTCGAAGTGACCGGCGCCGGATTCGGGACCGGAAAACTCTTCTCGCTGATGCTCGGCGGTTGTTTCGTCCTGATTTCATTGTTCTACGGCCTGATCTGGGCACTGGCTTCGCGCGAAACCTTCGGCATGCAGTACTCCGATCTGAAACTCATCACCTTCGACGGAGTGCCGCTCGATTCCCGCAGCCGCGCCGTGCGTTTCGCCGCTACCTGGCTGAGCTTCTGTTCGGGCGGACTCGGGATTGTCTGGGCTGTGGCGGACGAGGAAAATCTCACCTGGCACGACCACATCTCGAAGACTTTCCCGACCTTCCGCGACGCTCCGAGCCATCCGCAGGCTCCGCCGTTCCGCCCCGGCCGGTAAGCGGGCTACAGCTCTTTCACCCGGATATTCCGGAACTCCACATGCGAACCGTGTCCCAGAAAGCCGATATGGCCGGACGGACGCGCCAGACCCGGATGCTTTTCGAGAACCTTCGGCTCTTTGACGATGCTCAGGTCCGCATCCAGAATGATCACGCCGTTCAGCTTGATGGTGATGCGGCGGCCATTGGCGGTGATCTCTTCCTCATTCCATTCGCCCAGCGGCTTGCGGAAACCCGTGCGCGCCGGAATCACGTCGTAAACAGAGCCGTGGTACTGCTCCGGGCGGATCTGCCCTTTGTACATGGCGTCGCCATCGTCCAGAATCTGGATCTCCATGCCCTTGTAAGCGGCGTCGCCTTCGTAAGGCGCGCGGATTCCCACGCCGTTGTTGGCGCCGGCGGTCAACTTGAACTCGAAACGAAATACGAAGTTTCCGTATTCCTTCTCCGTGAAAAGATTCCCCCCGCCTTCCTTCGGACAGATGATGGTATCGCCTTCCACCACGTAACCCGGCCCATGACCGCCCACCAGTTTCCAGCCCTGGAGCGTTTTGCCGTCAAAAAGCTGGTGAAACCCGGGCTCGTCGGCCCCGAAAAGGAATCCGGCCGAGGCCGTCAGCACCAGTGCGCTGAGTCGCAAAAATCTCATGAACAGAACTCTATCGCACGCGTCTTCAATGCGCTATCAATAGATTAGATTCCTCAATGGCGAATCCCTATCATTTCATCACCCGGTGGCGGGTGAAAGGCACGGCGGAGGAGGTCTTCGGGATCCTCAGTCAGCCGCTCGATTACCCTCGCTGGTGGCCGTCCGTCTACCTGACGATTCGGGAACTTGCGCCCGGCGACCAGGATGGCCGCGGACGCCGTATCAGCCTGCTGACCAAAGGCTGGCTGCCCTATCGGTTGCGCTGGGAAGCTTCCACCCTCGACTCGCGGCGTCCGAACCGCATCGCCATTCAGGCCACGGGCGATTTCGAAGGCCGCGGGATCTGGTCGATTGTGGCGGATGGCGCGTTTGTGGATATCACCTTCGACTGGAAACTCTCCGCCGAAAAGCCCCTGCTGCGTTGGCTGACGCCGCTTTTGCGGCCCGCCTTTGAAGCCAATCACCGCTGGGCGATGGAGCAGGGTCGGCGCAGTCTCGAACTGGAACTGGCGCGTTGCCATGCGGAGACGGTGGAGGAGATGAACTCCATCCCCGCGCCGCAAGGCCCGCAGGAGCTTTGGAATCAAGCGATTGCAACGGGCACGGTACTCGCGGCGGGCGTGGTCGCCGGGTTGCTCGCGACACACGAAGCCACGCCTGCAAAATAAATTTCATATGCCCCTTGCATCTTCTGTAACACGGCGGTAACGTAAAGGCAGCAGTAGGTTGATAGCAATACAGAGACGCGATTCCGGTCTCTGATTTCTGCAGTCGTTCGTTGGCACGTCGTTTGTAAGGGCGAAGAGCTGGCCGAGGATTTGTTCAATCTGTTGTTATTCCTTCCTCGGGCGTTCGTCCACCGTCAACCGTAATTCTGCACACGGACAGAGTTTCTCCTGTCTTGCGGGGCCAGACGTGAGACGCATGTGCTCACTTTCATCACACAGGAGGTAATCACTGAGCATTCCTATAGGTAGTACTACAGAGATGGCCGATGATGTTCTGTTTGTAGTTGAAAGTGGTCTCCCGACCAGCGGTTAGTCCAGCTGCAAACCCATCGGCACTAGTGTTTGAGAGCAGTTGTTCGAAAGTTGTAGTCTGAGTCCGGGAACGGTGTTCAAGCCGTTCCCGGACTTTTTCATTTCCCCGCCACCAGTCGGTCCGCCACCAGTCGGTCCGCCAGCGCGAGGCCACCCGCCAGTTGAATCCCTGGCACATCGAAGTACCGCAGGAATTCTTCGTCTGTACCATGGAAAGCGGAACGGTTCGCCGTCCATTTCACCGGTACCGGCGCGACAGCTGCCGCGAACTCCGTCCACACGGCCGCGGCGGTACCGACGCCGATCACTTCCGGTCTGCTGCCGGGATACTTCGCGTGCAGCCAGGCCAGCGCCGTCAGAATATCCTGCACGCGCAGTTGATCATCCGTCCGGTTGAAGGCGGAGAAATGCTTGCCGCTGTGGTCCCTCGTACCGAAAACCTCAATCACCAGCCCGGGACGGCCCGCCGGAAGATCCTTTTTCGAGGCCCCCACCACCAGCGCGGGCGCACCCGAACCTTCCACAAACGAGTAGGCAACCCGGTCGCCAACGGAGGGCCGGCTGAGCGCCGCGCCATCACTCACCACCTCCGCGGGCCATTCCGCGCCGAGCACCCGCAGCAGGCCGTCCGCCGCCACAGCAGGCCGCTTCTTCCACTGGGCAAAAACCTGCTCGTACGACAGGGCGCCGGCGGGCAGGCCCTGGCCGAACTGTGCCAGCATGTCCTGCAGCTTTGGCGCCTCCGCGTTTTTCTCACGGAACTTCGCCGCGCCGGGATCACGCAGAACGTGCTTTGCGAAGAACCGGTAAACGGCTTCCCGGTTTTCGCGGTTGTAGTTGTGCGGCGCGTCCAGCATCACGGTTTCGAGGTTCTCCGCCTTGCCGTAGAGTTCGTAAATCTTCCGGATGGCGGGAAACTCCTCCGTCGCGGTGTTCTTCGTCCAGTCCCCGGTGGCGGAAACCATAATCATGGGTTTTGGCGCGATCATGGCGGCGATCTCCACGTTGTTGGTCCCCACGCGCAGCCCGGGCGTGTTCTCGCAGACGTCCCCGCCCTGCATGATGAACGAAATCATGTTGACGGGCGCGAAGAAATTCACGCGGTCATCCACGGCGGCCAGCAGGAAGGTCTGCGTGGCGCCGCCCGAGGCCCCGGTCATGGCAACGCGGGACGCATCCACGTCCGGCAGCGAGGTGATGAAATCCACGGCGCGAATCGCATTCCACAACTGCAACGCGACCGGGCCGAAGGACCACAGCTCTTCCGCCGGAGTTCCGAACGAGTGCGGCGTCTGCACGGTGTCGTTATAGCCGACCATGTCCCACGCGAACACCACATAGCCCTGCCGCGCGAGGTTCGATCCCAGTTGCGGGCCGGAGTAAAGCGGCTGATTCTCCAGCCGCCCATACTGCCAGTGGCCATGCGGATTCAGCACCGCCGGGTGCTTCCCCGCCCCGTTGAGAGGCCGGTAAAGATTGCCGCCGAGGAAGTAACCGGGCATGGTCTCAATCAGAACTTTCTCGATAATGCAGTCTTTGGTCTGAATCCGCCCGAAGATGCGGGGATGCAGAGGATTTTTGGCGGGCATGCGGTCGAGCCCCGCGGCCGTGAGGACCTGCCGCCGCAGAACGACCTTTCGTTTCTCCCAGGCTTCGCGAGTCGGGTAAACGGGCATGCTGAAATGCGTGTCCGTATGGGGAAGATTCGTCAGGCGGGAATCCTGAGCCGGAACCTGAGCGGATAACGGAGCCGCGAGAAGGGCAAACGGTAGAAGGAAGCCGGGTAGCATCCCTCAAACTTTATCCCAAACGATGCTTTCCCCGAAGAGTCAGCGAAGGTACTTGATCAGCAGCACTTCGTTGCCGGACTCGCTGTAGATCATCTCATCCACCAGCGAACGCGTCATCAGAATGCCAAAGCCGCCGGATCGGAGGCCCATCTCGTGCCGGCGCTCCACGTGCTGAATCGGAGACTCCGCCGGGTTGGACACGGCCGCATGGGGCAGCCGGTCAAACGAGAAACCGGTACCCGGATCGCCCACGTAGTAGAGCAGCGCACCCTGCGCGCGAATGTAGGTGATGGTTACGCTCTTGGCGGGGTCATTGTGGCCGCCATGCTCAATGGCGTTCATGAGGATCTCGCGAAAAGCGGAGGCCACGGCGTCCTGATCGCCGGCAGGAAGACCACGGTCCATTTCGCGAACAAAATGCAGAATCCGGGACGCGGTTTCCATCTTGCAGCGCAGTTTCAGGCCCAGCCAGGTGGGGCTTGCGGAAATCACCGTAATGTCGTCGTTCGATTCATCACTTTCGAGAGCGCGATCCACCATTTCGCGCACCGAATCGAGCGTGAACGGCTTGCTGAACCAGGCGAAGGCCTTTTCCCGGATCCCGGTTACAATCCGTTCCGCGGAACTGGCCGCCGTCATCACCACGACCCGGGCCTCGGGCCGCAGCACGCGGATGCGCTCCAGCAGCGCCATACCATCCATGCCGGGCATGAGGACATCGGTAATCACCAGATTCCAGGGCGACGACTCGACGGCCTTCAGCCCCTCCAGACCATCACTGGCCGTCACAATCTCGCGATCCCCGGCCTCAAGAGCCACGCGCAGCAACTCATGCACAGAGGGATCGTCGTCAACGATGAGGATCCGTTTCTTATCCGCCATGTTCGTCATCACCAGTATGAACGTATTCCCGCCTCAGCGGCGTGCGTGGCCGCTTACTTCGGCGCCGGCGGAAGGGTCGAGTCCGAAACAATCCACCACGGCGATGATGGCGAGCAGGGAGACAAGCGCGAAGGCAACGTGGAAGTCCGCCAGCGAGGGCTCCGCGCCATGATATCCCCGCAGAAAGGCGGCGGCCCGCAGGGCGACCGCGCCCACCGCAACGCCCATCCCCATAGACATTTGCTGCACCACCGCCTGCATGCTGGTGGCGGAACTCATGGCCGCCTTCGGAACCTCGGCAAACGCCAGCGTGTTCACGCTGGTGAACTGCATGGATCGCGAAAGACCGTGCAGGAACAGGACGCCAAGAATCGCGTAGCGGGGCGTTTGCGGAGAGAGCAGCCCGAACGAACAGATCAGTAACGCGGAGAGGACGCCGTTCACAATCAGCACCGTACGAAAACCGAAGCGGCGCAGGACCGGCGTGGTGATGGTCTTCATGCTCAGGTTTCCGGCGAAGAGCGACAGCACCAGTAAACCCGACTCGAAGGCGCTCAGCCCGAACGCCACCTGAAACATCAGCGGCAAAAGAAAGGGCGAAACGCTGATCGCGATCCGGAAGAGCGAACCGCCGGCAATGGAGATGGAGAACGATTTGAACCGCATCGCCGAGAATTCCAGCAGCGGGTGTTCCGTGCGCAGCATGTGCCGGAGGGAAAGCCAGCCGGAGAGCACGCTGTAGAGCAGCAGGCCGGCCACCTGCAGCCAGTCCGGACTGCGCTGCCCCAGCAATTCCAGCCCGTACATAAAGGCCACGCAGCAGGTGCCGAGCAACGCGAAGCCCCACCAGTCAAACAGCCGGTTCGCGTTCTCCTTTTCATTGCCAACCCACAACAAGGCCAGGGCCAATGCCACCACGCCCAGAGGGATGTTGAGGAAGAAGATCCACCGCCAGGAGAAATACGTGGTGATAAACCCACCTGCCGGAGGCCCGATCACCGGCGCCATCAGCCCGGGCCACGTGATGTAAGCGACGGACCGCATCAGGTTTTTCTTATCCGTAATCCGGAGAACCACGAGGCGGCCGACCGGCACCATCATCGCGCCCCCGATCCCCTGGAGAATGCGGGCCAGCGTGAACTGCCACAGGCTGTTGGTGAGTCCGCAAAGCACGGAGGCCAGCGTGAAGATGCCAATCGCGCTGGAGAAGACGGTGCGGGGGCCGAAGCGGTCGGCCAGCCAGCCACTCACCGGGATGAAGACGGCAAGTGTCAGCATGTAGACCGTCATCCCGAGATTCAGATCGACGGGGCTCGCGTGAAATGAGGCCGCCATCTGCGGCAGCGCGGTGGCGATCACTGTGCCGTCCAGGTTCTCCATGAAGAACGAACCCGCCACCAGAAAGGCGACCAGGCGCTGATGGGATTCACTCATTACTGAACGATTCGCCGGTCACAATCCGCAATCTGAGCCAGGGCAGCCTGGAGCCTGCGCGCGGTTTCAGGAGTTTGCGGCTTCCAGTACTTCCAGCGCACAACATTTTTCTGGAATTGCAGCCGCGCCCAGCCGTAGCGCTTGTTGGAGAACAGCATTTTGCCGTAGAGTTCATCCAGATCGGCCGCCGCCTCGGTGGCTTCGAGCGTGGGATGCGGGACGGCCAGAACTTTGGCCGCGACCGGCTCGCCGGCCTGAATGAGGGTGGCCGCATCATCGCCTTTCCCCTGGGCGAATAGCTTTTCGGCGTCCCGGTCCATCTGCCGGAGTTTCGCCACGTCAGCCAGATAGGCAAGGTCCGGACCGGGCTGCTTCCGCGCCGCCGGGCCCGGCCCGGAGTCACAGGCTAAAAGAAAAAACGAAGCCAATAACAGCACCGCCTGTAGGGGCTTCCGGTTCCGTTGTTCCGCGGGTACTTTCATCCTGGACTATTGAAGAGGGCTGTGAGAGACTGCCAAAGAATCATTCTATGTCGAACGCTTCGAACTCACCCGGGTTGCCCCCTTCCGTCCAGGTTTTGCAGACGGCTTCCGCGTACGTGCTCTCCGCCTGCCTGGGAGTTGCCGCCAGACTGTGTATCGCGGATCTGCTGGCAGCCGGCAGCCGCACCGCCGCCGACCTGGCCGCCGCCACCGGCGCCAGCGGCGACGCTTTGTACCGCGCGCTTCGGGCACTCACATGCGCCGCTATTTTCACCGAAAACGAAGACGGGACGTTCTGTAATTCCGAACTCTCCGAAACTCTTCGCAGCGACCATCCCCAGTCCGTGCGGGCGATGACCGCATTCCTCTGCGATGAGATGCACTGGAAGTGCTATGCGGAGACCTTGTATTCCGTTCAGACCGGCAAACCCTCCTTCGATCACGTTTACGGCATGCCGCCGTTTCAGTACATGGCGCAGAATCCGGAACTGGCGAAATCGTTCGACGATGCCATGGCTTCCAATTCTTCGCGGGATGCCGATGCCGTCGCGGCCGCATTCGAGTGTGCTCCCGGTGATGTGGTGGCCGATATCGGGGGCGGCAACGGGCGCTTCCTTTCCAGCCTGCTGCGCGCGCATCCGGGGGTTCAGGCGGTACTGTTCGATTTGCCCTATGCGATTGCGCACGCCCGCACGGCCGGACTGGTGCCTCAGGACCGCTGCCGGATGGTGGAGGGAGACTTCTTCCAGGCCGTCTGTCCGGACGCGACGATTTACACGATGAAGCACATCATTCATGACTGGTCTGATCCACAGGCCATCACGATCCTGCGGAACTGCGCGAACGTCATGCGGCCCGGCAGCAAACTGCGGATCGTGGAACTGATGATGCCGCCCCGGAATGTGCCTGGCTTTGCCAAGGTTCTGGACATTGAAATGCTGCTGCTCGCCGGTGGCCGCGAAAGGACCACGGAAGAGTACGGGGCGCTCATGCGGGCTGCGGGGCTGCGCATGACCCGGGTGATTCCCACGCATTCTCCGCTGGCGATTTTCGAGGGCGAACGGGAATCGTAGACTCCGGCATCGGACCCGAAACGTCAGGAAGGGCGGGAATCCAATAATCACCGGATACCGCATCTTTATAGGACTCAAACGTCCCGCGGTTTCCCGAATTGAACCCGCATTAACGCCAAAACCCCGCATGTTAGAATCCCACAATCATGAGTTCGGGACCTCAAAGCGGCGACCAGCGCAATCCGGAAGAGATCGACCTCGTCATCACCCCGACCGATGTTTCTGACCAGTACTACATTCAGCTTGTCTGCAAAATCGCGGGCAAAGCGCCGTCGAACGCTGTGCCGTTCAGGGTCCCGCCCGAACTTCTGGACCGGCGCGGGTGTTATTTAACGCATGCCGAGTACGGTAAAAGGCTCAGCGCGGCCGTGTTTGACAGCAATGTTGAAATCAACAACACCATGCAGCGGGCCCTCGGCGCACGCAAGGCGCTGGCTTCCCAGGCGCTCCGCCTGCGCATCTCCTGCGATGACGACAGAATTCAGTCCCTGCACTGGGAAACCCTCCAGCTGAATGGCGCGCCACTGTTCATGGACGGCGTCGCGCTGTCACGCTACATTTCGCCTTCGCCTCAGGCAACTTCGCTTCAGGGCCTGGGCCAGAGATCGTCGTCCCGGTCAGCGCTGCGGGCACTGATCTTCATCGCCAATCCGCAGGGAATCGAAAACCTGGAAGATTCCGATTCGCCGCCCGACACCGATGCCCCAAAGCTCGCGCCGATCCTGATTGACCAGGAATGCGAACTGGCGAAAAAGCTGCTGCAATCCAACGAAAAAGACGGAGGAATTCGGATCGACACCGAATTCCTCGGTTCGCCCGGCAACGGCACCCTCGAAGCGCTGCGCCTGAAACTCTCCGAGGGTGAGGGCTTTGACCTTCTCTATCTGCTCTGCCACGGCTCCTTCGACAGCAAGGGTCCGCATCTTTACCTCGAAAATAAGCGCAAGGGTGGCCCCGTCCAGCCCTGTAAGCCGGAAGATCTGGTCACCGGCCTCGCCAATCCGCCCCGCCTCGTGGTTCTCGCCTCCTGCGAAAGCGCGGGCACCGGCAACGCCGTAGCCAACGGCAAAATCCCGTTTTGGAGTCAGGCCGCGCTGGGCCCGCAACTGGCGCGCGCCGGCGTTCGCGCCGTCATCGCCATGCAGGGCAAAATTCTCATCAGCACGGCGAGACATTTTGTGCGCGGCTTCTTTTCCGACCTTTGCAAACACGGCCGTGTGGACCGTGCCCTCGCTGTCGCCCGCGCCAATATGCCGGTCCTTTGCCCTCATGACTATTGGATGCCCGTGTTGTTCAGTTCCGAAAGCGACCCGCTGTTCGAACCGTGTCCCCCGCCTCCGCCTCCGGCCCGCGTCAATAACTCTCCGCGGTTGCCCCCGGGCTTCGTGGACCGTCCCGGCCTGAAGGCGGATATCGTAACGGCATTGAGCGGCGGCACAAACACGGTACTGCTCGGCGCCGGCGGCTTCGGCAAAACGACCCTCACCATCGCTGCCTGCCAGAGTGAAGAGGTGACCGCCGCGTTCCCCGACGGTGTGCTCTGGGCGTCACTCGGCACCGCTCCTGACCTGGTGCAGATCCTGACCGATCTCTATGTGGTCGCGCAAGGCGTCCGCCCGGAAGTGGCGGGTCAGGCACAACTGGTCAAGGCTTTGGCGAAGGCCCTCGACAAGCGCAGCTGGCTCCTCACCCTCGACGATGTCTGGAGGGCGGAGGATCTCGAACCCTTCCTGCAACTCGGGACGAGGGCCGTGCTGGTATCGACACGCAAACAGAACCTGCTTCAGGAGGCGGGCCAGGAAGACTGGCGGGAAGTCCAGGTCGGCGAAATTTCGGGGGAGGAAGCGGCGGCCTTTCTCACTCGGGGTCTGGGACTGGAAGGCCCCACGCCTGAGGTTTATCAGCAACTGTCAGAACAACTCGGCGGCTGGCCACTGCTGCTCGATCTGGTGAATGCCCGGCTCCGCGAGGAAAGAAAGAACCGGCCCGATTTTCTGGCTTATGTCACCAGACTTTTTGAGAAGAAAGGCGTTCTCGGCTTCGACCGGCGCGATACCGACAAGCGGACCCTCGCCGTGGCTCTTTCCGTTGATGTCGGTCTGGATCGGGCCGAACAGATGTATCGTGGCCTGGCCGGAAAAGCCGCCGAGATCTCCATCTTTCCCGAGAACATCCCGATCCCGTTCCGGGTCCTGCAGGAACTTTGGGCTCTGGACGAATTCGACCTGGAAGAGGAGGTCCTGCGCCCCCTTGCCAATCTCAGCCTGGTGCGCTGGGACAAAAACGCCGGTGAAATCCGTGTTCACATGATGATCGACCGCGCGCTGAAAGAGAGGCTGAACCGGGCAGACGGCGGGCCTGCCGCCGTTCACCGCGGACTGATCGAAGCCTGGGGCGAACCAACCCGCCTGCCCCATGACTACGCCTGGCGCTGGTTCGGCTGGCACTGCGCGCAGTCCGGTGAAGCCGCTCGCCTGAAGTCCCTGCTGCTCGATTTGAAATGGCTCCAGGCCAAACTGGACGCAACCGACACCAACGCGCTGATCGGCGATTTTGACTGGCTCGCCGGAGACGACCCGGAACTCGGTCTCCTCCGGAACGCCGTGCAATTGTCAGCCCACGTCCTGGCGCAGGACAAAGCGCAACTGGCCGGGCAGTTGTTGGGGCGCATCCCGGAATCCTGGGAGACACTGCGGGAGAGGCTCCTGAAGGACGCGGTCTCACAGAACCGCACCTGGCTCAGGCCCCTGCGCCCGAGTCTCACCGCCCCGGGTGGGCCGCTCGTACGCACTCTGGACGGCCATTCAGGCATAGTCACTGGTGTAGCACTGACGGCGGACGGGAAGATGGCAGTTTCTACCTCCTGGGATGGAACGCTGAAGGTCTGGGACCTTCAGAATGGTGCGGAGCTATTGACTCTTGAGCACACTTATTTCGGAGCAAGTGGCGTAGCAGTCGCGTCAGACGGCAAACGGGCGGTTTCCGCTTATCCCGACGGAACACTGAAAGTCTGGGACTTAGAGACCAATGCGGAATTGCGGATATTGGAAGTTCACGATCGCGAGGTAAATGGAGTGGCGATAACGCTGGACAGCAGGCGGGCAGTTTCTGCATCGTCCGACAACACGTTAAAGGTGTGGAACCTGGATACGGGCGATGAACTACATACTCTCAAAGGTCACTGCAACGACGTCAATGGAGCCGCAGTGACGTCGGACGGACGGCGGGCGGTCTCAGCTTCGTCAGACAACACGCTCAAGGTGTGGGACCTGGATACGGGCAAGGAACTACTGACTCTTAGGGGTCACACCGACAAGGTCAACGGAGTGGCAGTGACGGCGGACAGTGGGCGGGCGGTTTCAGCTTCATCAGACCACACGGTGAAGATATGGGACCTGAATACGGGCAAGGAACTACTGACTCTCGGGGGTCACTCTCACAACGTCACAGGTGTGGCAGTGACGGCGGATGGAAAGAGGGCTGTTTCCGCTTCCAACGACAACACGCTAAAGGTCTGGGACTTGGAGAGGGGTGTTGAACTGCGGACATTGACGGGGCATTCTGACAGGGTCACAACTGTGGCGCTGACGGAAGACGGGAACCGGGCCGTTTCCGCTTCCGCCGACAACACGCTGAAGGTCTGGGAACTTCAGGCTGGGGATGATTTAGGTACTCTGGCAGACCATGGTGAACCCGTCATTGGCGTAGCCTTTGCGCTTCAAGGCATCGTGGCGGTCTCCATTTCTTTGGGATGGCTGAAAGTTTGGGATCCGGAGACGGGGAATGAACTGCGTACTCTTCAGGGGCTATTTGGCTTTGAAGGTGCTGTAGCAGTGACGACAGACGGGAAGCGAGCCGTTTCCACGTCCTTGTACGCAGCAAATGCGGACGGGGAGGGGGCAATTTCAATGTCCTTAGACGCAGAGACTGTCCAAGTCTGGGACCTCGAGAGGGGTGTTGAAATGGGGACGTTGAACGGACACGCTGGGCGCATCACTGCTGTGGCGGTAACCGTGGACGGGAAGAGAGCGGTTTCCGCGTCCTCAGACAAAACACTAAAAGTCTGGGACCTCGAAAGGGGTGTCGAACTAGGGACGCTGAGGGGACACTCCGAAGGGGTCATGAGCTTGGCAGTGACGCCGGACGGGAAGCGGGCCGTTTCCGCGTCTCGGGACAAAACGGTCAAGTTCTGGGACCTCGAGAGAAGTGTTGAACTGTGGACGCTATACGATTACTCCGCAGGGGTCAGGAGCTTGGCAGTGACGCCGGACGGGAAGAGAGCGGTTTCCGCTTCGCTGGACGTAAAGATGCAGGTTTGGGACCTGGAGACAGGCGAGGAACTGCGCACTGTGACAGGCCACTCTGGCTACGGCTGTGGCGTGGCCGTGGCACCGGGGGGGAAACGGGCCGTTTTCGGGTTCATGAACAAAACGCTGGAGGTTTGGGAACTCGAGACAGGAGCCCTGTTGGCATCATTCACCTGTGACGGCATTCCTTCTCATTTCGCGTTTGCAGGTGATGATGAGGTCGTTGCCGGTGACGCTCTCGGAACGGTGCACTTCCTTCGTCTCGAAGAATCACAGCCCGGGATACCCAGAGCCTGACTCCGGCACAGACAACGAATCGCATCCCAAACGAGACTTCCCGAACAAGCCCTCCATTTCCCCGGAGGCGCCCGCTCGGATCCTGCCCCCGCCCCCAAAAATTCCGCTAAACTGAAGTCCTGCGAAGCGCCTCCGCCTATGGAAGACGACACACTCACGCTCACCGCCGGCGCCCGCGCCGCGGGTTCGCCACTCGCGAGTTGGGGTTCCTTTGCGCTCAATGAACGCGTCGGAGCCGGCGGTTTCGGTGAAGTCTACCGGGCCTTCGACCCCGCGCTGCAGCGCGAAATCGCCGTAAAACTCCTGCTGCCCGGCAGCGCCGGCAGTGATTCGGGGCGCGTCGAACAGCAGGCCGAAGCAATTCTCCGCGAAGCCCGTGCCATGGCCCGCGTCGTCCAAGAGAACCTTGTTCCCATCTACGGCGTTGGTATCCATGACGGTCGGGCCGGTTTCTGGACCGCCTTCGTCCGGGGGAAAACCCTCTCCGACCTTATCGAACTGAACGGCCCCTTCGGTCCCCGGGAAGCCATTCATATCGGCACCGACCTCTGCCGCGCGCTCAACGCCGTGCATGCCGCCGGCTTGCTGCATCGCGATATCAAGGCCGGCAACGTCATGCGCGAAGAGGGTGGGCGCATCCTGCTGATGGATTTCGGGCTCACGCAGTCGGCGGACGGCCAGACCTTCCGGGGCGGAACGCCGCGCTACATGGCGCCCGAACTGTTGCAGGGTCAGTTTGCCAGCGTCCGCAGCGATATTTACGCCCTCGGTGTCCTGCTCTACCACCTCCTGACGGCAAAATATCCCGACCCCGACGGCTCCGGCTGGACTTTGCTCGAAGCTCGCCCCGATCTTCCGCCCGCGCTGGTCCGCACCATCCACCAGGCGGTTGACCCCGACCCTGCCCGGCGCTTCTCCAGCGCCGCCGAACTGGCCTCCGCCCTTGCGGAATTCGCGCCACCCGCCCCACCCCTCACCACCACCCGCGTGCCCCGTCGCAGCCTCCTCGTTGCCGCCGTTGCCATCGCGGCCACCGCGACCGGAATCTTCGCCTACAGCCACTTCACCAACTCGACGCCGGTCACCATCACGCGTCGCTATGACAAAGCGTTTGACCTGGTTCAGCACTATTACCGTCCGGCTGCTCTCCAGACCGCCATCCCCGAACTTGAAGCCCTCACGAAGCTGCAGCCCGGCTTTGCTCCCGCCTGGGCCAGCCTGGGCCGCGCGAATTTCCTGCAGTTCTGGCAACTGCATCAGGATTCTTACGTCGACCCCGCCCGCAAGGCCAGCCTGGAAGCGATTGCGCTGCAGCCCGGCCTTGCCGCGCCACATGTCACCCTCGGCATGCTGTATACCGAAACAGGCAAAAACGACCTTGCCACCCAGGAACTCGATGCGGCGTTTCGGATCGACCGCCTCGACCCCGAAGCCTGGGCAGCCCGCGCTGAGCTCTATTACCGGCTGGGTCGCAATGAGGATTGTGAAGCCGGCATCCGCAAGGCCATGGCGCTCGACCCCGCCGACTGGCGCTGGCCCAAGCAACTCGCTTTCTATTTCGGCCGCATCGGGAAACTCGACAAAGCCATTGAGGCGGACCGCGATGCCGTGCGGCTGTCACCCGACAACGCCCGGGCGTACAACAATCTGGCCGTGCACCTGATCAGCGCCGGCAATCTTCCCGAAGCCCGCACCTCTTTACTCAAAGCCATTCAGCTTGAGCCGGGCTATAACCGGTACACCAACCTCGGCAAGGTGGAGCGCGAACTGGGGCATCGCGACCAGGCGACCAGAGCCTTTCAGTCGGCCACCCGAATCGATCCCGAAAATTATCTCGCCTGGCAGGAACTGCACGCCTGGGACAAAGCCATACCTCTCGCCGAGGCACAGCGCCAGACACACCCCCGCGACACTCCGCTGTTGGGTGACCTCGGCGCCATGTATGCCGCGATGGGCGATGCCGGTCATGCGGTCCCGCTGTTTCGCCAGGCCATTGCACTGGCGCCCGATAACGCGGATCTGCACTACCAGGCAGGGGTGGGCTTCGAATTATTACACCGCCGCGCGGAAGCCATCGATCTCATTGCCTCCGCCCTGCGCCTCGGATACCCGAAAGCCAAGGCAATCCGCGACGCCGCGATCGCGGACCTGCTGCGCGATCAGAATTTCCTTGCAAGAGAAGGCGGATCAAGATAAACTCGCTCGATCATGCGAACTTTCTCTGACAATCTGGAAAATCGGACCCTCTTTGCCACCGATTCTCTCACCACCAATTCCGGCGGCAATTCGGGCGGCAACTCCGGCCTGGATCAGGGGCCGCCTGAGTCCCCTGAAGACGAAGACGAAGGAGAAGCAGGCGAGGCCGCGGACGGGAGGTAATGTCCGAACTCAAGGCTCTGGGCGTCTTTGTTATTGACGAGGAGGATACGCCTTCGTCAGCTCTGTTCCCTGGTCCTCTGACGGACCGCGGCGCGGTGCTCGCTTATGTCAAAAGGCAGGGCGGCGCCCCGCCTGTCAACGAAGACCTGGCTTATTCGTACCGCGCGGAACCTCTCCCCGAGCCGCTCAAATACGGTCCGGAAGAAGATGATGATGAAGGGCGCCTCGGCGTTGTCGGTCTGGCTGGCAGCGAGGCCGACGATCTCTCCGAAACGGGCTGGGCCATTCTGTTCGGGGCCAAAGACCCGGAACTCAACGAAAAAATAAAAAAACAACTCAAGCCCCTGTTAGATCTCCGCAAATCCCAGGCGGGTGAGTTTTATCACGAGTTCGACGCCAACAATCACCCCTGGCAATCCGGCCAGAGCGTTGAAGACTGGCTGGGTACGTTTGGCGACAAGAGTGACAAGGGCATTTCCGCCGATGATCAGGTAAAGCCCAGGAAGGGTGTGCCCTTCTACATCATGATCGTCGCGGCTCCGAACGATATTCCGTTCGAATTCCAGTACCGGCTTGACGTCTACTGGGCAGTGGGCCGTCTCTGGCTGGAGAGCATCGAAGATTATGGGGCCTACGCGGAAGCCGTTTGCGCCGATGAAACCGCCACTGTGCCGGCGGCGACGCGCACAATCACGTATTTTGCACCCGAATTCAGGCACGATAACGGCGCTACGAAAATGGTCCGCTACGACCTGGTCGAAAAACTCAGAGAGAGTTCTCTCGGGGACTTCGACCACACCTTAATTACCAGTCCCCACGCCAGCCGCGACAAGTTGCTCGAACTATACACGGGACACGCCAACCGCCCGGCCCTTTACTTCGTCGGTTCGCACGGCGCACTTTTCAACCATGCCAAAGGTGACTCCATAGCCCGCTGCATGGGGGCCATCGTAACTGACGTTTGGGCGGATCAGCCCCCACCGGAGGGACAGACAGAGGTGCCCGCGCCAGTCAAAACCCAATATGTAGCGGGCCGCGACCTGTCGCGCGAAGTAAACCTCAAAGGCACCATCCATATCCTTTGCGCCTGCTACGGGGCGGGTTGGCCCAAAGTCAGCAGCTACAATGGCGAACCGGTTTCCGACGACGGGCCGGGTATTGCGCAGTTACCCCAGAGGTTGCTGGCGAAAGGCGCGCTTGCCGTCCTCGGCCATATAGACAAGGCCTGGACTTATTCCTTTGTGACTTCCGGTGGGCGCGACCGCAGCGGCAAATACGAGGACGTCCTGATTAAACTTATGAAGGGCCGCCGCGCCGGCAACGCCACCGACGCTTTTAATTATCAATGGAATGTTCTTGCCTCGGGATTCAGGGATAACACCTTAGGCCTGAGCGAAAAGGAGAAGCACGACCGGCGCATCGAGATAGACGATGCGCGTAATTACGTTCTGCTCGGAGATCCGGCGGTCAGACTCCGCACGGATCTGATGCCGGTCATCAAACCGAAAACCCCGCCGGCGTAGCCTTCAGCTCGGCCAGATTCAACTCCAGAGGGATGGTCCTGCCACCGGTTGTCACTTTGGCGCCCATCGTGAACGCTCCCCATGCGATGCGCTTCAGTTCCGCGCGGCCATCGGCAGTGGCTTGCACCGGAACCACCATCCTGTCGCTGCCAAACGTGGGGTGTAAAAAGAATTCCACAAGATCGCCCGGCTTGAGCTTGTCAACCCATGCGAGGATTTCAAACCAGTCATCCGGGCCCGGCACAGCCGTTACCGTTGCCTGAAGACTGTAGCCCTCGCGCTCAGACTTGCCGCCAAACATTCCTTTATTGGGGTCGTCCGGATCTTCGGGATGGCTTTGTTCCTCCCCGTCATCGGGAGACTCGCCTGGAGACAAATGCTTCCCGGTCGGAGCTTGCGTATTTTCCGCCTGAGTACGCCCGCGGGTCTTACCGCCAGCGCCCTCTCTGGCTTGCTTTTGCACAGCGTCTAACCGCTGGCTCAATTCGCGAAAGCGAAACTCGCCCACGCCCTGGATTTTGACGGAGCTGAACATCTGCTGCAATTCGGGCAAAATCCACGGCGCCGCTGCCGCTACACCGATCCACATGGAATAATTATCGAAGCCGAAGTGGCCGTGCAGAAGCGCCAGCGCGAGCATCAACACCGTGAAAACAATGCGAGGGTATGCGGGCCGGATATGCGGTGGAATTCGGGGCATCCGTCGATTATAGACCGAGTGACGGCTGAACCTGTTGCAGGTTCCCGCGCATCCCGAAAATATTTCCCGTTTCAGCTCAGCAACTTACCTCCAGGCCTGTCCCCTCTGCGGGCCCACACCATGCGATAACCGTCTCGTGAACCACTCCACTCTAAGCTCGCGCACGTTCCGGACCGCCGGCCCGGACTCCCGCCCCCTTTTGGTCGCAAAAAACAGAAAATTTGCAGAACGAACCTGCCAGGTGATTGATTCTAAGAGCCAATCCGCCCAAACCGGCGATGGACACTTCGTCTTTCCGTCCGTTCCACACCGCTTTCTGCCCCAAAAGCGGGTCATTTGCAGCTGTAATGCTCTTACGCGAACGGGCCTAATACTTCTTCCGCTTCGCCTTACGGCGCGGCGCGGGTTCCACCAGAGAGAACTGTAGCTTGCGCTCGAGCGGGTCCACGCGATCCAGCAGGACGCGCACCTTATCGCCAATGGAGAACTCGCGCCGCGTCGATTGCCCGATGATCTTTCGCACGTTCTCGTGATACGTGTAACGATCATCCGGCAGCGAATCGATCGGGATCAGCCCTTCAACAAACAGTTCCGCGAGTTCGACAAAAGCCCCGTAGCGCGCGGTGCTGATGATCAGGCCATCGAACTCCTCGCCCACGCGCGTCTCCATGAACTTCGCCTTCTTCCATTCCAGAAGTTCGCGTTCGGCGTCGGCGGCGCGGCGTTCGGTGAGCGAGCAATCGTCGGAGATGATCTTCAGTTCCACTTCGTTCGAGTACTCTTTGTGGTCGAGCGACGCGCCCAGCAGACGGTGAATGATCAGGTCCGGGTAACGGCGGATGGGCGAGGTGAAGTGCGTGTAGTGCGATGCGGCCAGAGCGAAGTGGCCGGTATTCTTCTCGCTGTAGCGCGCCTGTTTGAGCGACCGCAGCATCAGGTAACTCAGAATTCGTTCTTCCGGTTTGCCTTCGATTTTCGCGACCAGTTGCTGGTAAGACTTCGACGAGATCGGCGTTGCGCCCGGCAGCACAATCTCTTTGTACACCGCGCGGCCGTCCGATTTTTTTTCGCGGTACCGGTGTTTGGAAACCGGAATCGCGCCAATGCCCAGCGAATAGCCGAATTGCGCGGCGATCTCTTCGAACTCCATCACGCGCTTCGGGTCCGGCTGATCGTGCGTCCGGTAGATGGACGCCAGACCCGTCTCTTCCAGATGGGCCGCCACCGCTTCGTTCGCGGTCAGCATGAATTCCTCGATGATCCGGTGCGCGATATTGCGGGCGCTGCGGCCGATGCCCGTCATCTCGCCGGTCTGGTCGAACTCAATGAGTGGTTCCGGCAGATCGAAATCGATGGAGCCGCGCCGGTAGCGCTTCTTCGTCAGGATATTCGCCAGTTCCTGCATGGTGGCGAAGCGCTCCACGAGGGGCGCGTAGCGTTCCCGCTGCGCCGCGTCGCCCTGCAGAATCAGGTGCACGTTGGTGTACGTCATGCGTTCGGCGCTGCGAATCACGCCGCGGCAGAACTCATACTTCACCGGCTCGCCCTGGCGGTCGAGTTCGATCAGGGCCGACATCACCAGGCGGTCTTTGTGCGGCACCAGCGAGCAGATGTTGGTGGAAAGCTCGAAGGGCAGCATCGGTACGGCGCGATCCGGAAAATAAACGCTGGTGCCGCGCAGGCGCGCCTCCGCGTCGATGGCGCTGCCGGGCTTGACGTAGTGGCTCACGTCCGCGATGTGGACCTGCAGCGCGAAATTCCCGTTGGGCAGGCGGTCGACCAGGACGGCATCGTCGAAATCCCGCGCGGTTTCGCCATCGATTGTGACGATGGGCAGATCCCGGAAGTCGCGGCGGCCTTCCAGTTCCCAGGCAGCGATGATATCGGGGATCGCCTGCGCCTGCTCGTAGACTTCCGGCGGGAAGCGGTTCGGCAGGTGATGTTTGCGAATGATGATCTCGACGTCGATGCCGAAATCATCCGGCGAACCGAGGACTTCGATGACGCGGCCGACCGGGCTGTTCCGGTCGTCACCATATTCCAGAAGTTCGGCGTTGACGATGAGGCCGTCGAGTTCGCCCGGGTCGGAAATTTCGATGGGCTTCGGACCGATGCGGTCGAAGTGGTCGGGCGGCGCGGGAATGGCGAGATCGTCGGGAATTTCGATCCAGTCGTGGATGCGCTCATCGTGCGGGACTACCCACATGCCGCGCCGATTGATGCGGAACTCGCCCACCACGGTGGGGTGTGCGCGGCGAAGCACCGTTTTAATCTCGCCTTCGGCCTTGCCCGCGGAGCCGGTGAAGGTGACGCGAACCATGGCTCGGTCACCGTTCATCACTTTGCGGATGGAATCCCGGCTCAGGTAGATGTCGCCGTTGATGCCCGGGATCGGCCGGTCGGGGATCAGAAAGCCGAAGCCGTCACGGTGCACGCTCACGCGTCCGGAGACGAATTCCCGGCTGCCGGCAGTGGCGATATAGAGGCCGGCGTTGAGTTCAGCGATCTCGCCGCGGGCGGCCAGGCGGTCGATGGCGGCGTCCAGAACGTGCCTGTCATCGCCCCGGAGGCGGAAATCTTTATAGAGCTGTTTGAGGCTGGTACGACCCCGCGGCTGTTTCGAAATGTGGTCGAGCAGCGCGGCGTCAGTCATTCCTTCATAATAGAAGCGATGCGTTCATTCCTGTTAGTACGTCCCGCCCTGTCAGTAATTCCCGCTCTGCTGCTTGTCGGCGCCTGCCTGGCCCAGACCCCGGCCGCCGACCCAAAGAAGGTTGTGCCCAACACGCCGCCCAAAACAACAGCGGCAAAGACGACGCCGAAGACCACGGCCGCCGTGAAGAATTATAAGCTCACCGGATCTCCTGCCGCCAAGGTGACCATGGAGCTTTATACGGACTTTGAATGTCCCTCCTGCCGCGAGTTCTTCCTGAAAGTGCTGCCGGAAGTGGAGCGGGACTACGTGGCCACCGGCAAGATCCAGCTGCTTCACCGGGATTTCCGCCTCCCGCAGCATAACTACACGAAGGTCGCGGCCCGTTACGCCAACGCCGCGGGCCAGATCGGCCAGTACCAGATCGTGGCCCAGGCGCTGTTTGCAAAGCAGCAGGATTGGGCGCAGAACGGAAACGTGGATGCCGCGGTGGCGAAAGTGCTCTCCCCGGCGGATCTCGAAAAGGTGCGCAATCTGGTGAAGACGGACAGCCATCTGGACGACACCTGTGTCGCCGACGAAGCGCAGGGCGCAAAAGACGCACTGAGCGAGACGCCGACGATGGTAATCGTGAAAGATGGCAAGCGGACCAAGATTGGCGGCTTCGTGCAGTACAACATCCTGAAGGCCTATCTCGACCAGATTCTGAAGAGCTAGGCGGGACAGGCAAAGGGCTGCCACGTCACACTGACATGACTTCGAACAGGAAACTCGCCCGCCCGCTTCTGCTCATCGGACAGATCGCGCTCGCCGCCATCTTTCTGGCGGCGGGTTACTTCAAGCTGAGGGAGCCCTGGCTGCAGTTCGCCGTCTCCCTCAGCAGTTTCAAAATCCTGCCCGATGAGTGGCTGGAACCGGTCGCGAAGACGCTGCCGTGGGCGGAAGTCGCGCTTGGCGTGGCCATCCTTTCCGGCATTCTGCTGCGCTGGACGGCGCTGCTTTCCAGCCTGATTCTGACCGTGTTTCTCTCCGTTCTCACGCGGTCTTATCTGCTGGGCATCCATGCTGATTGCGGCTGCTTCGGTTCGGGCGAACCGCTCGGCCCGAAGACCCTCGCGCGCGACAGCACCATGCTGATCCTGGCTCTGGCCGTTACCGCGGGGGCGTTTCTCCTGCGGAAGCCGAATCGCGTAGAATAGGCAGTAAATGCGCAAGATCCTTGCTACGCTCCTCCTGGCCGCCCTGACCAGCGTCATGGCCTCCTCCGCTTCCCTGCCCGTTCCCAGAAAGGCGGGGGAATTCGTCATCCAGACCCCCGAAGGCAAGCAGGTACTACTGAGTTCCTACCGCGGCAAGACGGTGGTGCTGGCGCTGATGTTCACCACCTGTCCGCACTGCCAGAAGACGGCGGGGCTTTTGTCGACAATCCAAAAGGAATATGAGGGCAAAGGGGTGCAGGTTCTGGGCGCGACGTTCGATTCCGGCGCGGCCTTCCGTGTGGCGCAGTTCAACAAGATGTTCGGTGTGACGTTCCCGTGCGGCTTTTCGAACGACGAAGCGGTGAAGACCTTCCTCGGCCTCGGCAAAGACGAACCGTACTTTGTGCCGATTCTGGTCTTTGTGGACAAGACCGGCATGCTGCGCTCCCAGTACATCGGTGACGAGAAATTCCTGGGAAATCAGGAAGTGAATATCCGGGCCGAACTCGATAAGCTGATCAAGGGTTCATTCCCCAAATCCTGAAAAAAACTAAGTGTGGCGTGTAACGGCAGGGCCGTTCGCGCCACTAACTCTGCAGCAGGAGGCTGGAGAAACTGGTCCGTTTCGGCTGGGCAGACTCTCTGGACCCGGACCGGCAGGACTCATGGTAGTAGGCGAGTAGTTCGGATTCGCTGAATTCGATTGCCCGGGCGTACTGCCGGATGTAGCTGGTGTTGTAGATCCCGCCAGGGAGTTGGCGAAAGTCTCCGGTTTCGATTGCCTGCAGTTGACGGACGCTCAGTTTGGTAGCGGAGGCAATGGAATCGAGTGAGATTCCCCTGCGCTTCCGCCAGTCTCTGAGGCCCAGAATTCCTACATCCATATATCTCTGCCTGAATTCCAGAGTGTACCACCTTTGTCGTCGTTTCCGGCTACACCCTGTAAATATCAAGTCACTCTGCTAAACTCCTGACGGGAATGAGCTTTTCCGCCTCTGCACTCCAGACCACACTTTGCGGGATTCGGTTCCGCAATCCGGTCCTCGCCGCCTCCGGCACCTTTGGCTACGGAATCGAATTCGAAAAGCTGGTCGATCTGAACGCGCTGGGCGGCATTGTGGTGAAGGGGCTGTCCAGGGAACCGATCCATGGCAATCCCCCGCCCCGCCTTTGGGAGGCGCGTGCCGGCATGATGAACTCGGTCGGCCTCCAGAACGTCGGCGCGAGGGCATTCGTAGCGGACAAACTGCCGTCGCTGGGGAGATTCGAAACGCCGATTATCGCCAACGTCTTTGGCTACGCGCTGGAGGATTACGGCGAGGTCATCCGAATTCTGGATGATGCCGAAGGCATTGCCGCATACGAGCTGAATGTTTCCTGCCCCAACACGAAACATGGCGGGCTGGCATTCGGCGTCGATCAGACGACGCTGGGTGAACTGATTGCCCATGTGCGGACACTCACAAAACGACCGCTGATCATCAAGCTTTCGCCGAACGTTCAGTCGATTGAGCCGTTTGCGCGGGTCGCGGAAGAGTCCGGCGCGGATGCCGTTTCTCTGGTGAACACCTTTATCGCTCTTGCCATCGACATCCGGACCCGCCGCCCGCGCATCGGAGCGGGCTATGGGGGGCTTTCCGGGCCGGCCATTAAGCCGATCGCCCTGAGAATGGTGCAACAGGCCGCCCGCGCGGTGAAGATACCCGTGATCGGATTAGGCGGCATCGCGAACGGGGAGGACGCCGCGGAGTTCCTGATCGCCGGAGCCTCGCTGGTGGAGGTGGGAACGGCAACATTCTGGGACCCCGGCGCGCCCATTCGGATCGCGGCGGAACTGGGACGGCTATTGCCGGAACTGGGCGTGAAGAACGTACCAGAACTGACCGGCAGTCTGCGGATGCCGTAAACGGAAGTTCAGTGGAGAAGCTGGACGCGACCGTGGTCGTTCGAAACCAGACCATCGAAAATCGCCAGCACCTGCTTGCGGTACTGATAAACGCGGTCCAGATCCGCCCGGAACGCACCTTGGTAATCCCGCGCTCTCGCCCATTTGTCGATGACGGGACGAGGAATGTCAATATCCTGGCGGAGCGCGTCGAGCGAGTGACCGCGCAGGAAAAGACCGTAGAAGAACGCCGCTTCTCGTTGTGGGGCTAAGGGATCGGAATCGTCTCTTGAATTCATGGCGTCAGGCGCCTCGGGCAAAAAGTCATTTTAGGCATGATCCGGCGGGCGGAGCAACTGCCTGCCCCGAAATTATGCAATGCCGTCCCGGAAGGCCGCATGAAGGTTATGATGCCGGAAGAGCCTATTTCGATCCATGTCACAAACTCCTGCGCCTACCCTCATCGCGGCACCCACCCGCGTCGCCGCCGCCGGCACCAAACCGAAGCTGATCGACGAGTACGTTGGCCGCGTGAATTCCGGCACGGAAGCCGTCAGCGTGGCGCACATGCGCAGCCCCGGGGGCTGGATTGAACCGGGCCAGACGCCGGAGTTCGATGAATATACTCTCGTGCTCCGCGGCATGGTGCGGGTGGAATACGCCGAAGGCGCGATCGAGGTTCGCGCCGGCCAGGCGGTCATCACGCCGAAGGGGCTTTGGATTCGCTACAGCACGCCCGAAGCGGAAGGCGCGGAGTATGTGGCCGTCTGCGCTCCGGCATTTGAATTCAGCGCGGCGCATCGCGATCCGGAGTAGGTGGAATTCGGACTGGCCTTCTCCAGAGCTTTCCTGCGTCCGGGATGCCAGTGCCCGCATCCTAAACATGTCGGGGAGTTGATGTTTTGTAAACGGGAGAAATGCTTCCCGGAACGTCTCTCCCGATATGTTGTAATAGTCATTTCCGCCTTATGCCGTCACTCAGAACCCGTTTGAGGAGAAGTCTGGTTGCCGTGCATCGCCGCGTCCGCGAATACAGGATGCTGGCCAACGGCATCCGCTCCACCAGCCATCCAGTCCTGGCTCACATCATCCCGACCCGGCGCTGCAATCTTTCCTGCACATACTGCAACGAATACGACGACTTTTCCAAACCCGTCCCGACCGAAGAAATGAAACGCCGGATCGACCATCTGGCGCGTCTTGGGACCAGCATAATCTCTTTCAGTGGTGGCGAACCGCTGCTGCACCCCGATCTGGATATTCTGATCCGCCACATCCGCAGCACCGGGGCCATGGCGGGCATGATCACCAACGGGTATCTGCTGAACGTGGAACGCATCCAGCGCCTCAATGACGCCGGTCTCGACCACATGCAGATCTCCATCGACAACATCAAGCCGGACGATGTTTCGAAGAAGAGCCTGAAAACGCTGGATGTCCGGCTGCAGATGCTTTCCGAACATGCCGAGTTCCACGTGAACATCAATTCCGTGGTGGGTGGAGGCATTCACGATCCCCATGACGCGATCGCGGTAGCGAAGCGTGCCGTGGAACTTGGTTTCACGTCCACCGTGGGTATCATTCACGACAGTGATGGACAGTTGCAGCCGCTTTCCGAAGATGAGCAGCACATCTTCCTGCAGGTTCGGGACATGGGCAAGAAGAACTACGCCCGCCTGAACTACTTCCAGGACAACATCGCGCACGGCATTGAGAATAAGTGGAAATGCCGCGCCGGCGCTCGTTACCTGTACGTTTGCGAGGACGGTCTGGTGCACTACTGTTCGCAGCAGCGCGGCTATCCGGGCAAGCCCATTGGCGAGTACACGAAAGACGATATCCGCCGCGAGTTCATCACGGAGAAGGGCTGCGCCCCGCGCTGCACCGTGGCCTGCGTGCACTACACGTCTTACATGGATTTCTGGCGCGCCCCGCAGACCCTCGCGGCGCCGCCCCAGACCGCTCCGGATAAGAAGAACGATCTGGTGCAACTGCAGATCCGGTAGCCGCCGGGGAAGCTTCCCGGACTGCTACTTCTCAGAAAAGACCATGTTCGTCGCGGGCAGGTCGTATTCCCGGCACCATTCTGTGTAGAGAACGGCGTAGCTGGCGGTGATGTAGTCCGCGCGGGAGAAGCCGAGTTCCTTCGCGGTGCCATCGATCCAGCGGCCGGGCCCTTCCAATTCGAGAAACACGCCGATGGGCGTCTCATCCACGGTGACAACACCCACTTCGTTTTTGGTAAATTCGGTGCGGTATTTCTCGTAAACGTAGGTCGGATGGTAGCCCAGACCGGCGAAGACGGCGAGGCATTCATCAAGGCTGTCCGGATGGAATTCACGCTCCTCACGCCGTTTGTGGCGACCGGCGATCTCTTTGCCTTTGAACGTGCAGGTGATCCGTTTTCCGGCGGTGCGCAGGCGCAACAGCAGGTTCCGTTGACGGACCGAACCGGCGGCATCATCGAGGACCAGGTTCTTCTCAAACACGCGGGCTTTGTGGATCTGAAAACCCTTTTCCCGCAACAGCGCCCGCGCCTTGGCGGCGCTCTGCACCGCGATTTTAACTTCCACTTCCTGAGAACTCTTCACGCGCTCAGGATAGCCCGTCCGCTCTGCCGCACCGCATGAGTGATAATGACTTCACGGGCGCGTAGCGCAATTGGATAGAGCATCAGCCTTCGAAGCTGAGGGTTGCAGGTTCGAGCCCTGCCGCGCCCACCACTTCACTCCGCCCGGATTTCGCGGCTCTCCTTTATCCGATCTGTTGGCCTGAATCCGATCTGTCGGCAAGTTCTCATCCTTTTGACACTTCCCGCTGATACGCTCCGAAATGCGCGGTCAGGAGACAGCATTCGGTTCCGCCATTCCTCGGCCGCACGGCGTTCCCGACGATTACCGATCGGTCCCGGCCTGAAATTCAGCCTCTGCCACACCCATAAAGGAGTAACCATTGAAGAAACTTGTTCTTTCTACCGCGCTGCTTCTCACCGCGACATCTTCCTCTGTCTTCGCACAGAACGATTTCGTGCTCGGCGGCAACATCAAACACGTCCTGCTCATCAGTATCGACGGGATGCACTCGCTCGACTTCACCAACTGCTCCCAGGGTCTGCCCTCCATCAACGGAGGCTCTTCCTACTGCCCGAATCTGGCGCAGCTGGCCCAATCCGGCGTCGTCTACACCAATGCGATGACGCCGCGTCCCTCGGACTCTTTCCCCGGTCTCATGGCCCTGATCACGGGCGGCAGCCCGCGCACCACGGGCGGCTATTATGACGTCAGCTATGACCGCGCGCTCTCGCCGCCGGCCGTCACGACTCCCTACGGCATCGTCGGCGGAGCAAACCTTTGCCCGTCGATGCGCGGCACCCAGGTCGGCTTCGACGAACAGATCGACACCGATTACACCAAACTCGACGGCGGCGGCGGCATTAACCCGATGTTCCTGCCCCGCGACCCGGCCAACAACTGCGCGCCCGTTTACCCGCACAACTTCCTGCGAGTCAACACCATGTTTGAGGTCGCAAAGGCCAGTGGCTACTACACCGCGTGGTCCGATAAACACCCTTCCTACGACTTCGTCAATGGCCCCAGCGGTAAGGGCGTGAGCGATCTCTGGTCACCGGAAATCAACTCGGTCCCCGTATCCCTGCCCACCGTTCCGGGATGCAACCCGCTTCCCGACGTTGCCAGCGCAACATCGAGCAACGCCTGGACCGACAGCTTTGCCAATATGGTTTGCTACGACAGCCTCAAGGTTCAGGCCGTTCTGAACTGGATCAACGCCAAAACTCATGATGGTTCCGCCAATGCGCCCGTTCCCGCCATCTTTGGTATGAACTTCCAGGCAGTCAGCGTCGGCCAGAAGCTGGTCCAGAAGAACATAAACGTCAGGGGTGGCTATCTCGATTCCCTCGGCGCGCCCTCGACGGCGCTCCTCAACGAGATTCAGTTCGTCGACAGCGCGATCGGTGAAATGGCCCTTGCTATCGAAGACGCCGGTCTGGCGGATTCCACTGTGATCATCGTCACCGCGAAGCACGGCCAGTCCCCCATCGACCCCAACCGCGTCACCCGCATCCCCTCTGACGTCCCCACCGGCAAAGCGCCTTCCGACGTTCTCGGAGGCATCGGCACTGGTCTGGTCGGAGGAGGCCTCGTTGGTCAGGCCGATGAAGACGACGTATCTCTCATCTGGCTCACCGACCCGACGAAGGTTGCCAGCTCGGTTGCCACCCTTGAGAAGAACGAAGCCGTCTTCGGCGGCGGCGAAATTTTCTGGGGCAACAGCCTGCTCCCCCTGTTCGGCAACCCCCGCATCGACTCCCGCGTTCCGGACATCGTAGTCGCCCCGAACGTCGGTGTAACCTACACGGGCGGCACGAAGAAGATCTCCGAACATGGTGGCTTCGCTCTCGACGACCGCAATGTGGTGATGATCGTCTCCAACAACCGCCTGAATCCTTCCGTGGTTCAGAACGAGGTGGAGACCCGTCAGGTCGCCCCAACGATCCTGAAGTTGCTCAACCTTGACCCCAACGCCCTCCAGGCGGTTCGCAAGGAGGGCACCGCAATCCTCCCGGGTCTGCCGTACTAACCAGTAGTGGGTGACCACGAACGACGCCGCGCCGGAGCAATCCGGTGCGGCGTTCTCTTTTTAGAGGCTGAGAAATTGGTTCGGGGTGGAAGCCCTGGATTATTACTTCTGCTTCGCCGGTGGTTCCAGGTCAAATGTTACGTGCAACATCGCCCTCGCCGGCTGACCGTCGTCATTCAAAAACGGCTTGAATTTCCACTGCTTAACGGCGTCAATTGCCATCTCCACAAAGATGGGATTCCCGAAGCTGATGATCGTGTCATAGACCGACCCGGACTTGTCGACCTATACGCCCAGACCGACCCTGCCACGCAACTTCAGTTGCACTGCCATCCTGGAATATTGGGGAGCGGGATGAACGATGGCTGCGGCCAGACCGGCCTGATCGTCGATATTGATGGGGAGATCCGAGCCGGCGCAGGCGGGAACAGCAAGGCAAAACAGAAATATTAGAGTGAGTCCTGAAAGCTTTTTGTTCATGGTCCGTCGTTTCTACGGACAAGATCGACGGAACAAAGTGATCTCTTTAGCCCCAGGTTTCCACATCGGATTAAGTTTCGCTAACGAAGCATCGGGCGGGTATCAGGTCCCGCTTGTTCCCGGTAAGTTCGCAAGCGCCCGGTGCGGCTCTCCGATGCCGCCATCGCGGATCTGAATCGACGGCTGGCACGTATGCATCTCTACAATTCGGGTCGCGCTTCCAATCAGCGGTACCTTTCGAAGGAAAATGTGAACACGAACGCAAAGGACGCAGTTGTCACGGATGTGGGAGCGCACATCGGCCTGATTGGGGGGATAGGGCCGGCCGCCACGGATTTTTATTACCGGCGGATCATTTCCGCTTTTGCTGACAGGAAGACGACGTTCGACCTGACGATGGTGCATGCCGACACGCCTACGTTGTTAGACAATCTTCGCCAGAATAACTCGGCTGAGCAGGTGGCGATCTACACCGCGCTCACCAGACGGCTTGTGGCGGCAGGGGCCGGATGTGTGGTTGTAACATCCATTGCCGGACACTTCTGCATCCGGGCCTTCGAGGAAGTATCGCCGCTTCCCGTGGTCAACATGATTTCCGAAGTCGACCGGGCGGTGGAATTGCGCGGCTTCAAGCGGATCGGGATTCTGGGAACGCGGACTGTGATGGAGTCCCGCTTCTACGCGGGTATCCGGTCCACAGAGGTTATTCCTCCCCGCGGACAGGATCTGGACGTTGTCCATGACGCATACGTTGCAATGGCGTCGACGGGGGTAGTGACTTCGGGGCAGCGAACGGTGTTCCATTCAGCCTGTGAGCGCCTCCTGCGGGAAGACGGCGTTGAGGCCATCCTGCTCGGCGGGACCGATCTGGCGTTGGTGTTCGATGAGATCAGCGCTGGATTCCCCATAGTGGATTGCGCCCGGATTCATGTGGACGCCATCATGAAACTAGCCGATCAGTCCTAACCAGAGATTCGCCTGTTTCCCGGTTCGTAACCACGCCCCGCGGAAATCAGCGGTAACCCATACTCGGGCATGGACGCAGAAAGTTCACGATCCGCAGGCCCGCCACGTAAGTCCCTTCCGAACTGGCGCAGCAATGCCTCACCTCGGCCTCTATCTCGCAACCGCCGAAAACCACGGAAACCGTGGAACCCGGTTTGAGAGCCCGATCCAGCCGGATCGCAATTCCTGAGCGGGAGACATTCGTCAGGTGTCCTCCGACTTCCAGCTTGAATTCCAGGTTCTTGACGGTAGCCGGAGTCAGCCTGCAGGTGAGCCTGGGCTCGGCCCGCTGGTCACTGCCCCTGGGCGCCGACTTGACTGTGTGATCCGGATCCACCGATCAGGGCTCCTTATTCTTCCGCGAAATCACGCCGGACGGAGTGAACCTGGCTCCGGTGCGTTCAGGTCTGTACCGACACAAGGCGCAGACCTGAACGTCTGCCGGAAACGCTCCGCGCACGTGCTAGCTCGCCGAAACCGCTGCATTCGAAAGCTGGTTACTGGCATTCTTCCAGATGGAGTTCACGCTGCTGCCGGCATTCACGAAGATTGCCGCTGAAGCAAGGGCGATAAAAGCCATCAGAAGGGTATATTCGATCAAGTCCTGACCTTGTTCGTCGTTGAGGAACCGCTGTATAGTGTTCATGGCATCAGATTGCCAGCGAATTCGACGCGGAACAAGCCTGTTTGTGGTGGACAGTAAAATTCCTGGAATGAAGGTTCGGAGTTACGTTTGGGTTCCCCACAGCACTATCAACCGAGGTAAACATCATGCCCGACACAGCTGCCATTCTCGTCAACCTCTATAACGGGGCGCGTGAGCCCCTCTCCACCGATGTGGAGTGGATGGCGCGCATCAGCGATGGCCGTCAGCTCTCCGAGCGACACACAGATCTCTACGCTGGCCTGAAGGGCGCGAGCAAGCTCTTCAATGCTCCGTTTTTCGACAATTTTTTTGACAACTACACGGTAGTGGTCTCTTCCAACGCGTTCCAGGACTCGGGCTGGACGCCGGTACGGATTCACCCCACGGCGCCGGAAACACTTGACCTGATGGTTCTGCCGAGGGACGGGTCCCTGAACTTCGCCAACGCCACGTGGAAAGAATTACAGGCCTCGCGGCCCGGCGTGGCGGACATCGTCCAGCGCGGCTGTACCGGTGGCGTCTCCGCGGCGGACGCCTGGGGAACCATCATGGAGAGCAGGCCGAAGGCACTGGCCTGCTTTCTCAACATCATGACCGCGCTGGGCCAGATGAGTCTCCCGTCGCCCGATTCCGGCAGTCCGTCGCGGGCTCCGCTCGATTTCTACTGGAATATCAACTGGCCGCAGGGAGATCCGACATCAGACGAGTGGCTGGGCGAGCTGGATCACCGCTTTGCTCAGGATCGCTTCTTCTGCTATGTGGATGCGGCGATACTCCCATACGTCCGCGAAGCAGCCCGGAATGGCTCCTTTGCGCCCGAGAAAAATCCCGGGGCATTCCACGGCGACGCCACCGAAAGCTACAAACAAACGCAGTTCGACGTGGCGAACGTGCAACTCACGTTCCATGGTCACGACGCTCCGTTGCTTCCAGGTCCCGACGGGACGCCCATCCCCTGCGTCAAGATTGAGCCGGATATCGACTATTTCAAAGACCTGGGCGCTCACGGCCTGCTGGAGGTCATCCCCAATCTGGTCAGTGGCAATAAGACGGACCCGACGGTCGCGTACATGCTGCGCTGGATGGCCGGACGACGCGCGGGGTTGACCTTCAATCCCTTGTTCACCGTCGCATGAGCCTCCGGGTCGGCCACGCGGCAGCACCAGTACTATTGTACTGGTACAACTACTATCGAAAGATGTTATTGACATTGGTACGATCTAGACCTATGAAGCAAACACTCGTCGGGATGAACTCCCATTTCCGTGCTTTCCTCCGTGAAGAATCCGGTCAGGATCTGATTGAGTATGCGCTGGTTGCGGCATTGATCGCCTTCGGGTCAGTGGCTGCGATGCAGACGCTCGCGGCCAATATCGCCACGGGCTTCAGCAACGTGGGCACGAAGATGACAACTTATACCAGCTAGGCGATTTCAGACTTTTCGATTTACCGAACAGACTCTCCCCGCAGGAAGCTGGCAATCCGGTCGTTCAAAAACTTCGCATCGGTCGGATTACTCGCCGCACCCGCGGTGTGTCCCCATAACGAAGGAATGGGCAGGAACGTGACAGTGGA
>CAIUOG010000023.1 GCA_903900705.1 uncultured Acidobacteriia bacterium
CGGGAATGTCTGGACCCCGACCGTGCCGGCGACCTGGGCGCCGTACCGCGAGGGACGCTGGGTTTGGGAAGACTATTACGGGTGGACGTGGGTGGACGCGTCGCCGTGGGGCTGGGCTCCGTTCCACTATGGTTCGTGGTACTACCGGAGCGGATTTGGCTGGAGCTGGTTCCCGGGTCATCGCGGTGACCGTTTCTGGTACCGGCCGGCGCTGGTGGGGTTCTTTGGTTTCGGTGGCGGCGGGTTCGGCGTGGGCTTTGGTTTCGGGAACGTGGGCTGGGTGCCGCTGGCACCGTATGAGCGGTTCCATCCCTGGTATGGCAGGGGCTGGGGTGGCGGACGGAACGTGGTGGTGAACAACATCAACATCGTCCACAACACGAACATTACGAACGTGTACCGCAACGCTCGGGTGGCGAACGGGGTGACGGGCGTATCCGGCGCGGACTTCCAGCGGGGGAACTTCCAGAACCACTTCGCGGTGCAGAATCAGCATCTGCAGCAGGCCTCACTGGTGCGGGGCACGGTACCGATGACGCCTTCGGCCAACCATCTGCAGTTCAGCAACCGGCAGGCGGCGGCGGGACCCCGAACGGATGTTTCGGGCACCCGATTCTTTGGCGGTTCGGCTGGCGCGCAGGCGGCGCGGGTTCCGTTTGCACAGCAGCAGAACAACGTGCGGCAGAGTGTCGGACGGCAGTTCGGAAGCGGGTCCGCTCCGCGGGCGGCGGCGACGACGCCGGGGTGGCAGAGATTTGGCAGTCCTCAGGCGGCGCCGGGCGGGAGCGGGGTTTCGGGGCAGTCGTATGCGCCGAATGGCGGAGCGCGGTTTGGCGCCGGCGGCGAGGGTGGATCGCGGTCGGTACAAGTCTCGCCGCCGATCATCCACCAGCGTCCTTCGGCTGGATCGTCGTACGGTGCCCGACCTTCGTACGGTGGCCCACCTTCCGGAGGCCAGGGGTATGGACAGGGCTATTCGAGACCGAGCGCTCCGGCGTATCGGGCTCCGGCACAGAGTGCTCCGGCATACCGGGCACCCGCACCGCAACAGAGCGCCCCGCGGAGTGCTCCGTCAGCACCGCGTGGCGGCGGTTCCGGCGGGGGACACAGCAATTCGGGCGGACACACCTCACACCGTTAGGGTTTGAGGTGTGTCAGAACGGTGGCGATGGTACACTGGTTTTAGTTTAGTTTTGGTTTCACGGCGGCTGTAGCTCAGTTGGTAGTAGCGCCAGATTGTGGTTCTGGATGTCACGGGTTCGAACCCCGTCAGCCGCCCCAAATTTCCCTTCCTCGTTTTCTTCTTTCAGATCTCCTTTTATTTTTTTCTGCCCCCTGACTTTTTTTGATCGGCGTGGATCTGCTTGCCTGCTTCCTGCGCTTTATGAGTTGAACCAGACCGCCGCGATTGAGCCGCGCCGGACGGAAGCGCAACCCGTTCGGGAAGCGGAAGCCACTGAACTGACGGCCGCCGAAACCGATGAACTTTCGGCCGCGGGCTGCAAGTTGAATCACAATCCGAGCCTCGGTTCGTTCGGCTCACACGGTGACGGGGCGGGACGCTGAATAGCTTCCCCGCCCCGAAACGTACCAGTACGTACCAGGACTCGCGAGCTTCCGAGTTTACTTTCGTTTTCGTTACAGTCGTGTCTGTATCGAAACGTTGACAACGAATGGCCGAACCCAGAACCCACGCCGCGCGTTACAATCGTTCAGAGGACCTCTTGGCTACGACGCGCCGAACTCCCCGCCACATCATCCGCAGGGCCAACCCAATCCGCGACCTCGTGGCAGAAAAGCAGCGTGCGTCGGAGGTAGCTCGTTCCCGCCAGAAAGTGCAGCAACTGCAGCAGGATCTGCCGTCGATCATTGAAGATCAGGTGGGCGAGCATATGCAGCGGCTCGAAGATAAACTGCTCAGCGATTTCCGCGAAATGGGCCAGCGGGCCATCGAGGAAAGCACCTCCACACTAAATGAGCAGTTGAACGAGCGTATTCAGTCGCTCGAAAAAGTGTCGGCGATGCAGTCGAGGACGCTGGTGAATCTGCGGGATTCCTCGAAGGTGGCCGAACAGAAGGTCAGTTCGGTGGTGGATTCCATCGAAAAGAGTCTGTCGAACGCCGTGCCGGGTTTCAAGCTCCCGCCGTCGTCGTTCCCCACGCCGAAGGCGATTGGCTACAGTCATCCCCAGTTTCAGGTGCCGGAGCACACGGAAGTGGTGAAAGCAGGCCCGCAGGATCTGGAAGAGACCGAAGGAAAACTGGGTTTCTGTCCGGCCTGCACCTCCACCAACATCCGGCGGGCCAACCGACAGGGCCTGTTCGAACAGTTCCTGCGGCTCTTCTTTATCGCTCCTTTTCGCTGCCGTTCCTGCCGTCATAAGTTTTTCCGTTTCTAGGCGTGCCGATCCGAACGGTATCATGAGGGAGTCCTCCGCGGAGGGCTTGCATGGACCCAATCGAAGCACGCCTCCACCTCCCGAAACCGGGGCGCATCAAAATTCCGAAATGGCTGTTGCCCGTGCTGGGTTACGGTGTCGCGGCGGCGGCGCTGGTATGGGTCTTCTCCCAATTCCCCTTTGCGAAGCTGGGCGAACACCTGCGTACGCTGGACTGGGGCTGGATTTCGATTGCTATCGTGGTGGAAGTGAGCGTCTATTTTCTGGACGCGTGGCGCTGGAAGGTGATTCTGGGGCCGGTGGGAGACCCGCCATTCGGATCCTGCGTGCAGGCTGTGTTCGTGGGTCTGTTTGCGAATGACATTCTGCCGGCGCGCGCCGGGGAGGTGATCCGCTGCTTTCTTCTGTCGTTCAAGACGGAAGTGCCACTGTCGCTGGCGCTGACATCCGATCTGATTGAACGCATTATGGATGGCGTCTGGATTGTCGCGCTCTATCTGCTGGTGACGCGTGAGATTGCAACGCATGACGATGTGAACCACGGCATGTGGGTATTCGGCATCAGCGTGGGGATTCTGGCGCTGCTGCTGCTGTGGATGCTGTTCCACAAACAACATGCGCACAAATATCTGAACAAGAGCAAATTCGGAAATCGGTTTCTGCACCTTCTCGATGAGATTCACCGGCTGGGGCACTGGAAGGAACTCGGCGCCACCATGGCGATCACGGGGCTCTACTGGCTGGCGCAGATCTTCGTCATCTGGGCCATCGCGCGGGCGGACAGCTTCGATTTCGGCTTCGGGCAAATGGCCTTTCTGCTGGTGGTGAAGACGGTGGGCACCCTGATACCGAATGCTCCGGCGAACCTGGGCGTGTTTCAGGCGACCATCATTTACGCGCTCACCAAGCTCTACACGGAACGTCCGGAGGCTGCGATTCTGGCGGAGATCATCTTCACCGTGCTGACGCTGCCGCTGCTGATTGGCGGCGCGATTGCGATCGCCTTCGCCGGCTTCAGCCTGGGCGATCTGCACCGGCATGCTCACGAGGCGCACAACACGCAGAAGCTCAGACTGCATGAAAAGTCTTCCTGAGTACGAGGCCCTGGCGGCACAGGCGCACGGCCACCTGTGCGCGGGGCAGATTCTGGGGCTGCGACTGGCGCTGCACGGGCTGGAACTGCTGGGCGTGGAGGATCCGCTGGGCATTGATCGCAAGCGACTGGTCACCTTTGTGGAGATCGACCGGTGCGTGACGGACGCGATTACGGTGGTGACCGGGTGTCGCCTGGGTAAGCGGGCTCTGAAGTTCCGGGATTTTGGCAAAGTAGCGGCCACGTTCTGCGATCTGCGCGAGGATCGCGCGGTCCGGGTGGTGGCGCTCGAAGCCTCGAAACTGCGGGCGAAAGAGCTGTATCCGGAAATTGAGGATCGAAACCGGCAGCAGATGACGGCCTACCGGGAAATGCCGGTGGGCGAACTGTTCCGGCATCAGTGGGTGCGGGTGACGCTGGGCCCGGAAGACTTCCCCGGCTACAAGGGCGCGCGGCGCGTCTGCGCGGTCTGCGGGGAAGGCATCAACTTCGAGCGCTTCACGGAACGCGACGGGAAGACGCTTTGCCGCGGTTGCGCGGACGGCAACTACTACTTACCGCTGTGATTCGCCTTCAGATTACCGATGGAACGGCAGCGCTGGACAGCGCGCGGTGGCTGGGGCGGCTGCGGGACGACGTCGATTTCATACAGATTCGGGAGAAGGATCTGAACGCGCGGGAACTGGCGGCGCTGGTGCGCCTGGCGCTGCGGGTGGGCCCGAAGATTCTGGTGAATGACCGACTGGATGTGGCGCTGGCCGTGGGGGCGGCGGGCGTGCACCTGCGTGGCTCGTCCGTGCCGCCCGCGCTGGTCCGGCGGATCGCGCCCCCGGGTTTCGTGATCTCCGTCGCGATTCACGACGGCGTAGAGATCCCGGCGGAAGCGGACCACGCGCTGGTGGCGCCGGTCTTTCAGCCGCTTTCGAAACGCGGGACTTCCCCGCCCCTCGGTCTGACCGGCTTGCGGCGCATAGCCCGGGCCAGCGCGATTCCCGTGATCGCGCTGGGCGGCATTACGCCGGAGAACGCCGCGGCCTGCATGGAGGCCGGTGCGGCGGGTGTGGCCGGGATTACGCTCTTCGGCTTCCGGTGAGCGCGGCGGCATGGGCTGCCACGGCGTTGGTCAGTCCGTCGAGACTGTAGCCACCTTCGAGGACGGAAACCAGACCTCCACCGGCGTGTTTGTCGGCCACTTCGAGCAGCAGGGTGGTGAGTTCGGTAAAGTCGTCGTCGGTGAGGCGGAAGTGGCCCAGCGGGTCGCCGAGGCGCGAATCGAAGCCGGCGGAAATCATCACGAGATCGGGCCGGAA
>CAIUOG010000024.1 GCA_903900705.1 uncultured Acidobacteriia bacterium
GATCCCGCATATCAAGACCATCATCGATATCGCGATGAAGAAACAACTGGTCGCCGCCGGCCTCATTGAACGGCAGCACAGCACGGTAGCCGTCGCCAACAAAGCGGGCCTGTTCGGCTTCCACGAATCGGCCGATTCCCAACTCACCACCACCGTCCGCATGGCCGATGGCTCCAGTTCCGGCTGGGCAGGTCAGCCCTCCACGAAAATCGGTGAACTCGACAGCGCGAAACTCGGTAACGTCGCGAGCGAAAAGTGCGCCCGCTGGAAGAACCCGCAGAAGATCGATCCCGGCAACTTCACCGTCGTCCTGGAGCCCACAGCCGCAGCCGATATCGTTCGCCTCATCGCGGGCGGCTTCAGTGGGCGGAACACGGAGGAAGGCCGCACATTCCTCAGCAAACGCGGCGGCGGCACCTACCTCGGCGAAAAAATGTTCCCCGAATTCGTGACGCTTCGCAGTGACCCGTTTGATCCCCGGCAGCCCTCCTCGCCCTGGACCAGTGACCTTCTCCCGAATAAGGCCATCACCTGGGTGGAAAACGGCGTGATCAAAAACCTCTCGTACGACCGTTATTGGGCCACCAAAACAGGTAAGGAACCCACGCCCGGCCCCGGTGGCTTTGGCGGTGGTGGCGGTGGACGCGGCGGTGGTGCGGGCGGTGGCGGCAGCATTCAGATGGAAGGTTCGAATGATTCCCTCGACAAGCTGATCTCCGGCGTGGAGCGCGGCCTGCTGATCACGCACTTCTGGTACATCCGCGGCGTCAACAACCAGACCCTGCAGCAGACGGGTCTCACGCGCGACGGGGTGTTTCTCATCGAGAACGGCAAAATCACCACACCCGTGATGAACTTCCGCTTCCTCGAAAGCCCGGTCCGTCTGCTCAAGAACACAAAGCAGATCGGTCAGGCCATCAGAGTTCGTGGCCTCGAAGGAGGGATGATGATTGCCCCGGCTCTTGTGGCGACAGACTTCCCGCTGCCGTCCATTTCGGACGCAATCTGAGCCGCTGACGCGATCGAAGCCAAGCCAGCAACAGGATCCCGCCGATCACAAAGGTCGGCGGGATCAGCAGTATCAGAATGCCGGAATTCAGAACCTGCGAGCGCGCCGCCTGTTGCGCCGCCGCGGTCCGGTAACACATGACGCACTGGGCAAACAGGGATGGCGGCATTCAGATCCCCTGCAGATCGGCGTTCATGAAATAGAGCGTAAACACTAACACAAGCCACCAGGCGTTCAGGAAATAGGAGTACAGCGCGGCAGCCAGGATGTCGCGTTTTTTTACGTCCGCGGCCACATAGCAGAACCAGCCGAGGCAACCCGTGGCGGCCACCCAGTGGGCGCCGGTCAAAGCCAGGAACGTCAAACCAAACGGGGTATGCGGACCGAGATTCTCGATAAATACGAGCCGCACCCACTCCACTATCTCGAGGAACAGAAATACAAACCAGCTGCAGATCGCAATCGCGACCCAGCGGACCGCCGGCTCGGACTTCGCTTCCAATTTTGCCGCCCGATCCGCAATGGTCAGCGTGACACTGCCGCAGAGATTGAACATCGTGAGCGCCGTCACCATCAGCAGACTCGCGAAGTGGAACGGAACAGGCCAGTCCAGAGACATTGCCTTCAGGTAGAACATCACCACCAGCAGCGCGAGAAAGAACGCGAAGTTGGCCGCAATAAACAAGCCGGTGAGGCGACGGGGCCGGGTGGCGGCGAATTGAGTGATGTAAGGTGTCATGCCCAGAACACGAATAAGGCCATCAGGCCCAGCCAGAGAAGGTCAAGAAAGTGCCAGAAAATAGCGCTCACGTCCACCCACGTCCGGCCCGAGGGTCCCAGCTTAAACTGCAGCGCCCGGTACTCCACGTAGAGCACAGCTCCCAAAGCACCGATCACATGCGCAGCGTGTGCCCAGGTCAGCACATAAAAAAACGCGCTGTTCAGGTTCCCCACCAGCCGGAAGCCGCCCGCCTCCAGCTGATACCAGGCGATAATCTGGCCGATCAGGAACCAGGTGCCCATCACAGCGCCGGCGGTCCAGAGCCTGTTAAAAGTGGTCCGGTTCCCTTTGCGCAGTTGCCGCCGCGCCGTATCCAGAGCGACGCTGGAAACCAGCAGGATCAAGGTGTTCCACCAGAGGATGGAGGGCAGCGGAATGTGATGCCAGTCGGTGCGGTTCAGTCCACGCCGCACGATCATCGCGCTCACCAGCGCCGAAAAGGTCATGGTGCTCGCGCACATCATGACGAAGATGCCGATTACGGCCGCGCTGCGCGAGTTGCCCGGGGGTGGACGATGGCCGTCCGGGTCGCCCCCGCCGCCGCCATTCGGAGGCTCGGGAAAAATGGGAGGTTGTCCACCGTCACCCAGCAGTTCGCTGAGGGGGATGTCGTTGTCTGTCAGCGTTGCCATGTTCCAGTATCGCCTGTCCATTCGATGACCGGGCCCCGGCGCAGGCTCCAAATCAGGTTCCCAAGAAACAGGATCTGTACGGCGGCTAACGCGAAGGCCGAATGGGTGATGCCTTTCTGTAAGGGAAGCAGCGGCTGCAGGAAGTCGAACGTGGTGAAATCGGCGTAGCGCCGCGGGTTGCCCGCAAAACCCGCGAAGTGCATGGGAACGAAGGTCGCGTAGGCGAAAACAAAAGTCAGGTAGAAGTGGATTTTACCCAGCCCTTCATGCAGCTTCCGGCGGAACATCAGAGGGAACCAGTAAAACGTGGCCGCGAAGATGCCGAACAGCGCCGCGATTCCCATAATCATGTGGAAGTGCGCCACCACGAAGTAGGTGTCGTGGAAGTACGCGTCAATCTGCGGCTGCCCCAGAAACAGACCGGAAAGTCCGCCGGTCACGAAGATGGAGATGAAGCCGAGGCAGAACAGCATCGCGGTCGTCAGTTCGATCCGCGCACCCCAGAGCGTGGCGATCCAGTTGAAGGTCTTGACGGCGGAAGGCGCGCCGATCACCATCGTCAGCACAGAGAACGCGATAGCCGAATACGGGCTCAGGCCACTGATGAACATATGGTGGCCCCACACCAGCAGGCCGAGGAAAGCAATGGCGATTGTCGCAAACACCATCGCCTTGTAGCCGAAGACCGGCTTGCGGGTGAATACGGAGATCACATGCGACACAATGCCCATGCCGGGCAGGATCGCGATGTAAACTTCCGGGTGGCCGAAGAACCAGAACAGGTGCTGCCAAAGCAACGGCGAGCCCCCGCCGGCGGGCAGAAAGAACGAGGTCCCGGCCAGCCGGTCGAGCAGAATCAGCAGCCCCGCCGCCAGCAGCACGGGAAAGGAAAGCAGACTCAGAATCGACGTGACGAACCAGTTCCAGCAGGGCAGCGGCATCTGCATCAGACCCATGTCCGGCGAGCGCATCTCAATCACGGTCGCAATGAAGTTGATGGAGGTCAGCGTCGCGGAGATACAGAAGACACCGATACTGAAGAACCAGAGAGTCTGGCCACGCCCCTGGCCCGGCCCCGCAATCGCGCCCAGCGCGCTGAGCGGAGGGTATGCCGTCCAGCCGGAAAGCGGGCCGCCGTCCTGGCAGGTGAACGATGCGATCAGCAGCAGAAAGGAGATCACCGTCGTCCAGAACGACATCATGTTCAGGCGCGGGAACGCCATGCCCGTCGCGCCCAGTTGCTCCGGCAGGACCAGATTGCCGAAGGCATTGAGCGGCGCCAGCGTCAGCACGAAAAACACCATGATTGTGCCGTGCAAAGTCAGCAGGGAGAGGTAGAGTTCCGGGGTCATGACGCCGCCCGAAGCTTTTTCCGGCCAGATTGCCTCGAAGACCCGCACCGGCGTTTGCGGATAGACCAGATGGAAGCGCATCAGCAGCGAAAGCAGCATGCCGAACAGCACGGCGAACAGCGAAAGGAAGAAGTACTGGCGGGCGATAACGCGATGATCTGTGGAGAAAATCCGGACGCTCAAGCTTGATTCTTTCACATGGGTACATTAGAACCTGTGAAGGTTCTTCTGATTGCCGACGATTTGACCGGCGCCTGTGACGCGGCCGCGCAGTTCCGCAGGCGTGGCGCCACCACCCGCGTGGCTCTTGGCGGCTATGAGCCGTGCGAAGTCCTGGCCGTCAGCACAGATAGCCGGGGACTTCCCGCCGCGGTCAGCGAGGCGCGCATCGGGGAAGTGGCGGCGCGCGCCGGCGTCTGGCAGCCCGAAGTGATCTTCAAGAAGATCGATTCGCTCTGGCGCGGCGATCAGACTACGGAGATCCGCCTCTGCCAGGAGGCGTTCGGCTGTGACGAAGCGATCATCACCCCGGCCTTCCCGGCGATGGGCCGGCGCGTGGTCGGGGGCAAACTGCTGGTGGACTCGCTGCCCGCCTGGCAACCGCTGCCGGTCGCGGCGCTCGACGCCTCAACGGACGCGGATTTAGACGCGCTGGTCGACCGGGGTCTGGCTGCATCGCGAAGGGTTTTATGGGCTGGTTCCGCCGGGCTGGCCGCGGCGCTGGCCCGCCGGCTCTTCCCTGCCTCCGTGCTATTCTGCATTGGCTCCGAACACGAGGTCACCCGGCAGCAGTTGGCCGCCCTCGGAGGGCACGACGGCTACCGACTGGCGTCAATCCCCTGGGGAGCCCTGACAGACGCAGCGGTGCTCGCGATGCTGGCCAGGGAACGATTCACCGCCCTGCTGCTGACCGGCGGCGACACGGCGGCGCAGGTCTGCCGCGCCATTGGCGCAACAGGCATCACGCTCGAAGGCGAGATCGTGACCGGCCTGCCCTGGGGCCGCCTCGAAGAAGGGCTTTATAACGGCATGCCCGTCGCCACCAAATCAGGCGCGTTTGGCGGCCCTGACGCGCTGCTGCGGGTGCTGCGCTACTTTGTCGGCTGAGTCCCGGGCCTCCAGCACAATCTGATTGGCGCGGTAGATATCGTCCAGAGACAGACCGCGCGGCTTGCCCGAATACACGCTTTCGAGGAAGTCCGTGAAGTAGGAAAGCGGTGCGGGCAATGGGTCTATCCGGTGCTCCGCCCGCTGATCCGTCATCAGCGTGACGCCCACGTGCTCCTGATACTCCACCAAGCCCCGCGTCCCGGCAATCCGGAGCCGGTCGTCACCGTGGGAAGCGGCGTTGTCCGGGCGAAGGTAGTCCAGATGCATCGCGCCATTGCCGCCGTTGTCCAGCCGGAAAAGGCTGACGGCAGTGTTCTCCATGTCCCCGCTTTCCGGGTGCCCCACGCGGCTCTCATGAGAGGCGAGATGGAGCAGTTCGCGGCCCGTGGTGAAACGCATCAGATCCACCAGGTGAATCCCGATGTACGGAATGGTGCCGCCATACGACGCGCGGTGCTTCATCCATTCCGGCCTCTTGCCCAGCACGTAAGATTTCTGTGCCGTCACCTGCGTCACCTCGCCGATCTGCCCGGACTGCACGGCGTTCCGCAGCGCCTGAAACTCCGGCTGGAAGCGCATCGCGATGATCATCGAGAGCTCGATGCCGTGGTCCGCCACCGCGCGCCGGACCTTTTCGAAATCGGCAGTGTTGATAGCGAGCGGCTTCTCTGAGACCACGTGGATCTTCCGCTGCGCACAGGCTTGAATCAGCGCCACGCGTTCGGCGTGGTTGCCGCAGAGTCCGGCCACATCCAGGTTCTCTTTATCGAGCAGTTCGAGGTGGCTGGCATACGGCCGCACGCCCGGCCGCGCCACTTTGAGACGCTGCGCCGGGTCGGCATCCGAGACCGCGACCAGTTCCACGTCCGGCAGTTGCGGCAGAGGATCAAGCAGTTCCGCAATGTGGCCTTCGAGGCCCAGGATCCCGAGCCGGATTTTCCGGGGCAGCCGGACCGGCGCAGCCTGCGCGAGCAGAGCGGCGCCGGCAAGCAAGGTTCTGCGGCTGAAATGATTAGAGGACATCCGCTGGTCTGAGTCCTTTCGCGTGGCCGCCCGCCTTGAAGGGCAGTGGCTTGTAAGTGCCGACGAGATCGACATTCGAACTCGCCCTGATGCGTCTTTCCTCGCCCAGCGCCCAATAGCAGGCGTTTACAAACAAACGCCGCATGCCGGGCAGCAGCAGGTCTTCGGAAGTTCCCATCGTGGTGGTGACGATGCGGGCCTTCTGGTAGTGCCGGGTCCAGACCACCGGCATCAGCGGGTTGTTCACGGCGCCTTCCACAGGCGAATCCGTAGGGCGCATGCCGCTCAGCACCTGACCGTAAACCAGCGTCTCGCTGTCGCCTGGCAGAGGCAGACGGACCTTGTAAACGTCCGTCGGGCTCCACAGATCCCCGTCGCCAATGCCCTTCAAAATGGGGTGCTTCGCATGGTGCGGCACATCGTCCCCCGCGATCACGCCCCGCGTACTTTGCCTGCCATGCTGACCGTGGTGATTGATCCAGGTTTCGCCCAGCACGCGACGGCCGAAGCCGCCATCCGGCTGGTTCCAGCTGTAACCCGCGTAGGTGGGGCTGCTCTTGAGCTGGAACGCGTGGGTCGCGGTGCGCAGCCCGAAGATGGGGCGGCCGGATTCCACATAGTCCACAATGTGCTTCATCTGCTCGTCCGGCAGGTCGCGAAAGCGGGTGTGGAGCACCATCAGGTCAGCTGTCCGAAGCGCTTCGAGGCCCGGGATGTTGTCCACCTGCTCCGGGTTGATGGTGCCGTCTTTCCGGTCGATGGCGAAAAGCACCGTGCAGCGAAAGCCGTGCCGGCGCAGAATCCGGGCCAGTTGCGGCAACAGTTCTTCCGAACGATATTCCTCGTCGCCGCTGATGAGGACGATGTGCTTCCGCCTGCCCGCCGCCAACAGCGCCGGAAGCTTCAGGAACGACCGGCGGTGCATGCGATTGCCTCCCGTGCCGCATCCAGCGCATGCTGCGCGCCCTGTTTCATCGCGCCCAGATCGTTGACGGCATAAAGAACGTCCACCCCCTGCGCCACCCAGAACGGGAAGTCCTGCACAGCCGCCCCGACCGCGACCTGTTTGCCGTGGGCGCGGGCCACCTTGATGGTCTTCTCGGCGGCCGCATAAACACTGTCATGTCCCGTCTGACCGGGCACGCCCAGACTCGCCGAGAGATCGGCCGGCCCCAGGAAGATCGCGTCGATGCCGGGCACTTCGCAGAGTTCTTCGATGCGATCCACCGCCTCTTTCGTCTCAATCTGGATCATCAGGCAGAGTTCATCGTTGAGCTTCTGCTGTTCGGTCGCCACGGGCCCCGGAATACCGTACTTCACGGCCCGCGAAACACCGAAGAAACCGCGCACGCCCAGGGGCGGAAAGCGGGCATTCGAGACGAACTGCCGCAGCATCTCCGGTGTGTTGGCCATCGGGAGGTCGAGGATATCCGGCCCGCATTCGCAGGCCTTGAGAACCGTCTCGCGATTCACGTCCGGTATCCGGACCATGGTGAGCATACCCAACCCCGTCGCAATCCGGCACAGGTCGATGGCCTGCGGGAACGTGAGCATGGTGTGCTCCATCTCGATCCATGCGGCGGTATAGCCCATAAAAGCGGCCATTTCGAGAAAGGCGGGGTTGTACATGTAAGCGGCCGCGCCCAGGATTGGCCGGCCCGCGTTCTTTTCAATTGCCTGCCGGAGTCGGTTCATGTTTTGTGTCTCCATTCTTGCGCTTGCGCAGCCTGCGCAGGGCGGAGTTCTGTCGACGGGAGAAGACGCGGCCGGTGGAGACCACCGCCGCCATGTAGACCACGATGAGTAGCGGGTCGGGCCGGCGCAGCGAATTCATACCGAATCAGCCACTATATCCCAGGCGGAACCGGTTTATTCGTCTGCCGGATTCAGCAGCTTTTCGAGCGTGGGCTGGTTTGTATTACTGAGCTTCATTTCAATCGCGAGGTTGCGGACATTGCGCCGGATCAGTTCCACCGGATCAGCGGCAATGCGCCACGCAGGCTGCTGAATCGCAGCGTGCACAGCGGGACATAGCCACATCGGCATGCGAAGAACATCACGCATGAACGGAATCCACTCAGGGGCGTTAACCGGCAGTGGGGCGAGAAGTTCCAGGCGCTTCCGGATCTGGTCGAGCGAAGGAGGATATCCGGTATTTGCCATGAGAAGAGGAATCGAATGAATTGAAAGGGCAGATCCATTGCAGATCCGCCCGGAGGACTACGTAAAGCGAAGGAACTATTTGGCCTTTTTGGAGGCGCGGCGCTTTTTGGTAGCGGGCTTTTCAGCAGGAGCGGCGGTCCCGGGTTCCTTGGCGGCCGCGAGCCACTTGGGGGGACGCCCCCGGCGCGGACCGGCGCCTGCCGCGAGGCGCTCGAAGGCAATAATAGCTTCCGCCAATTGATCACGCTGGCGGCGAAGCTCCTGCAGGATGCTTGCTGTATCCATATTTTCCTTGTCAAACCGGGGCAGTCTTGACCGCCTCAACCGATTCATCCTGGTCGTGTCGTTCCGGACCTATAACCCAACCCTGTCGCCGGATTGCATATAGTGATCCGGATTCCAAAATCATATCACTAAATTTTGTTTTTTCTACAGCGTACTGTATCGCACTATACGAAAAGAGGAATGGAGAAAACAAGGGGCGCGGCAGAATGAGGAATAGGATGGGTAGCCCGTTGAGATTAGAGGAGGTTGGCGTAGAGCCTGGAGCCGGAGGATTGGGCTCTAGCTGGTTAATGGGGGCAAGCCTGGGCCTCTGAACTGATAGAACAAACTTGCGAGGTATTGTTTTGATCAGATCAGAGGCTGTAGTAGGCTTGCCTGAATATCAGGTTACAGGCATAGAGGAGACATGCGGACGGTTAAGGATTTCTGTCCGGCACATGGGTGAGGTGAAGTGTCCAGAGTGCGGCAGCAAACAGTTGCGGCTGAAGGACCGGCGGCTGCGTCATCCGCGCCATGAAGACTGGGGACTTCGCCAGACGTATCTTGAACTGGAAACGAAGAAGTGGCACTGCAAAGATTGCGGACGGTTCTTCTGGCAGAGGTTTCCTGGCATTCTGGCCCGAATGCGAGCCAGCGAACCATTCCGGCAGGCGGTCTGCCAGAAACACTTCGACGGCATCAGCCGCAGCCGTCTGGGTCGGCGGGAACGGATTTCCCCAGCCACCATCGAGCGCTGGTTCGGTGTCTGGCTGAGACAGAAGGCAGGGGAGCGCATCAGCGTGCAATGTCCGCAGATTCTGGGCATTGATGAGCACTTCTTTACCCGCAAGCTCGGCTATGCGACCACGTTCTGCGACTTGAGGAATCACAAGATCTACGACGTGGTGCCGGGCCGCAGTGAGGCCTCTCTGGAAAGCTATCTGGCCAGGCTGGAAGGCAAAGATCGGGTCGAGATGATCTGTATGGATCTGGCTGCCGGCTACCGGGCCCTGGCACGGAAACACTTCCCGCAGGCCCGCATTGTGGCCGACCGCTTCCATGTCATTCGCACGGTAAACCATCACTTCCTGGGCTGCTGGAAGGAAATCGATCCGGTGGGGGCGAAGAACCGGGGACTGCTGTCGCTGATGCGCCGTCACCGCCAGAATCTGAAGCCGGAACAGTACGAAAGGCTGTCGGAATACCTGCGGCGTTACCCGGCCCTCGAGAGCATCTACCGCTTCAAACAGCGGCTCTGCTCGTTGTTACTGGAGAAGCACCACAACCAGAAAAAGTGCCACCAGTTGGCAGCACGCTTCCTCCGCTATGTTGCTGATCTCAAAGCCTGCCAGTTGCACCATCTGGTCACGCTGGGCAATACGCTTGACTCCTGGAAGGACGAAATCGCCTGCATGTGGCGCTTCACCAGAAACAATGGCATCACTGAAGGCTTCCACACCAAAATGGAAGTCCTGCAGAGACAAGCCTACGGCTTCAGAAATTTCAACAACTACAGGCTCAGAGTTAAGGTATTGTGTTCTTGAGATCAGTCGGAGGCACGGCTGCCCCCATTATGTGTGTAGAGCC
>CAIUOG010000025.1 GCA_903900705.1 uncultured Acidobacteriia bacterium
AAAACGGTGAAGGAATGGACCACGAAGCCCGAATTCAGCAGCCCGCTGGTGGACCATCTGCCGAAATCGGGCACGGTTCCCTCGCCCAAAGACATTCTGGGGCATCATATTGGCGCGCCGAAGATCCTCAGTTACTACGAGGACATGCTGAAGTACTACCGGGCGCTGGCGGCGAAGTCGCCGCGCGTGCGGCTTGTGGACACGGGGAAGACGGATGAGGGCCGCCCGACGGTGGTGGTGGTGATCGGCGACGAAGCGACGCTGAAGAACATCGACACGTATCGCGGCTATCTGGCGAAACTGGCGGACCCGCGCGGGATGACCGAGGCGCAGGCTTACGAAATCATCGGCAAGGCCAAGCCGATTTATCACCTGATGGGCGGTTTGCACTCGGGCGAGACGGGTCCGGCGGAGATGCTGATGGAGCTGGCTTACCGGCTGGTGACCGAGGACTCCCCGATCGTGAAGAGCGTCCGCGATCATCTGATTGTGACGATCACGCCCGCCGCTGATCCGGATGGCCGGGACCGCTACGTCGATTGGTACTACAAATACAAGATCGACGAGACGAAGGAAGAAGACAACATGGGGGGGCCGCCGTACTGGGGCAAATACATCTTCCATGACGACAACCGCGACATTAATTACTCGCAGTTGCCGATGCGGAACATTCTGAACTGGTATCTCGGCTGGCATCCGCCGATCATGCATGATCTGCATGAATCCGTGCCTTTCCTCTATACCTTCAGCGGCCAGGCTCCCCAGGAACCGGGGCTCGATCCGATTCTGTACGGCGAACTGCCGTGGTTTTCGAACTTTGAAATGGAGCAGATGATCAAGTACGGCATGCCGGGCGTCTGGACGCACGCCTATGTGGACATGTGGTCGCCGGGATACCTGGGCTTTATGTCTTCGAACCATAACGGCATGCTGCGGATGTACGAAACGTTCGGCAATGGCGGCGCGAATACGCTGCACCGGCGGATTGTGAGCCCGGAGGGTGAGGGTGGCGGACGCGGGGGTGCGGTAGCGGGGCAGGCGACAGGAGGCATGACGTCGCGGGAGTGGTACAGGCCGCTGCCGCCTTACGCGGAAGTGGACTGGTCGCTGCGGAACAACACGAATTACATGGAAACCGGGGTGCTGACGGGCCTGCAGCTGGCGGCGGCGTTCCCGGAGATCGTGCTGGAGAACTTTTACAAAAAGAGCCGGAATTCCATTGAGTCGGGAAAGAAGGACGCGCCGTACGGGTATGTGATTCCGGGCGATCAGACGGACCAGACGCGGGTGGCGCTGATGGTGAATATCCTGCGGCTGCAGGGGATTGAAGTGGGGCGGTCCGCGGGTGAGATCAAGCTGAAGGAAGGCACGTTCCCGGCCGGTTCGCTGGTGATCAAGCGCGATCAGCCGTATGGACGTCTGGCGAAAATCCTGCTCGAAAAACAGGTTTATCCGGACCCCATGCTGCGGACGTACGATGATTCCGCCTGGACGATGGGCCTGATGGCGCACGTGAAGGTGGTGGAGAGCGCGGATACCGGGGTGCTGTCGGTTCCGGTGACGCCGGTGGAAAAGTTCGAGCCGAAGGGGAGTCTGAGTGCCGGGGCCGGTGCGGTGGTGGGTTATGCCGTGGTGGATAACGGTTCGGTTAACCTGGTGTCGCTGCGGAACCGGTTCAAGGATGTGGACGTACGGGTGGCGGAGCAGTCGTTTACGGTGGCGGGCAAGTCTGTGCCGGCGGGATCGCTGATCTTTGACGCGGCGGCCGCGGGTCGGTTGAAGCCGGCGGTGGAGGCACTGGGGCTGGCGGCAATTTCGCTCGAAGCGCAGCCTTCGGTCCCGATGCACAAGGCACCGTTGCCGCGTCTTGCGGTTTATAGCACCTGGGGCTCCACGCAGGACGTCGGCTGGGTTCGTTACGCGTTCGACTATTTTGAAACGCCGTACGACCTGATTTATAAAGAGCGCGTGAAGCAGGGCAACCTGCGGGCGGCGTATGACGTGATCGTGATTCCGAGCCAGGGCCGTTCGGCGAAAACGCTGGTCTATGATCTTGCGCCGAAGACCAAACCGCTGGCCTACACGAAGTCGGACAAGTTCAGGTATCTGGGCGACTACGGCTCGTCGGAAGACATTACGGGCGGCATGGGCCTCGATGGCGCGGTGGAATTCCGCAAATTTGTGGAAGCGGGCGGCGTGCTGATCACGCTGGGAGAGGCGAGCGGCTTCCCGGCGGAATTCGGCATCACGCGGTCGATTGAAGCTTCGCGCACCAGCGCGCAGTTCTACGCGCCGGGGCCGATCATCAATGCTGAAGTACTCAAACCGGCGCACCCGGTGTTCTATGGGTACACGGAAAAGACGATGTCCGTGCGCTGGGCGAACGGGCCGCTGCTGACGGTGCCGCGCGCGGATCGCGGGCAGATCCTGATGCAGTTTCCGGGCGGGGATACGAACGTACTGAGCGGTCTGATGCGCGGGGCGCCGGAGATCCGGAATCGTCCGGCGATTGTGGACGTGCCGGTGGGGCAGGGAACTGTGCTGATGTTCGCCACGAATCCGTGTTACCGGTGGCAGAATTTCGGCGAGTTCCGGATGCTGTTTAACGCGATTCTGAACTACGGAAATCTGAAGTAATCATGGTAGGGCGACGGAAGTTTCTGGGGGCAGTGGCGCTGCAGGCGGCGGCCGGGTCGGCTGTGAGCCGGGCGGCGGAGACGGACCGGGAGTATTGGGTCCGGACGCTGGTGAAGCTGGCGGACCCGGTGCTGACGAATCTGGCGGCGGGGACACTGAAGCGGAACATGCCGGTGGAGTGCGTGGCGGGTACGGAAGCCGACCGGCGGAAGTACACGTACCTGGAAGCCCTGGGGCGGTTGCTGGCGGGCATGGCGCCGTGGCTGGAAGCGGCACTGCCTGCCGGCGCGGAGCGCGAACTGCAACAGAAATACGCGGGACTCGCGCGGGAGGCGATCCGGTCCGCCGTGAACCCGGCCTCGCCAGATTATCTGAATTTCAGCGAAGGTGCGCAGCCCCTGGTGGATTGCGGCTTTCTGGGGCAGGCACTGCTCCGCGCGCCCAACGAACTGTGGAAGAAGCTGGATGCCGGTGCGCGGAAGCAACTAACCACGGCATTGGTTTCCTCGCGTAAGATTACGCCCGGCTTCAACAACTGGCTGCTGTTTGCCGCGATGGTGGAGGCGGCCCTGGCGCTCATGGGGGAGGGAGAGCCGGGTGAGGCGTGGGATGCCATGCGTATCGACTACGCCATCCGCCAGCACCAGCATTGGTACGTGGGGGATGGCGCTTATCAGGACGGGCCGGAATTCCACTGGGACTACTACAACAGTTATGTGATTCAGCCGATGCTGGTGGATATTCTGCGCACCATGGAGGCGCACTCGAAGTCGTTCGGGAAGTTTCTGCCGGACACGATGAAGCGGGCCAGGCGCTACGCGGCGGTACAGGAGCGGCTGATTTCCCCGGAAGGCACGTATCCGGCGCTGGGGCGCTCCATCACTTACCGGACCGGGGCGTTTCAGGTTCTGGCGCAGATGGCGCTGCTGGGGGAATTGCCCGCGCCCCTGCGTCCGGCGGGCGTGCGTTCCGCGCTGACGGCGGTAATGCGGAAATCGCTGGAGGCTCCGGGGACATTCGATAACAACGGCTGGCTGCGGATCGGGTTCTGCGGACATCAGCCGCATATGGGCGAAACCTATATTTCGACGGGCAGTTTGTACCTGTGTTCCGCTGTGATGCTGCCGCTGGGGCTGAGTCCGGCGGACCCGTTCTGGAGTGGCGGGGAAGAGAAGTGGACGTCGGCGAAACTGGCGGCGGGCGTGGATCCGGCGGGGCCGGACCACGCCCTGTAGTCGGAGACTCTTACGCCAGCAGGTCGCGGAATTCCGGGTGTTTTTCGATATACCCGGCGATGAACGAACAGCTCGGCACCACACGGCGTCTGTTTTCGCGCGCCCAGTCGAGCGCGGCGGTTGCCAGTTTCCCGGCCAGGCCCTGTCCCTTGTATTCCGCCGGGACTTCCGTGTGAACCATATCAATAATTCCCTCGCGCAGGCGGTACTGAATCAGGGCCGGATTTTCCTCCGTTCCCAGTTCGAAGCGGTGCGCGGTTTCGTTGTGCCGAACGTACATCAGGCCGCCGCCTTCATTTCCGCACGGGCCTTGGCGATGGCTGCCAGGTACAGGCGGGCGCGGGCTTCCATTTCGGCGTAGTTGCCGTCTTTGATCAGCTTCGGGTCGACGAGTTCGCCGCCGACTGCCACGGCGCAGGCGCCCGCTTTCAGGAAGTCACCGGCGGTTTCGAGGTTCACGCCACCGGTCGGAATCATTTCCACCTGCGGGAGCGGTCCCTTGAGCGCCTTCAGATACCTGGGGCCGCCCATGCAGTTGGCGGGGAAGACCTTCACCACGTCCGCGCCTGCCTCCCAGGCGGTGAGGACTTCGGTGGGCGTCAGAGCGCCGGCGCAGATCACTTTCGAGTAGCGGCGGGCCATTTCGATGGTCGCGACCTTCAGGCTGGGAGTGACGAAGAACTGCGCTCCGGCCAGCATGCAGGTGCGGGCGGTTTCAGGGTCCAGCACAGTGCCGGCGCCCAGGATGATCTTGTCACCGAACTTGTCTGCCAGCTTTTCGAGGGCTTTGAGCGCGCCGGGCACGGTCATGGTGATCTCGGCCGCGAGCACGCCGCCATTGTAGATCGCTTCGACGGACTGGAGCGCGGCCTCGGCGCTGTTGGTACGGACCACGGGAACGATGCCGATTTCCGTAATAGTTGTGAGAATTTGCTGTGCTGTCACATGTTCAAGTTATCATTGCTGCATGTCAGAGCACTTCGAGGACCCTGACGCGGTTCGGCCGGACCAGTTGCAGTTCGTGCATGCGATGCCTGTTGACGGCCCGGCGCAGGCGGCGGACGCCGGACCTCCGCCGATGTTCTGCGTAGCCTGTAAGTCCCGGATTACCGATCAGTACTTTCACGCGCAGGGGCAGGTGGTCTGTCCGTTGTGCGCGGAACGGATCGCCGCGTTTCAACAGGCTCCTCCGGCGATTTCGCTCGCAAAAGCCGCCCTTTACGGGGCCGGCGCCGCCTTTGCCGGGTTTCTGCTGTATGCTCTGGTGGGGATTTTGCTGGGCCTCGAAATCGGGTTTATCTCGATTCTGGTTGGAATCCTGGTGGGTAAGGCGGTGCGGAAGGGCTCGGGAGGGCTGGGCGGCAGGCCGCAGCAGTTCCTGGCGGTGGCGCTGACTTATCTCGCGATCAGCACCAGTTCGATTCCGGTGGCGATTTACCACATGGCGAAGCAGCCGAAAACGGTCGAAAGCGGTCAAACGGAACGACAGGTCACACCGACTCCCCAGGCGCCTGCCCTCTCTCTGGGCAAGGCTCTCGCGACGCTTTTCGTGCTGGGCGTGGCCTCGCCTTTTCTGGGCCTTTCGACTGGGGTTTCGGGACTTCTTTCCCTCGCGATCATCGGCTTTGGCCTGCTGCAGGCATGGCGTCTCACGGGCCGGACTGAGCTGCTGGTGATGGGGCCCTACGCGGTTGGGGGTTCATGAGTCAGCCCTGTGACGGCTGTGGTTTTGAGCTGGAGGACTCGGCTTTGAGTTGCCTGTCCTGTGGCCGCCTGACGCGTTCCAGCGAACTGACGGCTCTCGCGGATGAGGCGAAAGCGGCCGCGGCCGCGGGCAATCTGACGGTGGAGCGCGGCCTCTGGCGGCAGGCGCTGGCTCTGTTGCCGCCTGGGACCGTGCAGTACCGCAGCATTGAAACGCACCTGGCGGAACTCGACGCGAAGCTGGAAGCCGCGGGGTCCGGCAAGCCGGCGTGGTGGCGAAAACTGACCTCCGCGCTGGCTCCGGGGGCGATGCTGCTCTGGAAATTCAAGGCGCTGCTGTTCGGGCTCACCAAACTGAGCACGCTTTTCTCCATGTTCGCGTTCTTCGGCGTTTACTGGGCGCTCTACGGCTGGGGATTTGCGCTGGGCCTGGTGCTCTCCATCTACGTGCATGAGATGGGGCATGTGCTGGCTTTGCGCGGGTACGGTCTGCCGGCGAGCGCGCCGATGTTCATCCCGGGCTTCGGGGCCTTTATCCGGCTGCGAACGCTGCGGATCACCCCGGTGCAGGACGCGCGCATTGGTCTGGCGGGTCCGATTTACGGTCTGGGCACGGCGTTGTTTTGTCTCGCGGCGTACGCGCTGACCGGGAAGGAAATCTTCGGTGTGGTGGCGAACTTCGGGGCCGTCATCAATCTGTTTAATCTGATTCCGGTCTGGCAGCTGGATGGCTCGCGCGGATTCCGGTCCCTGACCCGGCAGCAGCGGATGGTGGTGCTGGCCTGCGCGGTCGGGCTGTTCTTCGCAGTGCGCCAGCCCATGTTGCTGTTAATCGCGGCGGGCGCGACCTGGCGTCTGTTCACGAATGATGCCGCCGGGGAAGACGATTCGGTCTGTCTGATGCAGTACGCCGGGCTGCTGGTGGCGCTGTCCGCCGTGCTGGTTTTCTCACCCCTCAAATAATCTCAAAAAGAAATGAGAAATTTTTCCGCCATCCGCACTATCTATACGGTTGGTTAACACGTTGAATAACAGCGGTCACGAACTCCTCCGATTCGAGACCTGCCAAACCGTGTGGGCGGCCGCAGTACGAGTCGGATTCTTCCTCCGAGGTCTGGCTCAAGGCCGCCGTTTCTTTCCGCTCTCTCGCGATCTGTAGTAGTCTGGCGTCATGCCATTCATCCTCACATTCCTGCTGATCCTGATTTGCCTGTCCGGGCTGCGGATCGCCCGCGAGTATCAGCGCGCGGTCGTTTTCCGTCTGGGTCGCTACACCGGAATGCGGGGTCCGGGGCTCTTCTGGCTGATACCGCTGGGGTTTGAGAACGAAACCCGGATCGACCTGCGCGTCTTCACCCTCCCGATCGAGCAGCAGGAGACCATCACGCGCGACAGCGTCACGGTCAAAGTGAATGCCGTCCTCTGGTACAAGGTGCGTGACCCGGAAAAGGCCGTCCTGACGGTGGAAAACTTTCGGGCCGCGGTGCAGCAGGTGGCGCTGACCGGGTTGCGGAACGTGATCGGCCAGCATGATCTGGATGAAGTTCTCAAGTCCCGTGACAGCATCAACGCGATTCTGAAAAGGAATGTCGGTGAAATCACCGCGCCCTGGGGCGTGGAAGTGGAACTGATCGAGATGAAAGACGTGGAGATCCCGCAGGAAATGCAGCGGGTGATGGCGATGGAGGCCGAGGCGATCCGCGAAAAGCGCGCCCGCATCATCAAGGCGGATGCCGAGTATGAGGCCTCACGGAAGCTGGCGGACGCGGCACAGCTGATGGTGGGAAACCCGGCGGCACTGGAGCTTCGCCGCATGCAAATGGTGGCGGAAGTGGGCGCGGAGAACAACAGCACCACCGTCATCATGGTTCCGGCGGACTTCGTTCACATCGCCGGCAGCCTGTCCAGATTTCTTGAAGGCAAGGGCGGGACTAATAACCCAGCCTGACCGACCCGGTAGCGTTTCCGTTGACGGTGCCCTTCGTCAGCCATTCGAGCGAAGCCTCAAACAGCAGCAGGTGGTTGCGCTCCCAGAGCGCGTTGTGGGAGGAGCAGGCAAGGTCGGCAAAGACCTTTTTGGGGGACCCGAGGTCGGTGATCAGGTCCCGGACGCGGTCCGGGGCAACCTGTTTATCGAACGCGCCAGCCACCGCCAGCACCGGTACCTTGAGTTTCCCGGCAACGGCGGGGTTCCAGCCCCAGCTGGTGACCTGCGGGGCGCGCCGCACGCCGGCGCCCCACGTCGCGCCAACGGGGTCGGATTCCAGCATGGCGGTCCAGACCGAATCAGCCGCAGCCTGGTCGATCTGGTTCGGGCAGCCTGCCTGACGGGTCCAGTTGGCGGTGAACTCCTGGTGGGACTGGGTATTGAAGGCAACGCCGTTTGCGGGAACTTTCGCGGGAGGATCGAGCGGCGCGCCGCGATTGTAAGCCGGCGCGAGAAGGATCAGACTGCGGACCTTATCCGGATGCTGTGCCGTGTACCCGCCGGAGCGCGGGCCACCCAGCGACCAGCCGACGAGATTCAGCTGAGCGATGTGCCGGAGGGCGAGGATGTGGTCCACCACGCCGGAGATGTCGTTCCAGTCGGACGCGATGGTCGTCATGTTCTGGTTGTAGGACGCCGCGCAGGGTGCGGGCTGCTGTTCCTTCGCCAGATTGCAGGGATCGTTCATGGCGGCGGGCCGGGTGGAGCGTCCGTAGCCGGTCATATCCATGGCGAACACATCGAAGCCCGCGCGGGCGAGGAACGCCATCCAGCTGTAGTCCTGATAGGGCGCGTCGAAGGCGACTTCGCCCGGGGTTCCCGCGCCGTGAATGAAGAGGACCACGTTTTCCGGCTTCGCCGCCGCGCCACGCAGGGCGTTGCCCGCCAGCACAACTTCGCGCACGTAGATTTGCGTGGTCTGCCCGGCAATGGCGGGTACGGTGGATTTCACGGGGACGTAGTGATCCACCCTCAGAAGTCGCGGACCATCGTCCGCACGGGCGTTCAGGCCGGCGGTCAGGCAGAGCAGAAACGGGAGCAGCAGTGCGCGCATGCACTGTAGCTTACTTCAACCGGCCGCTACTGGCCTGCGCTCATCGGATTTGCTGCCGGTGTCCAGCCCGGTTTCACGCCCTGATTCTGCTGCTTCAGCCAGACCAGCAGCGGCTGGAAGTATTCCACGATGGCGGAAGCATCCAGCTTGTCCTCGCCGGTCATCTGTTTCAGTGCCTCCGGCCAGGGCTTTGACTGGCCCAGTTCCAGCATGGCCTTGAATTTCTTCCCGGCGGCTTCGGAGCCATAGACCGAACAGCGGTTCAGCGGGCCCTGATAACCGGCTTCCCGGCACATCGCCCTGTAGAACTGGAACTGGTAAATCGCCGCCAGGAAATAGCGCGCATAGGCCGTGTTGGACGGAATATGGTACTTCGCGCCCGGGTCAAAATCGCTCTCGGTGCGGTCCACGGGCGGCGCCACGCCCTGGTATTTCTCGCGCAGAGCCCACCAGGCTTTGTTGTAATCGGCCGGCTTTACCTGGCCGGAGAAGACTTCCCAGCGCCACTTGTCCACCAGCAGGCCAAAGGGCAGAAACGCGATCTTGTCGAGGGCGCGGCGCAGCAGGATGGGAATATCCGCCTCGGCGGGCGGAATGGTCTCGATCAGGCCAATTTTGCGGAGATATTCCGGAGTGATGGAGAGCGCGATGGCGTCACCGATGGCTTCATGGAAACCGTCATTCGCGCCGCCCCGGAAGGAAACGGCCTGCTTCTGATAGGCGAGGTCGTAGTAAAGGTGACCCAGTTCATGGTGGACGGTGACAAAGTCGTCCGAGGTGCCGTGGATGCACATCTTCAGCCGGACGTCGTTTTCGGTGTCGATATCCCAGGCGCTGGCGTGGCAGACCGCGTCATGATCCAGCGGGCGGGTGAACATGGAGCGTTGCCAGAAGGTGCCGGGCAGCGCTTCAAAGCCGAGTGACTTGAAAAAGCTCTCGCCAAAGCGGACCACCGTTTTCGCATCGGCCTTGCGGGCGGTGAGGATTTCGCCCAGGTCATAGGTTGGCGGCGCCTTCGCCGGGGCCACGATGTCGTAGATGTTGCCCCACTCCTGCGCCCACATATTGCCCAGTAACTGCGCCGGTATCAGCCCGTCTTTGCGTTCCGCGGCCGCGCCGTACTTTGCCACCAGTCTGGTCCGAACGTAGGTGTGCAGTTCCTGATAGAGAGGCTGCACCTGCGCCCACAGGCGTTCCACCTCGCCGGCAAACCGCGGGGCAGACATATCGTAGCCGGATTGCCACAGTACGCCGGTATCTTTATAGCCGAGTTCGCGGGCGCCCTGATTGGATAGCTCGGCGAAGCGAGCATAACGTTCGCGCATTGGCGGCGCAATCTTATGCCATCCCGCCCAGTAGCGGGCCAGTTCCTTGGGGTCCCGCTCCTTCGCCATTTTTTCTTCAAGGTCATCGATTCCCAGGCAGTGCTTCGGGTCTTCGTCCGGGCAATATTTGCCTTTGCCATAGGTGGCGCCGAGCGAGGAAGCGACCTGCGTGAGTTCCTCGCGGAGTTTGGCATCCGCCGGCGCCGGCATGGGCAGACTCAGCTTCAGCAGCAGGAACTTGCGTTTCAGGTCTGCGGGGAGGGCCAGGGCTTCGTATTTCCTGCCTTCTTTCACCAGTTCCGTGGTGCGGGCGATCATGCGCTCATTGGCGGCGGCCGCGATCAGTTCCGTATCGTCTGTGATGAAGGTTTCCGCCACCCATTCCGTGCGCTGGCCGGTGATGCCGAGTTTGAGCAGTTCCGCCTCTGCTTTATCCATGAAAGCCTGGGCTTCGGCCACGGTGGGCTTTGCGGCGGCGTGGGCTGAGTACGGGGCCACGGCCAGAGTGGCGAAGAAAATCAGGCAGAATTGCTTCATGGCGCTGATTTTAGCAGCAGTCCCGGATTTTGTTGACACTATACTGACCGTACGCTAGACTCTCTAGTCACACGGTTTCAGGCTGTTTCCTCGTAGATCCGCCACTTGTCAGGCGTTCTTATTCAGCCCGTTGTGCCTCGGTTGCCGTGTGTCTCGCCTCAGCTTGTTGCTGAATTTCCGCTCTTCATGATCAGAGCGAAAGCGTACGCCGTTCCTTCAGGGGAGGAACCGCGTAGTTGCGAACTGCCCAACGCCCAGGGCACTTCATTTCACAGACAATCTGTCACAGAGAAATCTGGTCAGCCAATTCTGAAAGGAATCCGCATGCGCGCGAGCGTTGCTACAGCCGTTCTGATTACGTCATTGTTGAGCCTGTCTGTTAGTGGGTGGGCTCAGTCTTTTCAGGGAGGAATCCGCGGAAAAGTCGCGGACGCGAGTGGCGCCGTGATAGGCCTCGCAAAAGTCACCCTGACAGACGAGGGCACCGGGATCGCAAGAGCCTCGGTTTCCAATGAGGAAGGGCAATACTCGTTTACGGCACTCAATCCTTCCACCTATACGGTTACGGCGGAAAAGCCTGGGTTCAAGACGCTGCATCAAAAAGGAATTGTTGTCAGTACGCAGGAATTTCTCACCGTTGATCTGCAGTTAACCGTCGGCGAAGTCACGGAAACCATCAACGTGAGTGAGGAAGCGCCACTGGTGGAAACCACCAACGCCTCCACCGGTCAGGTCATCGACGGACAGAAGCTGGCCGATCTGCCCAACATGGGCCGAAACCCCTTCTATGAAGGGGTGAAGATTTCTCAGAACGTAGTGCCGGGCGGCGACCCGAAGTTCAACCGCATGGAAGATCAGAGCGGCTCTTCGCAGATCTCCATCGCGGGCGGTCCCATTACCGGCAACAATTATCTGCTGGACGGTATCGCCATCACGGACAGCGGCAATCACGCGGTGATTATTCCTTCCATTGAAGCAGTGGCGGAAGTGAAGCTGCAGATCAACACCTATGACGCGGAAGTGGGCCGCACCGGTGGCGGAACCTTCAACTCTTTCCTGAAGTCCGGCACCAATCAGTTGCATGGAAGCGGCTTTGGTTATACCTGGGTTCAGCCCTGGCTTGCCAACACCTTCTTCGCGAACGCGGCCGGAACGCCGCTGACCGCCCAGCCGTTCTATAACTACGGCGCCTCGATTGGCGGACCGATCCTCATCCCGAAAATCTATAACGGTAAGAACCGGACGTTCTTCTGGATGACCGGTGAAGGCTACCGGCAGTCCGAAGCCGCATCCACGGCATTGTCGGTGCCGACGACTCTCGAAAAGACCGGGAATTTCTCCGCCAGCAAATATACCAACGGCAATCTGCAGACCATCTATAATCCCCAGAGCGGTTCGCCGCGTCAGGCCTTCGCCGGGAACATCATCCCGCCCAGCATGATTAATCCGATTGGTCTCGCGCTGGCGTCTTACTATCCAACGCCGAACGCCGCGACCCCTTACTACGGCTCGACGAACTACAACGCCACCGCGACCATCTATGATCGCGCCGACCAGGTAACCACCAAGCTGGATCATCAGTTCGCCTCCTGGTTCCGCGCCAGCGCTTCTTATCTGCACTATGGCAGCCGTGAGCAGTCCAACGCCTGGTTCGGCTATGGAAACCCCGCCACTCCCGGCCAGGGACTTCTGGTCCGCCACGTTGACGCCACCCAGGCCAATGCCACAATTACGCCGACGCCAACGATGGTGGTTTCACTTCGCTGGGGCTTTAATCGCTATCCGAACCGGACCTTCCAGCTTGCCAGTGAAGGCATCGACCTGACGAAGCTTGGCTTCCCGAAGTCGCTTGTCTCCCAACTGCCCTACATCGCGTTCCCCTCCATCTCCATGGGCGACCTGACCAGCTATGGCGCGGGCGGCTACTCTGCCTTCACTCCGTTCTCCCGCAGTTTCTCCGGCAGCGTTTCGAAGTTCATGGGCAAACATAACGTGAAGAGCGGCTTTGACTACCGCGGCATTCATACCGCCGGTAAGGCCAGCTATACCCCGGGCGCCTACAGCTTCACGTCCGGCTTCAGCAGCGCCTCGGGAACCTCCACGGTTCTGGGTACCGGCGCCAGCCTCGCCAGTGAACTGCTCGGCTTCCCCTCGGCGGGCAGCGTTTCGACCTCCAACAACCTGGAAGATCACGTCTCTTACTACGGTGTTTTCGTGCAGGACGATTATCGGGTGACCAACAAGCTTACGCTGAATTTCGGCCTCCGTTATGAATACGAAACCGGGCTCCAGTCTTCGCTGAATTCACTGATCGCACGGTTCAACCCGAAAATTCCCAACCCGGTGCAGACCGAGGTGAAGGGTATCACCACCAACGGTGTGATTCAGTATGTGGGGCAGAACGGCGCACCCTCGCAGGCCACCAATCCGAATGCGGATAAGTTCTCACCCCGCGTCGGCTTCGCTTATACGATCAATTCGAAAACCACTATCCGCGGCGGCTACGGCATTCTGTGGGCTCCCTTCAGCTTCAGCCTGTTCTCGCCCATCGGTTATACACAGTCCACGCCGTATGTGGCCTCGAACGACAACAACGTGACTCCGGCCGGATCGCTCAGCAACCCTTTCCCGGGTGGCATTCTGCAGCCCGTGGGAAGCTCTGCCGGCGCGTCGGCCGGTCTGGGTGGACAGGCGTTCTCGGTCTATAGCGACTCCGCTCACTCCACGCGGATCCACCAGTTCTCGTTCGATATTCAGCGGGAACTGCCGGGTGGTTTCGTGATGGCGACCGGCTACTCCGGCTCCATCACTCACAATCTGATTCAGGGCACGCCAGGAATCAACATTAACCAGTTGCCGGATAGCTATCTCTCGATGGGCAGCGCGCTGAACACCAAGGTCGCGAACCCCTTCTACGGCACCAGCGGGGGCGTTCTGAACCTCGCTTCCCCCACCATCGCGCAGTCGCAGTTGCTGCTCCCCTATCCGCAGTTCGGTGCGATCACGCTCACGAGTTCCGATCAGAATCATGCGCGCTATCACTCGATTTATGTGAAGGCGCAGAAGAAGCTCGGGCATGGCACCAACGTGCTGACCACCTATACCTGGTCCCGCAACATGGACGCCTCGAATGCCGCCAGCAACACCTTCAATGGTCAGCCGTCAACGTCTCAGGACAACTACAACCGCGCGGCGGAATGGTCGCTCGCGTCCATCAACACCCCTGGCCGCTGGACCACCGCTGTGAACTACGAACTGCCGTTCGGCAAAGGGAAGGCCTTCCTCTCCTCGAACCGGTTCCTGGATCTTGCCGTTGGCGGCTGGACGGTGAACTTCCAGACCACGATGCAGACCGGCTTCCCGCTGGCGATCTCGCAGAGCAATCTGAACTCTTCGATCGGCACCAGCGTGCAGCGTCCCAACGCCACCGGCGTGTCGCCGGATACCACCGGTTCTCTGGAAAGCAGACTCGGCGCCTACATCAACAAGGCGGCCTTCTCGCTCGCTCCGCAGTACACATTTGGCAACCTGAGCCGCACCATCACGGAGCGCGGCCCTGGCATCGCCAACATTGACTTCTCACTCTTCAAGACCTACTCCGCGGAAATGCTGCATACAACTTTCAAGGCTCAGTTCCGCGCGGAAGTCTTCAACCTTTCGAATACGCCCCAGTTCTATGGCTGTAATGGACCCCAAAACCTGGACAAAAAACTGGCCCTGTCTTAGATAGAAAGGCGGCATTGAAAATGAAGGAGAGTCAATGCCAAAAACGAGGAAGAGTCACCCGCCCAGCCTGAAGGCCAAAGTCGCCGTGGAGGC
>CAIUOG010000026.1 GCA_903900705.1 uncultured Acidobacteriia bacterium
CCGGAACTCCAGGGGCACAATCTTGTCAAAGGTATCGGAGTTGGTGTGGTGCCAGTCAAAGTAGTGCGTCCCCACCGTCCGCATCCCGAATCCGGGTACGCCTCCCGCCAGCAGCGGAGCGATGTCGGAACCGCCGCCGCCCGGCGTCATCGAACTCGCGCCAATGCTCTCCAGCAGCTTTCCAATCTCGACCGCGCGCGCCATCGCCGCTGAGGAAGTTCCCGGCACCACCGGCGCCGCGGGCAGCGACGGGTCCCGGCGCCTTCCCCGCGCGCCTCCAGGCCCGCCCTCTCCCCCTCCAAACCCGAACCCAAGCGGCTTCTCCGCACCACCGTCCATCTCAATCGCGGCCACATGATCCTGAATTGCCGGGCCGACCATCGCCCGGTAAGCTTCCCCGCCTGCCCCGCCATTCTCCTCATTCACCCAGAACACCACCCGGATCGTACGCCGTGGCTTCAGGCCAAGCTTCCGAATCAGCGCCACGGCCTGAAAGGTCGCCACAATCCCGCTGCCATCATCGTTCGCTCCCTGGCCGATGTCCCACGAATCGATGTGCCCACCCAGCACCACCACTTCGTTCGGCTTCTCACTCCCGCGAATCTCACCCATCACATTATGCGAGTCCGCGTCCGGATCCTGATGGGCCTCCATCCACAGCTTTACGCGCACCGGCGCCCCGCTCTTTTGCAGACGCTCCATCATCGCCGCATCCTCCACCGTCACAGCGGCTGCGGGAATCTTCGGCATCCCTTCGGAATACTGCAGGGTGCCCGTGTGGGGCGTGGACAGGCTGTGGTCCGTCATCGAACGAACCAGCACCGCCACCGCTCCCAGTTGGGCGGCTCTCGATGCGCCCGAAGTCCGGTACATCACGGTCTGCCCGTAACCCTGCCATTTCGGATTGTAGAGAACGATCTTCCCGGCGATCTTCTCCCGCCCCAGCGCGGTGAGCTGATCGAAATCACTGACCGCAATCACGTCCGCCGTAATGCCGTCCGCCGGCGTTCCCACGCTCATCCCCAGCCCCAGCATCTGCAGCGGCTTCTGAATAGGCACCAGCATCACGGCAGACTCCTTACCTCTCACCCACTTCGGAACCTTTACCGGAGGAGTCTGAACATTTTCAAGCCCCGCCTTCTTCATCTCGGCAGCCGCCCATTGAATCGCCCGCTCCAGGGATTCCGAACCGCTCACCCGATTTCCGATCCGGTCGCACAGGTACTGCAGGCGATCCAGGCCTTCCTGATCGGCCAGCGCGGCGGAGATGAGCTTCTGCGCCGGAGCGCCGTATTTATCGGCAATCCGAGCGGGTTCGGCGGCAACGAGTCCGCCCGCCACAAACACAAAAAGCCCGGGAACGAGGAGCGTCAGCGTTTTTGTCATATTGACGAACCTAGCACGTCGCTCCGAAAAATTTGCATTCTCTCCCGACACTCGTCCGTAATAGCCAGTGTGGGGAATGAGGCGGCGGAACTCGATTTCGCAGACATCTTACGCACCAACCAATCGATGGTCTTCAGCCTCGCGCTGCGTTTTGTTCGTGATCGCGCGGCCGCTGAAGAGCTCGCACAGGATGTGTTTCTGCAGTTCTATCAGCAGATGTCCCGTATCGAAAGTCCGGCACATGCGACGTGGTGGCTGCGCCGTGCGGTTTGCCATCGCTCCATAGACGAAGTACGGAAGCGCAAATTGCGACCTCGTGTGGGCCTCGAAAGTGCGCCCGAACCAGTCGAAAAAGCGAAGCCATTTGACCCGATGCTGCAAAGCCGACTGCGCCGACTGGTGGGCCTGTTACCCGAGAAAGCCCGCATGGTCGTGCTGCTTCGCTACCAGGAAGACCTCGACCCCGGAGAGATATCAGAAATGCTCGAAATGCCAGTCAGCACCGTGAAAAGTCATCTGCACCGGTCCATCACCCTCTTGCGGGGAAAACTCCTGAAGCAGGAGGTCTGTTCATGAACCTTCACGACAACAACGAATTCGAAAAAGAGCTCCGCGGAGCCTTGCGCCACGAATCGGCTCCGCCCGATTTTGCCGCAAGGGTCCTGGCGCGCGCCGCTGCACTGACACCGAAACCCAAAGTCATCACCATCCCGCTCTGGCGCAAACCCGCGGCCTGGGCAATCGCGGCAGGTCTGACGGTTGCCGCGGTCATCCCTCCCGCCGTTCTCGAACACCGTCACCGCGAGGAACTTCGCGCGATGGAGGCACAACGCCAGCTATTCCTCGCTCTGTCCATCACCCGGGCCAAACTGAACCAGACCAAAGAACGAATTCAACGCAACACGAGGCACACTCTATGAAAAAGACACTCTTCCTGCTGGCCCTCGCCGTGCCCCTGCTGGCACAGGAGGGCTTTGACTTCAAAACGCTCGACAAACTGGGCGTCAACGCAAAAAACAAGACCAATATCACGCTCGACAGTGACATGATCCGGCTCGCCGCCGGCTTCATGAGCAAAGACAGTGGCCCCAATTCCATCAAGCCACTGGTCGACAACCTCAAAGGCATCTACATCCGGTCCTGGGAGTTTGCAAAGGAAGGCCAGTACAACGAAGCCGACCTCGAACCCCTCCGCGCATGGCTGAAGCAGGCCAAATGGAACCGGATCGTCGAGTCCCGCGAAGACAACCAAAGCTCGGAGGTTTACCTGCTCCGCAATGGCGGAGATCGCCTCGGGGGAGTCGCCGTTGTGGCGGCCGAAGCCAAGGAGGTGACTATAGTCTACATCAGCGGCGACCTCAAACCGGAGGATATCGCGAAGCTGAGCGGCAACATGGGTATCCCCGAAATTCACATGAATCAGGGTCCTAAAAAGACGGACAAGAAAAAGGAAGACGACGAGCAACAGGGGCAATAGCATGATCTGTGCCCTGCCTTTTCTGATGCTGGTCCCGGTTCTGCCCGGAGTTGTACTGAACGCCGACGACATCATGTGCCGCGTCGCCGAGAACCAGCAACGGGCGCAGGCTGAACGGGCCGCCTACGTCTACGACATGAACATTTTTGTGAAGCTGCAGCGGCCCCATAGCAAACTGGCACGCGAAGAGTCTCGCGATTACACAGTCGCACCCACCCCGGCAGGCGCAGTACGGGAATTGCGGAAGCTCGAAGGGACAATTCAGGAGGGCGACCGCCGGATCACCTACACGGATCCCAAATTTCGCTACAAAGGCATGGATGTCGACGGTGAAATCACCGAATCCTTCGCCAATGATCTGCTGTGGAAAAAAGACACCAACTATGCGTCCGTCAATTGGTTTCCGATCACGCGGGATCGAATGGAGCACGCATCCTTCCGGCTGGAAGGCGAGGAACTCTATCATGACTATCCCGTTTACCGAATCGCATGGCAGGAACACGATGAGCATGAGTGCTGGACCGGCGAAGCCCTCATCGAAAAGACTGAATTCCAGCCCGTCCTGATTACAACGGCGTTCTCCTGCAAACTGCCGGCGGCGGTTAAGATCCTGCTGGGCACCAACGTCACCCGGTTAGGCGCAAAGATCAGTTACCAGCGGTTCGCGAAGGATGTCTGGTTCCCGGTCACCTGCGGTGGCGAAATGAAGCTGCGGGTGCTCTTCCTATACTCCCGCACCATCGCTTTCAGCGCCCGGAACACCGGTTTTCGAAAAACCGATGTTCACAGCGCCATTGAATTCAACTCCCCGAACTAAAGCGCGGGAATATCCACCCACGCACGCTTCGCCCAGCTTTCCAGACCCTTCTCCGCCAGTTGCACGCCTTTGGCGCCTTCAAGAAGATCCCAGCGGAACGGTGCGTCCTTGACCACGTGCAGCAGGAACAGTTCCCACTGGCGCTTGAACGCGTTGTCGTATTTGTCCTGGTCCGGCAGTTTCTGCCAGCTTTCAAAGAAATTGATGGGTTGCGGAACATCCGGATTCCACGTCGGCCGGGGAGTCGCCGCATAGGGTTGCACCCAGCAATCGCGGAGTCCGGCTACGGCGGAACCCCTTGTGCCGTCCACCTGCAGCGTCAACAGATCATCCCGGCGCACGCGTACCGTCCACGAGGAGTTGAAGTGCGCGATGATGCCTTCTTCCAGTTCGAACGTCGCGTAGGCCGAGTCGTCCGCCGTACAGTCATAAGGCTTCCCGGCTTCATCCCTCCGTTCCGGGATATGCGTTGCTCCCAGACACGAAACCGCCTTCACCGGAGCAAAAACATTGTCCAGCACATAGCGCCAGTGGCAGAGCATGTCGAGAATAATCCCGCCGCCATCTTCCTTTCGATAGTTCCACGAAGGCCGCTGCGGACTCACCGTATCACCTTCAAATACCCAGTAGCCAAACTCGCCGCGAACCGACAGGATCTTTCCGAAGAAGCCCAGGTCCTTCAGGTGCTTCAGCTTGAGCAATCCCGGCAGCCAGAGCTTATCCTGAACCACACCATGCTTCACGCCGGCCGCTTTCGCCTGTTCGTAGAGAGCCAGCGCGTCTTCCGTCTTATCGGTGATGGGCTTCTCGCAATAGATGTGTTTCCCCGCTTTGATTGCGGCGGAAACACCTTCCAGACGCCGGTCCGTGGTCTGCGAATCGAAGTAGATCTGATACTCGGGGTTGGCCAGCGCCTCGTCCAGGTTCGTCGTCCAGGGCACCCCGCCGCACTCGCGGGAGATGGCTTCCAGCTTGATGGCGTTTCGGCCAACCAGAATCGGACGCGGCATGATCACTTCCTGATCGGAAAGCCGCAGGCCGCCCTGCTGCATCAGCGCGTAAATCGACCGCCGCAGGTGCTGATTGAGCCCCATGCGCCCGGTGACGCCGTTCATGATAATGCCGACTGAATGTATGGTTTGCGAAGACATTGTGGTTTGACTTTCTCTCTCAGGCTTCGAGAGGCTTATCGGTACACTGCGGATGCGCGCCTTCCGGCAGCGCTGGCGCCTCGACACCCGCCTTGGGCAGCGTCCCCGCCAACTCCTGACGCCAGTGCGCTACATCGCCCGCCGGGCCGTAAACGTAGATCATCCGCATCGGCGTGTCGCCGGTATTCGTGAGCTGATGGAAGACGGTGGGCGGAATATAGGCGGCCTGCCCCGTCGAAATGGCGCGGCGTTCTTCCCCGAGGCACATCTCTCCCGTGCCTTCCACAATGAAATAGATCTCTTCCTGTTCCTGGTTGTGCCACGGCACCTGGCCGCCCTTCGGCTCCAGCGTTACCATCCCCATCGCGAAATTCGTGCACTGAATCGGGCTCATTCCCCCGACCAGGTTCTGCGTCCGCCGCCTCGCCGGGTACACACGGCCCGCAATTTCCGTAAGATCCGCAATCGTCATGTTCAGCTCCAGACTTTCAACTCCAAAATGTCAGGTAAGGACGGTTTTCAGCGATCCGGAGAAGATACAGCGCGACCTCGCGGGCGTGGTAATCACCCCACATACAGGCCTCACCGCGTGGCACGCCGTCGCTACCTGGCGCACGATCCCAACCATTCGGGCGATGGTACACGGAGTGAACGATCAGCCCCTGATGATTCGGGTCGGTATTCAGATACGGCTCCGCGAACAGCGAATCGCAGACTGTGAGACCTGCCTGCCAGTAGCGCTCATTCTTCAGATAGCGACCCAGGCGCAGCAAACCCTGCGCACCGATCGCGGCTGCCGAACTATCCACCGGCTCATGGGGATTAAACGGGTCTGACGGCCTCGATTCCCAATCGCCCAGCTTATGCATGTTCGGCGCGCCGGTATCCCAGTACGGGATGCCATCGGTCGGCGAATGCTCGATGTAGAAATCGCAGGTCGCCTCGGCCGCGCGGGTCATCATGGAAACGATTGCCTCGCGCCCTCCCACCGCCGCCAGCGCGGCATCCGGCAGGGTGGCAATGAACTCCAGTTGTTCCGCGAAACCGCACATCGCCCATGCCAGGCCACGCGTCCAGGTACTGAATGGCGTGTAACCCTGCTGCGTACTGGGGCATCGGAAATTTCCGTCATTCGTATTGAAAATGCTTTCGTGGACAGTGCGGCCCCGCAGATCGTACACATCGCGCCCAGCGCCGTAGTACACGGAGTATTTCGCGGTGGACTCGGCATGCCGCACCAGACGTTCCAGCAGTGAGATCCGCTTGTCGTTCTCACCCATCAGCACGTGTCCCAGCCGATAGCTCACAGCCAGCGCCCGCAAGGATCGGATGGTATCAACAAAAAGGGAGTGCGGCCCGTTGAACGAGTAGATGTAGCCGCCACCCTGCGCGGTTCGGGACCACCGCATCGCTTGCACCGCGCCCGAGCACATCAGCGCCATTTCGTAATATCGGCGCTCCCAGGCGTTCTCTTCGGTGACGCCCTCATTCATCAGGCGCAGCAGGTTTCCGTAGGTGGAAACGTTATTAAAGCCATGGTCATGCACGCCCGTATGGGTCACATGCGGCGCCATCAACCGAACCGTGTAGTCGCGGCCCGATTCGAGAAAGGGCTTCTCCCCGGTAGCGTCGAACTGTAGAATCGACGACCCGAACTGGAAACCCTGTGTCCATTCAGTCCAGCCGCGGCTGGTGTACCGGCCGTCAATCGTAAAAACCGGTGCGCCCTGGGAGGGGTCCCACGAAGCCTCGATGGCATGCAACTTTTTGGCAGAGGCCTCAAAAAGGGAACGAATTTTACCGCCCAGGGCAGAGGGGCTGAGATCTGAACGTACCTGGATCATTAATTTTGCATGATACCGAACGGTGGACCACAGCAGATACGCCGACAATCTGCGACAATGGTAGCTGCACCTATTATTCACACGTCGCGGCCTTGGCCTCCGCTTAGTCCACGCCTCCGTCATCGTGGCGATCGCCGTATTCGCGTTCTTTCACGCCGCGCCCTCGCGAAGCGCGTCCGGAACGGGCTCTGGAACCTTGATCGCGTACGAGCCGTTCGCCGGAACTGCGGGACCTCTCGACGGCTCCAACGGCGGTTTCGGGTGGGCCGGCCCGTGGCAGGTCCAGAACAGTGTCGTGACGGTGCCGGGTTATAACATCGCATCCACCACACCGCTCACGGTCTCCGGCATCACACAGTCCGGCAATTACGCGGTGGGCGGCATCAACTATCAGATGTCGGGCCGCACCTTCGACACGACTTCAACCGGCCCGTTTTCGCCCTATCTGACCGCTGGTTTGATCGGTCAATCCGGACAAAGCCTGTACGTGGGTATGCTGATGCGGAAGGATATGAACACCGACGACGAAATGTCACTCACGCTCCATCCCGGCGGGAATCCCGCCTGGTACGTGGCGGCGCCGGGTGTGTCGGTAGGGCATTTTGGTTCGGCGTCTAACGTGAATGGCATCCGTTACTGGTCACTGCGTCTGAATGGCGCCGTGATCCCGTCCAATACTCCCGTGGTTGTCGGCCAGGCCGCGTTTCTGCTTTTGCGGCTCGATTTCGCGGCTACCAACACGCTCAGCCTTTACGTCAATCCGCCTGCCGGCAGTCTGCCCGCCAGTCCAAACGCCACCACCACCACCACTTCCTCAGTCGCGTTCCAGAGCCTCGCGTGGTACCCAGGTTCCGGCGCCGGACAAAGCTCTCTGGATGAGCTTCGCGTCGCCGCCAGCTACAGCGCCATCATTTCCGCCACGGCGCCGCCGCCCGCCGCGCCCACCGGTTTAACAGCCACACCCGGTGACAAGCTCGTCAATCTCGCCTGGAATGCCGTCTCCGGAGCCACCGCCTACAAGGTGTATCAGGGCATCAATGGAAGCACCCATCTGGAAGCGACGGTCGCAACGAACAGCCTGTCCGATACCGGCCTGATCAACGGCTCAATTTACACCTATTACGTGGAAACGGTGTCGCCCTCTGGCCAAAGTGTTCCCTCCGGCAGCGTGACCGCCGTCCCGCGCGGTGCGGCGCCGGTTGCCCACCCCGGTTTGGGCACCAACCTCAGCGCGCTTGCCGACTACGGTCGCGAGCTTCCATTTGTCGATATCTTCAAGACAGCACGTCCCTGGATCTCCCAATTGCAGGGCGCACCCTGGGGGCAGGGTCCGGCGCTTGACCTCGACGCAAACGGCTGGATCAAATCGTTGCAGTCCGGCCAGTACGCCGAAACGCTCCTGCTCGATAACGCCCTGGACGATCAGCCGAACTACCCCGCCGGTCAGTACGTCGTTCTCTATGACGGCCAGGGGACCATCGCCTTCGACCAGAACAGCGCGTCAATTGTCAGCCAGACATCGGGCCGCATGGTCGTGACCATTCCCTCAGGACAGAACGGCGTTTTCCTCATGGTCACCGCCACCAACGCAGCCAACCCGCTGCGGAACATCCGTTTCCTGATGCCGGGCGCCGAATCCACATATAAAACACAGCCCTTCAATCCCATCTTTCTGCAGAAGCTGCAGGGCTATAAGGTCCTGCGGTTTATGGAATGGGCTCTGATCAACGGCTCAAACCAGCAAAACTGGACAGATCGCCCCCTGACAACGGACTATACCTATCTCTGGCGTGGAGTGCCGGTCGAAACGATGATCCAGTTGGCCAGCGCCACCAAGCTGACCCCGTGGTTCAACATCCCCGCCAAAGCCACGGATGACTATGCCCGGCAGTTCGCAACCCTGGTGAAGAAATCCCTGCCCTCCACTCTCAATTTCTATCTCGAATATTCCAACGAGACATGGAACGGCGGCTTCTCACAGAACGCTTATGTCAAAGCGCAGGGTCTCGCACTTGGGTTCAGCACCGATCCAACAGTCGCCGGCGCGGACTTCACCGGTTGGCGCGCGTCCAGGATCTTCAGTCTCTTTCAATCCGTCTTCGGCGGCGCCAGCCGCATCATTCGCGTGATCGCCGCTCAGGCCGGGAACTCCTGGATTTCCGACATCACCCTCGGTTACCAAAACGCCTTCGTCAATGCAGACGCCCTTGCCATTGCGCCCTATTTCAACTGTGATGACACCCCGACCGGCGGTTTCGGAACCCTGGGCGACCCAGCCACGGCAACCCAGGTCGCAACCATGACCACCGATCAGGTCATCGATATCGAACTACAGCACATCAATGGCTGCGCCATGCAGCAAATGACCAGCAATTCAGCCGTCGCCAGGAAATACGGCCTCCGCATGGTTGCCTATGAGGGCGGACAATCTCTGGTCGGCTACGGCGGCACGGAAAACAATTCCACCGTGACATCCCTGTTCAAAGCGGCAAACCGGAGTCCCCGCATGACTGCTCTGTATGCTCAATACCTGCAAAACTGGATTACCGCCGGGGGCGATATGTTCGTCCACTTCACTGATGTAACCAACTTCACCAAATACGGGAATTTCGGTGCCCTCGAATATCAGGATCAGGACCCGAATACCGCACCGAAGTATCAGGCGCTGATGACCTTTGCGGCGCAGCACCCATAATCGGGCTATTTTTTCGCGGGATCCGCCGAAGGCTTCTTCGCTTCTTCTTTGGCCGCGGCGGCAGCTGCCGCGGCGGCTGTGGCTGCTGCCGCTGCTGCGCCCGGCTCCTGTTTCTGATATTGGATGATCAGCGTCACCCGTCGGTTCGAAGGATCGTCAGGATGCCCCGGATCACGCAGACTCTGGTCCGCAAAACCTCGCACCTGAGCCACCTGATCGTCGCGAACGCCGTGCTCCTGCATCCAGCGCCGCGCCGAATTTGCTCGATCCGTGGATAACTCCCAATTCGAATACTCCGCCCGTCCCAGATACGGCTTGGAATCGGTGTGCCCCTCCATGGTGATCTTGTTTGGCAATTTGCCGATCTCCCCGGCCAGCGTCAGCAGGAGATCTTTGCCGAAGGCCGTTGGAGCCGGACTCCCGGATTCAAAGAACATGCCCTTGTCGTCCTCAATCATCTCGATTCTGAGCCCCTCGCCCGTCACCGTGATCACAATGTGATCCTTGATCTTTTCAAGGGAGGCGGTGTCCTTCACCGCCTGTTCCAGCTTCTCCTTCAGCTTCTTCATATCGTCTTTGTGGATAGCCAGACTCTCACTCCCGGCCCCGCGAAGACCATTACCAATTTCCTTGCCATGCCCCTTCGGATCGGTGAAATAGCCTCCCACTGCTTTCTGCACCTGTTCACTGCTGCTCAACAGCCAAAGCACAATGAACAAAGCCATCATGGCCGTGACAAAGTCGGCGTAGGCGACCTTCCACGCGCCACCGTGATGCCCGGCGTGGCCGCCCTTCTTCCTCTTGATGATGATGATTGGCTGAACGCTCTGCGCCATCGCTCTAGGCCGCCTTTGCGGCCGCGCCGCCCTTGCAAGCCGCTTCCATGTCTTTGAAGCTGGGCCGCAGATCGTGCGGTATCGCCCGCCGCGCGAATTCCACCGCGATCATCGGAGCCATCCCGCGGGCAAACGCCATCAGACCCGCCCGCAGCATCTGGTAGAACTGCCCTTCCGAATCAATACTCTTCTCCAGATTGGCCGCAATAGGCGAAACCACCCCATAGCACAGCAGGATTCCGAGGAAGGTTCCCACCAGCGCCGCCGCCACCTTGTGTCCGATCTCCTCCGGCGGACCGCCGAGAGCGCCCATCGTAATCACCACACCCAGCACGGCGGCCACAATTCCCAGGCCCGGCAAGGCGTCTGAAACTGTGGATAGCGCCTTCGCCGGCAGCATCGCCTCGTGATGATGGATGTCAATGTCCGCCTCCAGCATGGCGTCCAGGTCATGCGGAGGCACTACGCCCGCCACCGCCGTTCGCAGCGTATCGCACACAAAATGCAGCATGTGGTGGTCTTTGATGAGCTTTGGATATTTGGAGAACACCGCACTCTTGTCCGGGTTCTCCACGTCCTCCTCGAGTTTGGCCATCCCGCTCTTGCGGGCGAAGCTGAAGATGTCATTCAGCATCTTCAGGCTCTCCAGATAAAAGTCCTTGGTGTACTTACTGCCGGAGAGGATTCCGAGAAGACACTTGAAAATCCGGATCACCAGCGGCAATGGGTTCGCAATCAGGAGTGTCCCGATCGCCGCCCCCCCGATGATGACCAGTTCCGCGGGCTGAACCAGGACGGCGAGCGGACCCTTTTCCATCAGGAACCCTCCCAGAATCGCGCCGAATACGATGACGATACCAATGATGGCAAACATGTTCTGCTGGTCTATCGGCAATTCCGGGACAAACCTGCAGTGCAAAAAGCAATAGTCCTATCGCAACACGCGAATCCGATGGTTCTCCGAATCGCCGATATAAACCACACCCTTCGCATCCACGAATACTCCATGGGGCCGGGCCAGCCTCGCCTTCCTCGGATCCCCGTCAGGGCCATCCCCACGCTCACCCGTTCCGGCCACCGTGCTGATCACTCCCTTCGGGTCCACTTTCCGGATGGCATGATTCTCTGTGTCCGCGATGTACAGACTCCCGTCCGGCGCAACAGCCACGCCCTTGGGTCCGGAAAGCGTTGCCTGCCGCGCATCCCCGCCATCGCCCGTAAAGCCCTTCTCCCCCGTCCCGGCAAACCGGTACAGCTTCCCTGCCCGCATGTCGAGCCGGTAAATCGCATTCCCTTCCCGCAACGCCAGATAGTAGTTGCCGGACTTATCAATGGCAATTGCCCGTGGACCGTCGAGGGGCGTCCCCGTGAGAGACGCTCCATCCCCGGCTTTACCACGCTGGCCGGTACCGGCCCAGGTGGAAATTATGCCGTTCATCAGATTCAGGCTCCGAATCCGAAAATTGAGGATGTCACAGATCAGTAACTGTTGATCCGGCGCGAAAGCAATACTGTGGGGCTGCCGGAACTGTGCCAGAATGGCGGGGCCACCGTCCCCGGCAAAGCCTTCTTTCCCATCCCCGGCGACCACTCTGACGGCCCTGGTCCGATGATCAAACCGGTTCACCGTCTGTTTCACACGGTCGCAGAAGTATAGATCTCCGGCCTTGCTGAACGCCAGTTCGTATGGTTCACCCTGACCCTCCAGCATCACACTGGACTTGTGCGTCTTCAGATCCAGCCGGCTGATCCGGTGGTTCCCGATCTCACAGTAGTACAGCCCGTGGTCCGGACCAATGCCCAGCCCGTAAGGCTGATCCATTTTTCCATCCACGGACCCGGCCACTCCCGTCCCGGCAATAGTCGTCAGAGTCTGTGCGCCGCAAACACCGGCCAGCAATAAAACCAGCAAAGTTCTCATTGTTTTTCAATCGCCGCCGCGGCCATGGCCAGAAAAGCGTTGATTTCATCGGCCACATCGCCGCCTCCGTTGGTTCGCTGCAGCAGAATAATCCCGATCAGATCCTTCGCCGGATCAATAAATTCGTAAGTGCGGTACGCCCCGCCTTTCACCAGTGTGCCGACTGAGTTATACCGCCACGTTCCCCTCGCCTCCCGAATTACTTCATACCCCAGCCCGTGACCCGCGCCGGGCGCGAACCCGGCCTTCATCCCGCCCGTCATGGAAGTTCCCATCATCTCCGAGGCTGCGGCGGAGAGCACCCGCCGTCCGTCCAGCCAGCCCTTGTTAAGAATCATCTGATTGAAGCGAAGCAAATCCGGCGCAGTGCTGAAAAGGCCTCCCTGCGGAGCCGGAATACGTGGGCCCGTCTGCGTCTCCACCTGTCTGGCGCGTTTCAGTGTCCCGTTTTCATCGGAATACACCGCCGCGATTCGCGCCCGCCGGTCGTCCGGCGGAAAGAACATCGTGTCCTTCATCCCCAGAGGCCCAAAGACGTGCTCCGCCATGAACTCATCAAAAGGCTTCTTCGAAACAACTTCGATAATTCTGCCCAGCGCAATATAGCCGATATTGCTGTAGTTCCACGCCGTGCCCGGTTCAAACAGCAGAGCGAGCTTGCCGCCGGCGGCGGCCTGTTCCGCCAGTGTCGCCGCGGCGGGGCCGCTGCCGGCGGGCGCGGAACCCGGCAAGCCGGACGTATGCGTCATCAGATCGAGGATATTCACCGGACGCTTCGGGCTGACGCTCGTGCATCCCTCGGCAGGCGAACACGCCGATACTTTCTGATTCTTAAACTCCGGAATATATTTCTCCACCGGATCCAGCACGGAAACCCGTCCCTCATCCACCAGGATCATCATCCCCGCGCAGGTCACCGGCTTCGTCAGTGACGCAATGCGGAAGATCGTGTCCACCTTCATCGGCGTCCGGCTTTCCAGTTCCTGAAAACCCACCGCATCCAGGCTCGCCACGCGTCCGTGCCTGGCAACCAGGGTCACGATTCCCGCGGCCTTCCCCGCGTCGACAAACTCCTGCATCCGCTTCGGAATCCTGGCGAGCCGAGCCGCATCCATGCCGGCGGCGGCGGGGTCTGGCTTGTCCGCCGCGCTCATCGCAAAAGCTGCAAAAACGAGAACGCCCAGTGATCTTTTCATCTTCCGGATTCTATACCCGGAATCAGCTAAAATGGAAAGCAGATTTGAGGATCGCCTCCAAACTCGCAGTGATTGTGCTTGCCCTCTCTCTGGGGCATGCGGGGAATCTTCCGGCGCAGGATAAGAAGAAAGATCCGAACGCCATCGGCGAACGCAACGTAGCCGGCGGGCCGAACTTCTACAGTCTCGAAAAAGAAATCGCGCTCGGCAAGCAGCTCTCCATCGAAGTGCGGAAGCAGGCCCGGATTGTGGAAGACCCGATTGTCGCCGAATACATCAACCGCCTCGGTCAGAACCTGGCGCGCCATTCCGACGTCACCTTCCCCGTCTCTTTCACTCTGATCGACGCCGAGGAAATCAACGCCTTCACGCTCCCCGGCGGCTTTGTTTTTGTGAACACCGGCGTTCTGCTTCTCTCGGACAACGAAGCGGAACTCGCCTCCGTTCTGGCGCATGAACTGGGCCACGCCGCCGCCCGTCACGCCACCCGACAGGCTACGCGCGATCAGGTCATCAACCTCAGCGCCATTCCCCTTGCCATCTTCGGCGGCGTTGCCGGCCTGGCCGTCCGGCAGGCCTCCTCAGTGCTCGCTCCCATGGCGATGTTCCACTTCTCCCGGGCCTTCGAAACGGAAGCCGATCTGCTTGGTATTCAGTACCTCTGGAAGTCCGGTTACGATCCCAACGCCGGCATTGATATGTTCGAACGGGTCGAATCCACGGAGCGCAGGCAACCGGGCGCGGTGTCGAGGCTCTTCCGAACCCACCCGATGACTCCGGACCGCATCGAAGCAACTCAGAAGAACATTGACAGTCTGCTTCCGGAACACGCCGAATACGTGATCAACACCTCGGAGTACGAGTCCGTCCGGGAGCGTCTCCGGGACCTTGCGATGCTGCGGAAGCCGGACCCCAAAGAGGCCACCCGGCCCACCCTGCGGCGCTCGCTCTCCGAACGGCTTGTCGACGCCGATGAACGTCCAACCGCAACGCGTCCGTAACGGAAAATTCATCCACAAGTGTTACGATTTTCGCTAAACTCCAGATGATGGATAGCATGGAAATCGTCCGGGAATCCGGCCAGTCGCCTGACACGGCAATCTTCCGCCTGAATGGTCCGTTTACGCTCTCAACCATGTTCGGCCTGCAGAATGACCTTCGTGCCGCCGACGTGAAGAACGTGATCATCGACCTGACCAATGTTCCCTACATGGATTCTGCCGGGCTTGGTGTGCTTCTGGGTCAGACCGCCCATTGCCAGCGCCTCGGCAACAAAATGGCGCTCGCAGGCGTGTCACCGCGCGTGCTCACCATCTTTGAAATCACGCACACCGATTCGATGATGTCCTTCTTCCCCACCGCCGAAGCCGCTGACGCCAGCTTCGCCTGACTTTAGACCAGAATATCCCGCACCACGTCGCCGGAGATGCCCGTCAGCCGGGCATCCAGCCCCTGGTACTTCACGCTCAGCCGCTTGTGATCAATCCCCAGCACGTGCAGCATCGTGGCGTGAAAATCGTGCACAGTCACCACGTTTTCCGCCGCGGCATAACCAAAATCATCCGTCGAACCATAGCTGATCCCCGGTTTGATTCCCCCGCCGGCCATCAGATACGTGAAGCCCTTGATGTGATGATCCCGTCCGTCGCCGCCTTGTGACATTGGCGTGCGCCCGAACTCTCCGCCCCAGATGACAAGCGTGTCTTCCAGCATGCCCCGCTGCTTCAGGTCCGTGATCAGCGCGGCGGTTGCCCGGTCCGTTTCCTGGGCTTTGAATTCCATGTTGCCCTTCACGTTGTTGTGGTGGTCCCAGTCCCGGTGATAGAGCTGGATGAAGCGCACCCCGCGCTCAGCAAGCTTTCTGGCCAGCAGACAGTTCGACGCATAGGACCCGTCGCCGGGATTCGCGCCATACATCTCCAGCACGCTCTTCGGTTCCTTGCTCACATCCACCAGATCCGGCACGCTCGCCTGCATCTTGAACGCGAGTTCATACTGCGCAACGCGCGTCAGAATCTCCGGATCTTTCAGCGTTCCATATTCGATACGGTTCAGCGCGTTCACGGCCTCAATGGAGCGCTGCTGCAGCTTCTGATTCACGCCGGGCGGGTTGTTGATATACAACACCGGGTCGCCAATGGAGTTGAACTTCACGCCCTGAAACCGGCTTGGCAGCAATCCGGCCGACCACTGCCGCGCCGCGATCGGCTGCATCTGTCCGCCCTTGCCGCTCGATACCAGCACCACAAAACCCGGCAGATTCTCCGCCTCCGCGCCAAGCCCGTAGAGCAGCCATGAACCCATACTGGGACGGCCCGGGATAATCGAACCCGTGTTCATGATCGTGTGCGCCGGGTCATGATTGATCTGCTCGGTCGTCATCGACCGCACGATGCAAAGGTCGTCCACAATTCCGCCGATCTGCGGGAATAGCTCACAAATGAGTTCGCCATTCTTCCCGAATCGCCGGAACTTGTGCTGCGGACCAAAACAGACCAGATCCTTCCCCTGCAACTGCGCGATCTGCTGCCCCTTCGTGAGCGACTCCGGCATTGGCTTGCCATCCAGCTTTGCCAGTTGCGGCTTGAAGTCGAACGTCTCCAGATGCGAAGGGCCGCCCGCCTGGTAAAGAAAGATCACGCGCTTTGCCTTCGCCGCGTGGTGCAGAGGATTCACCACGCCTTTCGAGGTCATCGACTGCGCAAAAGCCTTCGGAGAAAGTAATGAGTTCAGGGCAATCATGCCCAGCCCCCCGAACCCATGGCGGAGGAATGATCGGCGGCAGATATCCGTGCTGGTCATATTTAGTTCCTTGTACATGGTTAGTTCCGGGTCGCCGCTAATTTCTGGTAATCGTTTCGTGCAGATTCAGAATCGCCCGCGTCACCGCCGTCAGCGCCGCCAACTCAGCCGAGGCCCCCGCATGGGTGGACTCGCCCACCGAAAGCAGGGCTTCCGCCCCCTTGCGATCCGCGCGGAACTGCTTCAGGCTATCGGTATAAAGCCCCTGCAGAACTTTGTGTTCTTCCACCGTGGGTGCCCGGTCCTCCGCCTCGCGAAACGCCCAGTCCACCGGATTCTTTCCACCGGACTTTATCGCGCGCTGCGCAAATACACGAGCGGCCTCCACAAAAATCGGATCGTTCAACAGGTCGAGCGCCTGCAGCGGCGTGTTCGAATTCACCCGGTTCACAGTACACTCCTCACGCGTGGGAGCATCAAAGTTCAGCAGTTCCGGATGCAGGAACGTACGCTGCCACTGCGTGTAAACCGCGCGCCGGTATAAGTCGTCGCCCCGGCTCTCCGAATAATCCCGCTTCGGAAAATTCATGGCGAGCAGGTACCCCTGCGGCGTCACTGGCTTCGCCGGTGGCCCGCCAAACCTGTCCACCAGCAGGCCCGATACGGACAACGCAATATCATGCACGGTTTCGGCCTCCACGCGAAACCGGCTTTGCCTTGCGATCAACCGGTTGTCCGGATCTTTCTCGTCCAGTTCGGGGCTGCTCATCGATGACCGCCGGTAGGCCTTGCTCATCACGATGGTGCGCACCAGTTGCTTCATATCCCAGTGCTCCCGAAAGTCGAAAGCCAGCCAGTCGAGCAACTCCGGATGCACCGGCGCTTCTCCCTGCGAACCCAGGTCATCCAGAGACTTCGACAGCCCAATCCCGAAGAACTCCCGCCATACCCGATTCACATAAGCCCTCGCCGTGAGAGGGTTGTCTTTCGAAACCAGCCAGTTGGCCAGATCGAGTCGCGTTGCCCGCCGACCACCCGTGTCCAACTTTCCCAGAAAAGCCGGAATCGCGGGCTGCACAATCTCCGTCGTTTCATTCATCCAGTCCGCGCGCGGCAGAATTCTCGTGACGGCCGGTTCCGTCGCTTCCGTGGTCACCACACGCGGAATCGACCAGAACAGCAGAGTCTTTTCGAGGTCGGCCCGCGTCCACCGGATCAGGGCTTCCTGCAGTTCCGGACGATAGAACTCAAAGAACTCCAGCAACGCCTTCTGTTGCTTCTCGTCCCGTTTGTCCGCCGCGACCTTCAACGCATCCGGAACCTCAGGCGCAACGCCTTTATCCACATCGGTATTGAGGGTGGCCTGCGGCCCATCGTCCTTCCGCGCATCGAACTGTTTCTTGCCATCGCCCAGTTCCGGCCAGGAATACGTTGCGCCGGAGAGCGCAATGCGAAAACGCCCGATCACGGCGCGCCTGATCACGGATTCCTGCCGTAGCCGGATCGTGATCACCGAATCGGCGGAAGTATGGATCTTCTGTCCAAAACGCAGCGCCAGCATGTAATTCCTCGCCTCAGCAAGACCGCCCGACCAGCCCGTCTTCAGGTCCCCGTCAATCGCCGCCATCGCCGCTCCATCCACCTGTTCCCCTGCCTTGTTCGCCGTCGCAAGCACCAAAGGCAGCCGCTGACCATTGAGCTCCACCTCCACCTCGGACAATACAAACCGGTCCGCGCCCCGCGCCAAACGGGCCCCGGGCAGGCTCTCATCCTGCTTGAGATCCACACCAATCGCGGTCCATGCGCCATCGCCTGGTCTGATCTGCACCGTATAGGTATCGTTATCGGGAACCGGTCCACTGGCCACCACCAGCCCATCACCGCGTTTGCGCTCGAACTTCAACGAACCGGCTGCGTAGAACGCGCTGTCAATCTGTTCGTCTTCATAAATCTTCAGAACCGATCCATTCGCCGATTTCGCCGAAACAGGCTTCTGCCAAACCCACGCCAGTGCCCCGCGCTCGCGCTCCTCCATTACCCCCTTCTCCCAGCCCGGGTCAGCCGCCATCAGCTTCTTCGCTGCCGAATCCAGATCCTTTTTTGCGGCTTCGGCCCGCGCCGTCAAGGCATCCAGCTTTTCCTTCTCGCCCGGCCTGTACAGCAACAACTTCGACCCGAACGCACTTTCTCCGCGATCCGGCATCAACCCGGTCTCCTTGATATCGGCGAAAAAGGCCTTCATCGAATAGAAGTCTTTTGAAGTAAAGGGGTCGAATTTATGGTCGTGGCACTCCGCGCAACCCATGCTCGAACCCAGGAAGGCGGTGCTGAGCGTGCGCACGCGGTCAGCACCGTACTTCGCCAGATACTCTTTCGGCTGCAACCCGCCTTCCGCTGAATACCGGTTCATCCGGTTATAGGCGGAAGCAATCTTTGCATCGAGCGTCCCATTCGGCAGCAGATCGCCGGCCAGTTGCTCGCGCGTGAACTCGTCGAACGGCTTGTTATCGCGGATCGCGCGAAGCACGTAGTCCCTGTAAGGCCACGCAGGCCACAGATTGTCGCCATGGAATCCCGTGGAATCCGCATAACGAACCGCATCCAGCCAGTGCATTGCCTGCTTTTCCGCATAATGCGGGGAAATAAGCAGCCGTTCAACCACCTTCGCCCACGCGTCCGGAGCCTTATCGTTCTCAAATGCCGCCAGTTCTTCCGGAGTCGGAGGCAGACCGATCAGATCAAACGAAGCGCGGCGCAGCAAAGTCCTGCGATCCGCCTCTGGTAATGCCCTCAGTCCTTCGCGGGCCAGCCTGGCATCGATAAACGCATCCACCGGATTGCCCGCGCCGGGAACCTCCGGCCTGCGGATCGGCTGATAAGCCCAATGCCCCTCGTACGGAGCCCCTTCCGCCACCCAACGGCGAATGGTCTGCTTCTGCGAATCCGTCAGCGTTTTGTGTGCGAAATCCGGCGGCATCTTCCTTGCCCCGGTAGCGAAAATGCGCCCGATGATCTCACTCTCCTCGGGCTTTCCCGGCACAATCGGAGCTTTGCCGTTTCGCGAGGGGCGTACCGCCTCTTCACGCAGATCCAGACGCAGTCCCGACATCCGCGAGCCCTTGTCCGGACCGTGGCAACGAAAGCAGGTATCCGCCATGATGGGCCGGATATCGCGATTAAACGACACCGGCGCTGACTGCGCCAGACAGCTGAAACAAAGGGCGAGAAGCGAAACGCGAATAACGGACATGAGCAACCTTGTCGTCCATCATATGCCCGTGCGCGATGTCTACGGTACAGGTGCGATAGAATTCACCCGATGAGACTTCTCTTCACGGCACTCTTCCTCAGCGCCTGTTTGCTGCCTGCGCAAACGAAAAAGATCGTCGTCCTGAATTCCAGCCCCGGCCAGATCCAGGACTTCCAGTCCGTCTCGCCCAGGGTAAAGGTTGTCAACGCCACCAACGCCACCGTGCTGACCGAGATCGCGGATGCCGATGGCTTCATCGGCGTGATTACGCCGCAGATGTACGCCGCTTCAAAGCGCCTGAAGTGGGTGGGAGTCATGTCGGCGGGCGTCGAAAACATCCTGCAGGTGCCCGGTGCGGAGCCGTTTAAGAACAGCGATGTCGTCATGACCAATAACAAGGTGGTCCAGGGCATCGAAATCGCCGATCACGCGCTGGCTTTACTGCTGTACACAACCCGCCGCCTGAATGAGTACTCGGTCAGCACCGCCGCCGGAGAATGGCCCCGCACCCCCTTCAAAGGGATTGAACTTCGGGGCAAGACCGCGGTCATCATCGGCATGGGCGGCATCGGTACCAACATCGCCCTGCGCTGCTGGGCCTTTGGCATGCACGTCATTGGCGTCGATCCGGAAGATAAGCCGATCGTTTCGTACATCGACCGAGTCGTGCGTCCGGATCAACTGGACGAAGTCGTGCCGATGGCCGATGTCGTATTTATCTCTGCGCCCGATACCGACAAGAGCCACAAAATGTTCGGCGCGAAGGAGTTTGAACTCATGAAGCAGCACAGCTACTTTGTCGCCGTCAGCCGGGGCGGCGTATATGACATGAATGGTCTGGTGAAAGCCCTGGACAGCCAAAAACTGGACGGCGCCGGTGTGGACGTGACAGACCCCGAACCGCTGCCCAGGGGTCATCCGCTGTGGTCGTTCAAGAACGTTGTCGTCACACCACACATCGCCGGCCGTTCCGATCAGGATGCCGGGCGCATGATCGGGACTATCAAAGAAAACATCCGGCGTTTCGCCGACGATATGCCACTGATCAACGTAGTGGATAAAAAGAAGGGCTATTAAACAGCGAAAGCGGGCGGCGCAAACCGCCCGCTCTTCCCCATCACGATCTAATTCTTCGGCATGATCACGGCGTCGATCACATGGATCACACCGTTATCGCAAATGATGTCGGTCTTCACCACGTTCGCTCCATCCACCATCACCTTGCCGCCCTTCGCACTCACTTTGATGGACGAACCTTCCACAGACTTTGCGCTCTTAACTTTCACCACATCGGCCGCCATCACCTTACCCGAAACAACGTGGTAGGTGAGGATCTTCTTCAGCTTTTCCGGATCTTTCAGCAGTGCTTCGACGGTTCCGGCCGGCAGCTTTGCAAAGGCTTCGTCCGTCGGGGCGAAGACAGTGAAAGGACCAGCACTTTTGAGGGTATCGACAAGGCCCGCGGCCTTGACGGCAGTCACGAGAGTATTAAAGCTCCCTGCCCCAACGGCAGTATCGACGATATCGGCAGCGGTGGCGGCCAATGCGGAGCAGGCAAGCAGAACAGACGTGAGAAAAATAGATTTCATACATGGGTAGATGCGCCAGTTCAGAGCCCGCTCCATCATTCATCTCCCACAATAAAACTGGTTTCAGTGGCGCTTCAAATTCCGCCCTCTCTCAACAATCTGTCGCCTGTCCCGGGACACGTTGTCGTCATGTGGTAACATAAAGGTTCCCGAGGATAGAATGAAAGCCGGAATTCACCCTGCATACAATGAACTGAACGTCGTTTGCGCCTGTGGCCACACGTTCAAGACCCGTTCCACCCACAAAGGCGACATCCGCGTGGAAATCTGCTCCAACTGCCACCCCTTCTTCACTGGCAAACAGAAGCTGATTGACACCGCTGGTCGCGTTGACAAGTTTGAGAAGAAGTACGCAGCACAGCGCGCCGCCAAAGCCGGCAAGCTCGCCGCCAAGTAAGACACATTCGAATAAAGAAAAGGGCGACCGGGAAGTTTCCGGGTCGCCCTTCTTTTTTTCTACCAGCTTTTCAGCCGCTTACTTCTTCTGTTGCTGTTTCTTCAACTGCTGCTCCCGCTGCAGCCGCGCACGTTCTTCTCTCCACTGCTCGTAGGCGGTACGCTGCGTATCCGTTAACACGGCCCGGATCGCCTCCACCTGCTCCTGCTGAATCTTGTCCCGCAGAGGCTTTTCCTGCTTGTGGAGATCGTCAAACTTCCGCTTCGTGTCATCCAGAATGTGGTTGACCGATGCGAGTTGCGCATCGCTGACCAGAACCCTGGCCCGCATGTCGGACAGATACTTCTTGCGAACGTCATCCATCGACCGCGGCACAACAACCGTGTTGTTCGCATTCACCGTCGCCGTCACATACAGCCGGTGCGACACGATGCCCACCAGAATGCCACTTCCAAACACCAGGAACAAATACAACGCAGCCGAAAAGCGGGTTCGGGGCATGGCTTTACTGTTGCTCCAGCTCCGAGATCCGGTCCAGGTTCAATGGTTCCAGACCCGAAGCATGATCCGCCATCAGCGCGTCAAGGTACGTTCCATTGAAATTGGAAGCGGGCTGATTGACCGTCGACATCAGCAGCCCCAAAATGACGGAAGCCGCCAGAGCCGCCGTCACCAGCGCCTTGGCCATCTGACCAAACAGATTCGTCGAAGTCTCCCGGGCCTCGATCTTCGCCCACAGTTCGGGCATGAAGTTGACGCCGGGTTCCGGGTCCGGGCAGGCGTCCCGGTAGGAACGAAACAGACGATCCAACTGCAGGCCCTGAGGCCCTTCAGAAGTGCGGTCGAGTTCGATTCCAGTGCTTCTTTCCGTATTTCTCTGGAACATCAGTTTCCTTAACATTATACGGCCTTATCTGATTTGGCGGACATAGGGGCCGGTTCGGTTACCCCCTTCAGTTTTTTTAATACACGCTGTCGCGCACGGAAGAGGCGCACCTTCAACGCGTTCTCATTCACGCCATAGATGCCCTCCAGTTCCTTCAGTGACAAACCTTCCACTTCCTTCATGGTCAGCAGAATTCTGTCTTCGGGCGAAACCGCTGCCAGCATGCCATTTACCGTATCCCGAACCCGGTGTCGCTCAGACTCATCCAGTTGTGCCTTCGAGCCCGCCGCGGCATCGGCCATCATTACCTGCTGGTCGGATAAATCGGACATGCGGGATTCGGGACGCCGCTTGCTCTTACGGAGATAGTCGTAACAGGCGTTCACGGTCAGGCGGTACAGCCACGGCTCAAATACTTCCGGAGTACGCAATTGACCCAGAGAGAAGTAGAGGCGCAGAAAGACCTCCTGCCCGACGTCCTCCACATCTTCCGGACGCCCGATCAGGCGCGAGATCGTTCCCAGGATACGACGCCGGTAGGCGCCAACCACAAGGTTGAACGCCGCCGCATCCCCCTGCTGCGCCTTCTGGAGTAACTCGAATTCAACCAGCATTCCGCACACCAGCGTTCTTCAGCCCGGCTGGCTTCAGACCTGCTCGCCCCTCTCATGATCGCCTCTCTCAGGCTGCGATGAGCCTGAAAGTATCAGGACCCTGGTTTCTGCAACTCTCAGGGTCTATATCTTTAGGTTACATAGCTTTAGACGCCAAACACTACATGGAATCCTTATTTTGTGAAGAAAGGGGCACAAGTTCACTCGCGCGCGCCCGCCCAACAGTGGTACTGATAGTACTATCCAGTAATTTTGCAGCCGACGGTCAAGGACATCCGTGGGAAAAGTTTCGCCCCAAATCTGGCTACAGGCGCCCCGCCATTCCGGCGCGCGGCTCTTCGTTTGTCTCACAGCCATCGCCATAGTCCTTGTGGCGACTGCCGTGGCCACAGCGTTCCCGCCCGCCGTCGCCCTCGCCACCCTTGTCCTTTCCGCACTGGCGCCGCTACTGGCCGTCCGGATTGCTCATCTCAGACAACTGGCTGACCAGAACTCCCGCGCGGCCGTGCTTCAAAAAGAAATCGCTTCCGCACTGGAACACGCGCCCGACTGCGTCTTTATTCTTGATACCGATTGTCGAATCCGATACCTGAATACCACTGCGGCGAAAAGTCTGGGACGGCAACCCGAAGACCTGATTGACACCCCCTTCACCGACCTCACTCCTGAAGAGTCGCGCCAGTCGCTGCGCCGCCACATCACAGAGGCTATCCGCGATGAATCCGTACAAACCCCCATCACCCTCATTCGCACCGGCCACCTGCCCCTGCCACTCGAAGCCCACTGCGGCGCGTTTCTGAGCGGGGGCCAACGCCTGGTCTACATGGCGGCCAGAGACGTCACCGCACGCCTCGAAACGGTCAATCGGGAATTCGAACGCAGAAAATGGGAAAGTCTGCGCGCCGTGGCGGGCGGAATGGCCCATGACTTTAACAACCTGCTCACCACCATGATGGGCAACGCCTCACTGGCACGGGGACTTCTGCCCGAAGACCACTACGCCGCCCAATGCATGAGGAACGTCGAGCAGGCAGGGGAACAATCCGCTGAGCTGATCAGTCTGATGCTCGCCGCAACCGGGCAGTTCCCCTCCCGCAGTGAATCCATTCGTCTCGACGCACTTGCCCGGCACGCCCGAAACGCGGGCTGGGTCCAACCCAATATCCACATCCATGCGGAGGTCGAGCCGGACGCGTTCGGCGCACCACAACGCGCACTCTCCACAATTCTCAAAAGTCTGATCACCAACGCCGCCGAGTCCTACGAAGGGTCACCCGGCACGGTCCGGGTCCGAATCGGTTTCGAACATCGGCATGAGGCCTGGCAATCCGGCTTCGAAGAAGGGACGCTGCCGCCCCTGCCCTGCCTGTTAGTGCGAGTGGAAGATGAAGGCCCCGGTATGACCAGGGAAGTTTTAGCACGCGCGTTCGACCCGTTTTTCAGCACTCGCTTCACCGGCCGTGGTCTCGGCCTTCCTGCGGTGCGCGGCCTCGCCAGGGCGAATAAGGCCCTGCTCCGTCTCCGCACAGGACCAGACCAGGGCACAACAGTGGAAGTCTGGCTGCCCGACTACCGGCCCAGTTCCACATCCAGCGCTTTGGCCAGATCCTCGTAGATCACGATTTCAATAAACGGTTGATTGCCCACATAAACGGACGGCGTTTTCGAAACACCCCGGGCCACAGCCGCCATGTAATCCTGATCAATCAGCCCCAGCAACCGCGAATCCGTGATCGACTTTTCAATCGCCACTTCATCCAGCTGATTGCGCCGGGCGAACTCACGAATCCAGACTCGGAAACTGGCAGGCGAAAGGTGGTTCTGCTCCGAGAGCAGCTCGCGCCGAAAAACGATGCCGAGGCCGTGATTCTGCTCATACACCCAGCGCGCCACCACCGCCGCCTGCCTCGCCCAGTCATGCTTTGGCAAAGGAAAATCCCGATGCAAAAACGCCACCTTCGAACCGTAGCGTGGCAGAATCTTCTCGTCCATCAGCGTTCGAAACGTCTGACAATCACTGCACTGCAGATCTTCGTAGATGATCACCTTAACCGGGCTGGAAGGATTCCCCTCCACAATCTCCGGCTTCGCCCCGTACAGGCTGACCGCACAGCAAAGTACGGTCAGCAAAGCAAACAAGTAGCTCATATCTGGGCAGGAACCTGCAGCCGGAAGCTCAGTCGGGTTTCAGACGGAATCCGGACCTGCTGCCCGCTTGTCAGAATCTCGGTTGCACCGCCCAGCGCGCCGCCGGAGGCCGCGCCAATCGCCGCACCCTTACCGCCGCCGGCAAGCGCTCCGATGATCGCGCCTACCGCCGCGCCACCACCCACAACGCCCGCGGTCCGGTTACCCCTTGAAGCGCTCTCCGTCCGCACATCCGTCGTCGTCACATCCACCATCCGCCCCTCCACGTTGATCGAGACCAGCGCCATCGTGAGGACCGCACGACCTTCAAATTTCCCGGACTGCTGCTCTTCCACCAGCTTGGTGACCACATCCGCGCCCCGCGGAATTACCTGCCGGTCCCCCACCACCACCGGCTCATCCAGGCTCGCGCGGAAGGTCTGTCCCCTGCGAGCAGTCTGAGAATTCACCGCGTCGATCATCCGGACGGTGATCCGCGTATCCGCCGGCAATGTGATCCCGAGCGGCCCGCCCGAGCCCGGGTAGTTCTGTCCGCCACGATACGCGCCGCCATCCCGGTCAAACCGGGAGTCCGCGGAAGGTGGCGGAGGCGGGGCCGGAGGGCCGCCACCCTCATCGTTGAACGAAATGGAGCGAATCTGGTCGATTTCGAAAGTCTGCACCCCTCCGTTCACATCCATCCGAACCTGCCGCGCCGTGCCGCCAAGGTATGTACCCTGCACCACCGCGCCGTTGCGGAGCATCAGCCGGTCGGCGCTTGCCAACCCGGATACCGCCAGAATCAATACCGAAAGAGTAAGAATACGCATAAAAATCTCCGTTTGAACCCTGTCCTTTGGACCCGCCCGCTGCCTCACAGGTTGCAGAAAACACGAACGCGCAGGGACTCAGCCCCGTTTGGAGCGTTCGGCCTTTACAATCCCTGGTGCCATCTCCGCCACCACTTCCCTGCCATTTGAAAACGCAATCGCGTAGGCCTCCCGCTTCTCCTGCGTCGAAAGCCCGGCTCCGGTTCGGTTGACCTTTTCCAGACCCAGGCCCACCACGTAAGTGCCGGCAAAAGCCACAGCCGCTTTCGGAATCAGACCACCGCCCAACGGGATCTTTCCCACCAGTTCCCTTGCAATGGCGCGCCAGCCAAAGGCTCCGGCCACAATCGCCGCGATATCGAACTTCTGCTCGCTGTACCCAACCGGCCTGCCATAAGCCGCCGCAAGGCGCAGGGCGAGCCGAATCTGGTTCATGGTCAGGAATGCGGTGTCGGTGGCAAACTCTCCCACGGCCCACGGGAGTTCAATCACGTTGGGAATCACATTGGGTAACGCGGTAACGAGTGAGAACATCGCGTTCTCCCGCGCTGTTCGCTGAATCAGGCGGTGCGCCACCGGCTCCCGAAAGAGGGGAAATGTCCGGGCCAGCGCCAGTTCGAGCTGCGCATTCTCCCCCACGATCAGGTCCGCCAGTGAATCAGCGCCCTCCGGTTCAAACAGATAGCCGTTGCGGGGAACTGGAATGCCCGGCTCACAAAGAACAAAATCGTAACGACTGGCCCCGGAGGCGCCGGCATGGATACTCCGAAGCGCCTGCGTGCGCGCAAAACTTTCCATGGCCGGGGGAGCCAGAAATGCTTCCATACGGCGATAGCCCTCATCCCCGGCCGCGAGCAGACCCACATTCAGATCCTGCCACGCCTCCCCCCGGATCGAGTCTCCGTCCAGGCTCGCGTACACTTTGCGGATGTCCTTCAAAACATTCAGCTGCATCAGGTGTCTCAGGCTTCATCTTAACGCCCGGGAGACGGGCAAAGCACTCCCGGGCCTGAGAGGACCTGTGCAAAAATGAATCGTCGTGAAGAAACGCCTCCCCAGCGCGATGCTCGCGTACGGAATCCTGATCGCCCTTTCCTGCTGGCGGCTGCACGGTCGCGTTCTGGCAGCGGTTCTGGTAATCTTCGCGGGCCTCATCGCCAGGACGCTCCTCTCGTTCAAAACCACCGGACACATCCCGGATTGAAACAGAAAATCCGGTTCTGAAATCCCACTATGAAACGCACCCTGGCAGATTCCTGACGGGGAACCCGTAACTACTTGAAATCATGAGGGCTCGGACCGCCAAAATTTTGGCGCTTCTCTTGCAATTGTCATGTGCGGCGGACACACCCATGACCCCTCAACCCGAACGAGACAGACTACAGGAAACAACATTAGAAAGCGACCGCGACCGGTTGGTCCTGCAAAATCTCCCTCTCGTTCGGGCCATTGCGGTGAGAGTCTACGAAAATCTCCCCGTACACGTGGAATTGGATGACCTGATTCATGCCGGAATCCTCGGATTGTTCGATGCGGCCCTGAAATACGACAACAACAAGCAGGTCACCTTCCAGAGCTACGCCAAACACAGAATCAAGGGCGCCATCCTCGACAGCCTTCGCGACCTGGACTGGGCCTCCCGCGACCTTCGTCGGCGGCACAAACGGCTGGAAGAGATCACCCGGGAACTGGCAGCCACCATGGAGCGAAATCCCACGGAAGCCGAAATCGCCGAAAAAATGGGCATGGATGTCGAACGCTGGCGTCAGGTCGCGGTGGAACTCCGGATGGTCGGCCTCATGTCCGCCTCCAGCCGGGCGCCCGAGAATGAAAACCAGACGGTACCCGAGTTCCCCGCAACCAATGACCTGAACCCGGATGTCCTCACCGGACAGCGAGAAGTGCGGTCCATTCTGGCCACGGCCATGAAAGGCCTGCCCGAACGCTACCAGGCGGTGATCCATCACTATTACGCCGGGGGAAGAACCATGCGGGAAATCGGCGATGCGCTGGGTATCAATGAAAGCCGCGTTTCGCAGATTCACAAGGCAGCACTGGAACGGATGAACGAGACCCTGCAGGCAGCCGGGATTCACTCCACTGACAGCATTCTCTAGATTTTCTTATTGCTTCGGGGAAACCGCAGAGTGGATGATTTGGTGGACGGAAAGGGATTCGAACCCTCGACCCCCGCGATGCGAACGCGGTGCTCTCCCAACTGAGCTATCCGCCCACTCGTGCGCGAACAATTACAATATAACAGATGACCTTGAGTAGCGACGAATCGCAGCGGAACGTGTCTGCGGAAAGCGCCAAAACCCCTTTAAATACAGCCTCCGGGAGAGTGCCGGACCCCGCCGTGGTGGAGAAAATGCGCCGCGAGTGGGATGAAAGAGCAAAAGAAAATGCGCGCTACTACGTTGCCACGGCCAAAGAGAGCTGGAGCGATGAGGAGTATTTCGATTCCGGCAGGGAAAACGTAGCCCGCGAGATCCTCACGGACATGGGCAACGTCTGCCAGGGCAGAGACCCGAAAGACCTCACCGTCCTCGAAATCGGATGCGGCTCGGGCCGTATCACCCGAGCCCTGGCCGAGGTCTTCGGTCAGGTCTACGCCGTGGACATCAGCGGGGAAATGATCCGCCAGGCCAAAGAAACACTCAAAGACCAGTCCAACGCCAAAGTCTTCCAGAACAATGGATCAGACCTCCAGGTCCTCGGTGACATTCAGGCGGACTTCGCATTTTCCTACATCGTCTTTCAGCACATCCCAAGCCGTGACGTGATTTATAGCTACGTGCGGGAAGTCTGCCGGCTGTTGCGGCCCGGCGGCCTCTTCAAATTCCAGGTGCAGGGGGACGACAGCATGCTCACCACACCGGAAGACACATGGCTCGGCGTGCCCTTTTCCGACGCAGACGCCGTCGCCATGGCGGAGAGTTGCGGCTTTGAAGCGCGATACCGCCACGGCGCCGGCAGCCAGTATTTCTGGCTTTGGTTTTTTAAGCCTCTGGCCTGACCGCTCCCATCCCCTTCGCCAAAAACAGAAACCGGCGGGTACCGGAGAACCCGGACCCGCCGGCAAGACTTCGATCCACAAACCTGCCTAAACAGTCTGCGACTTCTGCCTGGCGACTTCACTGCGCCGCCTCGCCCAATAACGTTTCATGCGCTCAGACACCTCCTGCCGCGCCGCCGCATCCATCGACTTACGGCCTCGGCGACTGCGCGGACGGACCGACTCGGTGACTTTCCGGCCAGCCCCGGTAAACTTCCCCCGGGACCGGCCTTCCAACGCCCGAATGATCTGATCGATCTTGTTCCTTTCATCGATCAACACGTCGATCACCTTATACAAGTCCATCGCGCCTCCCACTTACATAAGCGGATTATCTGACGAAAAGTGGCCACCGAAACACAACATGATAGCCATAATATTTCGCCACCAGCACGGAGATGATCGCCAGGGAGACCAGTACGATCATGAGCCATTTGAAGAACGTGCCCCACGGGAACCGACGTTTCTCACGCCGAAGCACAAGAATGTAGCTGGCGAAGATTCCAACGTAGAACAGAACGATCATCGGCGTCGCGAACAGCGTGAGATTGAAAACGTCTCCCGTCGGCGTAATAAACGCCGCCAGAATCACGATTGCCAGAATTGCGTACCGGCTGTGCCGAACCAGAAATGCCGGACTCGCGATATGCAGCAGCGTCAGCAGAAACAGCAGAATCGGGATTTCGAACACCACCCCGACGCCCAGCATCACGTCCACAAACAGGTCAAAGTACTCGTTGACGTTGACGCCCGGCTCGATTCCCTTGCCAATGCCCATCCCCAGCAGGAACTCCAGACCATAGCGGAAGGCGATGTAATAGGCGAAGAGTCCACCCACAATGAAGAGCCCCGCACTCGAAAGAACGAAGGGAACCGCATACCGCTTTTCTTTCTTATAGAGGCCCGGAGAGATGAACGCCCACACCTGATATAACACCCAGGGAGACGAAAGAAACACGGCAAACAACACCGGAACTTTCATCCACATGATCTGGAAGGCGTCCATAGGCGAGATCAGCTTCAGAGTCGGCGGATTCACGTGCAGCGCCCGCAGCGCCGCGCCGGCGGGCTCGAATACGATCGCCCACAGTTCGTCACTGAACAAAAGACACAGAACGAAGGCCACACCCACCCCGGCCATCGCCAGAATCAAACGCTTGCGAAGTTCCTCCAGGTGTTCAAGGAAGCTCATCCGGGCCATCCCGTCATCTTCCTCATCCTCGGCGGGAGGATCCGGCGGCTTGGGAGGCGTACCACCACCTCCCAAAGACTGGGATGATTTCGAGGGGTCGGGGAGCGGCGTCAGACTCACCGGTTCCGCAGGTTGCCCCGAAGCAGACCAATCGTCGGTCTGCATGTAGGTCTCATCGTAATTGTTATATTCCGGCGGGCTCTCGTCGTAATGAGGACTGGCCATCACCTCGCCCGTCACGGAATGAGCGGGTTCCGAAGCAGCGGATTCGGAATGCTCCTCCGGCAATGGAGCATTGGCCGGAGGAGTGGCCGGATGAGTCGACGGATGCGTCGACGATGGTGCGGCCGGTGCAGTGGAATGAGGCGCAGTCTCGCCTGAAGGAGTCTCGGCTCCCTGCGGTTCGTCTGGAAATGACATGGGCTGCTTTAGCTGTTTACCGGCTTCCCGGTGGCCACTGCGGGCGCTGCTTCCGGGGAAGCAACGCTGTGACCCGGTTCGGAGTGCCCTGCGGCAACCGGCGTTTCTGAAACCCCGGCATGGTGTTCCACATGCCCGGACTCCAGATGACCGCTTGCGATAGAGCCGGCCGCCGCTTCAAGCTGAAGCGGAGCCGCTGACCCGGCGCCCAAAGTTGCGGATGCACCAGTTGTAGTCGTGTTGGTTACGGTTGAATCGTATGACCCGTCGTAATACGACGAATCGTGAGAGGAATAGTCGTAGTTGTAACTATCGGGCTGATAGGTAGTCTGCGCCAGTTCCTTGATTCCGGTTTCCCGCTCCAGGTTGATCATCTCGCGATCGAAAGTGGCCTTCAGCTCACTTTGCGCGCGGCGGAACTCTGTCATCGCCTTCCCGATCGTCTTGCCAAGCTTGGGCAGTTCCTTTGGCCCAAACAGCAGGAGAGCGAGAAAGAAGATGAGAATTAGTTCCTGTGTACCCAGGGGACCCATGTTAAAGGTATAACCTCCACCTGTATTGTAATCCAGACCCGCGTTCCGAATCAGTCGTCACTGGCGGCGGGTGAAAAACCGTTTGCCTCCAGAATCCCGACAGCCAGTTCCCGGGCTTCCGGCAGTACATAGAAGAACGCACCCACCCGCGTCCTCCGGAAGATCACGCCCCCGTGGTATTCATCCGCCTCCACACCATAATCGATTCCGGCCTGATCAAAAGCCGCTTCAAGCCTGGTCGCATCCTGAAGCTTCTTTGCGATGTAGAGCAACTGCGCTTCCCTGCCCTCAAAGAACTCCGCGTCTTTTTTCATGAGAAACTTTCCGCCGCCGGCAACTATGTTATCGAGCATGACGGCATCCACCCCGATACCAGCACAAACACTTTCCGACGAAGAACAACTCTACTGGCTGGCGCTTCGCCTTGTTCCCGGACTCGGCACCCGGCGTTCCAACCTATTATTAGAACGCTTCCGGACCCCGCAGGCCATCTTCCGCGCCTCACCCAGCGAACTGGAACACGCCGGACTTGGCGGAGCGCTGGCCCGTTCAGTCGCCAGCGGCAACAGTTTCGAAGACGCGGCCAGCCAGCAACAGCTCCTGAAAGGGTCCGGCGCGCAGCTCATCACACTGGGCGATGCCCGGTATCCCGAACCTCTGCGCCGGATTTATGACCCGCCCCCGGTTCTCTTCGCCAGAGGCCGCGTCGAGCTGCTTTCGTCCATCTGCATTGGAGTCGTGGGTACCCGGCACCCTACGCCATACGGCATCGCGGCCTCGGAACGGCTTTCGGGAGATCTGGCCCGCGCGGGCCTTACCATCACGTCCGGCATGGCGCGCGGAATTGACACTGCGTCCCACAAAGCCTGTTTGGCGGCGGGTGGAAACACCATCGCCGTGCTTGGCTGCGGCGTTGATGTGGTCTATCCCTCCGAAAACAAGCGGCTCGCGGCGGAGATCGCAGCCAACGGCCTGATCCTTTCCGAGTTCCCCATGGCCGCCGTCGCGTTTCCGCAAAACTTTCCGATCCGTAATCGCGTGATCAGCGGACTCAGTTGCGGTATTCTCGTCATCGAAGGCGCCCAGTACAGCGGTTCCGCCATCACCGCCCGCCTGGCCCTCGACCAGGACCGCGAGGTCTTCGCCGTCCCCGGCAACATCACGTCAAAAATGAGCTGGGGGCCAAACCTGCTGATCAAACAGGGCGCAAAACTGGTCCAGGACTGGAATGATGTCGTAGTGGAGCTACCGGCTCCCCTGCAGCGAAAGCTCATCGACGCGGGCCGGGAACGTCTTCTGAATCAAGGGCTTGGGGGCAATCCAGACGGGGCTTCCCCAAACAGCGCCGAATCTTCCGGCAACCGCGACGCATCACAATCAGCCATACAGGATATGCAGGGCCCACAAGCCCAGGCCACCCGCCGGATTCTCGAAAAACTCCGCGTGGATGCCACGACTCACCTCGACACACTGGTCGAATCCATCGACGACATGTCCCCTTCCGAGATCATCGCCGGACTCTTCGAGCTGGAGATCCTCGGGCTCGTTCGGCAACAAGCCGGCAGGAACTTTGTTAAAGTGTGGTAGCCAGAGCCGTTCCCTTCGGCGGCACTGGAGAGCGCGAGCCGCCGGGGGGTAGTTTATTCTGGGAAAGCAGTTAATAAGGATATGGCAAAAGCTCTGGTAATCGTCGAATCACCGGCGAAGGCAAAAACAATCAACAAGTACCTCGGGAAGAACTTCATCGTGAAGGCTTCGCTCGGGCACATCAAGGATCTCCCCAAAAAGGATCTCTCGGTGGACGTCGACAATGGCTTCAAACCGAAGTACGAAGTCATCGAGGGCAAAAAGAAGCTCATCCAGGAACTGAAGGATGCGGCGAAAAAAGTCGATGCCATCTACCTCGCGGCTGACCCTGATCGCGAAGGGGAAGCCATTTGCTGGCACCTGCAGGAAGAACTGAAGTCGAAAAAGACGCTCGAACAGGGCGCGCCGCGGATCTACCGCGTGATGTTCAACGAAATCACGAAGAAGTCGATCGACAAGGCGTTCGAAACGCCGGCCGTGGTCAACGTGAACAAAGTGGACGCCCAGCAGGCGCGCCGCGTTCTGGACCGGCTCGTCGGTTATAAGATTTCTCCCCTCCTGTGGGATAAAGTCCGACGTGGTCTGTCGGCCGGACGCGTGCAGACCGTCGCGGTCCGTGTGATTGTCGACCGTGAACGGGAAGTCCGTGCGTTCGTCAAACAGGAATACTGGACCCTCGACGCCAACCTCGGCGCAAAGAAAGCCCCCTGGTTCGACGCCCGGCTCAGCCGCCGCGGCGAAGAAACGCCGGAGATTCCGGATCAGGCCGCGGCCGATGCGCTGGTTGCCGATATGGAGGGTGCGAAGTTCATCGTCCGTTCCGTCAACACGAAGGAAAAGAAGCGGAACCCGGTTGCACCCTTCATCACCTCCACCCTCCAGCAGGATTCCTCCCGCAAGCTGCGTTTCAGCGTGAAGCGCACCATGATGCTGGCGCAGCAGCTCTATGAAGGCGTGGAAATCGGGCCCGAAGGCGCAGTCGGTCTGATCACCTACATGCGTACCGACTCCACCCGTATCGGCGACGAAGCCATCGCCGAAGTGCGGGAGTTTATCGGCGCAAAATATGGCCCGCAGTATCTGCCGCCGTCCGCCAATATTTATAAGACGAAGAAGGATGCGCAGGACGCCCACGAAGCGATCCGGCCCACTTCAGCCCTCCGCACCCCGGACGACGTCGCGCCGTTCCTCGCCGAAGATCAGCTGAAACTCTACCGCCTGATCTGGATGCGCTTCATTGCCTCCCAGATGAATCCGGCCCTGCTTGACCAGACCACCATTGACGTGGCTGCCGACGGCCGCACGGGTCTCGATTACACCTTCCGCGCCACCGGGTCGGTCATGAAGTTCGATGGCTTCCTCGCTGTTTATGAGGAAGGTAAGGATCAGAAAGACGAGGAAGACGAGGAACTCAAGCACAAACTACCCATCGTCACGGCCGGTGAAGAGCTGAAACTTCGCGCCCTCAAGCCCGAACAGCACTTTACTGAACCGCCGCCCCGCTATACGGAAGCCACGCTCGTCAAGAAACTGGAAGCCGATGGCGTGGGTCGCCCGTCCACCTACGCTTCCATCCTTTCCACCATCCAGGAACGGGAATACGTGACCAAGGAAGGTGGAAAATTCAAACCCACTGAACTCGGCATGGTGGTCACCGATCTGCTGCTGGAGAGTTTTAACGACATCTTCGACGTGCGCTACACCGCGCGCATGGAAGAAGAACTCGACGACATCGAAGAAGGTAAACTCGACTGGCGCGAGGCCATGGGTGAATTCTACGAACGATTCACCAAAGACCTCACGAACGCCGAAACGCACATGACCAACATCAAGCGGATGGAAAAACCCACCGACTTGTTGTGCGACAAATGCGGAAAACCCCTCGTTATTAAATGGGGGAAACACGGTAGTTTCCTCGCCTGTACCGGATACCCGGAATGTACCTATACCCGGGAACTGACTGTCGACCTCCCCGACATCGATGGCGCGGACCTCGCCGAGCAGGGCGACGAAGAGTATTGCCAGAATTGTGGACGCACCATGGTGCTCAAAAAAGGCAGGTTCGGTACCTTCTTTGCCTGCTCCGGCTATCCCGACTGCAAAACGACCAAGCAAATCGGAGGCGCACAGAAGAAGGCCGACGTTATCCTCGACGAAAAATGTCCCCAGTGCGCGAGCAACCTGGTCCAGAAATTCGGGCGTTTTGGTGAGTTTACCGCCTGCAGTAATTACCCGGGCTGCAAATACGTGAAGCAGAAAACCATTGGCGTCGCCTGCCCCAACTGTACGGAAGGTGAAGTGGTGGAACGGCGTTCCAAACGCGGCAAGACCTTCTACGGTTGTAATCGTTATCCGGACTGCGATTTCGTCGCATGGGCCCGCCCGGTAGCGGAAAAATGCCCCGACTGCGGCAGCCCTTACCTCACCGAGAAATATCTGAAGTCTGGCGCGTTCCTGCAGTGTCCTGTCGCCGAATGCAAATACAAGCGGGAAATGCTGCCGCAGGAACAACAGACGCAACCGGAACCCGTCGCCGTCTGATCACCTTGTAGTCCTTTCCTCCAGGCCGGATCCTTCGGGATCCGGCCTTTTTTCATCTCACCCAATATTTACAGCACCCCCTCCGTTTCACCCCTCGTATTTTTCCTATGAAAAAAAGGTGAGAACAAGTCCCCCCCAAGTTAACATTACTTTTGTATTTGCAAATAATAGATCTTTGGGTTTTCCCGATGATGCGATGCAAATCGTGCGAAAAATACAGGGAGTGTGACCATGCGAGCTCAGACAATTGATATTCAGCAGTGCACCGGAAGAATTCTCTGTTCGGCAATCTTCCGGCCAGGAGGCAAAAAACTCCTCGCCAAAGGCCATATTCTGCGGGAAGAGGATATTCGGATTCTCCAGTCCGAAGGCATGGACCGAATCTGGGTTGCCCAGCTCGATGAGGACGAAATTCCCGAGGATCACGCCGTCTGCTCCATCGCCGGAGAAATGGCCTGCGGTTCCTACGAAATCCAGCTCGCTCCCGGCGGTCGCGCCAATCTGATCGCGACCGAGAATTCCTGCGTTCTGGTGGATGACGATCTGCTCCGCCAGGTGAATTGCACCTCAGGCCTGGTCATCGCCACAGCCCTCAATTTCACTTTTGCCACGGCCGGGCAGAG
>CAIUOG010000027.1 GCA_903900705.1 uncultured Acidobacteriia bacterium
GCTGATTTTCATGATGCCCATTGTGGGACAACTGGTGTCACGCGTGGACCCGCGCATGCTGGTGGCCATTGGGTTTCTCTCCACAGCGATCGCGCTCTATCACATGACCATCCTGAACCTGCAGATGGACTTCCGCACGGCGGCCATGCTGCGCGTGTATCAGGTGATGGGCCTGGCGTTCATCTTCATCCCGATCAACACGCTCTCTTACGTGGGCATGCCCCCGAACAAGAGCAACCAGATTTCCGGAATGACCAACCTGTTCCGCAACCTCGGCGGCGGCATCGGGATCTCCCTCATCAGCACTTTTTTGCAGCGCTACGGACAGAAGCACCAGGTTTACCTGAGCGCGCATGCGACGGCCGGTAATCCGCTGTTCGAGCAACAACTGCGAGGCCTGACCGGCAACTTCATGCGCCAGGGAGCGCCGCCGGATATCGCGCAGGCCCGCGCGCTTTCCGTGATGCAGCGGATGATTTACGGGCAGGCAACCACGCTCGCGTATATCGACGTGATCTCCGTGATGGCGATTGGAATCCTGTGCCTCACGCCGCTGGTGCTGGTGATGAAAAGGCCGAAGCGCGGAGCGAAACCGGCCGCGGCCCACTGAGCCCCGGGCGCTAACGAACGTTTAGCTGCACGTCGTCCACAAGGAACGAGGTCGGCAGGCTGCCATTGCCCTGTGCCGTGAAGGTAATGGTGACTTTCCTGCCGATGAAGCGCTTCATGTCAAAGGTGTGTTTAGTGTACGGCATGGCGTCCACGTTCGACCACGGGTCGCCCTCTTCGTCGTCGATGGGCACTTCCACGCCCTTGTCATCCCGAACCGTGATGCTCAGAGTGTCATTCGGCTTCGTGCCGGTTTCAGCCGTGACAATCTGCAGCCAGAAGGTCAGTGTGGCGGATTTCGCATTGGCCGGAATGGTGACTGTCTGCGACAAAGTGTCTTTCTTCGTCCTCGACACGCCATGCAGCCAGGCCTTCCACGTTCCAGTGTGCGCCGGTTCTGTGGCCGAGCCGTTCAGGACGCTTTTGGAGGCGGTCCAGGGCGAGCCGGTAGTGCCCATCTCGAAACTCGGGTCGAGCAGCAACTGCGTAGTGGTGACCGGAGGTGGAGGGGTGGTACCGCCGCCTGTTACCGGTGGGTTTGTTACGGGGGCCTTATCCAGAAAGCGGATATCCAGCACCGGATGCAGTTCGATGCCGTTGGCCGCATAGCCGCGCTGTCCGTGGGAGAAGTCGTACATGCCCACGCCGGTCACCTGAATGGGAACCGACACCATCTGGAACTGGCCCGTGGGCTGGAAGCGCCCGTCAAAGGTCTTGCGCGACGCCGTGACGCCGGGCAGGAAGGGACTGCCGGCGGCGACGCAACCCGGGTGCGGAATCTCGACAATCATGGTGGCGCCGTGTTCGTCCATAATGGCGAGGTGATAATCGGAATCCCCCGTCGGTCCGTCTTCGATTTTGAAGGCGGTGAGGGTGGCCTGGAGAGTCCAGACGGTGGTCTCAGCCGGGGCGACCCGGGTGTCCGCCGGGATCGGATTCGGGGGCGTGGGCGCCGCGATGGCGGCCAGCGTTGTTGCCACGGGGTTGGTCAGATTGATGGCAGCCGCCTGCGAATCCGTGCCGGTTTTGATGGACCAGCGTTCGTGGCCGCAGCGTGGAGTCTGGGCTGACAAAACACCCGCGACCGCGGCAACGCAGAAAATCTGTTGGGCGAAGCGACGCAATGCTTGAAAATACATGATTCCCTCGCACCGATTATCAGCGAATCCCCGCCGGAATGCCAATGCAATTTGTGTTTCGTTTCGATTTACCCCGCACGGCGGGCCGGGGACCGCGCAACGGTAAAGTATAGACTTGGCACGTATTCTGGCAATTGAAAGTTCCTGTGACGAAACGGCGGCTGCCGTCATTGAGAACGAAACCACCATCCTGTCGTCGGTGGTGGCCAGCCAGCTATCGGTCCACGCGAAATATGGCGGTGTGGTGCCGGAACTTGCGTCGCGCGAGCATCTGCGGGCCGTGGTGCCGGTGGTGCGCGAAGCGATGTCCGCGGCGGGACTGCAATGGCGGGATCTGGACGCGGTGGCCGCGACTTCGGGCCCCGGTCTGGCCGGTGCCCTGCTGGTGGGGCTGACTTACGCGAAGGCCATTTCATTTGCGACCGGCATACCGCTGATCGCGGTTAATCATATTGAAGGCCACATCCACGCGGTGATTCTGGAAGCGGCCCAGCGCGGCACGCCGGTGGAACTGCCGGCGCTCGCCATGATTGTCAGCGGCGGCCATACACATCTCTTTGAAGCCCGCGCGGCCGGGGGCTACCGGCTGATGGGACGCACGAGGGATGACGCGGCGGGGGAAGCTTTCGATAAGGTGGCGAAGTTGCTCGGCTTCGGTTATCCGGGCGGACCGGTGATTGATCGCCTGGCGCCCTGCGGCGATCCGGATGCCGTCCGGTTCACTTCCGCAAAGATGAAGGGCAACAATCTGGACTTCAGCTTCAGCGGCCTGAAGACCGCCGTGCTGCGCTGGGTGGAAAGCCACGAGATGACGGCGGAAATCGAGGTGCGGAAGGCATTGCTGCGCGCTACACCATGGCCCACCACGGAACAGTGGCTGGAGGTGACGCCCGCCGCCACGCTGGATCTGGTGGCCAGCTTTCAGCGCACCGTGGTGGACGAACTGCTGAAGCACGCGGTGAACGCGACCGATCAGCTGGAGGGAATTCGTTCCCTGATCGTTTCGGGAGGCGTGGCCTGCAACTCGGGACTGCGGGAGGCCGTGAATTCGCGCTCAGTCGGCATTCCGGTCCACTTCCCTTCCCCCGGTCTTTCCACTGACAACGCCGTGATGATCGCCGCCGCCGCGTTTCCGAAATTCCGCGCCGGTCAGTTCGCCGACCTCGATGCCGCCGCCGAGCCGAATCTGGCTCTCGCCTGAGAACACGCATGTTCACGCTTCCTGCCATTTATCCGATTCTCGACACCGGTTCGCTTGAACGCCTGGGGCTGGACCCGCTCCTGACCGCCGAGGCATTTTTGGAAGGTGGCGCGCAGATTCTGCAGTTCCGCCACAAGGGCTTCTGGAGCCGCGATACCTTCGCGCTGGCCAGTCAAATTGCCAAACTTTGCGCCGAGGCCCGCGTGCCCTTCATCGTGAATGACCGCGCCGATTACGCGGCAATCCTGGGTGCCGGACTCCATGTGGGTCAGGAAGACCTGCTGCCTTCCGACGCCCGGCGCGTCATCGGACCCGGCGCGATTCTCGGCTCTTCAACGCACAATCCAGCGCAGATGGCCGCGGCGCAAAGCGAACCGGTCGACTATGTGGCCTTCGGCCCGGTCTTCCCGACGCAAACCAAACAAAATCCCGACCCGACCACGGGAATCGACACCCTCCGCGCCGTCCGCGCGCTCACCGCGCTCCCGCTGGTGGCCATTGGAGGGATCACCATCCACAACGCTCCGGCGGTCTGGCAGGCGGGCGCGGACTCCGTTGCCGTGATCAGCGACCTGCTTCAGGTATCCTTTCCTTTATCCGCTTCTGTAACAGGAATGCCAACAAAACAAAATCTGCGCGACCGGCTGGCGGAATGGCAAAGGCTCCATGGCAAAAACTGAACCCACGGTAATCACGGAAAGCAAAGCAGGCTTTGTCAAAGGTCTCGGCCTTATGGACGCCACCACGCTGGTGATGGGCTCCATGATCGGCTCCGGCATTTTCATCGTGAGCGCGGACGTGGGTCGTCAGGTGCAGTCGCCCGGTCTGCTGATCATCTGCTGGCTGCTGGGCGCGATGCTCACCATCATCGCCGCTTTGAGCTACGGCGAACTGGCTGCGGCGATGCCGCATGCGGGCGGGCAATATGTGTACCTTCGCGAAGCCTTCGGGCGATTGTGGGGCTTCTTATACGGATGGACGCTGTTCGTCGTCATCCAGACGGGAACCATCGCCGCGGTGGCCGTCGCGTTTGCGAAGTACACGGGGGTCTTCTTCCCCTCCATCTCGGCAAAGAACTATCTGATCGGTTCGGGCGCGATCGGCCTGACCACACAGCAACTTCTGGCCATCATCATCATTGTGGTGCTCACGCTGGTGAACACGCGGGGCATCCGGACCGGCGCGATGGTGCAGAACGTTTTCACCTTCGCGAAGGTGGCTTCACTGCTGGGCCTGGCGATTCTGGGTTTCCTGCTGGGGCGCAATCCGCAGGTGATCGCGGCGAACTTCGGGAATCTGTGGAAGACAACAGGCGGAGGCTCCATCGATTGGGGCTGGGCCACCATCGCGGTGGTGGGCACGGCAATGGTGGGCCCGCTGTTTTCGTCGGACTCCTGGAATAACGTGACCTTCGCGGCCGCCGAGGTGCGCAACCCGAAACGGAATCTGCCGCTGGCTCTCGGCCTCGGCGTGGGCGTTGTGTCCGCCCTCTATATCGCCTGCAACTTCGTCTATCTTTCAGTTCTTACCTTCTCGCAGATCCAGACGGCGCCGGAGGACCGGGTTGCCACCGCCGTGGTTTCGGTGATGTTCGGGCCGGTTGCCACGCAGATCATGGCAGCCGCCATCATGGTGTCCACGTTTGGCTGCCTGAACGGCATTATTCTCTCCGGAGCGCGCGTGTATTTCACCATGGCGCATGACAACCTGTTCTTTAAGCAGGCCGGTGTGCTCAACCCGCGCACCCACGCGCCGGTTTCCGCGCTGGTGATGCAATGCGTCTGGTCCGTGCTGCTGACTCTCAGCGGACAGTACAACGATCTGCTGGATTATGTTATCTTTGCAGTTCTGCTTTTCTACATCCTGACAATCGGCGGCCTGTTCAAACTGCGCCGCACGCGTCCGGATCTCGAGCGGCCCTACCGCGCTGTAGGCTACCCGGTTTTGCCGGCCCTTTATATGGTGATGGCCGGCCTCATTGAGTTCCTGTTGCTTTGGAATAAGCCCACGTTTACCGTACGTGGATTGGTTCTTGTGCTGCTGGGGGTACCGGTATATTTCCTCTGGCGGCGGAAAGAAGGATATCGATCTTGAGTCTTTTTGCAACGAAGCCGATTGCCCGCATCATGCGTGAAAGCGCGTCGGGCGAGCACCAACTGAAGCGAACGCTGGGCCCGGTCAATCTGATCGCGCTCGGCATCGGCGCCATCATTGGCGCGGGTCTGTTCGCGCTCACACCCAAGGCGGCTCACGATAACGCGGGTCCCGCGGTCGTGTTCTCCTTTCTGATTGCCGCTTTTGGCTGCGCCTTCGCCGGCATGTGCTACAGCGAATTCGCCACCATGATCCCGATTGCGGGAAGCGCCTACACCTACGCCTACGCCACCATGGGCGAGTTGCTGGCCTGGATTATCGGCTGGGATCTTGTTCTGGAGTATGCGGTGGGCGCGGCGACCGTTTCTGTCAGCTGGTCCAAATACCTCATACGACTATTGAGTACCTTCGGCATTAGTCTGCCGGTTGAGTTCACCAAATCTCCCTTCGAAGGAGGCATTGTGAATTTACCGGCGATCTTCATCATCTGTCTGGTCTCCATTGTGCTGATCGTCGGAATTCAGGAATCGGCGCGCCTCAACGGCGTGATCGTCGCGCTGAAGGTGACGATTGTGGTGCTGGTGATCGGCCTTGGTTTCGCGTACATCAACAAGGCGAACTACACGCCCTTCATTCCCCCCAACACCGGTGAATTCGGCCACTTCGGCTGGAGCGGCATCATGCGCGCGGCGGGCGTGATCTTCTTCGCCTACATCGGCTTTGACGCGGTCTCGACGGCGGCGCAGGAAGCGAAGAATCCGCAGCGTGATATGCCCATCGGCATCATCGGCTCGCTGCTCATTTGTACGCTGCTGTACGTCGGGTTCTCGTATGTGCTTTCCGGCATCGTGAACTACAAGGACATGACGGACACCGCCATTTACGAAGCGCTGCACGCGATCGGGTACGACTGGCTCGGCACCGGCGTCGTCATCGGAATTCTGGCGGGTTACACGTCGGTCATCCTGGTGATGCTGCTCGGCCAGAGCCGTGTGTTCTATTCGATGTCCCGCGACGGTCTGCTGCCGAAGATGTTCTCCGACGTGCACCCGAAATTCCAGACGCCGTGGCGCTGCAATCTGATCTTCATGGCCTTCGTCAGCCTCTTCTCCGGCTTCGTGCCGCTGTCGAGCCTGGGCGACATGACCAGCATCGGTACGCTGCTGGCCTTCGTGATCGTCTGCGGCGGCGTGATGATCATGCGCCACACGCATCCGAATCTGCCCCGCCCCTACAGGACACCGCTCGTTCCGGTGGTTCCGATTCTCGGCATTATTGTCTGCTTCGCCATGATGGCGTCGCTCGATGTGATGACGTGGATCCGGCTTGTGGTGTGGCTCGCCATCGGTCTCACGATCTACTTCACGTATGGCCGCACACACAGCCATCTGGTGACGGATCCCGAGAGTGACCACAAGTAAACCGGGCAGGACGTAAACTGTGATTTGGCCACTGTCATCACATCCACCAGCCTTCCCGGCATCGACAAAGTAGCAAGCGGTAAAGTCCGTGACGTTTATGCGGTGGGCGACGATCTTCTGATCGTCGCCACCGACCGCATCTCCGCCTTCGATTGCATCCTCCCCCAGGGCATCCCCGGCAAGGGACGCGTCCTCACCCAGATGTCCCTCTTCTGGTTCGACTTCCTCCGGGAACTGGTTCCGAACCACCTGATCTCCGCCCTCGTTGACGAGTATCCAGCGCAACTGCATCCGTTCCGCGACCAGCTGGAAGGGCGCTCCATGCTGGTAAAACGGTGCCGGATGGAACCCGTGGAGTGCGTGGCGCGCGGTTATGTTTCCGGCTCCGGCTGGAAGGATTACCGGCGCACCGGCGCCATCTGCGGCATTCCCCTGCCCGCCGGTCTGGTGGAAAGCGACCGGTTGCCGGAACCGATTTTCACCCCAGCCTCCAAGGCGGAGACCGGACACGACGAGAACATCTCGTTCGAGGCCGCCGCGGCCACCACTGGGCTCGAGACCGCGACCCTGCTGCGCGATCTCACGCTGAAGATTTACGTTCGCGCGGCGGAACACGCGGAGAGCCGCGGCATCATCCTCGCCGACACGAAGTTTGAGTTCGGCTGGCACCAGGGAGAACTGCTGCTGGGCGATGAAGTGCTGACGCCCGATTCGTCGCGCTACTGGCCCCGCGCCGAATACACGCCGGGAGGACCGCAGAAATCCTTCGACAAACAGTTCGTCCGCGACTACCTCGAAACCCTGACGTGGGATAAAACGCCGCCCGCCCCGCCGCTTCCCGACGATGTGATTCGCAAAACCTCCGAGAAGTATCACGAGGCTTACGAACGCATTACGGGCCTGACGCTGTGAGCGCGCCGAACTTCAACTGGCTCGATATCGTCCTGCTGCTCCTGCTCGGCTTCTCCACCGTGAAGAGCCTGCGGCGGGGCTTCTCGCGGGAGATCATCGGGCTCAGTGCGTCATTCATGGCCCTGCTGCTGGGGATGTGGTTTTATGGCACGGCGGGTGCCCTGCTGCAGCCGTGGGTGGACTCGCCACGCATGGCGAAATTGCTGGGTTTTGTAGTGGTGGTCGTCGGCGTGATGATGCTGGGAAGCCTGGTTTCGTGGATCGTGGGCCGCTTTCTGCGGACGGTTGGGTTGTCGTTCTTTGACCGGCTGCTGGGGGCTGTTTTCGGCCTGATCCGCGGCGGACTTTTCGCGGTGGCGTTGCTGACCGCGTTCATGGCATTTGGCCCTCACACGGCAACGGAAACGGCGCCCTCGGCGGTGGTACACTCGAAAATTGCGCCTTACGTACTGGAAGCCTCAGAGGTCGCGGTGGCGATCGCGCCGATGGACCTGAAGCAGAGCTTTCGCAAGTACTACAACCGTGTAAAAGATACGTTGGAAAAGACTGCCGGCAAAAGCCGGGAAGAGGAATCGTAGTTTCAAATGAAGGAAAGTTTTGATGGACTCATCGATCATCTGGCCAACGCGGGATTCTTCCTGGAGGAGGCCGTGGAGATCCTCGAAAAGGGCATGATCGAGCGGGTACTGCGGAAGTGCGGCAGCAATCAATCCGAGTCCTCGAAGATTCTGGGGATCCACCGCAATACTCTGCTCCGGAAGATGGTGCAGTACGGCATTGAAGGCAAGCGGGTGCGGTCGAAGCCTGTGGGAACGGCAAGCACCTCCAAACGACAGGCGGGCGCAACGCGCCGCCAGAAGAGCGCCTGACCGCCGTGTCTTTGCTGATTTTCGATCTGGACGGCACGCTGATCGATTCCCGTCTGGACCTGGCGCATGCGGTGAACGCCACGCGCGTGCAGACCGGGCGGGAGCCGATTGACCATGCGCTGATCTACTCCTACGTGGGCAACGGAGCGCCGGTACTGATCCAGCGGGCGCTGGGACCAGGAACGACTCAGACGGAACTCGACTCCGCGCTGGCGTTCTTTCTGGATTACTACCGCGAGCATGCCGTTGACTACACGGTGCTCTACCCCGGCGTCCGGGAGTCACTGGACCAGTTGCACGCAGCCGGTATCCAGTTGGCGCTGCTCACCAACAAGCCTGTCAGGATCACCCACCTGATCATGGAGCATTTCGGCATTTCGGACCTCATGTTCCGAATTTACGGCGGAAACAGCTTTGAACAGAAGAAACCCCATCCGATCGGCATTGACACGATCCGCGGCGAAGCCGGACGGTCTGCAGCCGACACCTGGATGATCGGCGACAGCGCCGTTGATATTCAGACTGCCCGGAATGCGGGTGTGTCAGCCTGCGGCGTGACCTGGGGATTTCAGCCTGAAACGCTCATCGAATACCCGCCCGACGTCCTGGTGGACCGTCTGGAAGACTTCGCCGTGCGCTTTCTGCAGCGCTGACTGCTGTTGCGCTGCGGATGTCATCATCGCCGCGCGCCATTCCGACCAGAAAGCCTGCAACCCATACAGCGTGAAGCCGGCCCCGACGCAGCCGATCACCACCATCACACAATCCACAAACGCATTCGCCGACAACATATTCGGCCTCCCAAATCTCTTATCGGCAGAAAACAAAAAAAGCTGTAGGAACATGAAAGAAGTGGATTCGAGCGCACTGTCCGGAGTTTCAGGCTACAAGTACGTCCTCTCGCTGCCGGAGCGCCTGATCCGGTCGGCCGGCGCGCTCTGTGGCGGTCTGCTGCGTGAGATTGGCGAGGTCGCGCTGCCGGGGGCAGTCCGGCGCACCACGCTTTACCGGACCATGGTCGGCGTGACGCTTCGCTTTCTGATTGAAGAACTGGGGCAGGTGGAAGGCCAGTATGACGCCGCCACCGGTCCGGCCGAAAACTTCGTTCTGCAGCGCACAGCCAGCCACGGGATTGAACTGATGGGCATTCTCGCCTTCCATGCGTCCCCCGTCTGGGTCCTGGCGGCGCTGGCCGACCTCACCGGGGGCGGCCACACGCTGCTGCGGGAAATCTCGGAAGCGCTGCAGGAGGAAGGTCTGCTCGAACCCGGCGCGCGGTTCGAATCGATGGAACAGGTTCTCGGCGGCCTCGAAAAGACGAGCTCCCATCTCGCCCTGACGCTGAATATGCCGCCGATGGACGTGTCGGGACTCCGGCGGGAGTGGGAAACGCTGCGGACCGAACTACAGAGCATTCCCCCGAACCGTGTGCCGGCTCTCGAAAGGCTGGAGCAGACCTGGCGGGAACTGCGCGAATCCGCCACGGCACAAAACCGCACCGTCCTGACGCTTTCGTCCCTGATGGCAATCTCCACGCTGGCACATGTGCCGGCGAACCTGCTCTGGCTCTCGAAGGCGGCGCACTCGGCGGCCCGGCGGACCACCGTGACCGTCGGCGGAGCACTGCTCGACCACTACTCGACCGCGCTGCGCGAAATCGCGGAAACCGGCTTTCTCAGCTACTGGATGCGCGAATTCCGACCCTATCTCCGCGCCGCCGCCATGCAGTTTGCGCCCGAACACGAATCGCTCACGGAACGACTGCTGCGACCGAAAGCACCTGACACGGTTAAGGACGCGGACACATAGCTTCGCCCGCGGGCTGCAGCGACGTCGGGTTCAGCACGTCGCCATCCGGCTTGCGAATCAGAAAACCCTTCACCTCCACGCGATGCCCGGCAGGAGGATTCGCCTGTAAAGACGCCGGATCCATCAGACTGAAGCGATGCGTTCCCGCGGCCAGGCTGGCAAAACGCCGCAGTTCCCCGGCCGTGGAGTTTTGCGGATTGCGCGTCCGTACCGGCTCGGAACCCTCACTCACGATCCACGTTCCGTCTTTCGCCTGCGAAAGACAGCCCACCACCGAAACGAGCGAGAAATCCGGCACGGCCGCCGGGCCTTCGCGGCCCTGTACGCGCACGCTCCCGACCGAATCTTCCGTCAGTTCCTCCCGCCCCGCCGGAAACCCGTTGCTTTTCAGAATAAAGGCCACAATATCAACATAATTCTTTCCGGCGAGCGACTTCGGCGCATTGCGGGGCATGGTGTCGCGGGTGAGCCGGAAAAAGCTGACGAGGCTGTCTTCCCGCCAGCGGTCCATGAATTTCACGCCCGTGAGGACACCGCCATAGCCACTCAGATCTTCCCGATGGCAGCGGCTGCATTCGGCCGTATAGGTCTCTTCCCCGCGCGCGGCCTGGGAATCCGTATAGACACCATCCCAGACACTGCGAATGCCCTGCGCGGAGCAGGTCGAAGTCAGAGGTACACTCACAAAAAACAGAACGGGGAAAAAGAAACGGGGCAGAACCATCAGCCTTCTGTTCTACCAGACGAGCCGCATCGGGTTAAACTCGAAAAGCGGCCCAGGCGGGCTCATCATGACACTCGATCAGCTTGATCAGCTTCTGGCCGAATGGAAACACCGCACTGAATCCGCCACTGCCGGGCTTCTCGCTCTCCGCGCCCTTCCCACTTATGAAATCCTGACCGGCGGCCAATGCCAACTGACGGGCATCACAGCACAAAAGGCGGCCCCGGCGCTACGGTCTCTGGAAGGCGCGTGGCTGGATTATGGCCGCATCGCCACTGCCGTCGATCAGGCCCACGCGTTGCGGACGTCCATGCCTCGCTTTGCGGGCGTGCAGCAGAAAATCGATGAGATCGCCGCACTGCTCACGAACTCCACCACGGCCGATTCAGCGTCTCCGGACGGCAATTTAGCAATCCGGGATCTCCACGCCCACTCCGCCGCGCCTGCGTTGCCATTGCTCGAATTGTTCGACCGCATGAATACGGCGTTCATTCATGCCCGCGACGTGATTCTCGGGATCGCGGCGGCCTGGGAATCCCTCGACACGGGTCTGCCGCCCGCCCGCCGCTTCGTGGAGGAACACGCGGACGAAACGGCCTTCGGAATTCCGGCTCTGCGCCACGCCCTCGACGAACTAAAGCCGCGAGTACTGCCGGATCCCCTCGGCGCCGCCGACCAGTTCCGGCGCGAGATCTCGCCCCGACTTGCCGAGGCCCGCGCGGCGATTGCGGAACTCGACCGACGCCGCGCCGACTTCGGGCCGAATCTCGCGCTAGCCCACGCCATGCTGGAGCGGCTGATCGCGCTGCACGCGCAATCGGAAGCCGCATACGCGGAGCACCGTGAAAAACTTACCGATTGCGCTTCCGGGGAACTTCCCGTTTCAGGCCAGCGTATATCCCAGGTGACAGCCCGCATGGGACAAATACCCGGCAAATCCATCACCGCTTTTGTCTGCAATGAACTGGACGAGTGCCTGAAAGAACTCGGGAACCTGACCTCCCTCGAACAGCAGATTCTCAGCAAAAATCGCGCGCCGCTGGAGCTTCGCCGCGAGCTTCGCGGACGTCTTTCGGCTCTGAAAGCCAAGGCCGTGGGACGCGGACGCGCGGAGGATCGCGACCTCGGCGCTCTATCCACGCTTGCCGACCAACTGCTTTATTCCAGACCGACGCCCCTCAATCAGGCCCTGGCGACGGTTGCTCAATATGAAGGCCGCCTGAATAATCCGGAGCGCAGATAGTGGACGGTGAACGCGATACGCAGGGAAGTTGTAAACAACCGGGCTGTACCGGCACAATCGACGATGGCTATTGCGATACCTGCGGCCTGGCGGCAACTAAGGCGACTTCCGCGACTTCCGTAACTTCCGCGTCTTCCACGCGAACCGGTTCGGTAGCGACGAGCACCGGATCGGTACCTGTAAGCCGCGGCACTCGGGGTTCCCGCCCCTCCGGTCGCAGCTCCACGCGGAGCACGCGCCGGCACCTGGGAGCAGGGCTGGTATCCGTCCCCGAGTTACCCTCAACCGAACCCGAGAAGGCCATTATGGCCGATCCGAAGGTGCCGGAAAACAAGCGCTTCTGCGCCGGATGCGACAAGCCCCTGGCCCGCGAAAAGGGCTTCTGCGGACAGTGTGGACAGAAATATTCGTTTGTCCCCACGCTGCAGCCGGGGGACGTCCTTTCCGCTCAGTACGAAGTCCGCGGCGCAATCGCGTACGGCGGTCTCGGCTGGATTTATCTGGCTTTCGACAAAGTGCTCTCGCGCTACGTGGTGCTGAAGGGACTGCTGAATACCGAAGACGCGGCCGCGGCGGCCGTGGCTGTCGCGGAGCGGCAGTTTCTGGCGGCGGTGAAGCATTCGAACATCGTCGGCATTTACAACTTCGTGCAGCACGGCAGTGAAGGCTTCATCGTGATGGAATACGTGGGGGGCAAGACGCTGCGCGACATCCGCCGCAGCCGTGGCCCCCTGCCCGCCGCCGAGGCCATCGCCTACATCCACCGCATTCTGGGCGCCTTCACCTACCTGCACCAGCTCGATCTGGTCTACTGCGATTTCAAGCCCGAAAACGTCATGCTGGAGGGCGATGATGTGAAGCTGATCGACCTCGGCGGCGTCCGCCGCATCGGCGATCCGAAAGGCGATATCTACGGTACTGAGGGCTATAGCGCGCCGGAGGCCGGTGAAGGGCCCACCATCGCGTCTGACCTGTTCACCATCGGCAGAACTCTCGCCGTGTTGCTGGCCGAGATTCGCGGGTTCAGCAAAGATCACAAATACACTCTGCCCGGCGCGCAGGACGAGCCGGTTTTTGCAAAACAGGAATCGCTCTACCGGTTCCTGCTCAAAGCCACGGCGGAAAACCCGGATGATCGGTTCGTTTCCGCGGAGGAGATGGCGGATCAGTTGCTCGGCGTCCTGCGCGAAATTGTCGCCGGAGAGTCTGGTGTTCCCCGCCCCGGCGCGAGTACGCTGTTTGGCGTCGACATGCTCGCGCTGCTGCCCGCCGAAGGCTTCGAACCCGTGGTGGGGGACTACCGGCAGTTGCCCGTTCCCACTCTGGACGCCACCGATGCCGGCGCCAATCTGGTGATGAATGCGGGCTCGCTGGCAGATAGCGAGAAACGAATCCGAGCCCTCCGGCAGGTGATGCTGCAGACGCCGAAATCCGTGGAAGCCAAGCTACGGCTGGCCTCGAATCTGACGGACACGGGCGCCTATGACGAAGCCGCGCAACTGCTGGCGGACTGCGAAGCGACCGACCCCTGGGACTGGCGCGCGCGCTGGTACCGCGGACGCCTTCTGCTCGCCCGCGGCAACGGCCAGGAGGCCCGACAACAGTTTGATCAGGTCTATTTCGATCTGCCCGGAGAACTCGCTCCAAAGCTCGGCTTCGCCATGGCAGCCGAACAGGGGGGCGACAACGCGCTGGCCATCCGCATGTACGACCTTGTGTCCCGCACGGACCCCGGGTTTGCTTCCGCCTGCTTCGGACTGGCACGCTGCTATCTGGCGGGCGCGGACCGTCGGAATGCCACGCTTGCGCTCGACCGCATTCCGCAGACCTCCAGCCTGCATGTGCGGGCCCGTGTGGAAGCCGCCCGCGCTCTGATTGCGAAAGCCGCGGTCGCCCCGCGGCTGGAAGAACTCACCGGCGCTTCGGCGACCATCGAGGCCCTCGCGCTGGAGGGCATGGAACGGCACCGGCTGACGCGACAGGTACTCGAAACCGCGCTCCGTCTGGTGACTTCCGGAACCCTTGCTCCCAACGCTGGAGCACGACTGTTTGGCCGCGCGCTTTCAGAGACGGAACTGCGCCTGGGCCTTGAGCAATCCCTGCGCGCCATGGCCCATCTCACCACCGGACCCGACCGTATCCGACTGGTGGACGAAGCCAACAGCCTGCGCCCGAGGACCCTGCTGTGACATGTCCGAACTGCAACGCCACGCTTCCGGAGACAGACCGGTTTTGCGAGGAATGCGGGGCACAGCTCCTTGATTTGTCGACGCACTCGGCCGGCACTGGTTGCCAGTGCGGGGCGGCATGCGAAACCGATGAAGACGGCTATTGCACCGGCTGCGGAGTGCGGCGGGAAGCGCCGGCGCGCGATCACTTTGAGCTGGAGATTTCACCTCGTTTTGCCGGCGTGAGCGATCGCGGTATCCGGCACCACCGCAATGAAGACTGCTTTGATCTGCTGCAGGACTCGGCCCACAGTTTTTCCATCGTGGTCTGTGACGGAGTTTCGAGTACCGAAGACCCGGACCGGGCTTCCGAAGCCGCCTGTGGCGCGGCCCTGGCCGCGATTGCGGACGGCGCGGGGCTCAGCCCCGAACGAAGACTCCTCAGCGCAATGAGCGCCGCGCAGACCGCGGTGAAGAAGCTTGGTTCCGGCAGCAACAACGCACCGGCCACCACCATCGTCTGTGCCATCGCGACTTCAGACCGCGTTACGCTGTCCTGGCTGGGCGACAGCCGCGCCTGCTGGATCGCGGATTCCCGTGCGGTGCAGCTCACCACCGACCACTCCTGGCTGAATGAAGTGGTCGCCGCCGGGGAGTTTACCGAGGAAGCGGCGGCGCAGCACGGCAACGCCCATGCCATCACGCGCTGGCTCGGGGCTGATGCCCCGGAGGATTCGAAGCCACCGGTCCTGCAATTCGAAATCACCGAGCCGGGCCGGTTGCTCATCTGCACGGATGGCCTCTGGAACTACGCCCCGGAGATCCGGATCCTCGCCGATCTGGTGCGTTCTTCAGGCGAGGATGCACTTACGACCGCGCGCAATCTGGTGCGTTTCGCCAACGCGCAGGGCGGGCACGACAACATCACCGCGGCACTCTTATTCCTATGACGCAATTCAAAGCCGAAGTCTTCCAGAACGCCTTTCTCCCGCAGGGTGCGCGCGAAGTGAACGCCATCATGACCGTTACGGTGGAGGGTGGCGCGGCGGCCGCGACCGGCGGGTCCGGCGAGAAGCTGATCGGCATCATCTGTGACACCTCGGGGTCAATGGACGGCGCAAAGATTCACGCGGCCAGAGACGCCATGAGCCGTATGATCACCCTGCTGCCAGGCGATGCGTCGTTCTTCGTGATCGCCGGTTCGGAGACTGCCGAATTGGTGATTCCAACGGTCCGGGCCACACCGGACAATAAACTCCGCGCACTTTCGGCGATCCGGCAGATCCGGGCCATCGGCGGCACCTGCATTTCATACTGGCTCGCGAAGGCGCTTTCGCAGTTCAGCGCCGCGCCGGGCGCTATCCGGCAGGCTCTTCTGCTGACCGACGGCGCCAATGAAATCGAGGACGAACCCCGCCTTGAAGCTATGCTCAAAGCCTGCGAGGGCCAGTTTCAGTGCGAATGCCGCGGTGTGGGCGCCGACTGGCAGGTGGCCCAGCTCAAACGAATTTCCAGTCAGCTGCTGGGAACCACGGACATCATTGCGCGCCCGGAACTGATGGAGGCCGACTTCCGCGACATACTGCAACGCGCGCTCAACAAAGACGTCAGCGACGTCTCGCTGCGCCTCTGGACGCCTGTCGGCGCACAGGTGAAATTCTGCAAGGAAGTCAGTCCGGAAATTGTGGATCTCACGACGCGCGCCCGGCCCGTAAAACCTCAGGTGGTGGATTTCCCCACCGGCGCATGGGGGCGCGACGAATCCCGGGACTATCACTTCTGCATCGAGGTGAAAGCCGGCGCGGTGGGCGATGAAATGCTCGCCGGACGAACGAGTCTGGTGTATACCCAGGCGGGTATCGAGACCAAATTGGCCGATGCGAAGATTCTGGCGGTGTGGACGGATGACGAATCGAAGTCCACCCGAATTGATCGCCGCGTGGCGCATTACACCGGACAGGCCGAACTTGCGCAATCCATCCAGGAAGGCATGGATGCACAGGCACGCGGCGATGAAGAGAAGGCCACCGCGCTGCTGGGCAGGGCCGTAAAGCTCGCGCACGATTCCGGCAATGAGGCGACTGCCAAACTGCTGCGCAAGGTGGTGGAAGTGGAAGACGAAACGAAAGGTACGGTCCGGCTGAAAAGGCAGGTGGCGAAAGAGGATTCAATGGCCCTTGAAACCCGCTCCACCAAGACCACTCGGATCCCGAAAGCCAATGCCTGAACTCACCTGCCCAAACGGCCACGCCTCCACGGAAGACGATTTCTGCACCATCTGCGGAACGAAGATGCACGCGCCCCCGGCGCTTACCAACTGCCCGGACTGCGGGCTTGCGCGCGATTCCGGCGGCGGCATTTTCTGCGAATTCTGCGGCTTCAATTTCAACACAAGGGAGCACGGGGAATTGAAGGCGATACCCACACCGCAGACTCCGGCAGCACAGACGCCCGTGCGCGAATGGCAGGCTGTCATCACCGTCGACCCCTCGCTGCGGACCGCGGAAAGCCCGGAGGCGCCCGAGGGCGTTGTCGCCATCACTATCCCGCTCATCCGGGAAACCCATCTCATCGGTCGCCGCAGTGAAAAGCGCGCGATTTTCCCGGAAATTCCGCTCGATTCCGATGACGCCGTCTCTCACCGGCACGCGCTGATCACCCGGACATCCGGCGGTGGGCTTACGCTGCGCGACATCGGCTCTTCGAACGGGACGACTCTGAACGGGAAGCCCCTGGAACCACTGACCGACGTCGCACTGAACCCCGGTGACGAACTGACCCTGGGCCACTGGACCCGCATCCGAATTCAATGAGAACAACTCCGCAATGGCTGGAGACCGGTCAGTACGCGACATTCGGCGCGGCCGCGCTGCTGATGATCACGGTGGTGCTGGGCGCACGCAGCCATCGGCAGGCCATGCAGGCGGTGGGGAAGGACTCCGCCCCCAGCATCATCGCGGCGCAGCACATCCGCGCGGCGCTTGCCGACATGGACGCAAATGCCGCCAATGAACTTCTGGATGACCGCACCTCTGGCGCGGCCCGCAAGGCGTATGAAGCACGCCGGAAGGAAGCGGTGGAATCCATTGTCACGGCGGCGCAGAACATCACGTACGGCGATGCGGAATTGATTCCGGTCCGCAAGCTCGCCTATGGCCTTGGAACCTATACGGCCATGATGCAGCGCGCCCGCGACCTGCATGAAGCGGGCGACAGACGCTTCATCGCCGAATGGCGCGCCGCCGCGCAGTACATGGATAACACCGTCCTGCCCGCCGCCGCCGACCTCGACAAAGCGAACCGTCACGTGCTGGACGACATTTATGCGGCACAGGGCAGAGCCTCCCTGCTCAGCATCCTGCTCACCCTGCTCACCGCGGCATTGCTGCTCGCCTTGCTCATCTGGCTCCAGTGGTTCCTCATGGAACGCACCCGCAGAACGCTGAACCCACTGCTGCTGGGCGCATCAGTGGTGACGGTGTTTTTTGTGGCTTATACGCTCTCCGCATTTCGAGCGCAGGACCGTCATCTGCGCATCGCGAAAGAGGATGCCTTCGAATCGATCCACGCACTCTGGCAGGCCCGCTCCGTTTCCTACAGCGCCAACAGCGATGAGAGCCGCTATCTGCTGGATCGCGAACAGGCGGACAGTCACCAGAATGCCTTCTTCGCCAAGGCTTACAGGATTGCGCGCCTTCCCCGGGGAACCAACAGTTCCGCCGCGCTCAGCATGGCAGGCCAGGGCACGCGGCTTCAGAACTTCACCGGCTACCTGGCAGATGAACTGAACAACATCACGTTCGAGGGCGAGCGCGAGGCCGCCACCAGCACTCTGGCACGGTATCTGGAGTACATGGAGATTGACGCCTCCATCAGAAAACTGGAGCAATCGGGCAAACATGCCGAAGCAGTGGCCCTTTGCACCGGGAGTCAGCAGGGCGAATCCAACTGGGCCTTTGACCGCTTCGACACGGCGCTGGGCAAGACGCTCGAGGTGAATCAGCGCGCCTTTGACACCGCTGTGGAGGCGGGCTTCCGCGACGTGTCGGGCTTCGAAGTGATCGCGCCCGTCGCGGCCCTTGCCATCGCAGCTCTGACGTTCTTCGGACTGAAGCCTCGCCTCGAAGAATACCGAAACCCGTAATCTATTTCAGGTAAACGCGCAGGGCGTGGATCAGGTCGTCGGCAGCGAGCGACTGCTCATCGGTGGGCGTGGAGTTCGGGTCCAGCACGTGGAAGCGGATGTGGCCCTCAATCACTTCCGCCATCAGGGAATCCATGGCCCCCCGGCAGGCGGAAATGTTGTGCAACACGTCGGAACACTCGAGTTCCTGGTCGAGCGCGCGTTCGATGGCGTCCACCTGTCCGCGAATCCGCCGCACCCGGTTCAGCAGTTTCTTCTTTTCTTCCAGCGTATGGGCCATAGCTTTACAACTATACCCCGGTGGGTATACGCTGAACAGAGAGAGGAACTGCTTGCCCAGTCTGCGAGTACCGGATCATGGCCAACAACTTACAAACAATCCAGGCCATGTGTCTCTTGCTCTGCTCGGGCGCCACTGGGCGAGCGCAGGACCCGCCAACCGCTGAACCCGAACGCTGGAACCTCTTCTGGCAGGCCACTTCCATCGGCCAGGCGCATGGCGCCTTCCCTGCCCCGTATTCCGGTCCGTACAGCCTGGTGGCTCATCCCGAAAAGGATGTGTCGCTCACCACAACGCTGTTCGCGGCGTTTCGTATTGAGAAGAACACCACACTCGTCTTCGACCCCGAGATCGCCGGTGGACGCGGCTTCAGCGGCGTGAATGGTCTGGCCAACTCTTCGAACGGCGAACTGCCGCGCGTCGCTTCCGCCACGCCAAAACCCTATGTGGCAAGGCTTTACGTCACCCATGATTTTGGCTTCGGGAAGCGCAGAGAGGCTGCCGAAGCCGAAGAGAATCAACTCGCCGGAGACAGGCCGGAAGTTCGTTATACGGTAACAGTGGGACGTTTCACGCTCACCGATTTCTTTGACAACAATCGCTATAGTCACGATCCCCGCTCCCAGTTCATGGGCTGGGGCGTGATGTTCAACGGAGCGTGGGATTATCCTGCCGACGTGCGCGGCTACACGTGGGGCATGGTGCACGAGTTCCACACCAGGAACTGGACCTTTCGCTACGCGGGCGCCGCCATGCCCCGCGTCGCCAATGGTCTTCGTTTCGACCGCAGACTGTTTCGCAATCACGGCGATGTGGTGGAAGGCGAATATCGCTACATGCTCGCCGCGCACGCCGGGACCCTCCGCGGCCTCCATTATCGGAACCATGCCGACGCCGGCGCCTATAGCGAAGCGACAGCGCTGGCCGCTAAGAACGGGGATCGCCCCGATGTAACCGCCACCCGCCGCAACGGCACGCTGAAGTATGGCTTTGGCCTCAACATCGAACAGGAACTCACCAAAGATCTCGGCGTCTTCGGACGGCTGGGCTGGAATGACGGTAAGACCGAAAGCTTCGCTTTTACGGCCATTGATAATCTGGTGACCGCGGGTGTTTCACTTATCGGCCGCCAATGGCATCGTGCGCATGACACTGTGGCCACCGAACTCACCTCCGGAGGCCTCGCCCCGGAACACGCGAAATACCTCGCACAGGGCGGCTATGATTTTCTGATCGGCGACGGCCACCTGCGCTATGGCCGCGAAACCATTTGGGAGTCTTACTACAACGCGGAACTGTTTCCCGGTTTCTTCGCAGCGTTTGATTTACAGCACGTAACTAACCCGGCCTACAATCAGGACCGTGGTCCCGTGTGGATCACTTCGCTCCGCCTGCATATCGAATACGGTCGCAAGTAGCTCAAGGCCGCGCGGCGTACCGGTCAGCCAGTTTTTTCTGCCGCGTTTCAAGACTCACTGGTTTTCCGTCGATAAAGACCTGAGTCACTTTCGTGGTGGCTTCAAGCGGATCTCCGTCAGTTACGATCAGGTCGGCCACCTTGCCTTCATCAATCGAACCGAACCGCTTGCCAAGGCCGAAGATCTCGGCGGCGTTCAGCGAAATGGCCTTGTACGCCTCATCATGCGCCAGGCCGAATGCCACGGCGGCGGCCGCCTGATACGGCAGATTCCGGCCCTGCCGATAGCTGAAGGTTCCGATGGAAAACCGGATACCCGCTTTCGAAAGTTCCCCGGCCGTGGTGTAAGACCGGTCATAGGGGTCATCTTCGGTCAGCGGCAGCGAAAGGGGCGGCCCCAGGACCACCGCAATATTGTGTGACTTCAGTAACGGAATCACCTTGTAGCATTCGTAAGCATCCGCAAGGATAATGCGAATTTTCTGCTTCACGGAAAAGGCAATCGCCTCCCGGATCTCGCGCTCCCGAATCGCAGTCACAAACAGTGGCGTAGCGCCTTCAATCACCGGCAGTAAGGCCTCATAACGCGCATCTTTGATGGCAGGCTTTGCGTGGCGGTAGCGCCGCGCTTCGTCGAAGAAATGGTTCAGAGCCCGGATCTTCTCGTCGTAATCCTTCTTTGCCACAGCCCGATCGACCGGCTCCGGCGGCAGCGCGGTACCCGGGTCTTCATCATCTTCGAAGGACTCATGCGGAGGCACCGGCGTTGTGGCAATCGCGGGGAACAACAAGTGAACCGCGACGCCGCCCCCCAGCTTCGAATCGCGACCCGAATCGCCCCCCATATGAACCAGTGACATCTGCCCCGCCAGCAACTCCCCCTGCGGCAGCACCATCACGCTGGTGACGCCGTTGGCGCGCGCCAGCGCAATCTCGTCACTATCGGGATTTACGGCTGTTTCCACGCGCAGTTGCGGATTCAGCAGTCCCAGCTCATGTCCATCGGATTTCTCCAGCCCAGGCATCCCCGCCGAATCAATCATGCCGGGGTAGACGTGCTGCCCGTGGATATCGATCACCGTCGCGCCATCGGGAGCATGCAGACCGCGGCCCACACCAATGATCCGGCCATCGCGCACCAGCACGGAGCCATTCTCAATCACCGGCCCGGAGATGGTGTGGACGGTACCGCCACTCAGCAGGAATACGCCGGAATCCGGCGGGTTCTGCGAAAAAGCGAAGCTCAGCAGCAAACACTGGAGAAGACCCGGGAACATCTTCCCCGATCTTAACGCGCGCTATCATCAGAAAAATAAATGAAACGTTTCGGCCTCCTCCTGCTCCTGCTCATCGCGGCCATCGCGCAGCAGACCGACCTCATGAAGGACCTGAAGTTCCGCCTGATCGGACCTTTCCGCGGCGGGCGCTCCATCGCCGTCTCCGGCGTCTCTTCTGACCCCAACACGTACTACTTCGGCTCGGTCGGCGGCGGCGTCTGGAAGACCACCGATTCCGGCCGGTCCTGGACTCCGGTCTCCGACGGCCAGTTCAAGACCGGAGACGTGGGCGCGATCGAAGTCTCGCAATCCGACCCCAACGTGGTTTACGTCGGCATGGGTGAAGCCTGCGTACGCGGTAATGCGTCGAACGGCGATGGCGTTTACAAGTCCCTCGATGGCGGCAAGACCTGGAAGAACATCGGCCTGCGGCAGACGTATCACATCGGCGCGGTGCGCGTGCATCCGAAAAATCCTGACATCGTCTATGTGGCCGCGCTTGGTCACCTCTGGGGCCCGAACCCGGAACGCGGCGTCTACCGCTCGCTCGATGGCGGCGCAACCTGGAAGCAGGTTCTTACGAAAGGCAATGAGGCCGGCGCGGTGGATCTCGCGATGGACCCCACGAATCCCCGCGTGATCTACGCGGCCTTCTGGCAGGTAGGCCGCAAGCCCTGGCGCTTTGACAGCGGCGGGCCCGGTAGCGGCCTCTGGAAGACCACGGATGGCGGCGACACCTGGACCGACATCTCACGGGCTCAGGGTCTGCCGAAAGGCGTTCTGGGCCGCGTCTCCGTCACCGTGTCCCCGGCCAATCCCGAGCGCGTCTGGGCCATGGTGGAAGCTTCCGACGGAGGCCTTTTCCGCTCCGACAACGCCGGTAAAACCTGGACCCGAGTCAACGAATCCAACAATCTTCGCCAGCGAGCCTGGTACTTCTCTCACATCTTTGCCGATCCGAAAAACGCCGACGAAGTCTATGCGCTGAACGTGGGCGCCTATCGCTCCATCGATGGCGGCCGCACCTTCACAGCCTTCGCGACGCCGCACAGCGATAACCACGATCTCTGGATTGCGCCCGACAACACCCAGCGCATGATCGAAGCCAACGACGGCGGCGCGGCCGTGACCAACGATGGCGGCAAAACCTGGTCGTCCATCGATAACCAGCCCACCGCGCAGTTCTACCGCGTGGCGCTGGATAACGATTACCCGTATCACGCTTACGGCGCGCAGCAGGACAACAGCACTGTACGCATCGCAACCCGCACCTCGACCGGCGGCATCACCGACCGGGACTGGTATGACGTGGGCGGCGGCGAAAGCGGCTGGATCGCGCCCGATCCCCGCGATTCCGAGATCGTCTACGCGGGCTCCTACGGCAACCTCATCACCCGGCAGGACCATCACACCGGCCAGACCCGCAACATCAACGCCTGGCCTGATAACCCCATGGGCTACGGCGCGGAAAGCCTGAAATACCGCTTCCAGTGGAGCTTCCCCATCCTCTTCTCGCCGCATGACCCGAAGACGCTCTACATCGGCTCAAACGTGCTGATGAAGACGGAGAACGAAGGGCAGAGCTGGCAAAACATCAGCCCGGATCTGACCCGCGACGATAAGGCGAAGCAGAAGTCCTCCGGTGGCCCGATCACGCAGGACAACACGTCGATTGAGTATTACGACACCATTTTCACGGTGGCCGAATCCCCGCTGGCCAAAGGGCAGATCTGGGTTGGCACAGACGACGGCCTGGTGCAGATCACGCGCGATGCCGGCAAGACCTGGACCAATGTCACTCCGAAAGGCATGCCGGAGTGGATCCGCATCAACGCCATTGAGCCCTCACCCTTCGATGCCGCCACAGCCTACGTCGCCGCCACCAATTATCAGCAGGACGATTTCAAGCCGTATCTGTTCAAAACCTCTGATTACGGTAAGACCTGGGAGAAGATCGTCAACGGCATTCCGGATACCCATTTCACCCGCACTATCAAAGAGGACCCGAACCACAAGGGTCTCCTGGTGGCCGGCACCGAATTCGGCCTCTATATCTCCTTCGATCAGGGCGCGAACTGGAAGTCCTTCCAGCTGAATCTGCCCATCGTCCCCATTGCCGATGTGGCGTTTCACAAGGGAGAGAAGGATCTTGTGGTGGCCACCCAGGGCCGCGCGTTCTGGGTGTTTGACGATATGAATCTGGTCTATCAGCTGGAACCAAAAGTCACCAGCGAAGACTTCCACCTCTTCCAGCCCAAAGATGCTTATCGGGGCGGTGGCGGGCGCGGCGGTCGTGGTGGCGCGGCTGCCGTTGGCGAGAATCCGGCATCGGGAGCGGTGATTTATTACTCGCTGCGGGAACGTCCGAAAGGCGATGTAAAGCTGGAGTTCCTTGACTCGGCAGGCAAGGTGGTGAATGAATTCTCCAGCAAGGCGGAAGCCCCGCGGTCGCAGGCTCCCTCCGGTGAGGAAGGCGAAGAGAATCCCTTCCGCGCCGCCCCGGCCGCCAGGGTGACGGCCCAGCCTGGCCTGAATAAATTCGTCTGGAATCTGCGCTTTCCCGACGCCACCACCTTCCCCGGCATCATCATGTGGGCTGGCGGCGTTACCGGCCCCCGCATCTCGCCGGGCCGTTATCAGGTCCGCATGACCGTCGACGGCAAGACGCAGACGCAGCCCCTCGTCATCAAACCGGATCCGCGCCTGAAGACGACGCCGGAGGAATACGCCAAACAGCTGAGCCTCGCTCTGCAGGTGCGCGACAAGCTTTCGGAAACGAACAGCGGCGTGGTGAAGATCCGCGAAGTTCGTAAGCAGCTGGAAGAGTTCACAAAGCGCGACGATAAGAAAGTGGCGGACGCCGCCCGGGCGCTGATCGGCAAACTGACGGCGATTGAGGAAGAGCTTTACCAGACGAAAAACCGCGCCTCGGAAGATCCTCTGAACTTTCCCATTAAGCTGAACAACAAGCTGGCGTATGTGCTGGGGACGGTTTCCAATTCAGAAAGCCAGCCTACCAGCCAGTCCTACATGGTTTATGAGGATCTCGCTACGCAGGTGAATGGCAAGCTCCGGGCACTCACAGGACTGCTCACGGATGACGTGGCGGCGTTCAACAAGACCGTGAAGGAATCCACCGCCCCCGTGGTGGTGGTACCAAAATAAAAGCAGTACCGACCGGGGCTATTTCGCAGCCCCGGTCGGTTTCGCCAACCCCGGCGAATCATAGAGAGCGCCGAAGATCATTTTGTATGTCCCGTGTGACTGCCCCCGCCACTGGGGTTTGAAGCCAAACAGATAAACCCTGCCTTTTCCCGAAAACACCTCAACCGCAGCCGCTTTACCCTGAATTTTCTCAGGATGCAGCAGATAGCCGCTCGCCAGAGGATTTATGTCTTTCGGATACCGCGCGAGCACCACGCCCGCGAAGCCGGGCTTCGTGTCAAAGGCCGGTCCGCGTTCAAACACCACCACCGGCTCGCTCCGCATGCCGCCCAGAGCCAATGAAGCACCCTCCGCGATCTCCACCTTCAGCAGCGAACCGGAACAGAAGAACTCTTCGGGCTTCACTCCGTTCAGCAGGTTGGTAACGGGCAGGTTCAGCGCCTCGATGGCAAACAACGAAGCATTGTTGAAAGCGATCAAAGTACCGCCGCCCCGCACGAATTCCCGCAGCGCGGCAACGCCCGCCTCACCCAGACCACCCGCATACTCACCCGGCACGGAGCCCACCGCAAAACCTTCTGTGATGGAGCGCGGCGAAGCGTCCGGGATGATGATGGAATCAAAGCGCTCCAGCAGGTGCCCGGCCTGCACCTCCCCGTTGCGCAACCCCACCGGAGTGAAGCCGTAGTTTTCCAGCACCCAGCGGGTCCAGCCTTCGTCGATGGCGGGATTCCAGGACCGGTAGAGGCCCACGCGAGGCTTCTTCGCCGCAACGGCTTTGTCCGGCGTCTGCTCCGCGCCCCGCATCGTTACGGAATGCCTGCCCGCTATCTCCGCCAGTCGGTCGCGACCCAGCCCGGAGAGCGCAATCTCGTCCGCACCAATGGCCGCCTGTCCACCCGCCGCCAGCACCGCGTTCAGCGCGGCGTAGCTGTTATTCGCCGCACGGCTCAGCAGATAAACGGCGCCATTGCCCTGCACGGAGCCCGGAATCGCCGCGGGCTTATCCAGCAATAAACGCAGCGACTGCCGCTGAGCCGCCGTAACAGGCTGCGCGACCGCCGCCGTCTCAACGCCCATCTGCAAAGGCAGCGTCCACCCCGCCACGTCATACGGACGAATCGGCGGACCGTTCGTGCCATCGCGGATCTCCGGGTACTTCTGCGCCTCGAACAACTCCTTCACCAGCGGAGCGAACGGCTGATCCATCAGCAGCACCCAGGCGTCTTTGTATTGCCGGCCATTGGCGGAAAACGGCTGCGTGGCGTGGTGGACTTCAATGCCGTTGGTCATCAGCTTTTCCACCAGCGCCTGCGCTTCCGGCAGATCCTGTTGTTCGCGGGGAATCACATAGGCGTAGGGAGGCTCTTTCTGAAACCGCGCGATGTTATCCCGCGCCGCCTGGTAGCGGTTGTAAAGCAGCTCTTCGTGATACTTCGCCGCCGTATCCAGCACGGCCATGGACGCGCCTTCCATATAACGCACCGCGTCGGCCAGCCTCCACCAGCCACCCTTCCAGGGGCTGCTGTAAAACACTTCCGAGCGCAGCCCGGCGCGGTCTTTCGGAAACTCGTCCACCGTATAGAAATGCGGCGTCGCATAACGGTAGAGCGCGGTCTCGGTGAAGAAGGAAATGCTGTTGCGGAAAATATGCGTGAAGTCGAGGAAGCCGGGGTACCAGTTATCGAAGCCCACCCGGTGAATCGCTCCCGGCATATCGTGCTCATCCAGATAAGCCGCCATGTTCATGCCCAGCACATTCAGCCAGCGCGCCATCAGCGGGTGAATATTTGAAGAAATCGGTTCCACAAACGGTGGAATAAAAATTCGGGCCGGAAATGGCGCGGTCTGGTGCTGGCAATAGAAGATCACCGGATCCCACTCCAGTTCGGTCTTCGTCACATCGCGCGACTCCAGCATATTGTTCATATACCCGTCGCGGTTGTTGTCATGCCCCACATACTCCTGGTAGAGATCGGGCAGCGGACTCACTTCGTAGGGCGTGCCCAGATTCTTCCGGTACCAGCTCACCACTTCGTTCTGACCGTCGGGATTCAACGTCGGCCAGAGCATCAGAATCACGTGATCCAGAATGGCGTCCACCTGCGGATCGCCTTTCGTTGAGACCAGCTTCCATGCCAGCGCGATGGAATGCTGCGCGCCCGCAACCTCAGTGGAATGCAGTCCGCCATCAATGTGGACAATGGCCTTGCCTTCTTTCGCCAGCGCCTTCGCGGTCGCGTCGTCCAGGCCACGCCCCATCGCCAGGCGATGCGAAACCTGCTTGTACTTGTCCAGTTGCGCGAGGTTCTTCGGCGACGAGATGACGGCAATCTCCCAGTCGAGTCCCCTCGTCGTCTTGCCGACGTTGAGGATCTTCACGCGATCGGAAGCAGCAGCCAGTTTACGGAAGTACGCGCGGGATTCGTCGTAGCTCGCGAGGTAGAAATCGTCACCGGGCTTATGCCCCAGCACGGACTCCGGCGAAGGCAGAGGCTGCGCGTGCATCCGCCCGGCGAGAGCGACAGAAAACAAAGTAGCCAGCAGAAGGCGACGGCCAAAAGCACAGGGCGGATTCAAAGGCATTCTCAGCAGATGATAGCCCACCGCCCCGGAAACCCGGGATTATGCCAGCGCGATCTTAAATGTCACAGCGTAATCGGAAGGCTTCTGTTCCGGCAAGTCGATCTTCAGCGCCGTCGCGTCCTGCGTGAAATGCAGTTTCCCTTTGTACCCCAGCAATTCCACATTGTGAATCTTCGGAACATCGTTCTTCCCGCCCAGCGCAAGAGATGCCATCGTGGCCGTCTTGTCCGGCCAGCCCATCGCAAAGGCGTACAGCGTTTTGCCTTTGGTGGTGAAACGGAAATCTCCCGCCGTCAGTTGCTTGCGATTGCGTTCATTCATTCCGGTGCCGGCGGCTGAATCGAGGCCTGGACCTTCGCCAAAGACCTTCCAGGGCCTCGTCGAATAGATGCCTTCACTGTTGACCGCCATCCAGCGCGTGATGCCATCCAGCACTTCCAGTTCCTGCGCATCGGGCTCGCCGCTGTTGGGCAGCGGGATGTTCAGCATCAGGTTGCCATTGCGGCTGACAATATCGCACAGCAGATCGATCACCACCTTCGCCGGCTTGTATTTGATGCCGCGATTGTAATGCCACTGTCCGATGCAGGTATCGGTCTGCCAGGGCGCGGGCATGATCTGATTGGCCACGCCGCGCTCGATATCGAGCACACAGGTGCCCGTGGCGCATTCCTCGCGCTTCTTGCTGGTGTAAATCGCCTGCACCTTGCCGCCATGTAGTTTCGCGTTGGCGTTGTAATAGTGCGAGACCAGCTTCATGCCGATATCGTCAAACGGGATGCCGCCATCGGTGTAGAGCAGATCGGGCTGATAATTGTCGATCAGATCCTTAATCCGCTGGAAATAGTGCAGCTTCCAGGCGAAGGGCGCATTGCGGCTCATCGCGGCCGGCCCCTTGCCATTCGAACCCGCCGGATTCAGATACTCATCGGTGATCGCGTGATAGAGATCCGCATACTCTTTGTTCGTGCCATCGTAGGGCACGCCCGCCTGGGGGCCGGTCTTATCGGAGAGGTGGGATACGGCCATCCAGTTATAGCTGTTGGAGAGATGCTCGCTCACGGCAAACTTCAGCCCCTGTTTTGCCGCCGCCTTCTTCCACAAACCAACAATATCCTTCTTCGGACCGGTGGCGACGGAGTTCCAGCGTGGCTGATATTTCGAGTTCCAGAGGTCGAAATTGTCATGATGGACGCCCATGCTCATGAAGTACTTCGCGCCTGCCTTCTTATACAGAGACATCAGGTGGTCCGGATCAAACTTGTCGCCCTTCCACAACTGGCAGATGTCTTTGTGGCCAAACTTCGAAGGATGTCCGTAAGTCGCCACATGGTGCTTGTACTGAGGACTGTCCTGGATGTAGATGTTCCGCGCATACCAGTCGCCGTTTTCCGCCGCGGACTGCGGGCCCCAGTGCGCCCAGATGCCGAACTTCGCGTCACGGAACCACTCCGGAGTCTCATAGGCCTTCAGGGCTTCCGCCGAGCCGGAGAATGGACCTTTAGCGATGTCCGGAAGCGAATCCTGAGCCAGGGATTTCCGTGGCAGCAACAGGGCGGGTGAGACGGAGAGAGCGGCAAGCGCCTGACGTCGGGTCATCATAGCTGCCACGAGTTTATGTGGCGGCGCACCCGAAGTCAAGGCAAAGTTAACGTTACAGATTAGGGAAATGACAGCGTTCGAGCGCGAGACAGAGACAGTCGGTGCGCGCCGTAAACGTGGCGGGAGAATGGTAGGATTCCGTCAGACTCTCTTCGCCAAAGCTATCCCCGTCATGCAGCAGCACAGGCGGCGGCCCGGACTTTTCGATACTTCCGCGAACGATCACGTACAGCTTGGGCTGTGGCTCCCCGGCCGTCGCAATCTCCTGTCCGGCCCCGAAATGCTCGGTCGCGAAGTACGCCGAAAGGTCCGCCAGCATTGCTGCCGGCAGTTGCTCAAGCGCCGGAACCAGTCGCAGGCGTTCGGGCTCCACCGAGGCATGCAGACCATCCGGCGTGACTTCAAAGCCCTCCTGTCGCCGCGCCATCCACGCATACATGCCTTCGGCTTCCAGCAGGGCTTCGTGCGTCCCCTGCTCAATCACTTTGCCACCATGCAGCACGGCAATGTGCGGCGACAGGCGCGCGACTTCGGCCCGCTGCGTGGTCAGTATGAGCGTGCGCCCCACCGCAAGCCACGCAAGCAGCGGCCCGTCCTCCGGTGTGGCGAATTCGTCCAGTAACAGAACCTCCGGGTTCCGGATGAGTGCGCGAGCCAGGCTCACGAGGCGTGTCAGCTGCCAGTCGGAATCGGCGTCTTTCCCGCCCAGAACAGTGTCGTATCCCTGTAATGGACCCCAAAACCTGGACAAAAAACTGGCCCTGTCTTAGATAGAAAGGCGGCATTGAAAATGAAGGAGAGTCAATGCCAAAAACGAGGAAGAGTCACCCGCCCAGCCTGAAGGCCAAAGTCGCCGTGGAGGCC
>CAIUOG010000028.1 GCA_903900705.1 uncultured Acidobacteriia bacterium
ATCCCGGTGTAGTAGGGCTGGGCCAGGTCAACCACCCGGCAGGAACTCAGATCAGGAATCGGCATATTTCACGTCAGTTCGGCTCAGTTCAGGTGACGGACACCGGGCCGTCGGATATGGCAAGCTCCTGCAGCAGACTCTCCCGGCTGGCCTGCGCGGTCTCCACGGCGGAATCGAGACCCACCCCATAAAAGATAGCGCTCACGATGGCGGCAATCACCAGGAGGCCCGCAAAAACCAGCTGACTGCCGAAGAACCAGCGCGCCCAGTAAGCAAGCGCCAGAGGCAGCAGCAGAAATGGCGCTGCGAGAATAGTGAGCGCCTGCATGCGATTCGACATCTGATTCATCTTTTCCGGATCGATGCGACGCGGGATCCGTACCGAGGCTATATTGCCCAGCGAAAACCAGTAGCCGCAGGCGATCGGCATGACGATCACGGTTTCGAGGACCTTTCCCACGCTCACCGGGAGGCGCGCGGCCAGAGAAACCCCCGAAATCAGAAAAATCTGGGGCAGGACGAAAGCGAGCACCGCGAGATTCTTGGCCAGCAGCACATCCCGAAAGCGCACTGGCCAGGAGAAATAACCCTGCGCCGAGCCCCGGTCAAAACCGAAACAATTCCAATAGCTGATCTGCCCGAGCATCAGCAGGCCATAGAGTGACATGAGCGGCAGCATGTTTTCAAACAAGAACGAGTCGCGGGCCCTTGTCCGCAGCAGTGAGGGCAGATAGAGCGCGAGGCCAAAGCAACAGGACATCACATAGACCAGACGGAAGCGCGGAATGCGCACCAGCGTCCGGATTTCCTTTTCCACCAGCGCCCCCAGAGGGTCTGGCAGCAGCCGGGACGGGAACCGGAAGACGGCGTCCGCAAAAGAATCAAAGCGGTTGACGCCGGACGCAACACGCACGCCGCCCGTGCCGTCAGAACGAAGACTGCGCTCGAACTGCCAGCGGCTGAACAAGGCTGCGGCGGCCACAAAGACCAATGCCGCCGGGAACAAAAGCAGGTTCGCGTCACCCAGCATCAGACGGGCAAACGTGCCCCAGGGCCAGAACGCCTGAGCCGGCACGGCGAGCGTCGGGTGCTGCCGCACGGGCCGGGTCAGCAGCAGGAACTGCGGGATCAGCGTCGCGAACACCAGCAGGAACATCAGGGCCTCCCGCATGCGACTGCGCAGAAAGAGGCGCTCCAGCCAGTTCCGCGCTCCGGCGGAAAGCAGTACGTTCATGGCTATGAACAGGCCTCCGCCGAACAGGATCCGTACGGACGCAAACCGGCCGAATGCCGGGTTTCGCAAGAGCCCTGCCATCACGCCCGCCACCAGCAGCAGCATCTCGGCGCAGGTGGAGAGGCGCAGCACAAGCTCCGCCACAAAGAGCCGGTCATGCGGAATCGGATAGGCGAGAAGCTTTCTGAGGTCAAGCGAGGCGCCGAAACTGGCGGACAGCACAGGCGACAGTTGCCAGTACAGCATCACAAACATCAGCCCGGCGGAGAGCACCGGCAGGAAATGAGGCTGCTCGCCGCGGAGTGAGAAGAACAGCATCGCGGTCCATGCCAGCGCCAGCCAGAGGGCATAGAACAGCAACGCGGTCAGCGCGCTGAAGACCGTTGCGCCCCTTCTCACGCCACCGCGCAGCCGCATGCTGAGAAACTGCGCTTTGAGAATGGCGGCGATCATTGCGGTTTCCGTCTGGCTACGGCTTTGCGTGCGGCCGGATAATCTCGGAAATCAGATCCGGCTTCGTTTCATCCCGCACCAGATGCGGGTAGAGTTCGCCACCGTGATAGTCGGGCGAAAAGGTCTTGTAGTATTCGCCATCCTTCACCAGCAGCGTGATGGGCTTCGTGTTTCCCGCCGCATCGGCGACGGCGTTGCGCAGCACAGACGGGCTGAACTCGCGGCCATTCACGGCAATCACCTTCACAGCCGGCGCCACACCGGCGCGCGCCGCGGGCGACTCCAGACGGACGTCAATCACTTCGCCGGTAGCCTTGACCATCAGCCCGAGCGAGTACGAAAGATCCACCGTCTTCCGGACGTCTTCCCGGATCTTCCAAAGCTCCGGCCGCTCGGCCGTATACACCAGCTTGTAGCCGCCCGCCGTAATCCCACCCAGCGGCGCGTGCGGCGCGGTCGATTGCAGGCGCTCATTCAGAAACTTTGCCCAGTCATAGGGCTGGACGGCATTCAGCGTTTTCACCACATCGTCGAATTCGTACGCCTTCAGTGCCGGTTCCGTACTGACGCCGCCCGCCCACAGTTTGCAGAAGTCATCGAGAGACTTCGCGCCCTTGCTCAGGGTCCGGATCGTCACGTCGGCATCGAGCCAGATGAGAGTACCTTCTTCGTAGTAATCCACGCCTCGCCGCAGATCGGCGTAGTCCGTGCGCGCCCCGTAGAGAACCTGGGCGGCCACGGCGGTGTCTTCAAGCGGCCGCCAGGTGCGACCCACTTTGCGGTCAAGCGCGGCCGCTTCCATGGCCAGATCGTCCAGGAAGTCCGCCGGCGTGCTGAGTTCACTGCGGGGCGTGAGAATCTCTCCCAGATACTCGGTGAGGCCCTCGTAGACCCACAGCAGATTCCCCTTCATCGGTTCGTTGTAATCGGGCGTGGCAAGACCTGCCGGACGCCGGTATTTACCGTTCCACGAATGGACGAACTCATGCGGCAACAGACCGGACGTGAGACGCCGGTGATCCTCGTCCACCAGCGCTTCCTCATCGGTACGGTCATCGCTCGATTCGTGGTGCTCCAGCCCGAAGTGGGCCACATGGTCGCTCAGCGTGTAGAGAAAGTGATAGTCGCGGAAGTGGTGCGCGCCAAAGAGGCTGTTGGCCTCGTTCACCAGGTTTCGATAATGCCGGATCTCCGTCTCGCCAATCCGGACCGCGCGGTCACTGTCCCCCGCGAGGTGCAGGTAATGCGGAACCGGCCCGCCGGGGCTCAGATCAATGGTGCGGAAACTCGCGCCGGTCTGCACCGGCGAATCCACCAGAGTGGTCAGCGAAGAAGGCTTGAAAAGAATCTGATTGCCGGATTCGCTCTCGATTGGCAGCGCCGTCCCGTAGCGCCAGCCCGCGGGAACCTTCAGGCTCGCCTGAATGCGCAACTGATCTCCCGGTACGCCCTTCGGATAAAGCAGAAGCTGATTCCAGCTGAGCACCGCGAGTTCAGACGTGATGGAACTGCCCGACGAGAACCCGCCCGTCTCCGGCGGCGAAATAAACTCGGCGGTGACATCCAGCAGCGAAACGCCGGCAGGCACGTCGATATGGAACTCATACATATTCA
>CAIUOG010000029.1 GCA_903900705.1 uncultured Acidobacteriia bacterium
AGATGCACGTGCAGCGTGGAGAGGATGTTCCGGTGATGATCGTGCTGAATGTCGGTGAGCTTCTCGCCAAGCATGCGCACGTGATGGTCGTACACCAGCGTCACCGTGCCCACCACCTCCGTTTCCGCCGATTCCCAGGACTTCTGAACCAGTTCATCGCGGATCAGATCGCGGAAGGCTTCCGAACGGTTCGTGTAACCGCGTCCGGCAATCAGGTCATCGAACCGCGCTAAAAGTTCGGAATCGATGGCTACGCCAATCCGGGCAAGGTCACTCACACGTACATATTACACAGGCGTAACACCCACCCCGACAGCCGCGCCGAATCGTGGCACGAATCCGGGGAACGTGTTACCGTGAAGACGTTTCATGCACATCCCGGACGGATTTCTCAGAACGCGGGTTTGGGTCACGCTGGACGTGGTGGCCGCGCCGGCCATCGGCTACCTCGCGCGCCGGGCACAGCGTGAATTTGACCATCATAAGGTCCCGCTGATGGGCGTGATGGGGGCGTTCATTTTCGCCGCCCAGATGATCAATTTCCCGGTGGGCAACGGCACCAGCGGACACCTCGTGGGAGCGGCGCTGCTGTCGTTCACGCTGGGTCCGGCGGCGGCGTCCATCGTGATGACGGCGATTCTGGCCACCCAGGCGCTCGTCTTTCAGGATGGCGGCCTGCTCGCGCTGGGAGCGAACGTTTTCAACATGGCGATTGCGGGCGTGTGGCTGGGCTATCTGCCGTTCGCGCTGCTGGGCGGCAACCGCGCGGGCATCTTTCTGGGCGGCCTGATTTCGCTGCTGTCGAGCGCCTTTCTCGCGCTCTCGGAACTGATGCTTTCCGGCGTGCCCATTCCCCCCGCAATCTTTGCGCTTTCCTGCGGACTGTTCCTGATTTCGGGCATCATCGAGGGTGCGCTGACGCTGGCCGTGGTGCAGGCGCTCGACCGCATTCAGCCGGGCGTGATGCGCCAGCCGAAGGGCATCACTCGGAACCTGGGTCTGGCGCTGGGCGCGGCGGCCGCGCTGCTCTCCGGGGCGGGCATCTTCGTCGCCTCCACGCATCCCGATGGCATCCAGAGCCTGGCGCTGCAGACCGGGATCGCCGGGCAGGCCACGGCGCTGTTCCGCACGCCGCTGGCCGATTACCAGGCGGCGTTTGTGCGTTCGCCGTGGCTCACGAAGTCGCTGGCGGGCATCGCGGGCATTGTGATCATCTACGTGCTTTGCCTGGTGATCTCGCGGTTTCTGACCGCCGGACGGAGGCAGGCGATTGCGCCACGCCCGAATTGAACGCTGGAGCCGGGTCGCGAGTCCGCTGCACCGGCGGCATGCGACGGCCAAGATCATCGCGGCGCTGGTGATGCTGGTCTGCATCGCGACGCTCACGCGGCAATCGCTCTGGTGCTGCGCGCTGTATCTGGCGTTGCTTGCAACCGCCGTGCCGCTCTCGAAGCTGCCACCCGCGCGGATCCTGCTGAGCGCCGCGGCGGTGTTGCCGTTCGCGCTGTGCTTCGCGCTGGTGAGCGCCATTTCCGGGGAGCCGGACCGCGCGGTGATGCTGCTGGTGCGCGGCTACCTTTCGTCCCTGACCGCGCTGCTGCTGATCGCGACCACACCGATGCCGGAACTGCTGGCGGGCTTTGAAGTCCTGCGCGCGCCCCGCTTTCTGCTGCAGGTGATGCAGTTCCTCTACCGGTATCTGGTGGTGCTGATGGAAGAAGCCTCCGCCATGCAGGATGCGGCGGGCAGCCGCGCCGGTTCCATCCGGGCGCTGCAACTCCGGCAGGCGACCGGCGCGGCCGGGGTGCTGTTCGCGCGGTCATACGGACGCGCGCAGGCCATCCACCGGGCGATGGTGGCGCGCGGTTTCGACGGCCACATCCCGGAGTTCCGCACGCACCGCTTTCTTGTGCCCGATGCCCTGTTCGCCGCTGTTGCGGCCGGCCTCGCCATCAGCGTCCGGCTGGTGCTGCCATGAGGAACATTGTGGAAGTGCGGGAGCTTCGCTACGTCTATGAGGACGGCACCGAGGCTCTGAAGAAGATCGACTTCGAACTGGAAGCGGGCGAGACCGTCGCGCTGCTGGGCGCGAACGGGTCAGGCAAGACCACCTTCGCGCTGCACCTGAACGGCATCCTGCGGGCGACCAGCGGCAGTGTTGTGATCGACGGCATTGCGATGTCGGACAAGACGCTGGCGGAGATTCGCCGCCGCGTGGGGCTGGTGTTTCAGGACTCCGATAACCAGCTGTTCATGCCGACGGTGCTGGAGGATGTGGCGTTCGGGCCGCTGGCCTCGGGCAAGTCTCCGGAAGAGGCGGCGGAGAAGGCGAACGCCGCGCTGACGCAGGTCGGCATGGCGCATAAGGCGGGGAAAGCGCCGTGGCATCTGAGCGCGGGCGAGAAGAAGCGGGTGGCGATCGCCGGGATTCTGGCGGGTGACCCGAAGCTGCTGGTGCTCGACGAGCCGACCACGTTTCTGGATCCTCCCGGTCAGCGCGGCCTGGCGGACCTGCTCGAAAGCCTGCCGCAGGCCAAGCTGCTGATCACGCATGATGTGCCGTTCGCGCAACGGCTGACGGAGCGGGGCGTGTTCTTCGAGGCCGGCGCCATCGCGGCGAAGGACCGCATTCCCGCCATTGTGGAAAGGTTCGGCTGGTAATGCGGGTTCTGATTCAGCGGGTGACGCGGGCGAGCGTCACGGTGGATGGCGAGATCAGCGGAGAGATCGGGCCCGGGCTGCTGGCGCTGATCGGAATCGCCGTGGCCGATACGACCAAAGAGGCCGACTATCTGGCGGACAAGATGGTCAACCTGCGCATCTTCGCCGACGAGCAGGGGCGCATGAACCGCAGCGCGCTCGATATCCAGGGCGAGTTGCTGCTGGTCTCGCAGTTCACGCTCTATGGCGACTGTCGCAAAGGCCGGCGACCGAGTTTCGACGCCGCCGCGCCGCCCGCCGCCGCGAAGGAACTGTATGAGTACTTCGTGCGCAAGGTCGCCGGGACGGGGCTGCGGGTGGCGACGGGCGTCTTTCAGGCGCACATGGAAGTCTCGCTGCTGAACGACGGCCCGGTGACGCTGCTGCTGGAAAGTTAGTCCGTTCGTAAACCCCGCCTGGTCGGTATCCGTCTATACAATCGAATGGAAATGACGCTGGAAGCGGAACAGGCGCGGACGGCGACAGACTTCGAGTCTGTCGTCCGTGAGCACTGGCCGCGCGTGTTCCGGTTCATTCTGGTTTCCCTGCGCGACCGCAATGACGCGGAGAGCCTGACGCAGGACTGCTTTCTGAAGGCGTATCAGGCGTGGGGACGGTTCCGGGGCGAGGCGAGCGTGAGCACGTGGCTGATGCGGATCGCGGTGAACCAGTTGCGCGACCATGCGCGAAACCGGCGGCTGCAGTTCTGGAAGCGGACGCGAACCAACTCCGACCAGTTCAACGACTTCCACGATATTCCGGCGGGCGTTTCCCCGGAGGCCTCGCCCGAGAAGCGGGCGGCGGCGAAGCAACAGGTGCGGGCGGTCTGGAAGGCGGCTGCCTCACTGCCGGAGCAGCAAAGGACGGTGTTCCTGCTGCGGTTTGTGGAGGACCTGGACCTGCTGGAGATCGCGGCGGTGACGGGCCTGAAGGAAGGCACCGTGAAGGCCCATCTTTTCCGGGCATTGCAGGCGGTTCGGGCGCGAATGAGCGAAGCATATGAATGAGCATCTGACGGAATCCGACATTTCGGCCTGGGTAATGGGCGACCGGTCCAACACCCATGTGACGGAGTGCGCCGAGTGCCGCATCGAGGTGGCAGCGATGGAGGCGGCGCTGCTGGAGTTCCGGGCGTCCGCGCATGAGCTGGCGGCCGGGCAGACGCCGGTGGTTCGGGTTGCCGAACCGCGGCCATGGTGGCCGCAACTGGCGCTGGCCGCGGCGGCGGTGGCGCTGCTGCTGGCGATTCCCGCCTGGCAGCGGGCGGAGCGGGAGCGGGTGGCAAAGCAGGAGGCCGCCGATACGGCGCTGCTGCGTCAGGTGGATGCCGAAGTTTCGAGGGCGGTTCCGGGTCCCATGGAGCCGCTTGTATCACTGGTGAGCTGGGACGGCAGTAATACCCAATAAGGAAATCACATGAAAAACCGCATCATTTCGACAGGAATCACCCTGGCGTTTGTCGCCGTGTCCGCTTTGGCGCAGGGGCCGGGCGGGCCGCCGCGTCCACCGTCTCCGCCGGATGGACCGCCGTCTGGTGGTCCGCCGTCTGGTGGTCCGCCATCTGGTGGTCCACGGCAGGGTGGTCCGGGCAGGGGCATGGGCCCGGGCTTTCACGAAGCGCCGCGGGCGCCCCGGCCGGGACGTCCGCCGATGGAGCGCGCGTTCGGGCAGCCGGGCGGACGGTGGTGGAACAACCCGGACATGGTTAAGAAGCTCGCCCTGACCAATGACCAGGTGAAGAAGATGGACGATGCTTTTCAGCAGAACAGGCTGAAGCTGATCGACCTGAACGCGACGCTGCAGAAGGAAGAGGTCACGATGGAACCGCTGATTGCGGCGGATACGCCGGATGAGGCGAAGATCCTGACGCAGATCGATAAGGTGGCGCAGGCGCGGGCGGAACTGGAGAAGGCGAATGCGCGGTTCCTGATGTCGATGCGGCGGGTGCTGACGCAGGACCAGTGGAAGAAGCTGCAGGCGGAGCGGGGTCCGGGTGGTCCGCCACCCGCTGCTCCCCGGGCGCCCGCGCCACCAGCGGCGCCCCGGAAGCAGGAGTAGCGTTTGGAACACCTGGGCCGCTTACGGGCGGCCCAGATACTTCTCGTAAAGGTCTTTCTGTTTGTTGGACAGATCGACCGGTTTGCCTTTGATGAACAGCATCCTGATCTGAGACCGGGCATCGAGTGGATCCCCGTCGGTGATCATGAGATCCGCCCACTTCCCTTCCTCGACCGTTCCCATCAGATCGCCCACACCCCAGATTTCCGCCGCGTTCTTCGTGACGGCTTTCATGGCGTCCTCATGAGAGAGACCGAAAGCAACGGCCTGACCGGCCTGGAAGGGCAGGTTGCGGGAGGCGAGGTTCGCGCCGCCCGAGAGTGAGCCGAGGGAGAAGAGGATGCCCGCTTTCTGCAGCACGGCCGGCGTGGTGAAGGAAATGTCGTAAGCTTCATCCTCATTGAGGGGCAGCGAGAGCATGGGGCCGAGGATCACGGGGATATTGTGTTCCTTGATCTCCTTCGTGACCTTGTAGGCCTCGGTGGCATCGCAGAGGATGATCTTTACTTTTTGTTTATCCGCGAAGGCGATGGCGTCACGGATCTCGCGTTCTTTGGTGGCGGTGACCATGATGGGTTCCTTGCCATCGATGACCGGGATCATGGCTTCGAGCTTGAGATCCGGTTTGAAATCGGGGAGTTTGGCTTCCTTCGCCTGTTTGTAGCGATGGGCGCTTTCGAAGAACTGGTTGAGTTCGGCGATCTCCTTATCGAGGTTGCGCTTCTGATCGGCAAAGCTGGTGCGGGCCGCGCCGCCGCCCGCATCGCCGCCGCCCGAATCCATCTGGAAACGGCCGCCGGACTGGATGGAGGGGAACTTCAGGGCGAGACCGGCGCGGGGTTTGACGCCCATTTCGTCAGTAGTCCAGCCATCGAGGTGCATGAGCGAGACCTGGCCGCCGATGACCTGCCCGAGGGGCATGGAAACGACGCTGGTGATGCCGTTATAGCGGGTCACCGGGATGTGCTCGCTGGAGGGGTTGACCGCCGTGAGGGCGACCAGTTGCGGGTTGTACTTGCCGATTTCGGTGGTATCGGAAGTTTCGCGAATGGAGTTGACTTCGACAAGACCGATTTCGGTGGCGGCGTCGATCATGCCGGGATAGACCTGGAGGCCTTTGCCGTCGATGACCTTGACGTCTTTCGGGACGGCGAGGTTCTTGCCGACGCCGGTGATCTTGCCGTTGCGGACGAGGACGGTGCCGCCTTCGATGGCCGCGCCGGACATGGTGTGAATGGTTGCGCCTTTGACGGCGAAGGTATCATCCGCCGCCGGAGCCGCGCTGAGTACCGCGGCAAGCGCCAGCGGCAGTGCAAATTTCAGAATTCTCACTGATTCGGTCCTCCCGTGGAACCCTGGCCGCCACGACCGCCCGCGGGGGCGGCTTTCTCGGTCAGAGCCTTCTTCTCGATTGCTTTCTTCGGACGTCCGGCTTCATCTTCATCGCGATCGAAGTACTGATGGCCGTCGATCCAGACCTTTTCCACTTTGCTGAAGTTGGAGAGCGGATGTCCGTCGTAGAGAAGGACATCGGCATCTTTGCCGACTTCGAGCGAGCCCACGCGTTTGTCGATGGCGAGCTGTTTGGCGGGGTTGATGGTGACGAGCGAGAGCGCTTCGGTTTCGGTGAGTCCGCCGTACTTGACGGTCTTGGCGGCTTCTTTGTCGAGATGGCGCATGAGTTCGGCGTCGTCTGAATTGAGCGAGGTGAGCACGCCCTTCTTCACGAGGATGGCGGCGTTGTAGGGGATGGCATCCTGCGCTTCCATCTTGTAGGCCCACCAATCGGAGAAGGTGGACGCGCCCGCGCCGTGCGCCTGGATCTCTTTGGCGACCTTGTAGCCTTCGAGCACGTGCTGGAAGGTGCGGATTTTGAAGCCGTAGTCGTCGGCGACGTGGATGAGCATGAGGATTTCATCCTGCCGGTAGCAGTGGGCGTGGACGAAGCGTTTGCCATCGAGGACTTCGACGAGGGCTTCGAGCTTGAGGTCACGGGCCGGGGGGATGGCGGGTTCGCCTTTGGCCAGCTTGGCCTGGTAGGCGGCGAGGGAGGCTTTGTAGGCCTTCGCATCATTGAACGCTTCCCGGATGACGTCTTCGACGCCCATGCGGGTGGCGGGGTAGCGGAGGTTGGTGGGAACCGCGCCGAAGCCGCCCTGGGAGGAACCGGCGCGCTTGGGGTTCTCGCCAAGAGCGAACTTGATGCCGGGCATGGCGCCTTCGAACTTCATGGCTTCCGCGGTGGCGCCCCAACGCATTTTGGTGACGACAGTCTTGCCACCGATGGAGTTGGCGCTGCCATGCAGGATGTTGGCCGTGGTGACGCCGCCCGCGAGAGCGCGGTAGATGGCGATGTCTTCCGGGTTGAGCACGTCTTCGATGCCGACCATGGAGGAGACCGAGACGGAACCCTCATTGATGGCTTCGGCCATGATGTGCGAGTGGCAGTCGATGATGCCGGGCATGACGAACTTGCCCGCGCCATCGATCACTTTCGCGCCGGGAGGCGCGAGGACCTTGTCACCGATGGCGGCAATCTTGCCATTCCGCAGCAGGATGGAGCCTTTGACGGTGCCGTTGGTGATGGTGAGAATGGTCGCGTTCTGAATGAGAACCGGGACGTCCGCCGCGAAGGCGGAAAGTGCCGACGCGAGAAGCAGAGCGATGAATACGGATCGCTTCATTGATTTAGAATCCTCCTGATCTGCCGGCGCGGCCACCACGGCCACCGGCGGGTTCTTCGGGCAGCGGTTCGTACTTGCCGCCGTCGACAAAAACGTATTTCACACGGGTGCGGACGCCGAAGATGTCGCCATCGGAGACGACGAGGTTGGCGATTTTGCCTTTATCGATGCTGCCGACGCGGTTGGAGACGCCGTAGATTTCGGCGGCGTTGAGGGTGAGGGCTTTGATTGCGCCGTCCGGGGTGAGGCCGGCGTCGACCGCCTTTTTCACGGCGGCCATGAGGTCCCGCGGGGTGCTCTGGCCATCGGAATAGAAGGCGAATTTGACGCCCGCTTTTTCGAGGGCGGCGGCGGCGGTGGGGGCTTTATCGCGGAGTTCGAGAACGCGGAGAGGTTCTTCGAGAGCAGGGTCGGAATCGGCGACGCGTTCGGGGTATTTGAGGCTGAGGAGGACGGGGAGGCCCGCCTTCTTAATGGCGTCGGCCGAGCGCCAGGCTTCATGGCCACCATAGAGGATGGCGTTGAGCTTCATCTCTTTAGCGAAGGCGATCATGCGCAGGATTTCGACGTCGCGGGTGGCCGGGAGGAGAACGCGGGGGCTGGCGATGACGCCTTCGAGAGCGCGGTCATAGGCGGGGCGCTGGAGTCCGTCGGGGTGCTTTTCGTAGATGGATTTGGCGAGCTTGTAGTGTTCGGCATCCATATAGATCTGGCGGATGTAGGCGATGACGCCCATGAGGGAGCCGGGATAACCGCGTCCGCCACCGCCGCCGCGACCGGAGGGGATGGTGATGTACTGACCGATGGCGTCGGCGAGGACCATGTCACCGGCGCGATCGCCGGCGAGGTCGATGACGCTGCCCTGCCCTGCGAAGATGTTGCCGGTGGGGAAGGTGACGGCCGAGGTGAAGCCGCCGTTGCGGGCGGTTTCGATGGCGCGGTCGGTGGGGAAGATCTGATCGGCGGCCTTCAGCCAGGAGGCTGTGGAGGGGCGATCTTCCGGGCCGCGGGACGGGGGAGCGGTGGAAACAGCCGGGGTGGGGGTGGCGACCACGGGGGTGGCCACGACCGCGCCGCGACCACCGCCGCGTCCGCCGGCAGCAGCAGCAGCGGCGGCAGGCGGGGTGTTGGTGTTGCCCCAGGTGCTGAGAGAATCGATGAGGCCCGGGTAGACGGTAAGACCTTTGCAATCAATGACCCAGGCATCGGCGGGGGGCGTGATGTTCGCGCCGACGGCCTCGATGAGGCCATCGCGCACCACGACGGTGCCATGTTCGATGACGGGCCCGGAGACGCGGACGACACGCGCATCTTTCAGGGCATAAGTGCCGCGGTCCTGCGCCTGGAGGCTGGTAGTGGCCAGGGGTGCAAGTGCCAGCGGAATCAGTAGAATTCCGGCAAACTTCTGTTTCATAAGATTTTGACTCGAGACAACTCGATATACTGGTTCGTTTCCCTCTGAAATGGTTACAACTCTGCAATGGTAACAACAATTTCCTACAGCGACGCGGGCGTCAACATCGACGAGGCTGACCGCGCCGTCAGCGCCATCCGGAAGATGGCGAAGTCGACCTTCACGAAAGGCGTCCTGACCGAGATCGGCTCGTTTGGCGGCATGTTCCAGCTGCCGAAGATGAAGCAGCCGGTGCTGGTGAGCTCAGTGGACGGGGTCGGCACGAAGCTGAAGATCGCGTTTGCGACCGGACGGCATGACACGATCGGCGAGGATCTGGTGAATCACTGCGTGAACGACATTGCGGTCCAGGGGGCGAAGCCTTTGTTTTTCCTGGACTACATGGCGACCGGGAAACTGGAAGCCAAAGTCGCGGCGCAGGTGATTTCCGGGATGGCGCGTGGCTGCAGGGCCAATGGGTGCGCACTGATCGGCGGGGAAACCGCTGAAATGCCCGGGATGTACCTTGACGGGGAGTACGATCTGGCCGGCACCATCGTGGGTGTGGTCGAGAAGTCCCAGATTATCACCGGGGCGAAGGTGAAGGCGGGGGACGTGCTGCTGGCGCTGGGATCGACGGGGCTGCACACGAACGGCTACTCGCTGGCGAGGAAGCTGCTGTTTGATGTGGCGCAGCTGAAGCCGGAATCGCGGCTGGCGGAGACGGGGTCGATTCTGGCGGATGAGCTGTTGCAGGTGCACCGGAGTTATCTGAAGCCTCTGACGCTGCTGGCGAAGAGCGGGAACCTGGTGGCGGCGGCGCATATTACGGGCGGCGGGATTACGGATAATCTGCCGCGGGTGCTGCCGAAGGGGATGGCGGCCGCGATCGACACGAATTCGTGGCAGGTGCCGCCGCTGTTCCAGATGCTGCAGAAGATCGGGCAGGTGCCGGATGACGACTGGCGGCGGACGTTCAACCTGGGGGTCGGAATGATTTTCGTGATCCCGAAGGCGAAGGCGAATGCGGCTGTGCGGTCGCTGAAGCGCGCGGGGGAAAAGAGCTGGGTGATTGGGGAGATTGTTCCACAGCGGCGCGGTAAGGGCCGGGTGGAGTACCGGTAGTGCGACTGGGGATACTGATCTCGGGGCGCGGATCGAACTTCGAGGCGATTGCGAACAGCATTGCGCGGCGGAAGCTGGATGCGGAGATCGCGATTGTGATCAGCAACCGGGCGAATGCGGCGGGGCTGGAGATTGCGCGGGAGCGCGGGATTCCGGTGCGGGTGATTGCGTCGCAGGGGCTGGACCGCGAGGCGTACGACCGGATTGTGGTGGAGGAACTGAAGCTCCACGAGGTGGAACTGGTGTGCCTGGCCGGGTTTATGCGGCTGCTGAGCGCGCATTTTGTGCGTTCGTTTCCGGACCGGGTGCTGAATATTCATCCGTCGCTGCTGCCGTCGTTTCCGGGGCTGGACGCGCAGCGGCAGGCGCTGGAGCACGGGGTGAAGATCACCGGGTGCACGGTGCATTTCGTGGATGAGTTTCTGGATTCGGGGCCGATTGTGCTGCAGGCTGCGGTGCCGGTGCTGGACGACGACTCGGTGGAGACGCTTTCGGCGCGGATTCTGGCGCAGGAGCATGTGATCTATTCCAGGGCGATTCAACTGCTGGTGGAAGAGCGGGTTTCGGTGGAAGGCCGAAGGGTCCGGATCCGGGAAATCGAAGCGGAGTAGGGTTCGGTTGAGGTGGTGGTTTCGGGAGTCGAAAAAGCGAAGCCATTTGCGGGGGTGGCAGCGGCTTTGAGGGGGGCTTGCGCGACCTGCGGTTCGGGGGTTTTCGCGGCTTCCGCTGCTTCGGCTTTGCGCTCGGCCTGAAGAGTTTTCAGACGCTCCTCATTGCGCAGGAGTTTCCGGGAAATGCGCTGTTCATAGATGGATAAGAGCGCGAATTTTTCGGGATTGCGCCAAAACGTGCGCGCGGTGGTGAGGGCGGCGTGAATCTGCGTGTTCCGGCATTCCATTTCCGCATCCATGGTGTGGTGACCTAAGGCGAGGACGCTGTTTTCGATGGAGCGGGCGCGGTTGAGACGCCATTCGTCCTCGGCGATGGACTGGGCGATCTGGAGTTCGAGGGGACCTTCGGGTTTGTAGGCTTTGCGGATGGCGGAGCAGAAGGTTTCGAAGGCCTGGCGGTCCTCATCGGGGAGAATCATGACCTGGCCGGTGAGGCCGTGACGCCAGGCGTTGAGGCTGGCGCGGATTTTGCCCTCCGGAGTTTTGGGGCCGGTGGACTTTTTGGCATTGCGGCGGTTGGCTTCAAGCTGCTTTTCGGTGGCTGGCATTCGAGGACCTTTCTGGATATTCCGATAGCAGGAGAAGGCGGGCGGAGCTGTGCCCGGGCGGGGGCGTTTCGGGGGTAAGTGGTTTGGTGTGAAGGGGTTGGGAATATTTTTTGGAGTTGTGAACGGCTATTCCGGAGCGACTTCGTCCGCGACTCAGGGTAACGGGATTCGATATTGCCGGGCACCCGAGGGATACAACCCATACTGTTCAGAAATTCCAGTTGATATCCGCGTTGTCCGGCGTGGAATTCGCCTTCGTGATGGAAAACCCACTTTTTACAGATAAAGAGAGGATTGACTCCGAGCGATAATTTCTTTATACGGCTGGTATGGCAGCCGCACGGATTGAGCGGTCAGGTGTGGGCCGCCTACCTGATTTAGCCGGATGTCACGCCACTTCACCGAGAGGTTGGTTTAGGAAAGCAATAAAGATGTTGGCGCTGGGATTGTTTATGTTCGTCACAGGGCAGACAGCGTCTGCTCTTTACGGCCAATCGTGCACTCCGACGGTGGGCCATGGCTATCCATACAATGGTGTCTTTACGTACGCTTCCTCCGATTGGCTGAAGAGATAAAAGGAGAACCTAATGACGCTTAAAGCTATCCTCATCACAGTAATGGTTGCACTCGCGGGGCTTTGCATTGGCATGCGGCACCAAATTTCGGGTCTCTACGCGCAAGCTCAGTTTGGCGGAGCGACACTTGTTCTTAACGTCTACGACAATTGCGATTTCGGGACAACCGGGTGTGTGGCAGACAGACAGCAGGTTGATGTCTATGGACCTGACTATACCCACAACAGTGAGGTTGTATGGCTGGGTGACAAAGCCGCAGCTGATCCACGGATCAGCACAATCACTACGGTCAACGGAGATGCTACCTACATTTTCGGAAATGTGGGCGAATATTCCTACTGGCCGAAGAGAAATCCAGCCCGCCCCAAAACACCGCTGAATCTTTCGGGCGATTGCGTGGAATTCAGTACACCTGAGCTAACCCGCACAGGCAATGTGACGAGTGTTTTGGGCTACCGCGCGGTAGAGTTTTCCAACGGCGCGGAGGTAGCCCGCGGGACTCAGGCTGTAGTCTACTACCTGCCGGAACTTGGCTGCGTATCGTACAACGCCCGCTACCACAATGCCGACCATAAGGTGACGATGGTTCCAGTTCGTTTTACGCCGGGATTTGATGCCGCAAAGCTCGCGCTACGTCCGGCGGGTTTTGTGGAGAAGGCTCCCAGCCAAACGGAGCAGGACTCATCGGCACGATCATTGGCGTTGCAGGGTTACACACAGGCGCAGATTGATCAGGCGTGGCAAACCTTCACCATGCATGGTGACAAAGCACTGGCAGATCAGCGGTGGCGGGAACTCAACCATATGCCTCAACCCTAAGTCTCAACCGTAAGCCTCAACCGTGAAACCGACATGCCGGCTGCAAACAGAAAGCAAATCGGCACAATTCCGGAGGTTGGTTCCGGCCTCCGGTCATTCTCGCCTTAACGTGATTTGCCCGGGTCAGAATTCGAGGCGGCGGATGACGTCTCCGGCGTAGGTGACGGTGAGGTGGAAGGGTTTGGCCGGGCCGCAGTTCAGGGTGACGGTGCCTTCGCGGCTGGCGAGGATTTCGATGGCTTTCGCGTCCGGGACGATGAAGGCGAGGTTGCGCATGCCGGCCTGGAGGTGGAGGCGTTTGCCGGCGGCGGAGCATTCGAGGCCCTGCACCATGCCGTCGACCGTTTCGAGTTTCTCGCCGGGGCGGGGGGGCACGGGGAGGTGTTCGCGGGCGGTGATGAGGGCGAGCAACTGGCCGATTTTCTGCTGCGGGGCGGGGGCTTTCGCCCATTTCTGCGCGGTGAGGGCGTGTTCGCGGGCTTTGGCGACGTCGCCGGTCTGGAGCGTGGAGTAGGCGAGGTCGGCGAAGACTTCGGGGGCCTGTTCGGGGGTGACGTTCGGGATGGAGAGGAAGGCCTGGATGGCGGCGTCGTACTGGCGGGCCTGCATGCGCTGTTGTCCTAAGAACATGAGCGCTTCGGGGAAGACGGGGCGGGTCTGGAGGGCGCGCTCGAGGATGGGGATGACCTTCGCGGGGGGCGTCTTTCCGTTGATTTCGAGAAGGGCGAGGGCGAGGCACATGGTTGGATCGGAGGAGCCGGCGTCGAAGGCCTGGGTGAAGTAGCGGCGGGCGAGGGCGGGGTCGCGCTGTTCGGCGGCGAGGTAGCCGAGGGAGAGCATGAGAGCGGGGTCGGCGGGGCTCTCGGCGAGGGCTTTGGCGTATTCGGCTTTGGCCTGGTCGGGGTGGTGGAGGGCGGCCTGGAGGTCGCCGAGGAGGAGGGCGGAGGAGAAGTCGGAGACGGGGGCGGAGCGGGGTTCGGCGTCGGATTTGGGGAGGCGGACTTCGAAGATGGCTCCCTGGAGTTTGCGGCGGTCGAAGTAGCGGTGGAGGTCGGCAAAGACCTGGTCGCCGGACTTGTTCCAGGCCTGCTCAAAGGCGGCTTCGGTGGTTGCGCCGCGGTGGAGGGCGATGACGAAGCGGCCGAAGTTGGCTTTGTAATCGGGGGCGAGGAAGAGCATGTGGGCGAGGGCCCAGCTTTGGGCGTAGAAGAGGCCGGTGCGGTCGCCTTCGTTGTAGATGGGGGAGTTGGCGTCGACGGAGGTGAGGGTGTGGAAGTCGAGCCAGGGGGAGGCTTCGAGGGCTTTCATACGGTCCGGGAGGAGGTCGCCCACGGCGACGCCGTCTTTGACGGTGCGCAGGGAGGAGTAGACATCGGCCCAGCCTTCGTTGAGCCAGACAGGGATGTGGAGGCCGCTGTGGCGCACGATGAGGTGCATGTATTCGTGGACGGCGAAGCGGTTGCTTTCGGGTGAGAGGTCGGTCATGACGATGAAGTCATGGCGGGGGTTGGGGGTGTAGTAAGCGGCGGCGCGGGGGTTGGGGGTGTAGTTGACGAACTGTTCGCGGCCGCTGAAGGCGATGATGCGGGCGGGGGCGTCCTGAGAGGTTTTGACGGGGGAGGCCTGGAGGAAGAAGTTGCGGACCTGTTCGAAGTGGAGGATGCCGGCGCGGGCGGCTTTGTCGTTTTCGGTGGTGTAGAGCTCGAAGTGGGGGGAAGTGACGAGGGTCCACGGGGCGGCTGAGGCGGTGGCGGTCGAGGCGGCGAGGAGGGCGAGCAGGACCCGGGGGTTCATATCCACTTTCATGATACGAATTCGCGGGATAATACAGGGACTTTGATTCCACTCCGCCATTCCGACGTGCCGTGGCATTTTGTGTTTGAATCGCTGGCCTATGTGGTGGCGTTCCGATACTACATGCGGGACCGGGAGAGGCGGGGGGATTTCCTGCCGGATCCGGAGCGGAGTTCGCTGATGGTGGCGGCGATTGTGGGGGCGGCGGCGGGGAGCAAGATGCTGGACTGGCTGGAGGACCCGGCGGTGGTGCTGGCGCACTGGCGGGATCCGGCGATTCTGGTGGGCGGGAAGACGGTGGCGGGGGCGCTGCTGGGCGGGACGATGGCGGTGGAACTGGCGAAGCGGAAGCTGGGGATCGGGCGGCGAACGGGGGATTTGTTTGTGACGCCGCTGGCGCTGGGGATTGCGATCGGGCGGGTGGGGTGTTTTCTGACGGGGCTGGACGACCACACGTACGGGACCGCGACTTCCCTGCCCTGGGCGGTGGATTTCGGGGATGGGGTGGGCCGGCATCCGACACAGATTTATGAACTGCTGGCGCTGGCGGCGGCCATTCCGCTGCTGCGGCGGTTCGATCGGGTAAAGCCGCGCGAGGGGGATGTGTTCCGGCTGTTTCTGTTCGGGTACTGCGGGTGGCGAGTGCTGGTGGACTTTCTCAAGCCGGACCCGCGATTCGGGGGGATGAGCGCGATCCAGTGGGCGTGCGCGGGGGCGATGGTCTGGTATGCGCGCGATATTCTGCGAATTCTGAGGGAAAGGCGGGGAAATGGCTGATCGGGTGCGCCCTTATCTGTATTACGACATTGCGGTGTCGATCTGCTCGCAGTGTTTCCGGCGGGTGGACGCGAAGATCGTATTCGAGGATGGCAACGTTTACATGCTGAAGCGGTGCGCGCGGCATGGGTTTGAGCGGGTGCTGATTGCGGATGACGTGGAGTATTACAAGCTGTGCCGGGAAGTGTTCCTGAAGCCGCCGGAGATGCCGAATGTGTACAACACGCCGGTGAAATGGGGGTGCCCGTACGATTGCGGGCTGTGTCCGGACCATGAGCAGCATTCGTGCCTGACGCTGCTGGAGATTACAGATCACTGCAATCTGCGGTGCCCGGTTTGTTACGCGTCGAGCGGACCGGAGCGGACGGGATATCGGGATCTGGCGACGGTGGAGCGGATGCTGGACGCGATTGTGCGGAATGAGCGGCAGCCGGATGTGGTGCAGATATCGGGGGGAGAGCCGACGCTGCATCCGCAGTTTTTTGAAATTCTGGACATGGCGAAGCAGCGGCCGATTCAGCATCTGATGCTGAATACGAACGGGATCCGGATTGCCCGGGACCGCGAGTTTGCCGAGCGGCTGGCGGGGTATATGCCGGGATTCGAGGTGTATCTGCAGTTCGACTCGTTTCAGCCGGAACCGCTGCTGAAGCTGCGGGGGGCTGATCTGCGGTCGATCAGGGAGCAGGCGGTGGCGCGGTGCAATGAGCTGGGGATTTCGACGACGCTGGTGGTGACGCTGCAGAAGGGGCTGAACGACGGGGAGTGCGGGGCGATTGTGGACTGGGGGCTGCGGCAGAAATGCGTGCGCGGGGTGGTGTTCCAGCCGATTCAGGTGGCGGGGCGGGTGGAGAGTTATGATCCGGCGAAGGACCGGCTGACGCTGACGGAGGTGCGGCGGCGGATTCTGGAGCAGACGACGGTGTTTCGGCCGGAGGATATTATTCCGGTGCCGTGCCATCCGGACAGCCTGGCGATGGCGTATGCGCTGAAGGTGGGCGACGGGGTGGTGCCGCTGACGAGTCTGGTGAAGCCGGAGGTGCTGATCGGGGCGGGGCGAAATACGATTGTGTTTGAGGCGGATGAGGGTCTGACGAAGGAGATTTTCCGGACGTTTGCGACGAATCATTCGCCTGAGAGCGGGGCGGAGAGCCTGAAGAGTCTGCTTTGTTGTCTGCCACAGGTAGAGGCGCCGGAGGAGATGGGGTATCAGAACGTGTTCCGGATCATCATTATGCAGTTTCTGGATGCTTATTCGTTTGATCTGCGGAGCGTGAAGAAGAGCTGCGTTCATATCGCGCATCCGGACGGGCGGATTCTTCCGTTCGATACTTATAACCTGTTCTACCGGGATGGTCTGGAGGCGGAGATTCTGGGGCCGCTGCGGGCAGAGAGGGAGCTTTCCGGTGTCTGAAAAAAAGCCAACAACGGTGGGACGGGGAATGGCCACAGGGTGCCTGCTGCATCTGCTGCTGATTCCCCTGGCGTTTGTGGCGGCGTTTATCGGGATGCTCTTCGATAAGCGGGAGGGTGCGCTGACGGGGTTGATGATCGGGTATTGGGGGCCGTTGGCGCAGTTACTGTATCTGGCGCCGGCGGCGATGCGGTATCACAGGCGCGGGGAGAGGGAAGGGGTGAAGGGCATCGTGATCGTGGGGGTGGTGACTGCCCTGGCCTGCGTGCCGTGCTGGCTGATCGCGTTGCAGGCGGTGATGCGGCATGTTTGATTCGCGGAAGGACAGTGTGAACACTGGGGTGGTGGCGGGATGTACGTTGAATGTGCTGCTGGGGCTTTTGCTGTTTATCGCGATGTTCCGGCAGGCAGGCAAGGGGGAGGCCGGGAAAGTGCTGGAGTTCGCGCTGGGGGGAATCGGAATCACACAGTGGGTGGCGCTGGGGCCGTGCATCTACCGGCTGCGGGGTAACGGGGAAGCAGAGATGGCGAAGGGGATGGCAATTGCGGGAGGGATCACGATGCTGCTGAGCGGAGGCTGCTGGGCCCTGGTGCTGGTCCACTGAAGAGATCTCGCCGGGGACTGTTGCGCGAAAGAGCGGAACGGGTCCCCGACCGGAGGGTTGCGGTTAGCGGCGGCGGAGGAAACGGACGCCGGCGCCGAGGGCGAGGAGCATGAGGCCCGCGGTGGAGGGCTCGGGAGCGGCGGCGGCATCGGAGCCGACGAGCTGGAAGCCATTGAAGTCGCCTTCATACGAGTCGCCGGAATTGAAGGTGATGGTGAGGTTGCCGCTGCCATCGGCGAAGGTGTCGGCGAAGGCGTAGTTCTGGCCGAGGACGAAGGTATTCAGGTTGTCGGCATCGACCTGCGTGGTGCTGGTGGTGACGCCGTTGGCGTTGAAGTCGACGACGCGGCCGTTGGTGTTCTTGTTGGCCTGGGTATAGAAGTAGATGGAATATTCTCCGCCGGCGGTGAGGCCGGTGAGTGAGACGTTGCTGTTGCCCCGGCCCGCCACGAGGTACGAGGCCATGAGGTTTTCATAGGGCGTGCCGTGGAAGGCGGTGTCGTTGTAGTAGTTGTTGGCGCCGGAAGTGTCGTGTTCGTTCCACTGGCTGGCGGCGCTGTAGGTAAGGCCTACAGAAGTGGCTGCGCCGCCCGTGTCGAGCAGAGAGTTGAGCGAGCCGCTGCCGTTCTGGCTGGCGGCCATGTTCCAGTAGTCGCCGGCGCTGCCGATGACGGCGGCACCGGTCTGGGCGGATGTGCTGCCGCCGGCTCCATTACAGGACGCACCGGACTGGCAACCGAACTGCACGTTGATGCTGGCGGCGTGGGCGGTGACGCCGAGGAAGAAGCAGGCAGCGATGCCTGCGAGAGTGTTGTTTCGTTTCAAGTTATCCCTCCGAACCAGGTGGAAGTGGTCCGGCTATCCGGACAAGTGACACTACCACCAGTCGGGTAAGCGTAGCATCCGATACAGTCCGGCAACAGTCCTGTAGTACCGGATAGTACCCGGTCAATCAGTCGCCGAAGACGCGGTGGAAGATGGCGTCGACGTGTTTCAGCTGGCGCTCGACGGAGAAGGTCCCGGCGAGGGTTTCTTTGCTGACGAGCTTGGCGATTTCGGGGTCGGCTTCGATGGCGGCGCGGAAGTCGGACTCGTTATCCCACGCGTCCATGGCTTGTTTCTGGACGACGGCGTAGGCGGTTTCGCGGAGCATGCCGGCGGCGGCGAGGTCGAGGAGGAGCTGGCCGGAGAAGACGAGACCTTTGGTGGAATCGAGATTGCGGCGCATGCGCTCCGGGTAGACGAACATGGTGTCGACGAGGTTGGTGGTCTTGTCGAGCAGGTAGTCGGCGAGGATGGTGGAATCGGGGAGAATGACGCGCTCAACGGAGGAGTGGGAGATATCCCGCTCGTGCCAGAGGGCGATATCCTCAAAAGCGGCCTGGGCGTTAGCGCGGACGACGCGGGCGAGGCCGCAGATCTGTTCGCTGACGATGGGGTTCTTTTTGTGCGGCATGGCGGAGGAGCCTTTTTGGCCGCGGGCGAAGTATTCGCTGGCTTCACGGACTTCAGTGCGCTGGAGATGGCGGACTTCGAGGGCGATCTTTTCGCAGAGAGCCGTGGTGGTGGCGAGGGTGGCGACGAAGTGGGCGTGGCGGTCGCGCTGGATGACCTGGGAGGCGACGGGCGCGGGGAGCAGGCCGAGTTTGGCGCAGATGCGTTCTTCGGCGGCGGGGCCGATGTGGGCGAAGGTGCCGACGGCGCCGGAGATTTTGCCGACGCGGAGGTCTTCGGCGGCGGCGGAGAGTCGTTTGAGGTTGCGGCCGGCTTCCTCATACCAGATGGCGAGTTTGAGGCCGAAGGTGATGGGTTCGGCGTGGACGCCGTGGGTGCGGCCGATCTGGACGGCGTATTTGAACTCGTGGGCGCGGCGTTTGAGGACTTCGCGGAGCTTTTCGAGGTCGGCGAGGAGGATGTTCGAGGCCTGGACGAGCTGGAGAGCTTGGGCGGTATCGACGACGTCATTGGACGTCATGCCGTAGTGGAACCAGCGCGAGGAGCCGGCGTGACCGGCGGCGGCCATGGATTCGGCGACGGCGGTGGTGAAGGCGATGACGTCATGCCGGGTGGTGCGCTCGATTTCAAAGACGCGTTCGACGTTGAAGCCGGCGTGCCGGCGGAGCAGGGCCGCGTCTTCGGCGGGGACGACGCCCATTTCGGCAAGGGCTTCGGAGGCGGCGAGCTCGACTTCGAGCCACTGTTGGAACTTATTCTGATCGGTCCAGACGGCGCCCATGGCGGGGCGAGTGTAACGGGGAATCAATATGTAAAAACCTCAGTTGGAGTCTTTTGTTCCGCTATAACGAGACGCGGCGCGAGGCCGCGGCGTAACAGCGATTGTTCGGCGCAGATGCGGACGATTTCGGGGTGGTTGTTGTGTTCGCTCAGGTGTCCGAGGACGAGGGCCTGGACGCCGCTGTCGAGGTCGTTCTCGACGAAGTCGCAGGTGACTTCGTTGGACAGGTGGCCGTTGCGGCCCATGACGCGCTGTTTGACGCTCCAGGGGTAGGGGCCGACCTTGAGCATTTCGATGTCGTGGTTGGATTCGAGGAGGAGAATCTGGACGCGCCGGAGGTGCATTTTGATGGAATCGGGGACGTAGCCGAGGTCTGTGGCGATGCCGACTTTGATGCCGCCCGCAAGGAAGGAGAAGCCGACTGGGTCGATGGCGTCGTGGGGGATGGTGAAGCTCTGGACGGCGATATTGCCAAGCATCCAGCCGGAACCGGCCTGGAACTGTTCGACGGGGGGCGGGGTGTCGAAGCCTTCCCACTCGATCATGGGGGTGGTGAGGCGGGAGGCGTAGACGGCGACGGGCTTCTTTTTGCGGTTGCGGTAACGGATGAAGCGGGAGAGGCCGAGGACGTGATCGGAATGTTCGTGGGTGATGAGGACGGCATCGATGTCATCGGGCGATTCGCCGATACCCTCGAGGCGGCGGGTCAGTTCTTTGACGGAGAGGCCGGCGTCTATGAGGACGCGGGTCTGCCTGCCCTTCGAGTCCGTCGCGGACAGGAAGGCGGAATTTCCGGCGCTGCCACTGGCCAGTACGCAGAACTTAACCATGCAAGAACCTAACCATGCAAGAACCTAACCATGCCAGAACTCAACCATGCCGGAACCTAGCCATGCCAGAACTCAACCATGCAAATCTTTCCGCGTGACAATTCTCCCTCAATTTGTTTTAGCAGATTGGCGTGGGGGCCGAAGGAACGGGCAGGTGAGAGTGGCTCACCTGCCCGGGGGGAAGCCGATTATTCGGCCATTTTGGCTTTGATGACGTCGACCAGTTCCTGGACAGCGCCGGAGCTCTTGTGGAGGGCGGCGGTTTCGGCTTCGGTCAGTTTGATTTCAAAGATCTGCTCGATGCCGGTGGAGCCGATTTTGCAGGGGACACCGACGAAGAGGCCGTTGATGCCGTATTCGCCTTCGAGATAGGCGGCGCAGGGGAGAACCTTCTTGCGGTCGCGGAGGATGGATTCCGCCATTTCGACGGCGGAGGCGGCCGGCGCGTAGTAGGCGCTGGTGCCCTGGAGCTTGACGACTTCCGCGCCACCATTGCGGGTGCGGTCGACGATGGCGGCGAGACGCTCTTCACTGATGAGTTCGGTGAGCGGGATGCCGGCGACGCTGGAGAGGCGGACGACGGGAACCATGGTGTCGCCGTGGCCACCGAGCACGACGGCGGTGACGTTATCGACGGAGACGTCGAGTTCCTGGGCGATAAAGGTGCGGAAGCGGGCGGAATCGAGCACGCCAGCCATGCCGATGACGCGGTTTTTGGGGAACTTCGAGACCATGAGGGCGACCTGCGCCATGGCGTCGAGGGGGTTGGTGACGACGATGATGATGGCGTTGGGGGAGACGGCGATGGCCTTCTCCGTAGCGGCCTTCACGACGTTGTAGTTGGCGAGCAGCAAGTCGTCGCGGCTCATGCCGGGCTTGCGGGGGAAGCCGGCGGTGATGATGATGACGTCGGAATTAGCGGTATCGGCGTAATCGGTGGTGCCGGTGACGTTGACGTCGAAGCCTTCGACGGGGCCGGTCTGGAGGAGATCGAGGGCTTTGCCCTTCGGAACGCCGCTTCCGAGAGTGGGGTGTTCGATGTCGAGGAGAACGACGTCGCCCAGTTCCTTTTTAGCCGCCCAAACGGCGCAATTCGCACCGACGTTTCCGGCGCCGATGACCGTGATTTTGTTTCTCAAGTGAGGAGTCCTTTCTGTTACAGAGGGAAGGACCAGTATATCGTTGCGGCTGGTTTAGTGGCTGTCGCCGTCATGGTCCGCATCTCCTCCAGCCTGGCTGAGGGCCTGAGCGCTCAGATGAACTGAATCCTGCGGCGCGTTCGCGGAGGAGGGACGCGGCTGCGGCTGGGATGTCGGCGCGGCGCTGGTGTAGACCGCCGGGCTGGAGGAGATCGGGTTGACCATGATTACTTTATCGGCCGTTCCAGGCGGAACTTTAGAAAAAAGAATTACCAGAGGTGCCACTGACCAAAGAAAAGGACGAGAACGGCGAGCAGGGCGTTGGTGATGGCGTGGGCGACGATGGCGTCGGCCAGGCGTCCACGCCAGCCGGTGGCGAGGGCATAAATAAGACCGGCGAGGGAGCCTTCGAGCCAGTGGGCCCCGTGGAGGAGGCCGAAGCAGAGGGAGCTGAGGAGGAGGGCGAGCCAGAGCCGGGGAGTGGCGGGGGCGGGCCAGAGGGAGTGGAAGGGGACGGCTTCGAAATCCTCCGAGAGGAGGCGGCGCAGGAGGAAGCCACGGAAGGCCAGTTCTTCGGCGAGGGGGACGGTGAGAACAGCGCCGAGGGTGCGAAGGGAGAGCCAGAGCCAGCGGTCGGGCGGGATGGGGACGTCTGGGGTGGGATGGAGGTGGTCGAAGGCGAACCAGACCAAGAAGACGAGGATGCCGGCGAGGGGGGCGGCGGGGGAGAGCCGCCAGTCGAGACAGCGGTAGGAGCGACGAAAGAGGAAGAGGGTGCAGAGGGCGGCGAAGAAGCGGAGTGGATAGAGCCATTCGAAGCCGGCGGTGGCGGCGCGGGAGAGCATGCCCGCGGCAAGGATGGAGACGAGGGGGAGGAGCCAGGGGGCGACGGGATTTTCGGCAGGGGTGGTAGCGCGTGGGTGCTTGCGGAGCCAGGGGACGTGGAGGGCGACGGCGGAAAAGGCGGCGGCGACAAGGATGAAGATGATCCAGCCTGCCTGGGAGTGGAAGCCGCCGAGGGCGAGTTGTTCGGCGCCGGCATCCCCGATAAGGATGAGCGCGAAGATGCGGACGGCGTTGAGCAGGAACATGGCGACGAGGCCGATGGGGAGGAGCAGAAGCGCGTGGGGGAAGCGGCACTCGCGGCGAAAGAGAATCAGCCAGGTGATGCCGAAAGCCAGCATAAGGCCCATGCCTTCCAGGCCGGAGCATTGCGGGGCGATTTCGACGGAGAAGCGGGAAGTTCCGAGGATCAGTGAGGCGGGGAGGGAGACGACGCTGTTGCCGGTGAGGCGTAGCAGGGTGGAGACAAGGAAGAAAGTGGCGTGGGCCGCAAGGGGCCAGAGCTGACGGCTGGGGGCGGCGCCGAAGCAGACCGCCAGGGTGAGAGCGAGACAGAGGAGCCAGAGACGCCTGGTGATGAGGAAGAGGCTTTTCCAGATGGTGAGCGGGAGGAAGGCGAGCGCGCCGAGAAGAATGGCGGCACCGCCGGAGAGGAGCCAGACCAGGGCGGCCGGGCTGGAGGGGGAACCGAAATAGAGGCTGGTTGCGAGCGCTGCGAACAGGGCAAGCGCGGCAAAGTGGCCGGCCAGAAAAGGACGATGGAGCGGCGGTGGGGTGGTGGTGGCGAGTTGGTGGCGATGGCGGAGGAGGGCGAAGGTGGCGAGCAGCAGCGGGAAGAGAACCGCGGCGCGGAGGATGAGGGCGCCCTGACTGCCGATGAGTCCGAGGAGGCCGGATTGTCCGGCGAGAGCAGCGTTGTCGAGCCGGAGGGTGATGAGAAGAAGTTCGGCGGTGAAAAGCAGCGCGAGGAGAGAAAGACGGCGGAGGAGAGGGGTCAAAGGGAGAATCCAAACAAAAAGGAGTAACGGTTTTGAAAACGACCGTTACTCCTCAGAGTTTTCAAAAAACAGACGGGAATTATTTCCGGCGGCGACCGCGAATGACGAGCACCGCGCCGGCAAGCAGCGCGAGAGCACTGCCGCCCGAAGCAGGATCGATTTCCGGCGCCGGCGGGACCGCCATGGCGACAACGCCACAGCCGATGGTAAGAAGCAGCAGAGCAAGAATTTTTTGCATAGTTACGTCCTCTCTTTTATCCCCCGCCGTTTGGATCAGGAGGGGTGCGATTTGACAGGATTATAACACCAAAGCGGGCCGGGCAACCGATGTTTTTTCTGCTACCCGGGGCTATCCGTGTTTTTCCTGGGGGAGATTGCGGAGTTTCGCGAGGGCGAAGGCGAGGGCTTCGGCGGAAGTTTGGATGAGGCCTTCGAGCTGGGCGTCTTCGACTTCGGTGAGGACGGCGCGGAAGGACGGGCCGGGGGTGAAGCCGGCGGCGATGAGGTCGCGGCCGGTGATGAGGGGGGGCGGGCGGAGGGCGTCCGGGGGGACGTCGGCGAGTTTCTGCTGCACGAAGTGGTAGTTATCGAGCGCGCCGTGGCTGGAAGAGCAGTCGAGGCGGTGGAGTTCGAGGTGTTCGTCGAAATGGGGGAGGCGGAGGAAGCGTTTGAGGCGGCTTTCGCGCATCTTCGGGGCGTCGCGGAACTTCATGTGGTTTTCGACGAGGGCTTCGACGGCTTCGATGGTGGCGGTGGAGAAGCGGAGGCGGGTGAGGATGTTGCGGGTGAGGGTGACGCCGAGTTCGACGTGACCATCGAAGCGGATGCGGTCGGCGATGCGGAAGGCGCCGGGTTTGCCGACGTCGTGGAGGAGGACGCCGAGGGCGAGTTCGGGGGTGGGGTTGCGGAGGCCATCGAGCATGAGCATGGTGTGGACCCAGACGTCGCCTTCGGGATGGTACTGAGGCGGCTGTTCGACGCCTTTCAGGGCTTCGATTTCGGGGAGGATGTGGGCGAGGAGGCCGGTGGCGCTGAGGAGTTCGAAGCCGCGGCGGGGTGACCCTTCGGTGAGGATGCGGGTAATTTCGTCGCGGACGCGTTCGGCGGAGACGGATTGGATTTGGGGCGCGAGCAGGCGGATGGCGGCGAAGGTTTCGGGTTCGATTTCGAAGCCGAGGCGGGCGGCGAAGCGGACGGCGCGGAGGAGGCGGAGGTGATCTTCGGCGAAGCGTTGGGCGGGGTCGCCGATGGCGCGGAGGAGGCGGGCGTGGAGGTCGGCCTGGCCGGAGCAGAAGTCGAGGATTTCGCCGGATTGAGGGTCGAGGAAGAGGGCGTTGATGGTGAAGTCGCGGCGGAGGGCGTCGGCGCGGGGGGTGGATTCGAAGTGGACGGCTTCGGGGCGGCGGCCATCGAGGTAGTTGAGGTCTGAGCGGTAGGTGGCGACTTCGACGGTTGCGCCGTCTTCGTGGACGAGGATAACGCCGAAGTGTGCGCCGACCTGACCGGCGCGGGGGAAGAGGCGGAGGAGTTGTTCGGGGCGGGCGGAGGTGGCGACGTCGAAGTCTTTGGGGGCGCGGTGGAGGAGGAGGTCGCGGACGCAGCCGCCGACGAGGAAGGCGGAATGGCCGGCTTCGCGGAGGACGGCGACGATCCGGCGGGCCAGTAGTTCGGAATTCATTTTCATCCTATATAATCCCTTTGATTTGTTCCGAGGGGGGACGACCAGGTGAAGATTCGCTTTGCAGGGTATGCGGTCTTGTGCTTTCTGCTGATGGGGACGGCGGGGTGGGCGCAGAGCGTGACCGGTGAAATTACGGGTACGATCACGGACTCGTCCGACAGCCCGATTGCGGGGGCGACGGCGGAGCTGACGAACAGCCTGACGAAGCAGGTGAAGGCCCTGACGACGGACACGTCGGGGTATTTCAGCTTCGCGAATCTGGTGCCGGGGGATTACTCGGTCCGGGTGAAGCACACGGGGTTCCGGACGTGGGAGCAGCAGACGGTGAATGTGAGCGCGGACGAGAAGGTGGCGCTGCACGACATCCGGCTGACGGTGGGCGATGTGGGATCGACGGTGACGGTGGTGGCGGAGGCGGCGCATGTGGCGACGGACAGTTCCGACCGCACGATTCTGGTGAACAGCACGCAGATTCAGAATACGCCGGTGCGGGGGCGGGACTGGATCGGGGTGCTGCAGACGCTGCCGGGGGTGGTGGATCTGAATAATCACGACGTGCCGGGGTGGAATTCGGGCATGCCGACGATCAATGGCGGGCAGACGGGGCAGGTGCTGATCACGATGGACGGGGTGGGGAGCCAGGACAGCGGGTCGCCGGCGAATAACGGGTATCTGGCGCCGAGCGTGGACGCGATTGCCGAGGTGAAAGTCCTGGTGTCGAATTTTTCGGCGGAGTACGGATCGCGGGGCGGCGGGCAGCTGGTGGTGACGGTGAAGAACGGGACGAACCAGTTCCACGGGAGCACCTATTATTTTTACCGGCATGAACCGCTGAATGCGAACGAGTTTTTCAATAACGCGGCGAAGGTGCAGAAGCCGCTGTACCGGTACAGCAATGAGGGTGGGACGATCGGGGGGCCGATTCTGCTGCCGTTTACGCGGTTCAACAAGAGCCGGACGCGGTTGTTCTTTTTCTTTTCGGAAGATTATCTGTCGTTTCTGACGCCGGGGTCGCTGAATAAGTTCACGATGCCGACGGCGCTGGAGCGGCAGGGGAACTTTTCGCAGACCACGACGACGACGGGGACGAAGATCACGATTAAAGACCCGGCGAACAACAATGCGGCGTTTGCGGGGAATGTGATTCCGACGAGCCGGATTTCACCAATCGGGTACGCAATGATGAACCTGTTTCCGATGCCGTTTACGACGGACCCGACGGGGCAGCGGCAGTACAACGCGATTTATCAGTTCAGCCGGAGGGATCCGCATGAAGACCGGATTCTGCGCCTGGATTACAACGTTTCGGCGAATACGCAGGCGTTTGTGCGGCTGATCAATGATTATCAGGCGGACCGGGGGATCGGGTCGACGCTGAACAGTACGGGCGGATGGGGGCAGTTGCCGACGGATTACGGGATTCAGTCGGCGGGGGCGGTGCTGACGGTGATCCACACGTTCCGGGCGAATCTCATTAATGAATTCACGGCGGGGGTAAACCGGGCGCACCAGAGTGTGGCGGTGGAGAGCGCGACGTCACTGGCCGCGAACCAGACGGGGGCGCTGAAGGGACCGGACGGCCAGCCGCTGGTATTGCCGAAGATTTACGCGAATAACGAGTTCGGCCTGATGAAGAATCTGCTGCCGAATATCCGGCTGGGGACGCTGAATCCGCAGTCGGCGGGCCAGGGGATTACGAATGCGCCGGCGGTGACGTTTGACGCGCGGTTTCCGTTTGACGGGACCGACCAGGCGGAGAACGTGACGGACACGGTGACGTATCTGAAGGGCAAGCACACGGTGAAGGCGGGCTTTCTGCTGGAGCGGGTGGCGCGGAATGTGAGCGTTTACAGCCTGTACAACACGAACGGGAGCTACTACTTCGGTTCTGACACGGCGAATCCGCATGACACGGGGTATGGGTATTCGAACCTGGCGATCGGGACGGTGCAGGCGTATGGGGAGGACAGCGGGCGGAGCGTGAACCATGCGCGCTACAACCAGTTTGAGTGGTTCGCGCAGGATTCGTGGCGGGTGAACCGGCGGCTGACGCTGGATGTGGGGATGCGGTTCCAGTGGATGGGGGCGCTGAGCGCGGCGGGGGCGACGCTGGGGTTGTTCGACGGGTCGGCTTATAGCGCGGCGAAGTCGGGAACGCTGCTGTATCCGGCGGTAGTGGGCGGGCAGAACGTGGCGGAGAACCTGCAGACGGGGGCGACGTATCAGCTGGCGCGGGCGGCGTTTTTCGATCCGCTGACGTATGCGGCGAACGGAAGCCCGTACTCGGGGATGAGGCAGTTTCAGAATCAGGCGTTTCATAATCCGGGGCTGGCGTACGGGCCGCGGATCGGATTCGGGTGGGATGCGCTGGGGGATGGAAAGCTGGCGGTACGGGGCGGGTTCGGGATCTTCCATGACCGGGCGTTCGGGGTGGATACGGACGGGGCGACGGGAGCGGGGGTGGGACCGATTTCCGCGCCACCACAGTTTCAGGCGCCGATTTACTACAACACGACGTTTTCGCAGCTGCTGACCGCGCAGGGCTTTCTGGGACCGGCGACGGTGTTCACGGGGCGGGATTACAAGAATCCCGGGACTTACAACTGGAGTTTCGGTTTCCAGAGGGATCTGGGGAAGGCGCTGATTCTGGATATCGCCTATGTGGGGAATTCCGTGCACCATAAGTTCGCGCAGGTGGACCTGAACGGGGTTGCGCCGTATACGGACTGGACGCCGACGGGCGGGGCGAACGCGAAGTATCTGGATCCGACGAGCGGGGGGAAGGCGTTTTATACGGCGAATCTGCTGCGTCCTTATGTGGGATATGGGGCGATTCAGTATTCGTGCAGTTGCGGGAGCGCCAATTACAACTCGCTGCAGACGCAGGTGAACCGGCGGTTCGGGAAGCGGCTGCAGTTCGGGGTGAACTGGAGCTGGTCGAAGACGCTGAGTTATACGCGGAACCCGTGGACGCCGGACTATCTGACGTATGCGGAGGTGAGCAGCGACCGGCCGCAGGTGGTGAACGTGAACTATTCGTATCAGGTACCGGACGGGAGCCGGTTGTGGAAGAACGCGGTGACGAAGGTGCTGCTGGACGGGTGGCATTTCAACGGGGTGGCGAAGTTTATGACGGGGACGCCGCTGACGGTGAGTTGCACGGCGTCGGGCGCGCCGATTGGATATTGGACGGGGACGCCGACGGGGGGCATCCCGTTCCGGTGCCAGATGAATACGCCGGATGCGTTTTTATCGGCGCAGGCGGTGATACCGGCGAACGCGCCGAAGGGTTTGTATTATCCGCTGAACGCGGGAAATTTTGCGCTGCCGGCGGCGACGTCACTGGGGATTGGGAACACGCCGCCGACGCTGTTCCTGGGGCCGGGTTTTGAGAGCCTGGATTTCAGTCTGCTGAAGGACGTGCGGATGGGGCGGGAGCGAAACCGGGTGCTGGAACTGCGGGCGGAAGCGTTTAATGTGCTGAACCATTTCAATCCGGGGAATCCGAACACGTCACTGACGCTGACGTATGCGACGGGAACGAATACGAACGCGAATTTCGGAAGCATTACGACGGCGACGGGGCAGGCGCGGCATGTGGCTCTGGCGGCGAAGTTCCGGTTTTAGAAGGGGACGGCGGGGTGTTCAGGCAACCTGAATGCTAACCTGTGTGAGAGTCGGAAACAGTGTACGGCGGCTCACAGGCAGAAGCGGGAAAAGCAGAGCATCAAATTTATGACATCACAACCGGCGAGCAGACCGGGCGCGAAGGTTGTTGTAGCAACAACGGTAGCGCTGGCATTCATCTCATTCTGGCGGGCGGCGTCCATCGTACTGAGCGATCTGGCATCCTCGGCGTTTTATGCGGGGGGTATTGCGGAGAAGGCGATCGGGCCGACGGCGCCGTGGTTCGTACTGGGCGTCATGCTGTTCAGTTTCGCGGTGCGATCGGTGTATCTGGAAAGCTCGTCGATGTTTGTGCGCGGCGGCGTGTACGTGGTGGTGCGGGACGCGATGGGGCCGTTTGTGGCGCGCGTTTCGGTATCGTCGCTGCTGTTCGATTACATATTGACGGGCCCGATCAGCGTGGTGAGCGCGGGGCAGTATCTGGCGGGGCTGATCAACGAAGTCAGCACGATGATGCATTTGAAGTTTGTGCTGTCGCCGAACTGGTTTTCGGCGGGCTTCGCGGTGCTGGTGACGGTGTATTTCTGGTGGGAGAACACGAAGGGGATGCATGAATCCAGCGGCAAGGCGCTGCGGATTATGCAGATCACGACGGTGATGGTGGTGATCTTCCTGATCTGGTGTCCGCTGACGCTGCTGATTCAGGGACCGGCGCAGATTCCACCGGCTCCGGTGGCGCACAATCTGAAGTTTAACGAGTCGTCACTGGGGTGGTTCCAGGGGACGATATTCCCGACGATCCCGCTGATTGCGGTGATGATCGCCTTCGGGCACTCGCTGCTCTCGATGAGCGGATTTGAGACGCTGGCGCAGGTGTACCGGGAAATCGCGTATCCGAAGCTGAAGAACCTGCAGATCACGGGGAACATTGTCTGCGTGTATGCGGCGCTGAGCACGGGGCTGATTACGCTGTTTGCGGCGATGATTATTCCGGACAAGATCCGCGGGAGTTACGTGGACAATCTGCTGGGCGGGCTGGCGATGCATCTGGCGGGGCCGGAGTATCTGCGGCTGGCATTCCACGTATTCGTTGTGGTGGTGGGCGTGCTGATTCTGGCCGGCGCGGTGAATACGTCGATCATCGGCGGCAACGGCGTGATGAACCGGGTGGCGGAAGACGGCGTGCTGGTGGACTGGTTCCGCAAGCCGCATCGCCGGTTCGGGACGACCTACCGCATTATTAACCTGATTGCGCTGCTGCAGATTGTGACGATTATTCTGAGCGGCGGCGACGTTTATCTGCTGGGCGAGGCGTATGCGTTCGGCGTGGTGTGGAGCTTCTTCCTGAAGGCGCTGGGCGTGCTGGTGCTGCGGTATCACCGTCATGATCAGGAATACAAGTTCCCGGGCAATATTACGATTGGCGGGATTGAGTTGCCGATCGGGCTGGGAATGGCGACGCTGCTGCTGGGCGCGACGGCGATTGCGAACCTGTTCTCAAAGAAGTGGGCGACGATTTACGGTCTGGCGTTCACGATTCTGCTGTTTGTGATCTTCACGGTGTCTGAGCACATTAACCGGAAGAAGATGCACGGGCAGAAGCATGCGCTGGAAGAGTTCAATCTGGACGTGCAGCCGGAGGTGGAAACTTCCATGCTGAAGGCGCGGCCGGGTTCGATTCTGATTGCGGTGCGCGACGTGAATAATCTGACGCACCTGCGCAACGTGATTCAGAAGACGAATATGCGGCGGCATGACATTGTCGTGATGACGGTGCGGCAGCTGACTTCGGGCGATCACCAGCTGGGGCAGACGCAGTTGTTCACCGATTACGAGAGGGAGTTGTTCTCGAAGGTGGTGGAACTGGCGGAGAAGGAAGGCAAGACGGTGGAGCTGCTGGTGGTGCCGAGCTCGGATCCGTTTGATGCGATTGTGCAGACGGCGCAGAGGCTGCAGGTGTCGCGCGTGGTGACGGGCGCGTCGCTGCGTATGGAAACGGCGGAACTGGCGCGGCGTATTGGCCTGGCATGGGAGAATCTGCCGGATCCGAAGCATGCGTTCTCGCTGGAGATTCTGCAGCTGGATAAGCCGTCATTCTTCGTGAACCTGGGTCCGCACCCGCCGCGTTTGTGGCCGGAGGATGTGGAACGGCTGCACGAGCTGTGGCTGCGGCTGAGCCAGGGCGAGTTCGGATCGAAGCTGCATCACCGGGATGTGCTGGGGACGGCGCTGCGACGGCTGGAGAAGGATCTGGAAGATCCTGCCCGGCGGGACGATGCGTTGTCTGACGTGGATTACGAAGTGAAGCACCACTAGAGCCCGGCAGGGCGGGAGGCCGCGGTGGAAATCGACCGGCAGTATGTGATTCAGGACGAGGCGGAGTTCGGGGAGTTATACGGACCGGCGCTCGAACGATCGGTGCGGAAGCAACTGGATCGCCTGGATGACTACTGCCGGTCTTTTATTGCGGCGTCGCCGATGGTGATGATCGGGAGCGGGAGCGGAGGAATGCAGGATGTTTCGCCGCGGGGGGATGTGGCGGGATTTGTGAAGGTGGCGGACGACCACACGCTGCTGATAGCGGACCGGCGGGGGAATAACCGGCTGGATTCGCTGCGGAATCTGGTGCGGAATCCGGCGGTGGGATTGTTGTTTCTGGCGCCGGGGGTGACGGAGACGTTCCGGGTGAACGGGGAGGCGGTGCTGAGCCGGGACCCGGCGCTGACGGGGCAGTTCGTGCATCAGGGCAAGACGCCGAAGACGGTGCTGGTGGTGACGGTGCGGGAAGCGTATGTTCACTGCGGCCGGGCGCTGGTGCGGGCGGATTTGTGGAATCCGGAGAAGTATGCGAAGCCGGGGGATGTGCCGACGTTCGGGATGATGCTGGAGGCGCATACGCGCGGGTTTGTAGAGGCGCGGGCGGTGGATGAGGAGCTGAAGACGCGGCTGCCGGCGACTTTGTATTAGGGGCGGCGGAGACTGAAAGCAAAGGGGGCCAGGCTTGCGCCGGGCCCCCTTTCTTATTGCGTTGAGAAGCGGATTACTGCACGGGAGGAGTTTCCGGCGCGGTTTCGGCCGTGGGATCTTCGGGCTTTTCATCCGATTCGGGAATGAGGCTGGCGGCGGCGACCTGATCGCCTTCCTCCATCTTGACGAGGCGGACGCCCTGGGTGGAGCGGCCGGCCTGGCGGATTTCGCCGGAATCGATGCGGATCATCTTGCCTTCGCGGGTGACGATCATGAGTTCGGAATCCTCTTTGACGGAGAGGATGCCGACGACATTGCCGGTCTTGCGGGTGGTCTTCATGTTGATGACCCCCTTGACGCCGCGGTTGGTGAGGCGATAGTCGGTGAGGTTGGTGCGTTTGCCGTAGCCGTTCTCCGAGATGGAGAGGATGAGGCCTTCCTCACCGACGACTTCGGCGCCGACGATGTAGTCTTTGGCGGCGAGGTCCATGCCGCGAACGCCGCGGGCGGGACGGCCCATGGCGCGGACCTGGGTTTCGTTGAAGCGAATGGCCTGGCCTTCGTGAGAGCCGAGGACGATGTAGTTGCTGCCGGAGGTGAGGCGGGCGGCAATGAGTTCGTCGCCGTCATCGATGCCGATGGCGATGATGCCGCGGGCCATGGGGTTATCGAACTCGGTGAGTTCGCACTTTTTGATGACGCCGAGGCGGGTGACCATGACGATGAACTGGTCCGGCACGAAGGAGTGAACGGGCAGGAAGGCCTTCACGGTTTCGTCCGGCTGGAGGTCGATCATGTTGGAGATGTGCTTGCCCTTGCCGGTGGTGGAGGCGTCGGGAATCTCATACACCTTGAGCCAGTAGACGCGGCCCTTGTTGGTGAAGATGAGCAGGAAGTTGTGGGTGGAGGCGACCAGGAAGTACTGGACAAAGTCCTCTGTGCGCGTGCCCATGCCGATGCGGCCTTTGCCGCCGCGGGTCTGGCGGCGATAGGTATCGACGGCGGTGCGCTTGAGGTAGCCGGCGTGGGTGACGGTAACGGCCATGTCTTCGACGGCGACGAGGTCTTCGAGGCTGATGTTGCCGAGATCTTCGATGATTTGCGTGCGGCGTTCGTCACCGAAGTTGGTTTTGACTTCGTTGAGTTCTTTGACGATGACGGCGCGGAGCACTTTTTCAGAACCGAGGATTTCGAGGTACTCGCCGATGCGGCGCTGGATATCGGCCAGTTCGTTGGCGATTTTCTCCTGTTCCATGCCGGTGAGGCGCTGGAGCTGGAGTTCGATGATGGCCTGGGCCTGGCGGTCGCTGAGCTGGGTGAGCGGAGCGGCTGCGCCGGCGGCGCGGAGGTAGAGGTCGTTGAAGACGAATTCGGTGGAGGCGGCGACCAGGGAGTCCCGCGCGTCGCGGGGTGATTTGGCGGCGCGGATGATGCGGATGACTTCGTCGATGTTGTCGAGAGCAAGGCGGAAGCCGAGGAGGATGTGTTCGCGCTCGCGGGCTTTGCGGAGTTCGAAATCGGTACGGCGGCGGACGACGTCGACGCGGTGTTCGATGAAGTACTTGATAGTGCTGATGAGGCCGAGTTCGCGGGGCTGGCCGTTGACGATGGAGAGGTTGATGATGCCGAAGCTGATCTGGAGCTGGGTGTTCTTGTAGAGGTTGTTGAGGATGACCTCGGCCTGTTCGCCACGCTTGAGTTCGTAGACGATGCGCATGCCGTCGCGATCGCTTTCGTCGCGGATTTCGGAGATGCCTTCGATCTTCTTCTCGTTGACGAGGGCGGCGCAGGCTTCGAGCAGGCGGGACTTGTTGACCTGGTAGGGGATTTCGGTGACGACGATCATCTGCCGGTCCTTGCCCATGGGGAGGATTTCGGCTTTGGCGCGGATGCGGAGGCTGCCGCGGCCGGTGCGGAAGGCGTCGAGGATGCCGGCGCGACCGAGGATGTAGCCGCCGGTGGGGAAATCGGGACCCTGGACGATTTCGCAGATGCGTTCGAACGGAGTTTCAGGCTCTTCGATGAGCTGGATGGTGGCGTTGATGATTTCGGTGAGGTTGTGCGGCGGGATGTTGGTCGCCATGCCGACAGCGATCCCGGAGGAACCGTTGATGAGGAGGTTCGGGACGCGGGTGGGGAGGACTTCGGGCTCGGATTCGCTTTCGTCGTAGTTGGGACGGAAGTCGACGGTTTCCTTGTCGAGGTCTTCGAGAAGGTAGGTGGCGATTTTGGAGAGCCGGGCCTCGGTGTACCGCATGGCGGCGGGCGGATCACCATCGACGGAGCCGAAGTTGCCCTGGCCATCGACGAGAGGGTAGCGGAGGCTGAAGGGCTGGGCCATGCGGACCAGGGAGTCGTAGACGGAGGCGTCGCCGTGGGGGTGGTACTTGCCGAGGACTTCGCCGACGATCTTGGCGCACTTGCGGGTGGGGCGGTTGGGCGTGAGGCCCAACTCGCTCATCCCAAACAGGATGCGGCGGTGGACGGGCTTGAGGCCGTCGCGAATGTCGGGGAGGGCGCGGCCGACGATGACGCTCATCGCGTAATCGATATAGGAGCGCCGCATCTCATCTTCGATGTTGATGGGAACGTGGCTGCCGCCGCCCTCGATACCGCCGGGGAGAGGTGGTTCGGGCGGACCCTGTGGGGGAATATCCTGATCTGCCATGTATTTTAAGTTAACTCCCAGTATAGCAGGGAGTTAGGGGCTGCGGAAAGGCTCCGGGAGGGGGCTCCGGAGCGGCCGGAGCCGCAGGCGGCGCGGCCGGTGTGATCGTAGCGTCACCCCTACAGATTTTCACGTACTCTGCCGATCACAGAATCACGGAGCAAGTGCCATGTCTGCCGAATCCGCTGATTATCGACGAAGTTTCAAGGAACAACACATGAAGAATCTGACACTCACCCAGCGGCTGTGCGCTGTTGGGGGTCTGGTCATGTTGACCGTCAGCATTGCGCTTTTCTATTTTGTGAGCAAGGGCTTTTCTCAGGACATCGCGATCGCGAAGCTGGAGCAGGAGGGAATCCGTTATCAGGAACCCCTGGCCGTGTTGCTCGAACGGATTTCGGAACATCAGTTTCTGGCGCGCACCGCGCTTGCGGGGCATGCGGAACTGAATGGGCAGGTAGCGGACTCGGAAAAAAGAGTGGATGCGGCGCTGGTGGCGCTGCAGGGAGTGGATAAGGAACTGGGCGGGGACTTACAGTTCACGCGTGAGGGACTGGCACAGAGACGACGGGAGCACGCGACGCACGAGAACCTGCAGCGGGAGTGGGTGGCGCTGAAGAATTCGCTGGCGGGGAAGAAGCCGGGGGAATCTGACGAGGCGCACTCCCATCTGCTGGCCGATGTCTCAATGATGATCGCGCACGCGGCGGACACGTCGAATCTGACGCTCGATTCGGAACTGGACAGTTACTATCTGATGGACGCGATTGTGGTGGCTTTGCCCGCCGCGCTGGACCACCTGTCCACGATCCAGATGATGGCGCAGGATCTGCCGGCGGACCCCGGGGCGCTGGACGAGGGTAATCGGTTGCGACTGGCCGGGCTGCAGGCGCTGGCGAAGGAAGCGGACCTCGAGCGGATCAGCGGGGACCTGCAAACGTCGCTCAATGAGGATCAGAACTTCCATGGCCTGAGCGTGACGCTGCAGCAGAGAGTGCTGCCCGCGAGTCTGGAGTACCGGAAGGCCAATGAGTCGGTGATTGAGTTCACCCGGCAGGTGATGGAGAAGACGGAAGGGGTGCAGGGCGCGGCGGGCGCGGAACTGGCAAACCGTGCGCGGGAATCGGGATTCCGGCTGTGGCAGATGGGGTCGAAGGAGCTGATGGTGCTGCTGCAGATCCGGATTGATGAACTGGCTTCGAACCGGATGTGGGCACTGTTGCTGACAACGCTGGCGTTGACTGGTTGCTCACTGCTGGCTTTCTTTGTACTGCGGAACGTGACCGGTTTCCTGCGGGCTTCCACCCACGAACTGCATGACCACAGCGAAGCGATCACTCTGGCATCACGGCAGATTGCGGCGGCGGCTCATGAACTGGCCAATGGCGCCACCGAACAGGCGGCGTCTCTTGAGGAGACGGCGGGTTCGAGTCTGCGCATCAACGCGGTCGCGAAGCGGAACAGCGAGAGTTCGCATGCGGCGGCGGAGCTGGTGACGCGGTCACGCAACACGTTTGCCGCGGCGAACCGGGCTCTGGACGATATGGTGAAGGCGATTGACCAGATTCACGCTGAAAGCGGCAAGATTTCCCGCATTATCAAAGTGATTGATGAAATTGCGTTCCAGACGAATATTCTGGCGCTGAATGCGGCGGTGGAAGCGGCGCGGGCCGGGGAATCGGGGATGGGGTTCGGGGTGGTGGCGGACGAGGTGCGGAACCTCGCGCAGCGATGTGCGCAGGCGGCGCGGGACACGGCGGAACTGATTGAAGGGTCGATCTCGCTGTCGAACGATGGCAAGACGAAGGTGGATCAGGTGGCGGCGGCCATCCGGGCGGTGACGAACGAGGCGGCGAAGATCAAGGAGCTGGTGGACGACGTCAATCTGAGCAGCCAGGAACAGACGAGCGGGATTGATCAGGTAGTGCGGGCGATTACGCAGATTGAACAGGTGACGCAGCGCAACGCCGCGACCGCGGAAGAGAGCGCTTCCTCGGTCGCGGAACTGAATGCGCAGTCCGAGATCCTGAAGGGGATCGTGGACCAGTTGACGGTGGTGGTGGGAGGCGCCACCCTTGCAAAGGCCTGAAGACCCGGCCGCTAGATGACCTTGTCGAGCAGTTCGCCGGCGGCGCGGCTGAAGCGGACCGGGTCCGGCAGTTCCGAGCCTTCGGCGAGAAGCGCGAGGCCGAGCACGAGATCCGCGGCATTGGTGAGCAGGGGATCTTCGGGCGAGGTGGTCTGGCGCTGCTGCATCTTCGCGATGAGCGGGTGCTTCGGGTTGAGTTCCATGACCCGCTTCTGTTTGGGAGCGCCCGCGCCGGTCTTCTGGAGCGCGCGTTCGAGCATCGGGCTGTAGTCGTGTTCTTCGACCACCAGACAGGCGGGCGAAGTGGTGAGACGGGACGACAGGCGGACGGTGCGAACGCTGGCGTCCAGATGCTTCTGCAGGAAGTCGATGAGCGGCTGGAATTCGACCTTCTTCTCGTCGAGTTCCTTGTGAGCCGCTTCCTTCTCGGCTTCGGTGCCGAGTTCGAGGCCGCCTTTGCCCACGGATTTCAGCTTTTTGCCTTCGAATTCGGTGAGGTGCTGGAGCATGAGTTCGTCCACGGCATCGACCATGAACAGCACTTCGTAGTCTTTGGCGCGGACGGCTTCGAGGTGGGGTGAGTTTTCGATGAGCGCGCGGTTTTCGCCGGTGAGATAGAAGATCTGTTCCTGCTCCGGCTTCATGCGGGAGACGTAGTCTTTGAGCGAGGTGAGTTTCTCTTTATCGTTCGAGGACTGGAACAGCAGCAGGGGAATGATGCGGTCGCGGTTGTCGTAATCGGCGGCGACCCCCTCTTTGAGCGCGCGGCCGAATTCGATCCAGGCGGTGAGGTACTTTTCGGAATCCTTCTCGCACATCTCTTTGAGAGTGTCGAGAACCTTGTGAGTGAGGCGTTTGCGGATTTGCGTAAACTGCCGGTCCTGCTGGAGGCGCTGGCGGGAGATGTTGAGCGGGAGGTCGGAACCGTCCACCATGCCCTTGATGAAGCGGAGGTAGGAAGGCAGAAGATCCTCACACTTCTCCATG
>CAIUOG010000030.1 GCA_903900705.1 uncultured Acidobacteriia bacterium
CATGTGCAGAGGCTCGCCGGTATCGACGCGGGTGAGGCGCTGCACGCCCTGGGAGAAATGCTCGTCGGCGTCGGGCCAGTCGACCAGCCACCAGCCAGTGCCTTCGCCGTTGCGGGAACCAAAGCCATAGCCGCGATGGAACTGCGGCAGATCGGTGTATTCGGTGCGGATGAAGTGGAATTCGCCGGTCTTTGGAAAGACGGGCTTTGGACCTTCATCATGACCATCGAAGCGAATGCCACCGCCAAAGCCGCCACCGCCCCGTCCGAAACGCTGCGCCAGCGCCCCGCCCGCAATGAGGAGAGAGACGGAAACGATCAGGATGAGACGTCGCGGAGATCTGGCCATCCGGTTTGTTTCATGATGGCAGATTTGCCCGGGAAGCGAGGCCGCTTCCTTAAACGATCCTGATTCAGGACCTTACTGCGTTCCTCTGCGCCGGACGGCTCCTGCTAACTGCAACCAGTATGAACCCCCCGCAGATGAAGGCCACCGCAGCCCCGGCGCGAAGGAGCGCAGATCCCTGCCTCCCCTCCCATTCCATGATCGCTCGCGCGTGATCCAGTCCAAGCAGCGTAAACGAAAGTCCTTGCAGGCACACCACCGCTCCCAGCGCGCGCAAGACCCGGGGCCAGCGAGAACTCGAGGCGGCCAGGATCAGTCCGAGCCCCATGGCGGAGCGAACAGCGACGGCCGGGTAGAGCAGGCCAGGCGTCGCATAGCACAATCGGCGCAGGGCCATCGCGCCATCGGGGGAAGCAATGCCCGCGATGCCAACGGCGATGCTCAACAGAGCGATGGGCAACGCGGCGATTCTCGTGTCTTTTTTCATTCGATCCTCCTGAAGAAAACGCGCAGGGGCCAACTGAAATCCGGCGGGGGGCTTTTGCAATACCCTGCCGATCGCCGGCATCACAACGGACCGGTTGCCAAAATGCCCACGACGGCTCAGATCGCGGGGCCTTTCCAACACTGCTATTAATTGAGTTAACAACCTGTAGCGACTACAGAGTCAAGCGAAAAGAAATCGAAGGTCTGAACAGATGACAATCGGCGAACTTGCACGGAGAACCGGATGTGGAATCGAGACTATTCGGTATTACGAGCATGAAGGATTGCTGCCAAAACCCGGTCGGACGAGCGGGAACTTTCGACGCTACGGGCAGGAATACGTCGAACTGCTATCGTTCATTCGCCATTGCCGTTCCCTGGACATGGCGTTGAATGAAATCAGGAGTTTGCTCAGTTTTCGGTCCGCACCGGACGAAAACTGTGGTGAGGTCAACGCGCTTTTGGATACCCATATCGGTCACGTGGAAGAGCGCATCGCGGAACTACAGAACCTGGAAATCCAGCTGAAGGCGCTGCGGGACAAATGCGGCAGCGGGACATCGGCGGAGCACTGTGGGATTTTGCACGCACTTGATGGCGCGGCTCCTGATGACCGGGATGCATCCGGCCGCAATCACGTTCGGCGTACGCATTCGACCAAGCGATAGAGTCGCAGGCGCTTTCGATGGGCTACCGGTACGGGCCGCGCTTCGGGTTCAGAAGACGTCAAATTCCATCCCTCAGGGTCAGCAAGCCGTGACTCTTTTTTTAACCCGCAATAGTTGACCAGGGAAGGAGTGACCCCAGCTACACGTCAAAACTTCCCCCCGCGGTTTCGCAGGGGGAAGTTTTGACGCCCCGGGGGGCTTAATTCAGAGAGCGCCGGTGCCGGTCTCGCCGTTGCGAATCCGGTAGGCTTCGTCGATGGTGGAGACGAAGATCTTGCCGTCGCCGATCTTGCCGGACCGGGCCGCCTGGGTGATGACGCCGACGATGCGATCGAGATCCTCATCCGGCAGCACAATCTCGATCTTGATCTTGGGGCGCAGATCGATCTTGTACTCCGAACCGCGGTACGTTTCGGTGTGGCCCTTCTGCCGCCCATGCCCGTGCACTTCCGAGATGGTCATCCCGTCCACGCCCGCGGCCTTCACGGCGTCCTTCACCTCGTCTAACTTATGAGGCTGGATAATGGCTTCGATTTTTTTCATATTGTCCTCAGTCTCCGGACTCGTTGGTGTTCAGTCTGGCGTGCGAGCCGAGCGAGCCGGCGCGCTCCATCGGCAGCGTCATGGCGGCAGGTCCGCCGATTGACGAAATCACATACTCGGGGTAGGCCGAGATGCCGTGTTCGTGCAGATCGAGACCTTCGAGTTCGCCGTCTCTCGAAACACGCAGCAGGCCCAGCGCATTCAGACCATACATCACCGCGAGGGCCACTGTGAAGGTTGCCACGCAGGTGATGGCGCTGCCGATGAGCTGCGCAACCAGCAACTGCGTGCCGCCGCCGTAGAACAGGCCCTTCAGCGGAGCGGAGTTATCGGCCGAGAACGGCCCGGTGGAACCGAATTCTCCGGAGGCGAAGAGACCCAGCGAAATAGTGCCCCAGACACCACAGATGCCGTGCACGGGAACGGCGCCAATGGGATCGTCAATCCGCAGATATTCGAGCAGTTCGACGCCCGCCACCACGACCACGCCGGCGACCGCGCCCAGCAGAATCGCGCCCAGCGGACTCACCCAGTAGCAGGGGCAGGTGATGGCCACCAGGCCAGCCAGGAAGCCGTTGATGGTGAAGCTGACATCCCACTTTTTGCTCAGGCCGAAGGCCACGAACATCGCCACCAGACCGGCGGAACAGGCCGCCAGCGTGGTGTTTGCCGCAACGCGTCCGATGCCGATGAAGTCCATGGCGGAAAGCGTGCTGCCGGGGTTGAAACCGTACCAGCCGAACCATAGCAGAAGACCGCCGGAAGCGGCGATGGTGAGGTCGTGGGGCAGCATGGGTCCGCCGCCGTCGCGTTTGAATTTGCGCCCGAGGCGGGGGCCCAGCACGATGGCGCCGGCGAGGGCGATGAAGCCGCCGATGGAGTGAACCACGGTGGAGCCGGCAAAGTCATGGAAGCTGGTGCCCACCCACGGCAGGAAGGTGTCCTTCGCGCCCATGGTGGCGAGGAAGCCGTCCGGACCCCAGGTCCAGTGGCCAATGATCGGATAGATAAACCCGGAAACCACAAAGCTGTAAAGCAGGTCGCCAATCCAGCTGGTGCGACCGATCATGGCGCCGGAGGTAATGGTGGAGCAGGTATCGGCGAAGGCGAACTGGAAGAGCCAGACCGCCAGAAATGCGATGCCGGTGGTTTCATAAGTGGCTGGCGCGCCCTGCAGGAAGAACCAGTTCATGCCGATGAAGCCGTTGCCGTGGCTGAACATGAAGGCGAAGCCCCAGGCGTAGAACAACAGTCCGCAGAGGCAGGTATCGACGATACATTCCATCAGCACGTTGACCGTTTCGCGGGAGCGGCAGAAGCCGGCTTCGAGCATGGTGAAACCAACCTGCATGCCGAACACGAGGAAGGCGGCAAGCAGCGTCCAGACGGTGTTGAGCGGGTTGACGATGTCGTTCCCCTTCAGCTGCGGGTCGGCGGCGAAGGCGCGGGAACCCAGCAGGTCCGGATTCAGAAACGCGAAGGCGACAATCAACAGTGCGATGGCGGTGAATTTTCCGGCCAGCAGCAGCCCTCCGTAGCGACGCCATTCCGGATCGCGCATTCGTGTACCCAGGCGGGAGAGCTTCATGGCGAAAGACGACTTTTGATTCATAACCTTCATTGCTCCTGACTTGTTGAGTTTTCAGCCTTGATCACAGGGATTGGCATTCGTTCCGGCCGGGGAGCGGAGGACGGGCGCCGCGGGGGGTGGCAGGACGACTGACGGAGTCGCCCGGAAGTTCGCCGGAAATCGAAGTCTAGCCGCCACCGCATGACCGTGTCCAATCGATATTTTGAATTCAGGAAGCGCGTGTTTCCGCGAAAATATCCAAAAAGATAGAGAGTTATCTATCGAAAGAAAGCCTGTGGCCGGCCGGTTGGAAAGGATTCCTTCCGACGCTTTTAAAGGGAGTCGATGGCATTCCGCAACAGGGTATCTTTTTGTGCCCGGCAGGTATCTTACGGACAAAGAAAACGAAAGTTCAGCGGAGCGGAATCCAAATAATGAATTGGACTTTCTTCCGGAAGGCTGACTACAGTTGGGGTTCCGAAACAATTCTGTGTCCGGCGCACTCCGTCGTGGCCTGGACACCGGCGGCACCGCTTTTCAACGCCATTTTTCCGGTGTTCGCCGCATCTTTAGAGTCTTAGTCTTATCCGGCGCTAAGCTGGTCTGTGTGATCTCCGTATTCCTGCGGGCGGGGCGGGGCAGATTGCTCGCCGGTGTGTTCACCATGATCGCTCTGACGGCGTGCGCGGATCGCGCCATTGGCAACCGGGCTTCGCTGGGCCTGCTCTATGTTTTGCCGATGATGCTGGCGGCGGTGGTACTGCGCCCCGCGCAGATTGTGGCAATGGCGATGGTTTGCTCGCTGCTGCGCGCGTGGTTCGATATCCCCGCGCCCGCGCTGGAGGTCTTTCTCCGCTTTCCGTTTTCCCTGGTGGCTTATGCGGGGTCCGGCCTTTTTGTGTATGGAGTGATACAGAGCCGCGCGGCCGGCATGGAGATGCTCGCCAGTATCCGTCGCGAACAGGAACTCCGGCGCGAAGTAGAGGAACAACTGGACACTCTGGTGGAGAGCAGCCCGGCCGCAATTCTGACGGTGGATGCCGCCGGATTTGTGCTGGCCGCCAACAAGGCAGCCAACAGCCTGCTCCTGTTACCGGGAACGCAATCCCTGAAGGGGCGATTTATCGGCAGGTACCTGCCGGTGCTGGGGGACGCGCTGCAGGTGACTCACGGTCCCGGAGGTCTGCGGACCGCCGCACAGTGCCAGGGTTTTCGGGAAAACGGTGAGATCTTTCTCGCGAGCATCTGGTTCTCCACCTGGAACTCCCCGGCGGGAAAGCGCCTGGCCGCCATTGTGGTCGATTCTTCCGAGGAGATGCGCGACCGTGAGGAAGAGAATCTGCGCGAACTGATGCGGGCCAATCAGATTGCCGCGGCGGCCATTGCCCACGAAGTCCGTAACCTCTGCGGCGCGATCTCGGTGGTCTCCGCCAACCTGAATCAGAAGCGCGCGGAGGGCGCCGGCATGGCGGAGATCGGGGAAGACGTGCAGGCGCTCACGGGTCTCGCCCGGGCGCTGGAGCGCATGGCGGCGGTGGAATTGACGGCGCGCGGCCAGGATGCGCTTGAAGAGATCCCGCTGCGGACAGTATTGGACGATCTGCGAATTGTGATTGAGCCGCAGTGGCGGGAGATTGGCGGCGTGGTGCGTTGGAACCTGCCGGCGCGCCTCCCGCTGGTGCTGGCCGAGAGACATGGACTGCTGCAGATTCTGCTCAATCTGAGCCAGAACAGCCATCGCGCGGTGCAGGATTCGGAGAGAAAAGAGCTGACCATCACGGTGCGCGGCAGCGCGGCGGGCGTCCTCATCCTCTGCGGGGATTCCGGCCCGGGCGTGGCGGCGCCGGAGCGTTTGTTCGCGCCGTTTCAGCCAGGTTCGGAGGGCACGGGCATCGGACTCTACCTTTCCAGAGCGGTGGTGCGGGGCTACGGCGGCGATCTGCGCTGGGAAGCGGGAGCGAGCGGTTCCTGTTTCGCGGTGGAATTGCAGACCATCCCGGAGGGCGATGAAAATGCCTGAGTCCGCCATGCCTGAATCAACAGTCCGTCTGCTGCTGGTGGACGATCACGCGATGTTTCGGGAAAGTCTGGCCCGCATGCTCGAAAAAGAGCCAGGTTTTGAGGTAGTGGGCCAGGCCAGTTCCGCCGCCGACGCGCTGGAGATTGTGAAGGCCGCCGCGCCCCCCGCCATGCCGAACATGGTGCTGCTCGATGTCGACCTGGGCAATTCGCGCGCGGTGGACTTTTTGATGCGCTCCCGCGCTCTGGGCTACCGGGGCCGCGTGCTGATTGTCACGGCCGGCATGAGCGATCAGGAAGCCGTGCAACTGATTCAGGCGGGCGCGGGCGGCATTCTGCACAAGCACCACTCCACCGATGTGCTGTGCGGAGCCATCCGGCAGGTGCTGAATGGCGAAGCGTGGCTTGAAAAGGCTTATCTGGGGCCGCTGTTTCGCACGGTGGACCGCACACGCACCCCCAAACGCCCCACGCTGACCGAGCGCGACCGCACCGTGCTGCGCTACCTGCTTTCCGGCCTGACGAACCGCGAGATGGCCGCAGAACTGGAAATCTCAGAAGGCGCGGTCAAGGCATCCCTGCGGCATGTCTGCGACAAGCTGGGCGTGAGAACACGCACTCAGCTGGTGAAGGTCGCGCTCGAACAGTATAAAGATCAGCTTTAAGAGAGCGTGCGCCTTTTCACGCAGGCTGCGCCCGGAATCCGGCGGGAAATTTCTGTCTGAAACGACTCGGAACGCCCCGGAACACTTGTAAAACCGGGGGTTTGGCCGAGGCGGAAGGCCGCCCCGCGATTGGCAGCCGGCATGCTTCCCGCCATGTTTCAGTTGTGATACGATTCCGGTCGTAAAAACTGTTGTAACGGAGGTGCATCCGTGAAAACGTACGAGACGAAGGACATCAGAAATGTCGGCATTGTAGGCCACGGCCACTGCGGGAAGACCTCCGTAGTGGCCGGTTTGCTTTATGCGGCAGGCGCCACCAAGCGCCTGACGCAGGTCGACGAAGGAAATACCGTAACTGACTTCGACGAGGAGGAAATCGCCCGCAAGCTGACGATTTCCACCGCCATAGCGGCGACCGAATGGAGGAAGACGAAGATCAACCTCCTCGACACGCCAGGGTTCAACATGTTTTTGAACGACGCCCGGTCCGCGCTGATTGCGGCCGATGCGGCCATCGTCGTCATTGACGCGGTGTCCGGCGTGGAGCCGCAGACAGAGAAGATGTGGAATACGGCGGCGGAGTTCAATCTCCCCCGCGCGATCGTGATCAACAAACTCGATCGCGACCGCGCCAGCTTCGAACGCACCATGGAGAGTATCCATGAGCGCTTTGGCCGCGCCGCCGTGCCGATCCAGCTGCCGCTGGGCGAAGAGAAAGACTTCCGGGGCGTGATCGACCTGATCCGCATGAAGGCTTACGTCTACACAATGGATGGCGACGGCAAGGGCCAGGAGATGGAAATCCCCGCCGAGTATGCCGAGGCCGCGAAGAAGGCGCATGCCGAACTGGTGGAAGTGGTGGCCGAGGGCAAGGACGACCTGATGGAAGAGTTCTTTGAAATGGGAACTCTGCCGGAAGAGCATGTGATCAGCGGACTGGACGAGGAAATGCGCGAGGTGCGCATCTTCCCCGTGCTCTGCATGTCCGGACTGCACGATATCGGGTCAGACTGGCTGCTGAATCTGATTGTGGAAGCGTTTCCCTCGCCGAAGGACCGCCCGCCGGCGACCGTAACCTTCAACGGTCAGGAAATGGAACGGGAATGCGACGATTCCCGGCCCGCCGCTGCCTTCGTCTTTAAAACGGTGGCCGATCCGTTCGCCGGACGGCTCAGCTTCTTCCGCGTTCTCAGCGGCGTGATTAAGAATGATGCCCATCTGATTGTAGCCGGCAAGGGCAGCGATGAACGGCTGGCGCACATCGGCGCGCCGCAGGGCAAGGCGATTGAGCCGGTGACGGAACTGCACGCCGGGGACATCGGGGTGGTGGCGAAACTGCGCGATGTTCTCACGGGCGACACGCTCACGGACCGGAACTCGCCCATCCACTTTCCGCCCGTGAAGCTGGCGGAACCCTCCATCGCGTTCGCGGTGGAAGCGAAGAGCCGGAGCGACGAAGACCGGATGGGCAATGCGCTGCATAAGATCCTCGAAGAAGATCTGTCGCTGCGCTTTTATCGCGATCCGCAGACCAAAGAATTTCTGGTGGCGGGGACGGGACAGCAGCATGTGGAGATCGCCGTCAGCCGCCTGAAGAAGCGTTACGCGGTGGATGTGACGCTGAAGGCGCCGAAGATTCCCTATCGCGAAACGATTCGGGGTACCGCTGACGTGCAGGGCCGACACAAGAAGCAGACCGGTGGCCACGGACAGTTCGGCGACTGCTGGATCCGGATGGAACCGCTGCCGCGCGGCGCGAAGTTCCAGTTCGAGAACGACACGTTTGGCGGGTCGATTCCCAAAAACTATATCCCGGCCGTGGAAAAAGGGATTATCGAGACCGCCGAACGGGGTTTCCTCGCCGGCTTCCCGATGGTCGATTTCAAAGTGACCGTGTATGACGGGTCGTACCACGACGTGGATTCCTCCGAGCTCGCGTTCAAGCTGGCCGCGCGGAAAGCCTTCCGGGCGGCGATGCTGACCGCGAAACCGACTCTGCTGGAGCCGGTGATGAACGTGGAAGTACAGGCGCCGGTGGAGTTCGCGGGCGACCTGATGGGCGATCTGAACGGGCGGCGCGGGCGCATCTCCGGCATGGACACCCAGGGCGGAACGCAGATCATCCGCGCGCAGGTCCCCATGGCGGAAATGCTGAGTTATCAAAGCGATCTGACCTCCATGACGCAGGGCCGGGCGAACTTCTCCATGGAGTTCGACCACTATGATTACGTGCCGCAGCTGCAGGCGGACAAGATCATCGCGGCGGCGAAAGCGGCGCGCGGCGGCGTGGAAGAGACGGACGACGAGTAGGTCACTTCGGACCGGGGCGGCGGGCCCGCTTTGGTGGGTCGGTGTGGCCTGTTGCCCCGGTGCTGTGACCAAAAGACACGGATCGTTACACTGGTGAAGGTTGACGCAGTTGTAACGCGTGGGTTAGCCTGAAAGGGTTCCCACCGGACGAGGAGTCTGTCCGGAGGTGCTCCATTTTATTTAAGAGGAGAACGGATGATCCAGCTCAGAGCCGTAATATCCGCGTCATTTTTGGCTGCGGCGTCTCTGGCATCCACTCCGCTTCTCTTCTGTCAGCAATCCGGCTTCCAAAGTTCTTTCCTCGCAAACGCCTCGGTTCGCAATCCTGCTCCCCCTCCCGCTGACATCGCCGACACCGAACATCTTTCCTACATCAACCAGATCATGAAGGAGCAGCGGAAAGTCTCCGCGATCTTTCATCCGAACAGTTCCGATCAGCTGATTCAGCAGGCGGAAGACCGGTTGCGCAACGGGCGGAAGCTCTATCAGGAACGGGATTTTGACGGGGCGCGGCTCGAATTTGATACCGCCATCGACCTGATGCTGCAGGGTTCGGAAAACCCGACGGACCGTACGCTGTATGAATCGCGCCTCGAAGAAATGATCGACGCGATCCACCGTATGGACCTGACCGGCATGGGCGCCGCGGTGGAAGAGCAGGTTCCGGGCTTCGATAAAGCCCCGCTCGAAGACATCGTCCAGATGACCTTCCCGGTGGACCCCCGCATTAAAGATAAAGTTCAGACCGAAATTCGCACCACCTCCTCCACGTTGCCGCTGGTGGTGAATGACGTGGTTCTGGGTTACATCAATTACTTCAGCGGCCGCGGCCACAAGACATTGGAATATGGACTGGCCCGGGCCGGAAAGTACCGCCCGATGATCTCCCGCATTCTGGCGGAAGAGGGCGTCCCGCAGGAACTGATTCATCTGGCGCAGGCGGAATCGGGCTTCCTGCCGCGCGCTGTTTCCCGCGCCGCCGCGGGCGGCATGTGGCAGTTCGTGAAGTTCCGGGGCAACGAGTATGGCCTGACGCAGACGGCCACCACGGATGAGCGCTTTGACCCTGAGAAGGCCACACGAGCCGCCGCCCGGCATCTGAAAGATCTCTATAACGAATTTGGCGACTGGTATCTGGCGATCGCGGCTTACAACTGCGGTCCGGGTTGCGTGGAAAAGGCCGTGGAACACACCGGCTATGCCGATTACTGGGAACTGCGTGCGCGCCACGCGATCCCGGCGGAAACCACCAACTACGTGCCGATCATCCTGGCCATGACCATCATGGCCAAGAATGCTCCCGAGTACGGTCTGGATCAGGTGGTTCCCGATCAGCCGATGGAGTACGACACCATTAAAGTGAACGCCACGACCAACCTGGGGCTCATCAGCGACCTGACGGAAGCCTCCGTCCCCGAGTTGCAGCAACTGAACCCGGCGCTGCTGCGGGCGACGGCCCCGGAAGGTTTTGAGCTGCGCGTGCCGAAGGGGATGGGCGAAATGACAGCATCCGGGCTTGAACAGGTTCCGGCTGACCGCCGCGTCTCCGCCCGCCTTCACCGTGTGGAAACCGGGGAATCGCTGGCCGTGATTGCGAAACGTTTCAGCACGACCCCGACATCGATTGCATCTCTGAACCAGCTGAGCGGCACGGAAGTGCAGCCCGGCGACAAACTGATTATCCCGGCGGCCTTCCGAGACGCCGCGCCTTCGATCGCGCGCGGCAAGGCGGTTGCGAGCGGGAAGGCTGTGGCCACCCGCAATGGCCGCCGACCGGCCACGGTCGCTACAGCGCGCAAAGCCGCTCCGGCCACCACGGTCGCGGCGAAGAAGCCGGTACACAAGACCGCAGGCACCATCGCCTCCGCCGCTCACAAGCCGAAGGCCCTCACGCGCTGATTTTTCGTTTTCCTTGTTGTTTGTTCCTTCCTTTGACAAGAGCCCGATCGAAACGTATCGGGCTCTTTTTTATTGCCCGCTTCGCGATTTCGTCACTTTTCCGCCTCCGGCCCTTGACAGCATGACCCGTCATTTGCGAACAAAGCAGAAAGGGGTATTCTAAGGTTGTCCGCCCCCCTTTATCACAGGAGCCCTCTACGAAATGTTCGACGATCTGAAGCTTGGCATGAAAGACGAAGACGAGATGGAAGATTTCCGCGATTACGATGATGATGCGGAAGACCTGGGTACCAAGCTCGACGATTACGAAGACGACGAAGAGGATGAGGACGACGAAGAGATTGAGATTCTGATTGTGGAGACGGTTGCGGTGGAGGAAGCCGCTCCGCCCCGCATACCGGCGAAGAAAGCGACCACCGCCGCGCAGAAGAAGCCTCCGGTCAAGGCGGCAGCGACTCCGAAAAAAGCGGCTCCGAAAAAGGCCGCGGTAAAGAAGGCTGCGGTAAAGAAGGCCGCACCGGCGAAAAAGGCTGCGCCCGCCAAGAAGGCGGCGGTTGCGAAGAAGACCGTTGCGAAGAAGGTTGCAGTGAAGAAGGTTGCAGTGAAGAAGGTTGCAGTAAAGAAAGCCGCGGTGAAGAAAGCGACGCCGGTGAAACAGGCGGCGGCGAAGAAAGCTCCGGTAAAGAAAGCTCCTCTTAAGAAAGCTGCGGCCAAAAAAGCAGCGCCCAAAAAGGCTGTGGCGAAAAAGGCCGTCGCCAAAAAGAAGCGCTAACGAAAAGGAAAAGGGCGGCCCTCACGCATGCGGGAGACGGCCGCCCTTTCTGTTTTTTCTATTCTGAGACAGGCTTGGCAACCACGGAGCGGCACTTCTCGAACAACTGCAGCAGTGCGTCCGCATACTCTTCCGACGACTTTGCCGGCTTGCCTGAAAATCCCGCGGCCGTCGTGTTCCCCTTGCCGTACCCCGTGGTCACGGCAATGAACTTCATCAGCTCAAGAGCCACTTCGTCACTTTTCTTCGCCGCTGCTTCCTTTGCGGCTGCTTCGGATTCTGGTTTCGTCTCTTCTGGCATAGTTTGCTCCGGCGTGTTTTTCCCGTTCGCGTCCCGGTCCCGGCGAGGCGCATGCCCGTAAACGCAATCCGATTCATCCGGAAGATGAGGGGCGGCGCACAGGCACACCTGCTGGAGGCCGACGACGGGAAGTTCTACATCGTCAAGTTTCAGAATAACCCGCAGCACCGCCGGATTCTCGTAAATGAGCTCATCGCGTCGGAGATTCTCGCGCACCTGCAGATCTCCGCGCCGGAGTACCAGGTGGTTTCGCTTTCCCCGGCCTTCCTCGCGGCGAACCCGGAGGTGCATATGCAGCTGGGCACGCGGCGTCTGGCGGTGGAACCCGGCTGGCACTTCGGCTCGCGCCACCCGGGCGATCCCGACCGGCTGGCCATCTACGACTTCATCCCCGATGTGCTGCTGGGCCAGGTCGCGAACGCCGAGCAGTTCCGCGCCGTGCTGGTGTTTGATCGCTGGTGTGGCAATGCCGACGGCCGGCAGTCGGTCTTCTTCCGCGCGCAGTTGAAGGACTGGCTCGCGCAACCCGGCGTGCCGCCCCGCAAGCAGGGCTTCGTGACGCTGATGATCGACCACGGCTTTATCTTTAACGGCCCGCACTGGGATTTCCAGGAATCGGCGCTCACCGGGCTCTATGCGCGCCGGATGGTTTATCAGCAGGTGCGCTCGCTGGCGGATTTCGAGCCGTGGCTGTCGCGCGTGAGCGGCTTCCCCGATGAGGTTCTCGACAAGGCCCTGCGACAATTGCCGCCCGAATGGGTGGCGGGGGAACAGGACGACCTGGAGCGGATGCTGGAAAAACTGCTCCGCCGCAGGCAGCGGATTGGCGAACTGATCCGCGATTCCCGTTCCGCGCCCGGAAATCCATTTCCAAAGTGGATGGATTAGGCGAGCGTTCCCGCGAGCATGGCCGCCACCCGCGTGGCCGTTTCCGGGGCGAGCAGGATGCCGTTGCGGTAGTGTCCGAAGGCGGTCCAGATGGAGGTGCCTTCGATGTGGCGGATTTCCGGACCCGGGGCTTCGATGCCGGGCCGGAAACCATTCCAGCGGTTTTCCGGTGGCCGCGGTCCCAGTTCCGGCAGCAGCCGGACGGCCCCGCTGCGGACCGTTTCAATGGCGGCTGGGTCGAGCGCGCGGTCGAAACCTACGTTTTCCGTGGTCACGCCGGCGATCAGCACACCGGACCGGCGTTGGAGCAGGTAGGTGTGTCCATTGCGAAGAATCGGCGTCAGCAGGCCGGGGGCGAGCGACCAGGAGATCAGGTGGCCGCGGATGGGCATGGTGCGGGTGAGGCCGGGGAAGAGGCGGGAACTCCAGGCGCCGGCGGCGATCAGAACACCGGAGTCCTCATACTCCCCTTGAGCTGTGCGGACGCTGTGACCGAGCGGTGAGATGTCGAGCACCGGTTCATTCTCATGGAGTGTGACGCCTCGCCGACGGCAGGCGGTAAGCAGGGCGGCGGTGACGTGGCGAGGGTCCACCAGAGCGTCATCCGGGTAGTGACGCGCGTACCAGCCGCTGTGGGAAGCGGTTTCGGAGCGGATGCCGAAGTCGGCCTGGCGGGCGGCTTTCGCGTCGAGCGTGGCGGCTTCGGCGTCATGGAGTGCCACTTCGAGAGCGCCGGAAGCACGGTAGTCGATGACTACGCCGGATTCCTGTTCGAGTTCACGGACGAATTCGGGCCAGGCGCGGAGACTGGCGAGGGCGAAGTCCGCTACAGGCCCCGGCTGATCGATCTCGCCACCGGGCGCCAGCATGCCGGCTCCGGCCCAACTGGCCTCTTTGGCGGCGAATCCCGAGTCGAAAATTCGAACCCGTTTCCCCTGCTGCGCCAGCCGCCAGGCGCAGGAAAGCCCGATGATTCCAGCTCCGACAATGATCAAACCACCAGTTTAGGCCAGGGCCGAAGCCGGAAAGATTTTACGGGAAAATTTCAAATGACAGACGCGGGATTATAAGCCGGTTTCTGTACCCTTGCGGGCGATAGCCATTCATCCAGGCCTTCCATTACTGAAAGGCTCCAGCGACCTACCCGGAAGTTTAACGGAGCGGGCCACTCCTTCTCCCCTATTTGGTCTTGCTCCGCGTGGGGTTTGCCCTGCCAGCCGGATTACTCCGTCCGCGGTGGGCTTTTACCCCACCATTTCACCCTTACCGGCTCTTGCGAACCGGCGGTATATTTTCTGTGGCACTTTCCGTAAAGACCCCTTTGAGGGATCCCCCCCGGCCGTTAGCCGGCACGCTGCCCTGTGGAGACCGGACTTTCCTCTCACCCTCCGCTTTCGCGGACGACGAGCGGCTATCCATCCAACGCCTGTCAGACTTTAGTTTCGCATGGGTGAAATGTTAGAATTGGTTTAGTGCCCTGTGGCGGGGTAGCTCAGCTGGCTAGAGCGACGGTCTCATAATCCGTAGGTCGGGAGTTCGAGTCTCCCTCCCGCCACCAAATCCCGCTTCCCCTTCCCCCCCAAACAGCAGCCGGTATTCTCAACAATCTGGCATCCGAGGCCAACTGGGCCAACTGCCGGTCGGAGAGAATGGAACAATTCCCATCCGCACAGCGATCTGGAAAGTCGGCTCCCCACCCGAATGACTGGCAGAATCGTCTCTCGCGAAGGAACAGTTTTGCCTGCGGGGTATGGATTGTATTTCGGCGGTTTGCGCGTTTCTCGTCAACTTGATCGGCGCGAAGGTAAACGCTGTGCGACTACACGGGGGAGTACCGTTCGAGCTGGCTTTGATCGACCAGTGAGGCTGGCGTGCGGGCTTGTTAGTTTCACCCTCGTGCGCGCTATTGCTCCTGCGGAACTTCAGGCTCGGCGCTCCGGTCGTCTTTGCCGTTATTGCCTCGGAGATCGAGGATTCGTCGTGCGGCAATTTGCCGGTTTCCGGTCGGTATACTGACCAAGATGGAAATGACGTTTCGACAGTACGCTCACAACGCGCTCTTTCGCCCCGGCCCGAATATCGGACTGAACGCATGCGTCGGAGACAACGGCGGACCGTACGATTTCGGTTCCTACGGCGAAGGCTTCTTCCAAGCAGCGTTCCAAATCGTGGACGCGATCAAGCGGGGGGAATGGACGCTCGATCTCTTGGTGTATCCCGCGGTGTTCGATTTCCGCCACGGCATCGAACTCTTGAGAAGGGGTGGGATAAAGCTCAGGTAAGTCTGCAATATTCCAAGCACTCGACAACCGGAAACAGGGCAAAAACCGGGCAGGATCACAAACCACTCCGGCGAACTATTGCACTCAGAGCAACGCTATACCACCAGTACCGAAAAGGTGGTAGGCAAAAGTCCGATTACGCTTAGGCCACGCTCGGAGCGACAATTTTCGTTACCAGCCATGAAGCCCTACTTCCAAGCCGCAGGAATCACCTTGTACCACGCTGCCGCCGAGGCCATCTTGCCCAGCCTCGCAGCCTCATCCGTCGATCTTCTCCTGACCGATCCACCCTACGGAATCAGCTACCGCAGCAAGGCAAGGTCAGGAACCATGCCCGACCGCATTCAGAATGACGACGATCTCAACACCCTGCGAGGAACCCTTCCTCTAATCGACCGCCTCCTGAAGCCGGACCGCCACTGCTACGTCTTCGCCGCCCCCAGCCGGATCGGTGAAGCGACCGACGCTATCTCAGCCTACTGGCCAATC
>CAIUOG010000031.1 GCA_903900705.1 uncultured Acidobacteriia bacterium
CATGCCGTGCAGCCAGGGCAGCAGGGGCAGGGACCACAATCCCTTCGCGTTCACGTCCTGGTTTGCGGGCGGCGGTTTCAAGGGCGGCAGCAGCTACGGGCAGAGCGACGAATGGTCGTACAAGGTGGTGGAGAAGCCTGCCTATTGCTATGACGTGCACGCCACGGTGCTCCATTTACTGGGGATTGACCACAAGCGCCTGACCTTCCGGCATAACGGTATTGATCGCCGCCTGACGGATGTTTATGGCGAGGTGATCCGGGAGATCATCGCGTAGTCAGGGCGGTGCGCAGCGCGGCTTCGAGGGCTTTCCTGTCGAAATCCTGTTCAGTGAGCCCACTCGAATACAGCACGCGGCCGGACTTCGAAATTACATATACGCGGCTGGGCCAGGCACTGTACGCTTCCTCGGCCTTGTTGTCCAGGCCATCCACCACGGCGGGGAAACTGAGGTGCAGTTTCCGCTGACACAACATGGCGTAGTCCGTCTTTTGCGCGGCGGTGGTGGCGGGCGTGAGCTCGATGTGTTCGCGTTCATTGCGGGTGCTCTGCCATTGATCGGTGGCGTGGGCCTCCCGGATGTAGACCTGCAGAAACGGGAGCCTGCCCGCGTAGGATTTCGCCAGTTCATTCAGTACCGGCGCCGCGCCGCGGAAGTTCGGGCAACTGTAGCTGCCGAAGACCAGGACGGCGGGTTTACCGGCCTCGGGATTGGGGATTTCCGAGGCGGTTCCGTCAGCGTGGGAGAGTCGAAAATGCGAAGCCAATTCGCCGGGTTTGAGGCCGGCGGTCTGTAGGTCGGGTTTGGCGGCGTACTGATCGGCCAGGGCCTTCTGCGCGGCTGCGGCGGTGGATCTGCCGGTCTTCGTGTAGGCGTCCGCGAGGAGCCCGTGGGCGGCTCCGAACTGTGGGTATTCCTTGACCAGAGTTTCCAGCAGCGTCTCGGCGTCCTTCGTCCGGCCGATGGCGATCAGAGCCTGCGCTTTCGCGAAGCGTGCCTCGGCGGCCTGGGGGCGCAGGGCGATGGCGCGATCGAGCAGCGGGAGCGCGTCGGCATGCCTGCCGCGCCGCGCCAGAATCGCGCTGGATTGGTAGTTGGCATCGTAGTCATTGGGGTCGGCGGCGAACTGCTTCCGGAAGGCCGCGAGAGCACGGTCGGGATCGCCGGTAAACAGCAGCGCCTGGCCGTAGGCCGACTGGATATGCGGCAGCGCCGGATTGATGGCGATGGCGCGTTGAAAGGCTTTGACGGCGGAGGGGAAATCGCCGGTTGCGAAGGCCGAGACGCCGAGCGCGTAGCTGCCCTCGGCGGAGTTCGAGTCCTGGAAGAGCGGATCGAGAACGCGGATGGCTTTGGCGGGCTCGCCCGTCTGCAGGTAGCAATCGGCGAGCAGCAGGGCGAGGTCGCGGTCACCAGGCAGTTCGGCGAAAAGGCCGTCGAAGATCGGCGTGGCCTCGGCGAAGTGTCCGGACTTGTACCAGGCAAGGCCCAGGTTGCGCCGCAGGGGCTGCCGGAACTGCGCGGGTGCGGCTTTCAGGGCGGCTTCGTATTCCGGAATCGCCTCCGCGTAGCGGCCCAGTCCCGCGAGCGCCGCGCCCAGATTCGAGCGTGCGGCGATGCTGGATGAATCCACTATGAGCGCCTGCCGGTAGAGTTGAACGGCGCCCGCCAGATTGCCCTGGCGCTGCTGGTCCACCGCCTGGCGGTAGAGCGTGGCAGTGTCCTGCGCCAACCCGGCGACGGTCAATACCAGCAATGCGAGCGGACGCCTCATGCTTCCCTTACCGTCATGTAGCGGTCAAGCGGCGGATTTTCGATGCGCTGCACTTTGCCGCTCGGCTGCGGCCAGGTGATTTCCACCCAGTCGAGCTTTTCCGCCTTGCCGATCCCCAGCACTTCGCGCGGATCATGCGAGGAAAGATAGCTGCCGCCCGAATTCTTCATCCGCGACCGTACCACGCCACCGGCTGACCAGCGGATTTTTGCGCCGATGCCGTCCCGATTGCACTTCATGCCTTCCAGCTTCAGTCCCAGCCAGTGATTGCCAACGCCCGCGCGGTTTTTCAGCAGGACCGGCGGGCCGCCGTTAGTGCCGATCAGGATGTCGATCAGGCCGTCGTTATTGAAGTCGCCCGCCGCCAGGCCGCGCGCCGGATATGACTTGGTGAAGGCCGGGCCAGCCTCGGCGCTGACGTCCCGCAGCTTGCCGTTTTCCTGATGGAAGAGAAGCACAGGCTCCTTGTATTTCACCTGCGCCGAGTAGTCTTCAATCATGTCGTCCGGGTGGCCGTTGGCGAGGATCAGGTCCACCGCGCCATCGTTATCGTAGTCGAAAAACTTCAGCCCCCAGCCGCTCAGCAGACGGGTGGATTGCGCCACGTTGTTGGCATGGGCGGCATCGCGGAAGGTCTCGTTCTTCATGTTGCGGTAGAGCGAGAACATCTCCTGGTCCACGTTGGCGACGAAGAGATCCTGATAGCCGGAGTTGAAGACATCGGCCGCGTCCACGCCCATGCCGGAGCGCGCGCGGCCACCGTCGCTGTAGCCCACTTCGGCGGCCAGCGCCATCTCTTCCATTTGCAGCTTGCCGTTCTTATCTTTGCCGCGATTGACGAAGAGAAAGTTCTGCACGGTGTCATTCGCGACAAACAGGTCCATGCGTCCGTCGTTATTGATGTCGGTGGCCACCACGCCCAGGCCCTTACCCATAGCCTTATCGATGTCGGTGCCTTTGATCTGCGTGAAAGTGCCGTCGCCGTTGTTGTGATAGAGGAAGCTGGCGGTGCCGCGAAAGGCGCGGGGAATACAGTAATAGTGCCGCCCGAGTTTGTTGTCGCCGCAACTCAGATGCTCCGTTTTACCGTAGTCGACAAAGCTGCAGACAAAGAGGTCGAGCCTGCCATCGTTATCGTAATCAAACCAGACGGCGCTGGTGGTCCAGCCGGAGGACTGCAGGCCCGCCTTCTTTGTGACATCGGTAAATGTGCCGTCGCGATTGTTCTTATAGAGAATGCAATCGCCATAAGAGGTGACAAAGATATCGGGCCAGCCATCGTTGTCGTAATCGCCCACGGCCACACCCATGCCGAAGGTGCCGCCCGCGACTCCCGCCTTCTCCGTCACATCAGTAAATGTGCCGTCCCGGTTGTTCTTATACAGCGCGTTGCGTGGTGGCTTAGCCGGCTTATAGAAATCACAGGGGCCGCTGTTGACCAGATAGATATCCATCCAGCCGTCGTTGTCATAGTCGAGAAAAGCGCAGCCGGGGCCGAGCGTTTCAGGAAGAAACCGTTCGGGCGACATGGCGTTGTCATGGGCCCAGTGAATGCCACTGACTGACGGTGGCACTTCTTCGAATAAGGCCGGTTTTTCAGCAGCGCTGGTAAGCCGCGACAGCCCCGCGCCCGCCGCCATCGCCATGATCTGACGTCGCGAGATTTTCATTGAAGAGTGACTCATTTCACGTGTACACCCGGTTGTTTTTCCTGCGCTTCGGCATTCAGCTTTGCGATGATGGCGCGCTCACGGTCCCCATCATCCTTGCGACGCAGCCGGTAATAAACGGTTGCCAGAGTGACATGGGCTTCCGTAAAGTTGGGAGCTTCCTTTAGCATCTTTTCGAGTTCCGCGCGGGCTTCCTCCACCTGGCCCAGACCGAAGGCAATGGAAGCCAGTTGATAGCGAACGCCAATGTCTCCAGGGCGGATGGAAAGCGATTTTTTCAGATACTTTTGCGCCTCGTCAAAATTCTCGTCGTTCTTCGCCAGCACGCCCAGCTGCAGGTTGGATTCAAAGTCGTTCGGGTTGCTTTCGAGCTCTTTCTGAAAGGCCTCGGCCGCACCTTTCTGGTCGCCGGTGCGCAGCAGTGAAATGCCGTAGTAAGCGTAGACATCCGGCAGCGATGGATTAATCTTCACGGCTTTGGTCAGGTCTTCCAGAGCGCCGGGGAAGTCGGCCGTGTTCAGCTTGATCATGCCCATCAGCAGGCGCGCTTCGGCGGACTCGCCATCGTGCAGGATGCGCTCAATGAGGGTTTGCCCGCGCTCCACCTGGTTATCGCGGATGAGCGCCGTCGCCAGAGAGTAGAGCACTGCCAGGTTCTGCGGTTTGCCGCCGGAGAACGGGGTAAGCAGCCCGACCACTTCCTTGTTCTTGCCGAGGTCGAGCCAGCAATTGGCCAGCAGGAGCGCGGGTTGCAACTGATCGGGCGCGGCCTTGTGGACCTTCTCCAGAACCGGCGCCGCCTGGTCCGCGCGGCCGGTCTTGTACCAGGCCAGCGCGAGGTTGAGTTCCACGGGAGTATTGCCGGGCTGCATTTTCAGCGCCTGCTGATACTGCCGGATGGCGTCTTCGAACCGGCCCTGACGCGCGTAGGCCGCGCCCAGATTCGAGAGTGCCAGCGGTGAAGCCGGCCGGACCTTCAAATACTGTTCATAGCCCTGAATGGCCCCGCCGATGTCGCCCGCCTGGTGTCGTCCAATCGCCTGTTTCAGGATTTCTTCATTGGCATCGGACTGCGCGGCGCAGGCAATCAGTGCGCCTGCCACCAGCAGCAAAGCAGATCTGGAAAGCTGCCACACTTCGGTTACTTTGCCTCGATTCGCACGGTTGTCTTCGAATCCGCGGCACTCGCGCCCTGTTTGGCATGAGCCACCACTTCGTAGAGGCCGGGCGGGATGGAGGAGGCGGGAATCGTCATCACATAGGGAATCTTACCCTGTGCGTCCGCCGCCGGCAGGGGCAACGGCACCTTCGTCAGGCTCTTGCCATCAAGCATGAATTCAATCTCCACCGCGGGGGCGGTTTTGATTGCCGGATCCTGATAGACGGTAAAGAACAGGCGCAGCGCCGACCCTTCCGCGCGGCTCACGCTGCTGTTCAGCGTGGGTGTGATGGAGCCGCCCTGATACTGAAACGGCTCTTCGGGGTCGAGCCCTTTTACGTTAGGCGTGTAAGACCGGATGGACGTCAGCGATGAGATCGCGACTCCACCGCGGTGCTGGGGTACCGTGAACTCCGCGCGCTGCACGCCGAGCCGATCACCTTCCACGTCCTTGACGACGCTCTCCAGCGTGTATTTGCCGGGGCTCAGCTCGAACTGCGCCTTATCGACGAAATTCGCGGCTTTGAGCTGTTCCGGAGTGACCTGGAGCGCGCGGTCGCGCGTCATCTTCTGAACGACCTCGCCTTTGTCGTTTTTAACCAGCGCGCCGAGCGAGAAATGAATTCCGACATTCGGCTTCCCCGCTTCGGCTTTGGACTTCAGTTCATGCAGCGGCAGTTCCAGCATGAGGGAGACGCGTGTGGTTTCGGCTTTCGGTTGCAGCAGGACGGCTCCGGCATGGAAGTTCACATCGGTGCTCAGCTTCCCGTCGGAGATCGCGCGCAGCAGCGGGAGCTCAAAGGTTTCGAGACCCGCGGCGCGGGCTTCGGGCGGCAGCGCGAAGTAGCCATTGCGGGCCTGAATGACGAGATCTTTGCGGCTGGTTGCCACGCTCAGCTTCCGGAACGAGCCATCATAGGTCTGGATACCCGGGTTGAAGGTCAGTTCGTAATAGCTCGCGATGTCCTCATTGATTTTCCGGATCGGACCGCGCAGATCATTGCTGTCGGAAACGAGGAAGCCGCCGGTGGAATCGGCGAGTTCCGCGAGCTTCATACGGTCATTCATCCGACCGGAGTTTTCCGCGGTATCGCCCGCCAGAATATCTTCTTTCGTGGAACCGCCGGATACGCGCTGGGTGTCGGCCGCCGTCGCGGCGGCAGCCGAACGGAGGGCGCTGGTTGCGCCGCCATTGCCCGAGCCGCCGGAAACGCCCCGCGTGTCGATGGCATAGAAAGTCATGTTCGAACGGTTGGCTGTGCCGATGAGATTTCGCAGAATCTGATCGAGTTCAGAGGGAACCACCATGCCGGCCGTGAAGTACAGAATCGATTTTCTGCCGGCGATCGGCTGCAGGCCGAGCACCAGCGACTTCAGAACATTGAGCGAGAGCCGCGTTCCCACCGCCTGCGCGCCAGCATCGAGGCGCATCATGTCGAGCAGGACCTTCGCCAGCAGGATGTCCGTGTTGGGCGCTCCCTGGCCGCCCGCCTGGCCGGCAGCGTCGAACGCCGCCACCATCGCATTGGTGTCCTGATTGGAGCCTCCGCCATTGACGCCGAAGTGGCGGCTCATTTCCTGCACCAGGGAGTCGGATTCGGAGATCAGTTTCGAATTCTGAGTGCCGGCGGTGGCCTTTTCGATGGCCGTCTGCAGCAGCGCCTTATCGCGGGTAAACTGCTGCAGAATGAGCAGGCGCGTGTTCGCCATCACGACCGAGTAGAAGACGTTGGTACCCTGTTCTCCCTTAATGAGATCGAGCGCGGCGGTGCGGGCCAGCTTGCGCTGCGAGGCGTCTCCCAGGGATTCGAAGGCCAGAGTGACGAGGCGCAACTGGTGCAACGGATCGAGTTTGGCGGACGCGCCGGAATCGGTGAGCGCCTCCGAGCCACGAATCAGGCGGAAACCGAGTATTGATTGTTTGGCGCCGTTGTCAGAGACGGTAATGTCATCCTTCTTCAGGTCCGTAATGGGCTTGCCCTTCTTGTCGCGGGCGATCAGATCAAGCACCACTTCATCGGAAGTTGCTTTGATGGTCTGCGCCGGCGATGGGAGTGCCAGAAAGAGAGCGGCGAGGATGATGGTGAAACGCTGCATGGGGTGTCCTTTACGGTCAGGGATGAGAGGCATCCACAATCTTTCGAAGTTTCCGGAATTCTTCCTGTTCGCGCTGCGCATCTTCTTTTCTGCCCAGCCGCGAGTATGCCGAGGCCAGGCTGTAGTGAGCGTCGGCACTTTCCGGTGCTAATTTTGTAGCCAGCCGGAGTTGATCCGCCGCGCGGGCGTCATCGCCGGTTTCGAGCAAGGCGCGACCGAGAGAGATGTGCGTGGCGAAGTCGCCGGGGTCCGCGGCGACGGCTTTTTCCGCGTATTCCTGTGCGGTGGCGGCCTCACCGTTTTTGAGGTAAATGGTGGATAAGCCGACCAGCGCCGGAATGTGTTTCGCGTCGAGCTCCAGTACTTTTTTCAATTCGGCAATGCCTTTTTCGGGCTGCTGCTGCATGAGGAATGCGCCGTAACGGAAGTGGAGGTCGGCCTGTCTGGGGAAGTCGTTCACCAGGGCCGCAAACTTTTCGGTAGCGGCCTTGGGATCCATTTCCATGGCGCTGCCCATGGCATCGCCGAGGCGAGAGACCATCTCGCGGTCGCCCTCGGGAACTTCGCCGGGCAGCCAGGCTTTGCGCAGCCCGGCGATGCCTGCGGCGACGGAAATCTCCGGCGAACGCTTATCGATGCGGGTCAGTTCGGTGAGCGTGACGATGGCCTTTTCGAACGTTCCCGCTTTGGTGAGGCAGAGCGCGAAATGCAGACGGGCCGCGCGCGACAGTTCGGGGGGGCCATCGAAATGCAGCAGTTCGGAGCGGGCGAAGCTCTTGAGCGCGGCGCGGTAATCATGCGCGCCGTACTGGCAGAGGCCTTCCATGATCCAGCCGGGCGAGAGGTCCTGTTTGAGCGCCGTCAGCTTTGCGAAGGCGAGGGAGCAATCGGCGTACTGATCGAGGTCATAGTGGAGGGAGCCCAGATTCCACCAGCCTTCGTCCCACGAAGGGCGCTGTTTTAGTGCCCGTTGGTAGAGAGCCACGGCCCCATCCAGTTTGCCGGCATCGCGCGCGGCCGCGGCCTGGCGCGCCAGGGTGTCGAAGGCGACCGCCGGCGCAGCGGTGGCCGGGGGCTTTGCGCTTTGTTGCGCGAGAAGGAGCAGAAATACCGGGAGAACCAGCATATTGAGTTGGGCCTGAACTATTGATCTTATTCCGGGTATTCGCCCTGAACCCGCACCACGCGAATCCAATGATCGGGAAACGCATGATGGGCTTCCGGCGGCGAAACCTTCGGCATATGACAGGTCGTACAGTTCTCCTTCCCCACCGGGCAGAGCTTTTTGCCGGAGGTCAATTCCGCCTTGTTGTGGCAGGCGGTGCATTTCGAATCGTAATAGCCGGCGTTCTTCACCAGCGGGGTGTGCGGATCATGGCAGGTGGTGCAGGCAATCCGGGGATCGTCCAGCGAAAAGCATTTGCTGTTGGTCAGCCGGTAGGAGGGGAACCGCGCCGTGTTGATGCCCTTGATGCCCATATTCATCACGGTGTCCCAGGTGCGGTGACAGACGCCGCAGAACTCGCTGGCTTCCTGTGGCCCCATGCCTTTTAAGGGCCGGATGGCGGTGGCTGCGCCTTTCGCTCCGGAAGCCATGGCTTCCACGTGTGACGCGCCGGCGCCGTGGCAGCTCTCGCACTGCACGCCGTTTTCGTAATGATCGAGCTGCAGGGATGGCCCCAGTCGCGCGCCGGTGGTGTGGCAGCCAAAGCAGTTGCGGGGTTCATTGCCATCCATGATGCGCCCGGCCGCCTCCAGCAGGTTGCGCGGTTTTGAGTTGCCTGCTCCCACGGTGAGGTCCAGTCCTTTGATATCGGCGTAATAGCTCACACGGCTCTCGTAGAACTTCCCCTCATGCCGGAACAGGTAAGTCTGGCCGGCCATGCCTTGTCCAAAGGCAAATTCAAGGGGTGCTTCGAAGTTTTCTTTTCCATCGGATACGCGGTAGAGAATTTTGTCTCCGTGGCGCACAATCGACCAGCTATAGTCTCCGCTCTGAAACGCGAAATGAATATCACCCCGCAGTGCCGCGCAATTCTCCACCGGGGAGAGCGCCCGGGACATAGTGCTTTCCCGATAGGGCTTCGCCTGTTTGTCGTGACACTGCGCGCAGCGATCAGACCCCACGTACTTCCCGTTCGCGCTCCAGTAGGCCGAGCCCACCGGGGCGCCGGACTGCGCCAGCGCTTGGAGTGCAAACAGGACAGCGAGCGGAATGAGGCGCATTTGCATTTATTCTATTCGTGGAAAAAGGGCGGACCCGGTAAGGTCCGCCCTTTTTCCGTACCGATGTCAACAGCAGGCGGTCGGTTAGAAGTAGAACTTGATCGCCAACTGTACGACTCTGTGACCCTGCTTCTCCGTGGTGGTACCGAACAAGGGCGTATTGACCTTGCCGGTGGTGCCGTCGAAGCCGAGATTCAGGTTGCCGCCGTTAAACGAATACAGCGGGTGATTGAGGAAGTTGTACCCGTTGAGACGGATCTGGATCTTCCTCTGTTCGCCAAGCTGGAAGTTCTTGAAGAGCCCCAGATCGGCGTTGAAGAAGGCCGGGCCGTAGATTGCGGGCAGCACACTGGGTCCGTTCTGTCCGACCTTGGTCGGAATGGCGAAACAGTTCGGGTTGATGTACTGATTCGCCGCCAGGCCGGACGAGGGGTTACAGGTCAGAATCGGGTTCAGCTGAATGTTCGTGGTACCCAGAATCGAGGCGTTGCTGACGTTATACGTCGTCCCCGGAATGGTGTAACCGTTCAGATTCAGGCCGAAGTTCTGGCCCTGGAGGCCGGAGAGGTTCGGGCCGCTTTCCCACTGCAGAATGCCGGAAAGCTGCCAGCCATTGGCCGCATAGCCGAGAGCCTTGTTGCGCACCGGGTTCCCCAGCTCAGCCGAGTAGGCCATGTTGAAGATGTGGGTGCGGTTGCTGGGCTGCACGCCGTAGTCGTTCCGCAGGTTGAACGAGTCGAGTGAAGGATTCACGATGCCCATCGACTTGCCGAACGTGTAGTTCGCGTTGATGACATAGCGGCCCTTGGTGCGCAGATAGGTGACCTGCATGGCGTTGTAGTTGGAGTAGGTGCCGTTGGTGGCGAGACCGAGGTCGGAGAAGCCCTGCAGCGGACGGAAGTTGTTCGCCGTCAGACTGTTGGGGTCCACGCCGCCATTCTTCGACGACAGGAGCGACCCCACCGGAACCAGGTTGATGTTGCTGCCTGCACCGGAGGAGTAAGCAAGGTCGCGGCTGCGGTTGCCCACATAAGCGACTTCCATGAGGCCGGACCAGGGGACGCGCTGTGCCACTGTGACGGAGTAGCTGTCCGTGTACGGCTGCTTGCTGTCCTTACTGTCGACCGCGGCGGGAGAAAGCGCCGCGCTTGCGAAGTTCAGCGAATCGAGTTGGCGAGCCAGCAGCGGTCCGCCGTTGAGACCCTGGTTGTTGCCGAGCGTGATGCTCTTCACCCCGGCAGCTACGTCCAGACCGCTGGTGAACTGCGCGGAGTGGTAGTAGAAGCGGCCCCAGCCGCCGCGGAGGACGGTGTTGCCGGTGCCGAAGACGTCGTATGCTCCACCCAGACGGGGCTGGTAGAAGGCCGACTTACCGGGGAAGCCCGTCAGCGGGACGCTGGAATTGCGTTTGTTCCAGACGAAGCCGCAGTAATCGGTGGGCGCACAGGTGGACTTGTACTGGCTATAGTCGAAGATCGAATAGCCCGCGCCCGTTCTGTCGGTCCAGGGCGTAAAATGCGTGATGCGAATGCCGAGGTCGAGAGTCAGACGCTTGTTGACTTTCCAGGAATCCTGGACGAAGCCTTCCATCTGCCAGTAAGAGATGTCGTTGATGCGGTTGAACGACGTCTCGTTGTATTGGTCGAGGTTGCCCACCACCAGATCGGCGTATTCGTTGCCCAGAGTGTTCGAGTTGCCGCTCCAGACATTGAGGTTGCCGTTGGTATTGTTGTTGGCCGGCTGCGAGTTGCGGATCCATTCCCAGAAGATGCCGGCCTTCAGAGTGTGAGTTCCCCACACTTTGGAAACCGTATCGCTGAAGCTGGGCAGCCACTTATCGGCATAGAGACCCTGGCTTGCGCCGCCCGCTTCGAAGCCGCCCGGATTGAAGACGACCGAAGCTTCCTGGTTGGTCCAGCCGAGGCCGCCGAAGGACGGAATCTGTGAGACGCCATTCTTGTAGAGACCCTTATAGTTGTAGCCAACGGTGGAGCGGCTCACTTTGCTCGGGTCCGCGAAGACGTTCGGGAAGCCGATGTAGGTGTAGCCGAAGACGAATTCGTTGGTGGTGGTGGGGCTGAAGACGTGGGTAACGGACGCCGTGATGGAGTCCGATTTGTTCTTGCCTTCGACCGGTGTGGGGTAGGGCACCTGATCGTTCTGACGCCACCACAGGCCCACCGGGAACTGCTGGGTTTCGCGCTGCAGGTTGTAGCGGACGAACAGTTTAGTGCTGTCGCTGATGTTGTAGTCCATGCGGGACATCCACTGGACGCTGTTCTGATTGAAGTTTTCCGCCTGCACGTAGTTGTAGCCGCCGTTGGAGTTCGGGTCGGCGTTGGGCTGCGGGTAGAGCTTCATCAGGGCCTGCATGTTGGGATCGAGCACAGAGGTGGGAATGATCCCGCCCGGGTACTTGGCCATGTTGGCGGCGTTCAGCATGCCCGGAGGGCCACCGGATGCGGTGATGTTGCCTTCTTTCGCAACTTCAGCCGGTGAGAAGTTGCCGCCGATTTCGCCCGCGGTGGGAACCGTGGAACGAAGCAGGCCGGTATCGAGCACCTGATAGAAGTACTCATAACCCGTGAAGAAGAATAACTTGTCGCGGTTGCGGTTGAACTTCGTGCCGGGGATCAGGACCGGACCACCCAGCGTGCCGCCCGGATAGTAATACTTGTTCTGCGGAGCGCTCTGGCCGTTCTTGTTGAAGAGCCAGTCGTTCGCGTTCAGAGCATAGTTGCGGGCGTAGAAGAAGCCGGAGCCGTGGAAGTCTTTGCCGCCGGCCTTGGCCACCGAGCTGATTACCGCGGGACCCTTCTGGTTCTCAGCGCTGAAGTTGGAGGTCAGCACCTTGAATTCGGAAATCATGTCGGAGTTGGGGTTGACTGGCGTTGCACAGTTACAGCCCGGATCGGAAACGTGCGCGCCGTCCGCCGTGATGTCGAGCGAGTTGCCCGGCAGACCGTTGTAGGAGTACGCGTTATTGAGTGGGCTCTGGCTGCCGCCGTCGCCGTTGCCGTTGATGCCGATAGTTTCACCCGTGAAGCTCGCCTTGTTGGACGTGCCGTTCTGGATGCCAAAACCGGGCATGATCTTGATGAATTCGGCGGCGTTGCTGCCCACGGTAATGAAGTTCTGCAGTTCCTTGGTGGAAAGGGTGGAGGATTTCTCGCCCGAGTCCACCGGAGCCAGCGCATCGACAGCCGTGGAGACTTCGACCGTTTCGGTGGTGTTGCCGACCTTGAGAGTGACGTTAATATTACGCTTCTCGCCGCCGCCCAGCACGATTCCCGGAACCTTGGAGGTATCGAAGCCCTTGGCCGTGATGGCTAGTTCATATGTGCCCGGAGGCACGGAGGCGAAGGTGAAGTAACCTTCGTTATTCGTTGTTGAATCGCGAAGCGAGCCGGAACCGGTGTCCTTCAGCTTCACACTTGCATTGGCTACCAGCGCCTGCGATGGATCCGAAACCACGCCGGTGAGCGTGGCGAATATCGACTGTGCCGGCAGTTGCGTGGCCAGTAATGCGGACAGAGCGGCTCCGGCGAGGAGCCTCGTCCATCTTGTCATATACAGTCTTCCCCTTTGAAAAGTAAATTCCCCTGGATATCCGGACCGATTGCTCTATCCGGATAAGCTCAGCGAAGAGCATTGAGGAATAGTATTAAACCACTAGTCCGGGGGGAAGGTTAATGCTGTTAACGGGTGAAGGTCACTGTCTTAACATGAGGGAACTGCTTTCTTATGAATGGATTAGGCTGTCTGTGCAGTATGCCGATCGCATTTTGGCCTGGCCGCGTGAGGCTTCGCTTGGCCCGGCGGGTGGTACTGCCGGTACCATGGTGGTCCGCGCCGTTGCGGTTTTCGGGTGCCCCACTCTCATTCGACCTCCGCCCACCGGATTGAATCGTTATAGAGCCTGAGTGGCTTGCCGGGGCCAAATGGATCGAGTCAGGCAGAACGCGTTAACCTCTTTATTGTTCCTTTTCGGGCGTCTGGTCAGCGCCGATAAAGTTTTTAGAATCAATGGGAAGTTTGGAACGTTAAGGTGATTTGTCTTGGGGTTAATTTTCCCGGCGGCGTTTCTTAACGTCCGATTTGCCCATGTTGTTATTCAAATGATACACTTCTAGCCGGTTGCCATCCCAGTGCAAACGATGCCACCGACAATACTCTTTGAAAGAGAAAAGCAGGAACTCGAAGCAATCTGGTCGTCCGGGATTTTTTCCCGGGCAACCAATCAGGCGCTCCTGCTGAAGTATGTCTGCGCCAAATACTTTGAGGGCGCGGCAGACGAAATCAAGGAATACAACATCGCGGTTGAGGCGCTGGGCAGGCCGGTCGAGTTCGACCAGAAGCGGGATGCCATCGTTCGGGTGGAAGCGCATGGTCTGCGGAAGCGGCTGCGGGAGTATTACGAAGGCGACGGCGCGGGGCACTCGGTTCACATTCTGATTCCATCGGGCCGCTACACGCCCAGCTTTATATATAAGGATCAGGAAGCGGCTTTTCCGGGAGTTCCGGACGACGCCGCATCGGTGGCCAGCGCGGAATCGGGAAAGATCGGGCTGAGCGTGCTGCCTGCAGTTCCGGCTCCGGCTGTGGTGGAATCCGAGCCCGCTGCGGAATCCCTCAGTCTCGCCCTTCAGCCGGCGTCGACACAGTCGCCGGATGTTCCGTCCGCCCCGTCCCGTCCCGTCCGGCTTTACGGATGGATGGGATTGTTGTTGCTTCTGGCCGGGTTGATCGCCGGCTACCTGGTGCTCCAGCGAAGGGGCTCAACGGAAAGTCCGGTCCAAACCGCCCCGCGTGTGGTTGCGCTGGATGATTCCGAGGATATCCGCATCATGGCGGGTACCGAACAGGGCGTCTATGTCGACTCTTTCGGGCGGACGTGGCAAAGTGACCGGAACTATTCGGGCGGTTATGTGGCGGCCAACGCGAGGCCCCGGCCGATTCTGGGCACGCAGGATTTCCGGCTATACCAAAACCGAAGAGAAGGCACTTTTCGTTATGATATTCCGTTAAAGCCGGGGCCGCACGAACTGCGTTTGTACTTTGCGGAAACAATGTTTGGCGAGAATAATCCCGCCGGCGGAGCGGAATCCACCCGGATTTTCGAGATTTCCATCAACGGCAGGAACGCTGTTTCGTCGTTCGACATCATCAGCGACGCCGGACCGGGCGTCGCCGACGTGAAGGTGTTTAAGGACGTGACTGCGGCGGAGGATGGAAAGCTTCATCTGGAGTTTTCGCCCACCAACAACCCGGCCTTCATCAACGCCATCGAGATTCTGCCCGGGTTGCCTGGCAAGATGCGTCCGATCCGGCTCATCGCAAGGGAAAACGGAATCAAGGACAGCCAGGGCAGGTACTGGGATCCTGACCGCTATGCGCGGAGCGGAAAGCCCGTGCCCCGACCGGATTCGAATGTCCCGAATGCCGACCCGGAACTGTTCCGCAGCGAGAGATTCGGGAATCTCAGCTATTCGATACCGGTGGTTCCGTCCGGTCGCTACACGGTAGTCCTCTATTTCTCGGAGAACTGGTTCGGACCGGGAATGCCTGGCGGTGGTGGGGCAGGCTCGCGGATTTTTGACATTCTGATTAATGGCGTTGCGGTCCGGCGCAAGTTCGATATCTTCCGGGAAGCGGGGGGGCCGGTCGGGCGGCGATTGTGTCCGTGAGCGGCGTGGAGCCGACTCACCAGGGCAAGATTGACATCTCAATGCCGCCGGCGGTCAATTATGCGTGCATCAATGCGGTGGAAATCCGGGACGAATCCCGATAGGCCTGGGGCGAAGCGCTTCCGTTGTTCAGTTCAGTTTGCCAACGCCGCCTGAACCGCGCACAGCAGCGCATCCGGGGAGAACGGTTTGGTGAGGCAGTCGGTGCGGACATCGATGCCGCCCTGCGGGGTCAGTGCGTCGTTCGCGAATCCCGACATATAAAGGAGTTTCATGGTCGGTCTTTCCCCGATCAGTTTCTCGGCCAGTTCGCAGCCACTCATTCCCGGCATAACAACGTCCGTCAGCAGCAGATCCAGTTTGCCAGAGTGGACTTTGGCGATTTCGAGCGCCTCCTCGCCCGAGGCGGCGAGCAGGACGGAATAGCCCCGGGATTGGAGAACCTCCGCACAGTACTGACGAACCACGTCCTGGTCTTCCGTGACAAGAATGGAGGCGGAGCCGGGATCTCCGGACGGTTTTACGAGTTCGGCTGAAGCCAACTCCGGTTTAAGGTCAACGGCGGGGAAGTAAATCCGGAACTCAGTCCCCGCGCCCGGTTTGCTCCGGACATCAATATGGCCTCCCGCCTGGTGAACGATGCCGTGAACCATGGCAAGCCCCAGGCCGGTACCATGGCCAATCTCCTTGGTCGTAAAAAAGGGCTCGAAGATCTTTTCGAGAACATCGGGGTTCATGCCTTGGCCGGTGTCGGCGACGGAGAGCAGAATGCAGGGACTGGGAATGCCCGCGGGCGCTTCAGCCAGATTCGACGTGCGAATCGTCAGGTCTCCAACGCCGGACATGGCGTCCCGGGCGTTGGAGGCGAGGTTCAGGAGCATCTGTTTCAACTGCCCGGCATCGGCGAGTATGGGCCGCAGGGAAGGTTCCAGCACGGTCGTGAGTGTGACGTTATCGCCAATCAGGCGCTGCATAATGCGGGAGATATCCTCAATTACAGCGTTGAGTAGCACACTTCCGGGGGCAACGATCTGCTTCCTGCTGAAGGTGAGCAGTTGATTGGTAATTTCGGCGGCCTGTTCGCCTGCCTTTGCCACTTGAACGACATGTTCGCGTGACGGGTGGCCTTCGAGATCGGCAAGAATCAGGGAACTGTAGCCGTTAATGACGGTGAGCAGGTTGTTGAAATCGTGTGCGACGCCACCGGCGAGCCGGCCGAGAGTCTCCATCTGCCGGGCGCTGCGGAGTCTGTCTTCCAGTTCAAGTTGCTTTTCCTCGGCACGGCGCCGTTCAGTCTGGTCGCGGAGAATTCCCATGGCGCCTGAGACCCGGCCATTCCCATCGAGCGCGGGAATCAGCCTGTATTCCACGAACATGCCGGAGGGAAGCCGGAGTTCCCCGATTGCCATCTCGCCGGTACCGATTACCCGCTTCACGCTATCGAGATGCTCCGGCGTGGAAAGAAGGCCGGACAGGGCAACATCGGTTTGACGCCATCCGCCATCGCGAAGCGGCGCCGTGGGAGCCCCGGTGCGATCCACGCTGTAGAGCGTGTCGGGCAGCAATCCCACCAGTCCCTTGTAGTAGGCCTCGCTTTGCCGCACGGCGGATTCCGCAGCCACGAGCCTGCGCTGTTGTCGGCGCGAGCGGAACAGGCTGACGCTGAGGATCAAAATGAGAACGGCAGCCGCGGCAACGGCCGACAGCATCCGCTCTTCCCTGCGCTCCGTGTTCAGATTGTCGATGGACTCCATGCTCAGGCCGGGGAAATAGCCCCATTGGTCCGAGAGACGGGCGAGGCTGCCGTCGCGGGTCATCACCTTGATCTCTTCGCGAATCTCGTCGGCGACGGGGCCGACCGGAAAGGTCGAAGCCACGCCGAGGCTGATGCGGGGAAGCGGAACGGAAATCGGACGCATTTCGCGCGGGCCGCCTTCAAACAGCAGGGCGGCGGCGTTGAACTGTTCGATAAACACGGCATCCGCCTTACCGTCGATCACGGAATGCCAGGCGTTCCGATAGGTGGTAGCCGTAACGGTCGTCGGGTCGGGTGCGACCCGCCGCAGAAGTGTCTTGTAAATCTCCACGTTGGGAAGGCTGATGCGGGCGTGCGTGAGATCGGTCCAGGTTCTGTAGGGGCTGTCGGAGAGGACGAAAAAGCTGTATTCGGTGATCAGGAAGGGGTCGGTGATGTGGATGATCCGGCGGTGCTCGGGCGTGTCCACCATGCTGACCCAGAGGTCGGCCTCGCCGTTGATGAGGGCGGGAATGCCGGGAGTATTGGAGTGGACCCAGTTGAGCCGGATCCCTTTGCGCCGGGCGGCTTCCTTTACAATGCCCGCCGCAAGGCCGGAAGGTTTGTCCTGCTGATCCTGGTTCTTAAGAGGCTCAATGCGCCCAAAGCCCATCCGATAGGTGCGGGATCTGTCAATGGACGGATGGAGGCGCACCCAGACTATCAGGCAGGAGAGCAGGAGGGTGACTGCGAGAAGAAAGCCTTTCAGGAATCCAGATGACTTCAAGTAGTTGTACCACCATCCTCTACGGAGAGATATACGGGAAACGACAATTCTAACACTTGATTGGACTTGCGGTGGCTCCGCGACTGCCTCGATCTGTCTATAATTTAAGGACCCAGGAGCAATCCAAATGAGCACCGCCGCCCAGCCCGTTCCTGATCCAAACTCTGAGCCTGAAACCGCGAGGCCCTCCGCCTTGTCGGTATTGCGGCAGTTGGCCGGCGCCGCTTTTCAGGGGGCGGAGAGTGCCCTGACGACCGCTTCCGCGCTGGAATCCGCGATTATCACCAGTCTGAATGCCGCCGGCGTTGAGACGGTTTCACTGCGGGAATTTGCCGCCGCCGCCGAAGCCGCTCCGCTCTCCCGGCAGGACCGGTTGACGCTGATTGACCAGGGCGTCATTCTCCTGACGCATCTTTACCCGCATTTGCCCTACAAACAGGCACGGTTTCAGGCGGACCCGTTCTCTGCGCTCGACGCTTTGAAGGCACTGGTGCTGAGCACGAATCCACCGTCCGAAGCGGACTTCCATACGTCATTGCTGGCGGCGTTCAATCAGGTTCGGGATGTTCACACTTCCTACGTGCTGCCAGGCAACCTGTTTCCGTGCCCGGGCCTCCAGACTCAGGACGCACAGGTGAGTTACCAGGGCGCGGTTGCGTTTCTTCCATTTCGTGTGGGCGCGTATCTGGATGCTGACGGCGAACGGGTCTATGTCGTCTCGGCGATCAGCGGGATGGCGGTGGAGGGTTTCGAAGTCGGAAGCACTTTGCTCAGCTGGAACGGCCAGAGCATGGATGCGGCCACCGCTGCGGCTTCGCGGCTCCGGCAGGGTGACAGCGATGAGGTCAATTACGCCCGCGGGGTCCAGCGTCTGACCGTGCGGCCGGTCTCGACCAACGGGATCCGGCTGGGTGAACTTTACGTCAGGATCGAGTACCTGCCGCCGCCGGCAGACAATGTGGTGGCGCAGGAAAAGAAGGTTGTGACGCTGCCGTGGCTGATTGGCACCAAACTCGGCGTCCTCAACACGATACCTTCGGCGGCGTTCAGCATGAATCCTGACCAGCAGACCGCATACTCGGCATCCGAAGCCCTTTACTGCAGGGCCGATCCTGGTACGGGCATGTACTCCACTTCGGCAGCACCCGACCCTGCCCTATTGCCTGGCACATTCAGCTTTACTTTCACCGGCGGACCCGAGGGGGACGATCTGAACCCCTCTGCGCTTCAACCTTCAGCGCCAGGGAGTGCCGTCAGGCCCGACGCGCGATTTGGTTACATACGAATCAAGTCGTTCCTCAGCCCCGCCTCCGACCCGGCCACCAGTCTGGTGGACGCGTTTCAGCAGATTCTGGTGATGATGGAAACCAGCGCTCCGGATGGGCTGATTCTCGACATCCGCGGCAACACGGGCGGCGCCATCGAGGGGGCGGAGCGAATGCTGCAAATGCTCACTCCCCGCCGGATCGAACCGTCCCTGTTTCACCTGGCACTCACACCCCAGGTGGTCGAAATCCTCCGGGCGGTGGGCCCCTCGCAGGACTCTCAACTGAATCGCTGGGCCGCGGACACGCTGGCCGGTTTGAAGACCGCGGACGGACACCTATCCATCGGCAAGCCGCTGACGAATCCGAGTCAGGCGAACGAAATCGGCCAGATTTACCACGGGCCGGTGGTGCTGCTGATCGATGGCCTGACTTATAGTGCGGGCGACATCTTCGCGGCCGGTTTCCAGGACAACGAGATCGGCAAGGTCATCGGCACGGACAGCCGCACGGGGGGCGGTGGGGCTTCCGTCTGGCGTCACGATGAACTGCTGCAGCGGCTTCCCCCGAATAATCTGGGGCTGGCGCCTCTGCCGGGTAAGGCCGTCATCGGGCTGGCCATCCTCCGTACCTCGCGCGTGGGCAGGAACCGGAATGACCTTGAGCCGGTACCGATTGAGGATGTCGGGGTTTCGATTGACCATCCGGACCTGCTGCACCGTCCCACGCTGCGGGACGTGCTGGCGGAATCGACCGATCTGCTGGGCTTTGCCTGCGATCAGCTGGCTGCCATGCCAGTCCACCGGATCGGCGGCATTTCGCTGCCGCTGCCACCTCGGGATGAGGACGACCCGGACCCGCCGTCCGCGCTTAATCCCCGGTTTGACGGTAAGGCTGTCCAGTTGACGGTGCAGACGACGGGTCTCGATTCCATCGACATCCTGCTGAATGAGAAGCCCGCGATGATGAATGTCGCGGTCAGCGATGGAGCCAGTCTGGACCTGACGCTTCCGGTGGCGAGGCCACCTGCCCGGATGCGCATTCTTGGATACCAGCGCGCCGGCGGACCTCCGGGCGGCGGCGATACGCCGCTTGCGATCCGCAATTTCGTGTTCCCGGTGTCGAAGGGTTTATCCCAGGCGCTGGCGCAGGCGGCGGCTTCGCAATTCACCGATTTTGGGATATAGGGAATTTTGGGATATAGGGAAAGGATGGGGCGTTGAACGCAGGGGATACCATCTCGCGCTACCGCATCCTGGGGCAACTGGGAAAGGGCGGCATGGGTGTGGTTTACCGAGCCGAGGACCTGCGGCTGAACCGGACAGTCGCCCTGAAGTTCCTGCCGGGCGAGTCGCTGACGGAGATGGACCGGATGCGGTTTCTGAACGAAGCGCGGGCGGCCGCCATCGTTCACCATCCCAATATTTGCCCGGTCTACGATATCGAGGAAGAGGGGGGGACGTCATTCATCGCGATGGCGTGCCTCGAAGGAGAAACGCTCTCCCGGAAGCTGGCTCACGGCGCGCTGCCGGTTCGGGATGCGCTGCGGATTGCGATTCAGGTGGCAAGCGGGCTGGAATGCGCGCACGAATGCGGTGTGGTGCACCGTGACATCAAGAGCGGCAACATCATGGTGGGGCCGGATGGACACGTTTCGATCATGGACTTCGGTCTGGCGCTGCTTCCGGATGCGACGCGGCTGACGAATGCCGGCAGCGTGCTGGGAACGCCTTCCTACATGTCTCCGGAACAGGCGCGGGGGGCGGTGGTGGACCGGCGCAGCGATGTCTGGTCGCTGGGCGTGGTGCTGTACGAAATGCTGGCGGGAACTCTGCCGTTCCGTCGCGATCACAGTACCGCCGTGATTCATGCGATCGTCTTCGACCAGCCGCCGGGGCTGACCACGATTCGCCCCGAACTGCCGGAGGATCTCATCCGGGCAGTGGACAGGGCTCTGGCCAAGCGGCCCGAGGACCGCTGGCAGACCGCGCGGGAATTCGCGGCGGAGTTGCGGCGCATCGAAGCCGGTTCCGGCGGCGGACAGGCGCGGCATCTCAACGATTCACAGAGCACGCAGACCGTGGTCATGCAGCCGGACAGCGGGCTGGCCGCGCCGACGGGCGAAAAGCGCGTGCGGGGACGAGTCCCCTTCATTGCGGCACTCCTGGTCATCCTGCTGGGAGGTGTGGGGGGCGGCACGGCCTGGTATCTGCGGTCACGCGCGATGAACGAGGCCGTTCCGGGGCCCGCGGAACAGCAGGTGGCGGTGCTCCCATTCACGGTCATCGGGGAAGGGGAGGGCACCCGTACAGTCTCCGATGGACTGGTGGAGATTCTGACTTCCGCGCTGTCCGACGTGCAACGTTTTCAGGGGAAAGTGGTGGCTGTGCCCGCGAGCGAAATCCGTCGCCGCAGGATCGGCAGCGCCGAGGAGGCCCGGCGGGTTTACGGCGTGAACCTGGCGATTACCGGCAGCGCGATCCCCTCCGGCAAGGCCGTTCAGTTTACGCTCAGTCTGGTGGATACGGCGAAGCTGCGGCAACTCGGGTCAAAGGCCTTTCTGTACGATCCCGCGAATCCGCTGGTGGCGCGCGACCAGGCCGTGAATGTGATGGCGCAGTTGCTGAACTTCCAACTGGAACCGGCCACCGCGACCGCCATCCGGGCCGGTGATTCCGGCACGCCCGGCGCCTATTCGGCGTATCTGGAAGCGCGCGGCCTGCTGGCCCGATTCGACGTGGCGGGCAACACGGACCAGTCCATCAGCGAATTTCAGAAGGCGATTGCGGAGGACCCGAAATATGCGCTGGCCTACAGCGGTCTGGGTGAGGCCTACTACCGTAAGGCGCTGGCGACCGGGGATAAGCAATGGTCCGCGATGGCGGTTCGCAATGCGGAAAGAGCGGTGGAACTGGACGGCTCGCTGGGGCTGACGCATGTCACGCTGGGCTTTGTTTATGGCAGCGCCGGACGGGAGAGCGAGGCCGTTGCCGAATTGCAGAAGGCGATGAAGCTATCCCCGGCGAATGCCGATGCGCCTCGCGAACTGGCGCGGATTTATACGAATCTGGGACGGTTTGCCGAGGCGGAGGCGCTCTACGTCCAGGCGGCGAATGCGCGTCCCACGGATTGGTATGGGCATTTTCTGCTGGGAGTCTACTACTTTCAGCGCGATCAGTTTGATCCTGCGGAACGGGAAATCCGCAAGGCCAGTGATCTGGCGCCGGGCAACGACCTTGTTCTGCGAAGCCTCGCCGGGGTTTACACGACGGAGGGCCGGTATGAGGATTCCGTCGAATTATTGAAAAAGTCGCTGACTTTGAAAGCAAATCCCAGCGCGTGGGTGAGTCTGGGGCTTGCCTACTACTATCAGCACAAGTTCTCCGAAGCTGTCTCGGCAACGGAGGCGGGCCTCGAAATGGATTCGAGCCAATACCGGTGGTGGGGTAATCTGGGTGCGTTCTGCAAGTGGGCTCCGGGCAATGAAAAGAAGGGCCAGGAGGCACTGCGGCACGCGGTCGAAATGGGCCGCCGCATGCTGAGCGCCACTCCCACGGATTACTCATTGCGCGCGAATCTGGCCGAGTATGAGGCGCGGCTGGGGCATGCCGACCGTGCCATGCGGGAGATTGCCGGCATCCCCGCGGCCGTGCGCCCCCGTTTTGGGAGCCGGCTTGCCGTGGCCTGGGAATTGACCGGCCATCGCAGGGAGGCTGTCGAGTTGATTCGCGCGAGTATGACGACGGCCGTCAGCCTGAACCAGATCCGGGATGATCCGGATCTGGCGGGTGTCTGGAAGGACCCCGCGGTACAGGCTTACGCGAGGTCCATCGGCCATTAACGAAGCGCTGGGCTATTGCTCTCCGACAAGCGGGTCAACGCCCACGCTCACCGCAGCCGCGTCGAGCGCCGCGATGACGTCCACGCGACATTGCTGCAACAGTGCTTTCGCACGGGCTTTGTCGGCGTCTGACGGCTGGCTCTGGCTCTTCACAAACGCGACGTACTGGGCGGCGAAGCTGAGTTCCACGGCAATGATCTGGAGCGGAATGCTCTCGGCCGGGGTGTCATTGGGGGAAGGTGTAACGGGCGATGCTGGCATAGGTTTTGATCCTCTCTGGCAGTGTATGCGAAATAGAGCTGCGAGTTCCGCCACTTTTCTGATCTTTTTTGAATGGGACGAGGCGGATGCCGCATCCACTGTGCTGAATGACGTCACAGTTGCCGGAAAGACTCGCCTGCCTGGAAATCCGGGGCGGCAATCATCACGCCACTTATGAGGCGGAACTGTCCGGTCTGAAAGGGTGGATTCGCTGCCGGCCGCTGCGACCCTCCTGTAAAGGCGGAGACCTCTATTACCTTTCCGTCTGCAGCAGTGGAGCCCTTTCCCGCGTTGTGGTGGCCGACGTGGCCGGGCATGGTGAAGCGGTGAGCGTGGCGGCAAACCGCTTGAAAGATGCGCTGAGGCAGCACGCGGACAACCGCGACCATGCCGTGCTGCTGCGGGATTTGAATGACACTTTCCTCGGTGGCGCGGGCGCGGACGACATCGAATATGCCACCGCTTTTCTGGTGAGTTACTACGGCGAAACCGGGGAACTGGTGTTTACCAATGCAGGACACGCACCACCGCTTTGGTATCACGCGGCGAACGGCGAATGGAGCTACCTGCGGGAGGAGTCCGGCGGGGCACGGGAGGCCACCGGCCTTCCTCTGGGGATGATTCCCGGCGTGGAATACAGCCAGGCCGCGGTGGCGCTCGAAAGCGGTGACCTGTTGCTGCTGTATACGGACGGCGTTATAGAGTCCGTCGACCCGGCGGGCGAGCAACTGGGGCAAAAGCGGTTGCTGCAAATGGCCCGGGGTCTGCCCGTCGGGCCGGCCGCCGCGGTGGGGGAAGCGCTTCTCCAGGCGGTGGAAGCGTTCCGCGGCGGGCCTTCCCGGGCCGACGATGAAACGATGGTGGCGATTGAGGCGCTGCCCCGCTAAGCTACTTCGCCGCGGGTTGACGGAAAGAGCGTTCCGTCATATCGTTCGGGTCTGTGGAGACGGGGCCATCGCGCCAGAGCCAGCGCATCATTTCGGGCAGGATCATACCGCCGTACTTCTGGCCGTGCAGGTTCATGCTCCACGAGTAGTTGACGTCATAGCCCTTCTGCGTGAGCGCCTTCATGAGGCGGACGTTCTGGTAGAACCAGTCCCGCTTTTCGTCATAAGCGCCACCCCGACCGATGCCCCGGTTGTCATTACGGCCATCGCAAAGGAAAATGCGAAGGGGCTTTTTCGGGCTTTCGAGGACGCGTTCCGGATAGACGTGCCCGCCGCGCAGGTTCACAAAACTGCCGACGTTGCTGAGCACCTTGCGGAACTCATTGGGGCGCTCCCAGGCGACGGAGAAGGCCGCGATGGCGCCGGAACTGGAGCCGCCAATGCCGCGCATTTCGGGGTCCTTCGAGATGTTGTAGTCCTTGTTGAGCGCGGGCATCAGCTCTTCGGTGATGATGCGTGCGTATTTGTCATCCGGCGTGTTGTACTCAGCCGGGCGGTTGGTGGTGCGGTCGCCCCATTCCTGCAGATTCGGCTCCGGCTGCTCCGGGGTGCGGCCCGGGTTGATGAAGACGCCGATCATGACCGGGATTTCGCGGCGGTAGATCAGATTATCCATCACATGCTGGGCCCGCATGTCGCCCGCCTCGTCTTTGAAGGCCTGGCCATCCTGAAAGATCATCAGCGCGGCGGGGATCTTGGGGTCGTACTGCTTCGGCACATAGACCCAGTAGGTATGTTGCGTGCCGGGGTAAACGTCACTTTTGATAACGAAGGGTCCGCGGATTTCGCCCTGGGGAACGCCTTCCTGGGCCATGGAGTCCGGTCCGAGCCGATATTGCGAGTTCGGGTTCGGGCCCGGCGGCATGGGGGGCTGGAAGGTGGCGCGGCCAGGGCCAGGGGCCGGAGCCTGCGCGAAAACGGTTGCCGCGCCGAGGAGTGCGGTCAGTATCGAATACTTTGTCATCAGGTGGCAAGCTATCAGATCGACCGGTCTCCGTCAATGTCACCACAACAACCAGGTGGCGCAGAAGTACAGTTCGGCGGCGCGGTCGATATCGGCGATATTGAGCGATGGAGTGCGTTCCTCGAAGGTACAGATGGAATCGATGATGCGGAACATATCGCGCGGATAACAGGGGCGCAGGTCACCACCCCGGTTTTTGCAGAGTTCCCGGAGGTAGTCGGCCGCGCCGGGTTCGGCTGCCCAGTGCTGCGCTTCGAGGCGCCGGAGCACGATCTCGTCGAAGACCGGGTTGGCGACGGCGTCCACGAGGATCTTGTTCGGGATGCGGCGCAGAAAGGCTTCGTCGGCGAGTTCGGAGGGGTTCAGGTTGGTGGAAAAGACCACGAAGACTTCGAACGGGATTTCGAATTTCTGGCCGCTGGCGATGGTGAGGTAGTCGATGCGCCGGTCGAGAGGGACAATCCAGCGATTGAGCAGGTCCCGCGGGGCGATCAGCTGCCGGCCGAAATCGTCAATGACGAAGACGCCGTTATTGGCTTTCATGTGCAGGGGAGCGGTGTAGCTGCCGGTATCGCCTTCGCGGTGTGCTTCGAGCATGCTGGCCACCAACTCGCCTCCCACAATGATGCAGGGCCGGGAGCAATACATCCAGCGGGGATCACGGTCCGGCGGAGGGTCTGCAACGGGCGCGTGTACGGCGGGGTCAAACACCGTAATGATATTGCCATCCACTTCAATGGCGTGAGGGATGGCAATCGGCTCGTTGAAGACCCTCAGCAGGCGTTCCGCCAGGGAACTCTTGCCTGTGCCGCTGGGGCCGTAAAGGAACATGGACTTGCAGGAGGAAAGCGCCGGGCCGAGGCGGTTGAGCATGGACGGATCCAGCGTGAGGTCGCCATAGGCTTCTTTCAGTTTGGCGCGATTGACTCTGGTTTTGAAGACCTGCTCCCGCACGGCCTGCTGGTAGAGAGCCAGCGGCACCGGAACGGGACCGGAATAGCGGGAGATCTGCAGGCGGTCCTGCACTTCCGCTTTACCCGCATGCGTCAGGACGAAGTTGTAGTCGTCGCCCGACATGCCCTTAATCTCGACCATTTGCCGCGTCTTCATGCGGTGGAAGACGTTCTCCACCAGTTCCACGGGCAGGCAGAGCGTGCGGGCAAGGCCGTAAAGGCTCCCGCTGCCTTTCTGGAAAACGTGTTTCAGAAATAATTCCTGAACAAGAGCCTCGGAAATACCGAGTTCATATTCAGAAAGCGGGGCGCTGAAGATCGATCGCGGCGTGCTGTAGTCCGTAAATTCCGGGGTTTCGGGCAGAGTGCACGTCATATTAACCTGCCTTGAGGATATCGGCATTTGAGGCCGCTACCTTTATAGGATTTTCCCTGAAGACTACAATGTACTTTCCGGTATGAAGACACTGGTTCTGTTTCTCGCGCTCGCCGGCGGCCTTGCCGCGCAGACGCTGATTGATTTTGATCGTCAGGTGCATCCGATTCTGGCGGCGAAGTGCCACATCTGCCACAGCCAGGAGAAGCGGTCAGGCGGGCTGTCGCTGGGGACGTGGAAGGATACGCTGGCCGGCGGCCGCAGTGGCGCCACGGTGAAGCCGGGCAATGGCGCCGGGAGTCTGCTGATCCAGCGGATGACCGGCGAAGCAAAGCCGCAGATGCCCCTGGGCGCGCCTCCGATGAAGGACGAAGAGATCGCGGTGGTGCGGACGTGGATCGACCAGGGAGCGCGCGCCACTCCGGCGTCGGCACCGGCGAAGCCGAAGTGGGAGGCGCCGCTGACGCTGACGCGACCGGACGTGCCGGCGGCGGTCTGGAAAGGGTGGGACGCTCCGGCGGACCGCTTCGTGGCGGCGTATTTGCAGCAGCACGGGGTTGCCGAACCGGCCGCGGTATCCGACGCCGTGTTCGCGCGCCGTGTGTGGCTGGACGTCTGGGGTTTACTGCCCCGGCCGGAGGAACTCAACGCGTTTCTGGCGGACCGTGCGCCGGATAAGCGCGCGAAACTGGTGGCGCGGCTGCTGGCGAATAACACCCGGTATGCGGAACACTGGATTTCTTTCTGGAACGATCTGCTGCGTAATGACGAAGGGGTGAATTACTACTCGGAAACGGCGTCGCGCAAGAGCATTACGCCGTGGCTGCTGGGTGCGCTCGAAAAGAACACGCCCTACAACCAGTTCGTGGAGAAGCTGCTGAATCCCACCGAGCCGAGCGATCCCGAGGGCTTCCTGATTGGCGTCAACTGGCGCGGCACCGTGAATTCGAGCCAGACGCCGGCCATGCAGGCGGCGCAGAATACGGCGCAGATCTTTCTGGGCGTGAATCTGAAGTGCAACTCGTGCCACGACAGCTTTATCAGCAAATGGAAGCTGAAGCAGGCCTATGCGCTGGCGAGCTATTTTTCCGAGGAACCGAAGCTGCAGTTATACCGCTGTGACGTGGCGCAGGATCAGTATGCGGAGCCGGGCTTCCTGTTTCCGGAACTGGATCGCGCGCCCGCCTCGCCGTCGCTGAAGGACCGGCATGCGGCGGCTGCCGCGACATTCCTCGATCCGCGCAACGGGCGGCTGGCCCGCACGCTGGTGAACCGCATCTGGGAGCGGATGGTGGGTCGCGGGCTGGTGGAGAATCCGGATGAGATGGATGGGGAGCCGTGGAGTCCGCAACTGCTGGACTGGCTGGCGGCGGACTTTGTGGAACATGGCTATGATCTGAAGCGGCTGATCGGGCTGATCGCGGAGTCGCGGACTTACCAGATGCCGGCGGTGCCGAAAAAGGGGGAGCCTGCGGAGGAATATGTGTTCCGGGGGCCGGAGGTCCGGCGTCTGACGGCGGAGCAGTTCGCCGACGCGGTGGGGGCCATCACGGGCGACTGGCATGTTTATCAGCCTTCCGGCAACAAGCCCGGCGTGCCGAGCCGGGAGTGGCATGTGGCGGCGAATCCGCTGACGCGCGCGCTGGGCCGGCCGATCCGCGATCAGGTGTATTCGGAGCGCGAGACGCAGGCGACCACGTTGCAGGCTCTTGAACTGGTGAATGGCGAGACGCTGACGCACTGGCTGACGCGCGGGGCCAAAAAGATGTTGGGCGCACTGCCGCCCGATCCGGCGGCGCTGGTGGACAGGACGTGGGCGCAGAAGACCGGGTCGATGCCGTTTGAGGTGGATGTTACGGGCGCGACGAAGGTCTGGCTGGTGATCAAAGATATGGGTACTTATTCGCCCGAAAAAGTGGAGGCGATCTGGGCTGATGCGGAACTGACGGGTCCGGCGGGGAGCGTGAAACTCGCGTCGCTCAAGCCGGTGGATGGCGGCGGGCTGCGGGAGAGCATGGAGACGTCCGGGGGCGTGCGCGTCAGGACTCCGTCTTTGCTGGCTTACGATTTTGCGGGGCGCGGCTTTACGAAGCTGCGCGGGAGCATGGCGCTGGAGAATAAAGACATCACTTCGGAGATCAATCCGCAGGTGCGGTTCTTTGTGTTCGATAAAGAACCGAACCTGGAAAGGCTGACGCCCGTGAGCGCCGAGGCTCCGTTGCCGGACCAGCCCGTACTGAAGACGGCTCCGGAGATAGTGGACCGCCTGTTCCGTTCCGCGCTGGGCCGCGCGCCCACGGCGGAGGAGCGGCGTTCGGCCGAGGCGGGGCTGACGGTTTCCGGTAAAGTCCGGGCCGAGGCGCTTGCGGATTTACTGTGGGCCATTCTGATGAAGCCCGAATTCCAGCTGGTGTATTAGAGGAATCATGACTGCCGAAGAAAAACTCATTTATTCGCGGTTGAACCGCCGGGGCTTCCTGAGCGGCATTGCGCAGAACACCACGGCGGCGGCCACGCTGGCGGCTCTGACGGGCGTGGAGCCGGAGTTGGCCCGCGCCGCCACAACGCCGCCGGCGGCCACGGCGGATGCCGTGATTGTTCTGTGGATGGGTGGCGGCATGGCACAGACCGAAACCTTCGATCCGAAGCGCTATACGCCGTTTGCGCCGGGCGTGCGAACCGAGAAGGTGCTGAGCACGTTTCCGGCGATTGACACGGTGGTGGACAACATCAAGATCTCGCAGGGGCTGGAGCGCATTGCGAAGGTGATGGACCGCGGGGCTCTGATCCGTACGTTTCAGGCGGCGGACCTCGGCTTCATTCTGCACTCGCGGCACCAGTATCACTGGCACACCGGTTATATCCCGCCGCAGTCGCTGGCGATGCCGCATCTGGGGGCGGTGATCTCGAAGACGCTGGGGCCGAGGAATGCGACGGTGCCGCCGTTTGTGGCGATCGGCCAGAATCTCGAAATCGGTGCGGAGAGTCCGGCGCTGAAGTCTTTCCATACGGCCGGGTTCCTCGGGACGGAGTACGGGCCGTTTCTGATCCAGAACCCGCAGGATGCGGCGTCCGCGGTGCGACCCCCGGCGGATCTGGGACCGGCGCGGTTTACGAGCCGACGGAAGCTCTATCAGGACCTGCTGGCGAAAGAGCCGGTTTATCAGTTTGCCGGCGATTTCCAGAGAGAGTCACTGGTGCGGTCGCTCGATGCGGCGGACCGGTTGCTGACGTCGCCTTCCGCGAAGGCGTTTGACCTGTCGCTGGAACCGAAGAAGAGCTTTGACGCCTACAATACCGGGCGCTTCGGGCAGGGCTGCCTGCTGGCCCGGAGGCTGGTGGAGGCCGGGGCGAGGTACGTGGAAGTCACCACCGAGTATGTCCCGTTCCGCTACTGGGACTCACACGAGAGCGGTCACGAGCGGGCGGAGATCATGAAACAGCAGATCGATGCCCCAATTGCGCAACTGGTGCTGGATCTGGAAGAGCGCGGCCTGCTGAATCGCACGCTGGTGATTCTGGCGAGCGAGTTCGGGCGGGATGCCATTACCGAGGGCAAGGTGGGCAAAGAGGTGAAGGATCAGGCGAAGACGCCGGATGTGATGAGCCTGCCGCGGCACTACGGGATGCACCGTCACTTCACGGCGGCCGGGTCTGTGCTGCTGTTCGGTGGCGGCATCAAACGCGGGACGCTTTATGGCAGGACGGCGGATGAGCGGCCGTGCACAACCATCGAGAATCCTGTTCCGATGGAAGACCTGCATGCGACTCTTTACCGGGCGCTGGGCATCCCGGCGGACCAGGCGTTCATTGTGGAGAAGCGCCCGGTCTACGTCACCAAAGACGGCAAGGGCAAGGCGATCACGGATCTTTTCGCTTAGCCCGTTCTCCTGGCCCGGTCGCTTAGCTGGGTTGCTTAGCTGGCTTTTTTGAAATCGCAGGGCTGCGCGCCGGCGCCCTGCTTCCAGGTTCCCTTGATCAGGGTGCCGTCCGCATTGATCTCGCCGGTGTACTCGCCGCCGACCATGCGGATCTTCAGGGTCAGTGTGTTGTCCTTCTGCTCGATGGTGTCGACGGAGATCTGCGCGTTGCCCTGATCGATGCTGGTCATGACGGCGCTCGAAGTGTCGCCGGAGTTGGAGAGTTTCAGGTTCAGGCGCATGGTCTGCCCGCCTGCTTCGACGGTGCCGTTCCAGCTACCGGTGAAGGCGGCGGCGACCGGCAGATTCGGCTTCGTCATTTCAATCTTCGGATCGCCGGTGCGGGTGAGTTTTACCGGGAACGCTCCCTGGGGCGTGCTCAGGCTGGCCGTGATGGACTGACCATCGGCGGAAACCGCGCCGGAGACGACGGGCTCGGCTCCAGGAACGCCTTTCACGCGGAAAGAAAGCTTCTCCGCATCCACCACAATCTGGTCGACGGTGATGCCGGGGAGGTTCTGTTCGGGTACGGAGAGCGTGCCAATCCAGTCTTTGCCGGGTTTGTCGAGATCGACCTCTACCTTCATCTGGCGATTGGGGGTGTCGATGGTGCCGGACCAGTGGCCGCGCGGGGAGGCATCCCCTGCGAAGAGGCTGGTGGCGACCGCGAAGAGGCAGAGCGAAAGTGATTTGGCGTGGAAGGACATCTTTACCAGTCTAAGCCGGGATCAGCCCGGTCCGGAGGGACCGTGAGATATATTTGGACTCCATGTGGCAACATAACTACGCTCCGATTGCAGGCAGTCTTCCGATTTCCGCTTTGCTGGCGGCGATCCCGATTTTTGTGTTGCTGCTGCTGCTGGGTGTGCTGCGCAAACCGGCGCTGATCTCGGCGCTTTCGGGGCTGGTTGCCGCGTCGCTGGTGGCTGTGGGCGTGTATGGCATGCCGGTGCGGAATCTGGTGGGCGCGATCACCTATGGAGCCTGCTACGGGCTCTTTCCGATTGGCTGGATTGTATTCGGCGCGATTCTGCTGTACCGCATCACGCTTGAGACCGGGAAGTTCGAAATCATCAAGAATTCACTGGGCCATCTGACGGACGACCGGCGGATGCAGGCGCTGCTGATTGCGTTTGCGTTCGGCGCGTTTCTGGAGGGCGCTTCGGGTTTCGGGACGCCGATTGCGATTGCGGCGGCGATGCTGACGGGGCTGGGCTTCTCGCCGTTCTTCGCGGCGGCCATCTGCCTGCTGGCCAACACGGCTCCGGTGGCCTTCGGGTCCATCGGCATCCCGGTGGTGACGCTGGCCGGTATTACGGGGCTGCCGCTGGACCGGCTGAGCGCCGGCGTGGGGCGGATTGTTGCGCCGGTCTCGATGTTCATTCCCGCCTATATTGTGGCGGTGATCGGCGGCTGGAAGGGGCTGAAGGGCGTGCTGCCGGGCGCGATTGCGTGCGGTGTGGCGTTCGCGGCGACGCAGTTTGTGATGTCGAATTACATCGGCGTGCAACTGACGGATATTGCGGCAAGCCTGGTGACCATGGGCGTGCTGGTGATCCTGTTGAAGGTTTGGAAGCCGAGTGACAATTTCACGCTGAAGGGCGAGCAGGAAACGGCACAGCAGGTGAGTGTGCCGCGCTACGGCACGTCGGAACTGCTGTGGGCGTGGAGCCCGTACCTGGTGCTGGTGGTGGTGGTGCTGTTATGGGGCGCGAAACCGGTGCTGGCGGTGCTGAATCAGTATTCGATCCCGATCAAATGGCCGATGCTGCACAACGAAATCGCGCGTGTGCCGCCGGCGGTGCTAAAGGCGGGGGCATATGCGGCGATTTTCAATTTCAACTGGTTGTCCGCGGCCGGCACGGGCTGCCTGATCGCTTCGGTGATCAGCGCGTTTCTGCTGAAGCTGAGCCCGGGGCGCTTCGCGAAGGTGGTGGGCGAGACGTTCAGGCAACTGGTTTCCGCTGAACTGACGATGGCGATTGTGCTGGCGGTGGCGTTTCTGATGAACTACTCGGGCGCGACCGGGACGCTGGGTCTGGCCTTTGCGGCGACCGGCGCGTCATTCCCGTTTTTCAGCGCACTGCTGGGCTGGCTGGGCGTGTTTCTGACGGGCAGCGATACGTCCGCCAACGCGCTGTTCGGCAATCTGCAGGTGGTGACGGCGAACCGGCTGGGGATGAGCGATGTGCTGATGGCGGCGTCAAACTCGGCGGGCGGCGTGATGGGCAAGATGGTGAGTCTGGCAAGCATCGCGGTGGCGTCGGCAGCGACGAACATGGCGCGTGAGGATGAATCGCGGCTGTTCCAGTTCACGATTCGGCACAGCGTATTCCTGGCGTCTGTGATCGGCGTGATGGTGCTGTTTTATGCGTACGTTGCGCCGGGGCTGGTGCCGTAAGACCCGCTCTAATTGTTCCGGTAGTTGGCGGATTTGCCTTCCCACGGGCCAAAGAAGACCACCATGCCGGGATGCGCGGCCTTCAACAGCGCCGCACCCTTCTCTGTAACCGCGGTGCCCTGAAGGTCGGCTTCGCGCAACGCCTTCATGGCGGCGAGTGTCTTCGCGGACTCATCGTCCACGCGCCCGCAGCCCTGCACTTTCAGCCGTTCCAGCTTCGGCAGGCCCGCGCCGATCTTTTCGATCCACTTGGGCGTCACGGTCAGAAAGCTGATCTCGCCCAACCGGGTGCCTTCGATGCCAACGCCGACGGAGTTGCAGGCAAACCGAAGTTCGCGCAGGTCCTTCAGCGTGAGAACGGCTTCAAGGCCCACGTCTGACATGGCGATAGTCCAGACGTTCTTATCGGTGCCCTGCCGTCCGCTGAGGTCAAGGTAGGTCAGGCCCGGCATCTGCCGCAGCGCCTGCAGCCCGGCGTCGCCCAGTTCGTTGCCGCCCATGGTGAGTTCCTTCAACTTTGTGAGCATGGTGAGGCGTTCGAGGCCGACGTCCGTCATGAGCGTTGAGCCCACGTTCAGGACTTCGAGGGATGCGATTCCCGAGATGTGTTCAAGGCCGGTATCGCCCACCTTGGTGCCGTGCAGATTGAGCTTTCGCAGCTTCTTCCAGTCTTTAATGGCGGAGATACCCTCGTCCGTGACGTATTCACAGAAGTAGAGGCTCAGTTCGGTGATGCCGCGCAGACCCTTCAGATCGGCCATGCCCTGATCGGTGATGTGGGTCAGAGAGAGGTCGAGATAGCTCAGGTCGGGCAACTCGGTGAGCCGCCGGAGATCGGTATCGCCGAGCCATGCGCCGCGCAGGCTCACACCGGTCACGCGACCCTGGGTGTCACGGATGGCGGTACCGCCGAGGTCGGTGATCCACTGGATATCGGCCTGCTTCGGATCGGCGGCAAGCAGCGACAGGGCGCTCAGGAAAAGCAGGAAACTGGTTCTCATTTCGGCCTCCGGGCGGGTAGTGCTGAATCACGGTCGAAAACAATCCGGCAGTCGGGCAGGGCTGCTTTGAGTTCGTTCATCGCCTTCTCCGTCACAAACGTGTGATAGAGGTTCAGGCTGCGCAGGCTGGTCATGGCCCGCAGCACCGGCAGGCTCTTGTCGGTAATGCCGGTTGTGTCGAGGCTGAGTTCGCGCAGTGGCAGATCTTTGAGCGCCTCCAGGCCCTGGTCGTTCACGGACGTGTAATCCAGTTTCAGCGCCTTGAGGTTTTTGAGCGCCGCGAGGGCGGGCATGCCGGCGCTGGTCAGGCGGGTGCGGAAGAATTCGAGCCGTTCGAGTTGCCGCATGGGCGCAAGGAGCTTCAGGCCTTCGTCCGTGAGGCGATCATGATTCAGCTGGAGTTCGCGCAGGGTGGTCAGCGGCGTCAGTTGGCGGAGCCCTTCATCGGTGAGGTCGGTGCTGGTGAGGTCGAGCTTTTCGAGATGACGGAGTGACGCGAGGTTCGAAAGCGCCTTGTCACTGATTTC
>CAIUOG010000032.1 GCA_903900705.1 uncultured Acidobacteriia bacterium
GGCTGGACGGTGAAGACCTGGAGGCGCTCGCCATCGAGCGTGAGTTCCAGTTGGTGGACGCCTTTGAGCCCTTCCACGGTTTCGTTGCGGTCGCGGGCGAGGCGCAGAGTGATTTCGTAGTCGGCGTCCCGCGGGAAGGTGTAGCGGGTCACCGCGCCGCCGCGGGTGCCGAGCGGGAGCTCATCGAAATGATCTTCCTGGGTGAGGTCCGGCGGGAGCAGGATGGTTTCGCCCCCGACCGCTTTCACGGGACTGCCGAGGGCGAGACGGCTGATTTTCTGCGCGGCGGCGAGGTAGCGTTCGAGCAGCGTGGGGGAGAGTTCGCCGACGGTGATGTTGTCGAAGCCGTGGCTGGAATCGTCGCCGGGCAGCAGGGTGGTGACGTCGACGTCGAGCGCGAGAAGATCGCGGATGGAGTTGTGGTATTCGGTGCGGTTGAGGCGGCGGAACGTGTCGGTGCGACCGGGGTTCGGTTTGGCGGCGTACTGGCGGTCGAGGGCGGATTCGAGGGAGGCGATGGCGGCGGTGTAGCCGGCTTCATCGGGGCGGGGAAGTCCGGCGGGCGGCATGGAGCGGGCACGCAGGCGGCGGATGACTTTTTCCCACGCGTCCGAATGGGCGGTGGCGGGCTGACCGGCGATGGTGGAGAGTACCAGTCCGCCGGCTTTGGTCTTTTCGCTGTGGCAGGAAATACAGTAGCGGTCGGTGAGCGATTTTTGCGGGGGCTGCGGCGGTTGCGGCGTGCCGGTGGAGAGAAAGAAAACGCCCAGGGCGGTTACGGCGAGGACGCGGAGAGGGAGAGCCACCCGATCATCTTATCGGAAATCGCGGGCTATTGGTCTTTACGGTTGGGGTGTTCCCAGGAGTTTCTGGAAATTGGTTCTTCCGGGACGACGAAATGGCTGAAGGCGCGCAGGGCGGCCTCGTATTCTTCCATCGTTCCGGAACCGTCGGCGAGGCGGAGTCTGGCCCGCTCGACTTCGTTCGCGAGCCGTTTTTCCGTATCTTCGCGGGCGGATTGGGGTGCCAAAGTAGATAGTGCCACTTTCGCTTTTCGGTCGCAAGCGTTTAAGTTGGTGTAGTACGGGGGGCGGGTCAGCCTTTAATCGCAAAAAAACGGCGAATGCGGGCGAGGAGCTGCGTCTGGTTCTCCGCTTCCCGGCTGCGGGCGGTTTCGAGATCCAGTTGTTCCCGCAAAATCGTCAGTTCCATCTGGCGATGGGCGACCACGACGGACATGTCTTCGGCGAGTTCGGGGCGGCGCGCCAGAATCCCCTGCAGGCCCTGTTTATCGAGGCGGCAGCACTCCACGCGGGTTTGGGCGACGGCGCTTGCGCCCCGGGGTTCACCGGTCAGCAGGGAGGCTTCGCCGAAGAAATCGCCGGTCTCCATGATGGAGAACTGGCGCTCCGCGCCATCGGACGAGCGGTAGAGAATTCCGACGCTGCCCGAAACGATGAAGTACATGGAAGCGCCCTCTTCGCCCTGGCGGATGATGTGCTCGCCCGGCGCGAAGGAAAGGTGGTGCAGGTAAGAACCAAGTTCGAAGAGGTCCTGATCGGAGAGCAGGCGCAGGATGGGGGTGCGGCGCAGGACGTCAACGGGGTTGAGTTTTTCCGGAATGGCGGCGCCGCCGGACTTCATTTCCAAAACGTTGGTGATTTCCGCGGCGGGGATGCCCGCGCGCTGCAGCGCAAAGAAGAGCCGGACGTTCACGGCGGAGATGGCGAGGGGCTCGCGGCCGGGTTGGGTGAGCCAGACGGAGGCCACGTAGCGAATGTGGCCCGGCGTCATTTCCTGCACGAGGCACTGAGCCGGGGGATCGGCGGCGACGCCCGGCGGCGGCGACTTGCGAAGCGCGAATTCCACCGAGTCGATGACTTCCTGGGGATTCACGCTGTAGGGCATGGTGATCGGGATGAAGTGGCGGTGGAGCTTGGCGCAGATGTCGACGGGTGAGCGGGTGAGGTGGCTGTTGGGGAGGATGACGGTATTGCCATCGGCGGTGATGATGGCGGTGTGACGGAGGCGGACGTGCTGCACCCAGCCGGCGGTGTCGCCGCAGCGGATGAAGTCGCCCACGAGGATGCCGCCTTCCAGTTCAAGCGCGATGCCGCCGGCGATGTTGGCGAGCATGTCCTGCAGCGCGAGGCCGACCACGGCGGCCGCCACGGCGGAGGTGGCGAAGATGCCCTGGACGTTGACGCCGAGTTTGTAGAGCAGATTCAGGATGACCGCGAGGTAGCCGCCGACAATGACAATCTCGCTGACGAATTTCGGCAGGTGGATGCGGCGCAGAATGAAATCGAACAGCAGCACCACCGCGACCTGCAGCGCGGCGAGCTGGAGCAGGGCGACGGAGGCGACGGCGACGACCTTCGCTTCCGGAAGCCAGCCCATGGAGAAGGCCACGCAGACACGCAGCAGGATCCAGAGAATCAGGAAGCCGAGTCCGGTGCGGAGGCGCGCGCGTTCATGCGCTCCCTTCCAGAGGGCGGCGGTGAGGGCAAGCAGGCCGAGCGTGATCCAGCCGAGGGGTTCGTTCACCAGAGCCACCATTCTAACGGTTCGGCCTGGTCAGGCCACCAGGGCACCATCTGCGATACTGTTTGGCAAATGTCCCGCGCTCTTGTACTTTCGCTGTTGTCCCTGGTCTCGGCCGGCGCTCTGTGCGCCCAGGATGAGCCGAATCCGAAGACGCTGATTCCGCAGGCGACGCTGGAAGCCATCGCCAATGAGGTCAGCGGCACGCTGGCGTTCCAGCACATTTTGGAACTGGCAGGCTACGAGCATGACCGTCTGCCGGAGGAGTATAAGACGACTTACCGGGAGGCCGCCTACATCGAGAAGATGGCAAAACAGTACAACCTGGAGGACGTCCACATTGAGCGCTTCAAGCTGCCGGCGAAGACCTGGGATGGCGAAAAGGGCGAACTGTGGCTGCTGAACAAGGATTCGAAGCGGCTGGTGATGAGTTACCGGGACGTGGCGGCGTCGCTCGCGCCGGGGAGCAAGTCGGCGGATGTGACGGCGGAACTGGTGTGGGTGGGCAAGGGGCTCGATAAGAAAGACTACGCGGATAAGAATGTCGCCGGGAAGATTGTGCTGGCGAGCGGCGCGGTGGGCGCTGTGCACAACCTGGCGGTGCGCGAGTTCGGCGCGGCGGGCGTGGTGTCGTTCGCGAACCAGACGGGTAAGCCGGTGGAGCATCCCGATGAAGTGGCCTGGATGAATCTGGGTGGCGGGCGCGGCGGTGGTGGCGCGAATCAAAAGACCACGTTCGGCATTGTGCTGTCGCAGCGGCTGGGCCTCGAACTGGCGGAGCGGCTGGAGCAGCACGAAACGCTGACGGTGCGGGCGCTGGTGCAGGCGACCGAGTATGACGCGGAGATGCAGGTCCCCACCTGCGTGATCAAAGGCAATGGCGAATCCGACCAGGAAATCGCCATGACGGGACATCTGTTCGAAGGCATTGCGAAGCAGGGCGCTCTGGATGACGCGTCCGGCAGCGCGACGGCGCTTGAAGTGGCGCGGGCGTGGAAGAAGCTGATTGATGACGGCGTGCTGCCGCGTCCGAAACGCACGGTGCGTTTCCTGTGGGTGCCGGAGATTCAGGGGACCACGGCCTATCTGGATCGTTATCCCGAAGAGACGAAACGGATGGTGGCGGCGATCTCCATGGACATGGTGGGTGAGGATGTGACGAAGAACCATAACAGCCTGCACCTGATGCGGACGCCGTACTCGCTGAACCACTTTGTGAATGAAGTGCCGCAACAGTTCTTTGAATACGTGGGCGATACAAACCGGGAGAAGGTGCAGAACCGCAGCGTGGCGTACAGCTTCCGGTATCCGATTCTGGATCCGCAGGGCACGCATGACCCGTTTTACTTCAATATCGACAAGCATTACGGGTCGAGCGATCACTCGGCGTTCCTGCGGTTTGGCGTGCCGGCGGTGCTGTTTAACAACTGGCCGGATGTGGGCTATCACACCAGTGAGGACCGGGCTTACAATGCCGACCCCACGCAGCTGAAACGGGTGGCGCTGATTGGTGTGGCGACGCTGAGCAGCATTGCCAACGCGGGCGGCAACAGCGCTTTGCGCATTGCGGAAGTCACGGTGGGGAATGCCGCGGCGCGGGCCGGAGTGCAACTGGGTCTGGCGCTGCAAATGGTGGGTGAGGGCGGTTCCATGGCGGAGGCGCGGAATCTGGTGGCGCAGTCTTATGTGCGGGAGGCGGAGGCGATCCGGTCGGCGGAGATTCTGGCGCTGGACGCCGGGACGAAGGCGAAGATTACGGCCCTTGCGAAGACGTTTGCGGAGACGGGGCAAAGTTCTGACATGGCGCGCCTGGAGGCCTATGCGGGCGCGATGGGCGTGAGCACGGCGGTTCCGGCGCTGAGTGAAGAGGCGGCGCGGGCGGCGAAGCTGGTGCCGGTGCGCAAGAAGGCCGCGCCGTCGGGCTTTGGCGGCGGTGGCGGGGGTGGAGCCGTGGCGGCTGCCGCGGGCGGTGCGCCGGCGGCTCCGGTGGATCGCGCCGAGGCTTCCCGCCAGCAGTACAACACGATGGAGATGCGCGGGTTCGCCGACGGGAAACGGAGCGTGCTGGATATCCGCAATGCCCTGAGCGCCGAGTACGGTCCTCAGGACATTGCGAAGGTGCTGGCTTTCTTTGAAAACACCGCGAAGACCGGGGAATTCGAACTGGTTTCGCGCTAAACGGCGTTCGGTTTTCGGGATCAGTGCCGGATCGCGAGGTTCATGGCGCCCTGGGTGTTCTGGCCGGCCACGGTCAGAACCACCGGGGCATCGCCGTCTCCCAGGTTCGGTACCGTCAGATTGAACTGGTACAGGCCGGGGCTGACCAGGTAGCCGCTCACTTTTGCCGCCACACCGCCCACCGTTGCGGTTACTGTCTGGGCGATGGGAGCGGGCGTGGAAAAGAGCTTGCTGAAATCGATCTTTGGATTGGTGGGGCCGAAGCCGGTGCCATAAAGCTCAATCGTTTCGTTGGGTTTCGCCGGGGTGGTGGTCACGCCGGGCAGAAGGTTGGCGGGTCCGCAGTACGAGCCGTCGAGATGCACGGCGGCGGGGTACCGCGGGGTGAACGGGAACAGTCCGGGCGAGTACTGCACCTTGTTCACGAGAATGATGTTGCTCTGGTCGAGTTGGCCGGCCTCGCCGACGGCGACCTGTCCGATGGTCGGATCATCCGGAATCAGGACGTTGATCTGATTGGGGCTGATGAACGCGACATACATGGGGATGCCGTTGAATTTGACGCCGATATCGTTGAGCTGGAACGGGAGATTCCCGTTGATGAAATCCGACGGCAGCCAGGGACGCGTGTAGCCGGTGCTGCTCCAGATGAAGCCGGAGCCATAGACGGTGGCCCAGCCTCCGGAAGTGATGTTCGGTTCCCCGGTGGCGGCGTTCACGATGGAAGTCACGACCGGGACCACCGCCCGGGGCGCGGACTGCGCGCCCACGGACAGCGCCGTCGCAAGAAGTGAGAGGACCACCCGCCCGCCTTTGGAAAGGCGGACGGGCGGTACGCGATGGATCGTCATTTTTTCGATGCGATTGCGGCCAGAACAGAAGCCGGAGTATAAGGAATCTGCCGCAGCCGGACACCAAGGGCATCAAAAATGGCGTTGCCGATGGCGGAAGGCGTCAGCGTGATGCCGAGTTCCCCGGCGCCGGTCTGGCTGACGTTCGGGTTGTTGATGACGATGGTTTTCATCTGGGGAATCGGCCGGCCCCACTGGACGACGGGGTAGCGGTTCCAGTCGGTGGAGGTGATGATGCCCTGGGAGGAATTCCAGTTCACCTGCTCCATGAGACAGCGGCTGAGCGATTGCAGGATGCCGCCTTCGGTCTGGTTGATCATGCCATCGGGGTTCGAAACCGGTCCGCTCTCCACGGAGGCGGTCAGTTTCGTCACGGTCACGATACCGGTGTTCAGGTCCACCGTCACGTTGGCCACCAGCGCGGAATAACCGTTGTTGCCTTCATAAAGAACGCAACTCATGCCGCGGCCAGACACGGCGCCGAAGGGGATCTGGGATTTGGGGGAAGGCCGTGTGTCCCAGAGAGAGGCCTGCTGCGCCGCGTTGATCACCGCGATGAGGCGGGGGTCAGTGAGGTGGCGGAGGCGGTACTGAATGGGATCCTGGCCGAGAGAAGCGGCGATCTCGTCCATGAAGCATTCATTGGCGAAGGTGTTCTGCAGGCGCGCCGGCGAACGCAGGGGGCCGGTAAAGAACGGCGAGGCGACGGAGTGAGTGAGAACCTTACCGCTGTTCACCGTACCGGTTCCCGCCGCCGGCTTGCCCGCCACCGAACCAGCGAGGTAGTTGCAGATGGAATTGCCGTTGTTGCTATAGGAGGTGGGCTGTGTGGCCTTGGCGGGCGTCGGCACCGGGGACGGGTAGCCGGCGAGGAAGCCGGTGAGAATGTTCCCGGGCGTGGTGGCGTTCGGGCGGTTGCCGCGGCTGGCCGTCCAGGCTTCATAGTTCCAGCCGACCAGTGTGCCGTTGGCATCCACGCCGGCCTGCAGGTTGATCACGTACGGCGCGCCGTAGTTCTCGCCCATCACGTTTTCATCTTTGCGCTGCCATTGAACGCGAACGGGTTTCCCGACGGCCTGGGACATGAGCGCGGCGTCATAGCTCACCGAATCGTTGCCGTTCAGCCCATAGCAGCCGGAGCCTTCGACAAAGATGACCCGGATGTTGGCGTTGGGGATTCCCAGCAGCAGCGCGACGCTGTCGCGCTGTGGATAGACGCCCTGTGTGGCGGACCAGATCCGGCCATAGGCCTTGGGTCCTGTGCCACCCCGGATATCGGCGACCGCACAGGAGGACGCCATCGCGGCGTGCATCTGGTACGGATGCAGATACTGGGCGCTGAAGCTTTTGGCTGCGCCGCTGATGATGGTGGCGGTGTCGCCGGAATCGAGAGTGAGCGAGTCGGCTGAAGCCTGCTGGGTGAGCCAGGTGTAGAAGGACGCCTGGTCGGGCAGGGGAGTGCCGGCGGACCAGGTGACGTTGAGCGCGGCGGCGGCCTGAACCGCGTGCCACTGGGTATCGGCAACAACGCCGACGAAATCCTTCACCACGACAACCTGGGGATTGCCAGGCATGCCGGCGACGGAACTCTTATCCACATTCAGCACTTTCGCGCCGATGGCGGGTGGACGAACCGGGCGGCCATGCAGCATACCGGGGACGCGGACGTTCTGCACATACTGGAACTGGCCGGTGGCCTTGGCCGGGATATCCACGCGGGGCACGCTGGTGCCGAGGACGGTGTAGGTGTGCGGGTCCTTGGGAATGGCCGCGCTGTTCAGCACGAGGTTGAAGCGCTCGCCCTGCACAATCTGGCCGTAGCTGAGGTTCTGCGTGGGGTCGGACTTCAGGGAGATGACGCCGTTCGCGATGGTCAGCTGGTCGGCAGTGGTGTCGAACCACTGCGCGGCGAGTTGCAGCATGGCGTCGCGGGCGGTGTCGAGCGCCTGGCGAAGTCCGCCGGGGCCGAATTCGGCGATGTGGGACTGGCTGCCGGAGGTGACACCCTGGTCGGGCGTATAGCCGGTGTCGCAGAAGATCAGTTTCACGCGGCTCATGGGCACGAAGAGCTCTTCGGCGGCGAGCTGGAGCTGGACGGTGGAGAAGCCCTGGCCGAACTCGCATTTGCCGGAGTAGATGGTGATGCTTTCGTCGGCGGCGATGGAAACCCAGGAGTCCACTTTGGTGGCGTCGACGAGTCCGGTGGGGTTAATGGGGCTCTGCGCGGCCAGCTTCGTCACGGAAGCGCCGGCGGCGGCAAAGCCGACGACCAGAGCGCCGGCGGATTTCAGAAGATCGCGACGGGAGGCGCCGAAGCCGCTGTCTTCCAGCGCCTGCTTCGCTTCGGGCGTCATACGGCTCTCATCGAGCCGGCGGAAAAGGTTTTCAAATCTCATGCGGTCTTCCCCTGTGCGTAGAGCGCGAGTGCGTGCAGCATGCGCGGATAGGAGTTGCAGCGGCAGATCAGCTGCGTCTGGCCCAGGGCGGCGTTGATCTGGTCCGCCGTGGCGCCCGGGTTGGCATCGATGAAGGCTTTGCCGTAGAGCATGGGCCCGCTGAGGCAATAGCCGCACTGCATGGCCTGCTGCGAGATAAAAGCCTGCTGGAGGGGATGCGGGTTGGCGGTGGTGCCCAGACCTTCGATGGAGAGGAGCGTCATGCCGGCAACGTCCGCAACCGCCGTGATGCAGGAGCGGATGGGCTGGCCGTTGGCGAGGACGGTGCACGCGCCGCACTGGCCCAGACCACAGCCGTATTTCGGACCCATCAGCTGCAGTTGTTCCTGCAGCAGGTAAAGCAAGGGGGTGTTTGGATCGTCTGCCGTCAGCGACGTCTTCACGCCGTTCACGGTCACTGAATAGACTGCCATGGTTTTGGTTGCTCTCCTTCGAAGATTCTTTTCAGACGCGGAAATCGTGGCTCCGAACGGGAGCAACGAGGGATGGACGCATCATGCACCGACAATATTACATGAAAAGGGAAGAGCGAAACGCGACGGCTCCCGGATGCCACTGATTTCAGCGCAACTGGAAGTTCCATGCCTTTCTTTTCATTGACTTTGAAGCGGGTAGGCGTTTTCGGCGTTTGTCATCGATTTTCAGCCTGTTTGTTGCGCCAGTGTCACATGCCCGCGCTAGCCTGTGGACGGGATTACACTACTCTTGAAAACATTCCAGCCTTTCGCCCTTGCGGCATACCTGTGTCTCAGCGCTGCTTTTCTTCATGCGCAGTCTACTTTCGGCACCATTCTCGGTACCGTCCGTGACCCCGGGGGAAGCGTCATTTCCGGCGCGGCGGTGAAACTGCAGTCCGTCGATCAGAACACGGAACACCAGACCAAAAGCTCGACCGATGGTCAATACGAAGCCCTGAACCTGCAACCGGGGACCTATCGCGTGACGATCTCCGCGCCGGGCTTTCAGAACTTCGTTGCCGACGGGCTCCGTCTGGCGGCACGGCAGACGGTCCGCCTGGACGCCAGTCTTCAGGTGGGCGCGGTGGAACAGCATATCGATGTGACGGAAACCACGGGCGTCATCGCAACCGACACCGCCGCCGTCGCCTCCGCCATCGGCAATGAACGCGTGGTTAACCTCCCGGTCAACTACCGCGCCTCGGCATCAAACAGTGTTTTTCAGCTGATTGCGACGCTGCCCGGCGTGCAGGGCGACAACAGCAGTCCTTCGAGCGCCAGTTTCTCCATTAACGGCGCGCTGCCGGGCCAGGCGAGCTACTCGGTGGATGGTCTTACCGTGCAGAACCCGCGCGGCGGCGGCGTGATCGCCAATGTGTTCCCGTCAGCCGAAGCGGTGGCTGAAATCAAGGTGCAGGGCGTGGGCAACAACGCGGAATACGCGGGCGTGGGCGACGTAACGGCCATCTCGCGCGGCGGCTCCAACCTGTTCCATGGAACGGGTTTCTGGTATTACCAGAATTCCGATTTCGACTCCACTCCGTACGGCTCTGTTTCGAAGCCCGCCAAGGAAGTGAACCTTGCCGGCTTCTCCGCCAGCGGCCCGGTCTGGATTCCGAAAGTGTATAACGGACGAAACAAAAGCTTCTTCTTTGTCGACTATGAGAACCGCCAGTATCCGCGCCAGAGCGTGATTCAGAACTCGGTTCCCACGTCTTCCATGCGCACCGGGGATTTCAGTAAGGAACCTGGCGCTGTTGCGGACCCCACCGGCGCCGGGCCCTTCCCGGGCAACGTGATTCCGGTTTCCCGCATCAGCACCATTGCCACGAAGCTCCTGACGCAGTTCTATCCGCAGGCGAACTTCGGCAACACGACCACGTTTCATTCCGTCAACTACGTGACGAATAAAACCGCGGATACGCCGGGCAATCAGCTGGACCTTCGTTTCGACCAGGTGATCAACGCGAAGCAGAGCATGTTCGTGCGCTACTCCCGCAAGGACGCGACGACCATCAGCCCCTCCTCATTGCTGATCGACCAGGTGAACTCCAACCCGCAGGACCGGTCGCTGGTGGTTTCGCACAACTACGTTCTGCGCCCCAACCTGATCAATGAATTCCGCTTCGGTTACTCGACCGAACTGCAGAACAGCAACTTCGCGAGCTTCGACGGCGTTTCGTTCACCAAAGGGCTGGGATTCAACGGTCTCCCCCCGCTGCCCTTCAACGGGCTGCCGGAAGTGGACATCAGCAATTTCACGGGTATTACCTCAGACCGTACGCAATCGAGCAATACCTACGCCAACTGGCAGTTCAACGACAACCTGAGCTATGTGTTCGGCCGCCATACCCTGAAAGCGGGCGTGGATATCCGCGGCAACCGTTCGAAGACGGCGCTCGGCTTCAGCGGCGCGGACAACTTCGGAACGTACAACTTTACCGGCGCGTTCAGCGGCAACGCTTTCGCCGATTTCCTGCTCGGCACTCCGCTCACCAGTTCCATCGATAACGTGCTACAGGACAACGACGGCCGCTCCTGGGAATACCACGCGTTTATTCAGGACAGCTTCCACGTTAATAACCGTCTGACGGTGGAGTACGGGGTCCGCTGGCAGCACATTCCGCCGTTCCAGGATCAGGCTGGTTACATCGGCAACTTCGATACTTCGGTGCCGAAAACCGGACGGGTGATCTACCCCTCCAGCCAGGTTGCGGCCTCGGTTCTTGCGCCGGGCCTGCTGCTGGGCGTGAATGCCTGCCCGGGCACTCCGAATCTGCCGGCAAACACGCTTGCCGGCATCCCCGGCGTGCCCTGCACTCCGTTTGTTACGGCGCAAAAGGCCGGCCTGCCGGAAGGCCTCCGCAAAGACTACGTCTGGAACTTCTATCCCCGCCTTGGCATTGCTTACCGGCTGGATGACAAGACCTCGGTTCGCAGCAGCTTCGGCATGTTCCAGATGCCCATCCGGGGCGCGGTATTCTATTCGCTCACCGGCACCGCGCAGACGGACGTCCGCACCTTCACCAACCAGGGTTCGAACGGTCAGCCGCTCTTCGCCTGGCCCAACATCACCACAGGCGGCACCGGCGTCAGCGCGGGCGGCTACGGCACCAATTACTTCGGCACCGCGAATGCCATCGATTTCAAGAACCCCTACGCCATGCAGTGGTCGTTTACGGTGGATCGCAATGTCGGCTACGACACGGGCGTGCGGGTCAGCTATATCGGCCTGAAGTCCACCCAGTTGCCCTGGGCCCCGAACGATAACCAGTCGCTCTACTCGACCCAGTTCTATGTCAACCAACCGCTCCAGAGCCGCCCGTTTCCGTATTGGGGCCGAATTGAGAGCCGGGTGACCGGCGGCAACGCGATCTATCAGGCCGGGCAGATTGAGGTGAACCACCGCTTCCATCGCGGCCTCAGCTTCACCGCCGCGTACACGTTTGCGAAGAACCTGAACGATACCGGCGGCCCGAACCCCTCCGGGTTCGGCGATGAAACCGGTAACGGCCGCGTGATGGATTCGCTCAACCGGGCCGCCAACCGCGGGAACGACTATGCAACGCGCCGCCACCGCCTGATCAGTTCGTATCTCTACGAATTGCCCTTCGGCCACGGTCGCGCCTTCGCCGCCAACGCCAATCGCTTTGTGGATGCGGTGATCGGCGGCTGGCAGTGGAGCGGTATCTTCACCGCCCAGTCCGGCCCCTACATGACGCCTGTCGAAGGCTCCGGTTACGACCCCTCGGGCACCGGTTCGGGCACCTACCGCACGCAGCGCCCGGACATCGTTGCCAATGCGATTCCGAGCAACCAGAATCGCGATAACTGGATTACGCGCAGCGCCTTTGTCTGTGCGGGGCAGAGCGTCGGGGCGCTGCAGTTCAACTGCGGCATCGGCGTGAACCCGGCCAGGGATCTGGCTCCGATCGGTCGCTTCGGCAACGCAGGCGTCGGGATCATTGAAGGTCCCGGAACCGTCAACCTTTCGAGCGGGCTGGCGAAGTACTTCCGCATCAACGAACGCCTGCGGGCCGGCGTGGAAGCCACCTTCACCAACATTCTGAACCACACCAACCTCGCGGATCCGAACCTGAACATCACGTCGGGCAGCTTCGGCAAGATTACCTCGGCCCGGGCAGCCGATTTCGGCGGCAGCCGGACCGGGCAGGTCGCGGTTCGCTTTCAGTTCTGACGGCGAAGCGGTTAACAGGAAGGCCCTTGCGGGCGGCGGTTGCCATCACGGCAGTTGCCACCCGCAAGGGCCAACGCTTTTCAGGAGACAAAAAAACGGGACTACACAAACGAAGATTGTCTGGATGGATTATGCGGAAGAGGAGGAAGGGTGGTGGCCAGAGACGGGATCGAACCGCCGACACGCGGATTTTCAGTCCGCTGCTCTACCAGCTGAGCTATCTGGCCTTACCAGGAGTGAACCTCTCAGAC
>CAIUOG010000033.1 GCA_903900705.1 uncultured Acidobacteriia bacterium
GTCTTGAGACGGGCCTGGGCTTCGGGGCCGACGCGGGATTCGAGGCCCCAGCCACGGAACAGGAGAACGCCGGGGTTACCGCCGCGTCCGCCGGCGGCCATGGCGTTCGGGTCGTCGGAGTCTTTCAGTTCGCGCTGAAAGATCTCGGTCCAGAAGCTGGTGTCGTCATCCGGGAGCGACTTGAACTGCAGCAGTGCCCCCGGATTGAAGTCTTTGTTCGAGACAAAATTGCTGGGTTTGTCAGTACGCTTCTTGGCCTTGGTTCCGTCCAGATCCTTGGCGGCAATGACTTTGTTTTCGGCGTCAATCTCGTTTTTGGCGAGCATCACAGCGACGACGTCTTCCTGCATCTTGTCGGCCAGTTTCTGCGCTTCGGCCTGGGTGGGCGCGGGGCGCTTCATCATGGCAATCCACGCATCTTTGTTCTTGTACTTGTCGGTGGGTTTGGCCATGTATTTCACCCAGCGATCCAGCAGTTCGAAATCGAGGCGGCGGGATTCGACCACCTGCGCCATTTCCTTTTTCACGGCCTTGTTTGTCACGTCGAACACGCCCATCAGGTAACTGGAAGTCTGGAAGGCGAGCGAGCGGGAAAGCTCGTTCGACGTGTTCTGGTTCATTTCCTGGAGAATCTTCTGCTTCTCGTCGAGATCGTCCTGGAGTTTCGTGAATTCCGCCACAACCTTCATGGGCGCCTGCGGGTATTCGTCGTAGATCGTATTGAAGAAGACACCGGCCAGAGCGTAATAGTCAGTCTGCGGAATGGGATCGTACTTGTGATCGTGGCAGCGGGCGCAGGCGACGGTCAGGCCGAGGAAACCGCGGGTGACGGCGTCGACGCGATCATGGCGCTCATCGGCGCGGGTGACTTCGTTGGAGCCGTTGTCGTAATACCACGGGCCGAGGCCGAGGAAGCCGGTAGCGGGCAGAGTCTTATAGCGGACCTTGGGGTCCATCAGATCGCCGGCGAGTTGGGCTTTGACGAACTGGTCGTAAGGGAGATCATCATTAAAGGCCTGTACGACCCAGTCGCGGTATGCCCAGGCGTTCGGATATGGCCGATAGCCGCGCGGGTTGGGATTCAGACTGCGGTAATCATCTTCGCCGTAACGGGCGACGTCCAGCCAGATGCGACCCCAGCGTTCCCCGTAATGTGGGGAGGCGAGCAGGCGGTCCACGACTTTGGCGAAGGCGTCGGCGGAGGTATCTTTTTCAAAAGCGGCGTACTCTTCGGGGGTGGGAGTCAGACCGGTGAGGTCCAGTGTGGCGCGCCGCAGCAGGTCATGCTTGTTGGCGGGGCCAACGGGGTGCAGCCCTTCCTGTTCGAGGCGCGCGAGCACGAAACGATCCAGAGATGTCTTCGACCACTTTGCATCCTTCACGGCGGGAAGAGCGGGCGTCTTCAGAGGGGTGAGCGACCAGAAGGCGCGGCGTTCCGGAGCGATGGTGTATTTGCCGGAACCGGATGAGATGGTGGGGGTGGAACTCTTCGGCCAGAGCGCGCCGGCTTTCACCCAGGCTTCGAGGTCGGCAATTTCCGAATCCTTCAACTTGTTGCCGGAGGGCATCTTGAGAGCGGGATCCACCTGACGCACAGCCTTGATCATGAGGCTGTTTTCCGGATCGCCGGGGACGACCGCCGTACCGCGCTTGCCGCCTTTTTTCATGGCCTCCAGACTATCGAGCCGCAGCCCTCCCAACGCCGAACTGGTATGGCATCCAAAGCAGTTATTGGCAAGGATCGGCCGAATCCTGCTCTCAAAGAATTCCGGAGAGCCGGCTGCGCCGGTTTGAGACCAGGCAGTCTGTCCGGCAAGAGAGAGGAGACAAAGAGAAAAGACAGAGGCGGCGTTTTTCAGGAAAAGCATAGACCCTTTGCGTAACGTTGAATGCGGCGGCGGAGAATTCAACAACAGTGAAAACCACTGTGAAAACGGCTGCGGAGACGTTTTGCAGGGAGGGACGACAGGGTGTCCGGCGGGCTTACTGAGCCTGAGATTCGCGCATTGAATCTTGATGCGAGGGTATCACAAATTCGGAAAATCAGTCAAACATCAAGACACCGCGGGGCGGTGATCGGTTACACTGAAATTTCCCCGTCTTGCCTGCTGGTCCCTGTCGGATTCGCCGGTTTCCCTCGTTCGGTCCTGAATTCAAATCTGCTCTCCTCTTTTAAGGTGCGAACCCTATGCGTCTCGTCACAGCTGCATTCTTAACGTGCATTACTTTCGCCGGTATCAGTCTGGCGGAGAAACCCGGCGACAAGCAGGCAAAACCGGCAAAAGCGCCCCTGGCTCCGAAGGCCGGAATCAAAACACCCGGCATTCAGTTGCCATTTGCCAGCCTGACTGCGGAAGCGACCATCGCTGCGGCGGATAAGCCGGCGTGGACCGCGTTTATCGCGGATGGCGGCGGAGCCGGCGGTGGCGGTGGCGCACGGGGCGGAGGCGGTGGCGGACGCGGAGCAGGGGGCGGCGGTGGACGGGGCGGAGGCAGGGCCGGCGGCGGTGGCGCACCCGGAGCGGCGGCTGGCCCGACGGCGGGAAACCTTTACATTCCCGCGGCGGATAAGCTGGTGAAGATCGAGACCAAGGGCAACAAGGAATCGGGCGCGCTGGCGGGACTGAAGCAGCCGTGCGGTGGAATTCTCTCGGCGTTTGGGAGCCTTTGGGTCCCGACGTGCGGCGACAACGCACTGCAGCGCGTGGATGCGCGCAGTGGCAAGATTACAGCGACCATTACGTCGGGCGCAGCCAATATTAAGGGCTCCATCGCTGCGAGCACGGACAGTATCTGGCTGATCACGGACACGAAAGAAACCGTTTCACGGATCGACCCGGAACAAAACGCGGTGGTGGGGGAATTCCGCGTGCCTGCGGGCTGTACGGGCCTGACTTTCGCGGAGACTTCGTTGTGGATGGCATGCCCGGAACAGAACAAGATCCTGCGGATCAATCCGGTGACGAACATTGTCGATAAACGCATTGAAGTCTCGGGCAGGCCGGTATTGATTGCGACCGGCGAGAGTTCCATCTGGGTGCTGTGCGCGAAGGATGGCAAGATAGACCGGATCGACCCGAAGACGGACAAGGTTTCGAAGACGATTGACCTGCTGACGCCCGGCGCGGACGGCGGCATCGCTTTCAGCGACGGATTTCTATGGGTAACCGCGCCCGGCTTCCCCATCACCCGGATTGACCCCACGGCAGAGGCGGTGGCGCAACAGTTCTGGGGTGAGGGCGGCGGCTCTCTCACAGCAAGCGCCGGGGCGCTCTGGCTGACGAATCTGAGTGGCCCGAATGCGGGCACGATCTGGCGAATTGACCCCAAGCTGATTCTCGCGACCATTTCGACGGAATAATTTATGCAATTTAAATCACTTTTCAGGAACGCAGTATTCTTCACCGTGGGGGCTTCCCTGCCCCTGCTGGTGATGTACGGACAGCAGCAGGAGGCGGCGCCGGGACAACCCCAGGGACAGCCTCCGGCGAATCCTGAAGCGGCGCCGAAGAAGAAAGGTCCCCGTCGCCCGCCGCCTCCCGGCGTCAGCACCCCAGGAGTGAAGCGGGAGATGGCGACCATTACGCCCACCGCGGTGTTTACTACCGGAGGCACGCCGGACTGGCAGGTTTTGACCGCGGATGCGGTTTGGGTGGCCAACGGGCCGATGAATACGATCCACAAACTCGATCCGAAGACGAATCAGATTGCGGCCACCGTTGAGGTTGGGAAGAAGCCTTGTTCCGGGCTGACGGAAGGTTTTGGGAGCATCTGGGTCCCCAACTGCGGCGATAAGAAGCTGAGCCGCGTGGATGAGAAAACGAACACGGTCACGGCGACGCTTCCGGTGGGACCCGCGGAAAGCGAAGGCGGCATTGCGGCGAGCGAGGACGCGGTCTGGCTGGTGACAGTGCCGGACGGGAAACTCTCGCGGATCGATCCGAAGACGAACACAGTGGTGGCACAGGTGGAAGTGCCGGCGGGTTCGGCGGCAGTGGTTTACGGCGATGGCGCGGTCTGGGTGACAACGCCCAAGGCCAACATGCTCACCCGGGTGGACGCGAAGACGAATAAAGTGACGGATTCGATTGAGACGGGTCCGGGACCGCGTTTTGTGACTTTTGGCGGCGGCGCGGTGTGGACGTTGAATCAGGGCGACGGCACAGTTTCACGCGTGGATACGAAGACGCGGAAGGTTGTGGCGAACATCGAAGTCGGTATTCCGGGCACAGGTGGCGAGATTGCCTATGGGTTCGGACATGTGTGGGCGACGGTGTTCCAGATTCCGATTTCGGAGATTGACCCGGAAACGAATAAGGTGGTCCGGCAGTGGACGGGCAATGGCGGCGATTCAATTCGCGCGGGGCACGGGTCTGTCTGGCTGTCGAATCTGCGGGACCACAACGTCTGGCGGATTGATCCGAAGTTGTTCTAAAAGACGAAGAGGGCGGGCGGAAACGCCCGCCCTCTTCAGGCTCGCAGATGTAGTTCGGCCATTTCGCCTTCGGGTGCGGTAGACATGAAGCCTCGCGGCAGGCCGGCTAATTCCTCAATATCGCCCGCATTCAGGCCCAACTCCGTAACGATTGCGTAGCGATCCCGAGGACCCCCATCCACCAGCAGGCGGATACTGCGGGCGAGCAGACGGGGATTTTCGAGTTCCGCATCTTCCTCCCTCGGTTCCGATGTTTTCCAACCCCTGCGCACAAGATTGACGGTGGCGCGCCGGACCTGATCCGGATCAAACAGACCGAGTTCCCCACAGCGGCTCACCATCACAGATACGGGGCATCGCCAGTGCTTCTTGAGCGTGAGCAGCGCATCAATGGTGGGGGCCCAGACTTCCTGGGGAAAGACCGCGGCGGGCAGCAGGAGCGCGCGGGCGAAGCGGTCGGCCTGGGTTTCGAGATGGCGATGCGCGTCGGAATCCTCAATGGTGAAGTCATCCAGATGGCGGTGCATGACGAGGTGGCCAAGTTCACGGGCTGCGTGATAGCGGAGCCAACTGAGGCGAGGCTCATCGGAGCCCAGTAGTACATAGGGAATGCCGGCCTCAAAGAGAGAGCAGGAACCTTCGAGATCGGGCTCCATGGGGCAGCGCGAGACGATGCAGCCGCGCGCTTCCAGGAACTGGATCACGTTTGCCAGAGGGCCGGTGCCGAGGCCGAGAAGCCGTCGGAACTCGACCGCGAGCTGCTCGACATCATCAAGGGCGGCATCGGGCGCGAGCGGGAAAGCCGGGAGCGCGACCTCGGGGAGTGCGACGAGTTTGCCGACGTAGAGCGCAATCTCTTTGAGCCAGCCGAGGCGGCGTTCGGCGCGGAGGCGGGCCTGTCTGGCGGGCACGCGGGCTGCTGCGAGAGGGTGGCGAAAGAACGCCCCTTTGCTGCTGAAACGCGGGGGATTCCGCAGGAAAAAGCGTTCCGGCAGCGACAGAGCGCCGCACAGCAGAGCGAGCGCCTCCGGGCTGGGCGACTGGCGGCCCTGCTCGTAATGAGAAATACTTTGTGATTTAATTCCTGTCGCTTCCGAGAGCGAAGTCTGCGTCAGACCTCTGGCCTCACGCGCCTCCGTCAGTCGTCCGGCGACAAACCCAGGGGTGCCGGTTCGCATAGCTCAGAGCGAGGACAGACCAGCTACGGGAAAAGAGAAAAACGCTACGTTCCGCATCACAATAGCCTCCGGAAATCGAAATGAATGAATGGGAGGTTACACGTGAACCAGGGCCGGGAACAGGGGTGCCGCAGTGCAGTGACGGGGTCAGGCTGACAGGAGCTTCCCTACATTGTTGGTCGATGAGGGGCAAAAAGTCAAACTAATTGACGCGGAATGGCGTTAATGCCCGGTGAATTCGGGCTTCAGGCGCGGCGGCTCAGATATTGCCGCCAGCCACCGAGGGAGGTGATCTCGGTGGCGTCTTCGAGGACCCAGGGCTCGCAGACGAAGGATTTCACTTTACGTCCGCTGGCGAGGGTGCAGGTGCCGATGGCGAGTGGCGGCGGAACGGCGGCGACGAAGTTTCCGAATGTACTGGCGGGCACAGCCCAGACTTCGATGTCGATAGCCGCGCCGCCTGAGAGGGTAAATTCGAGGCCGGGCTTTGGCGGAACCGTGCCGGCGAGCGCGTAAAGCTTGTAGTTCGGCGAAGTCTGGCAGGCTTCGATGAGGAAGGCTCCGGCAGAGGTGAGCTGGTGGTTGAGAGGCTGGCCGGTGAGGTGCGCGCCACAGACGGCGAGAGGCACGTAGCCATCGGGACAGTAAGGCTGGCTGCGGGCGGCGGTGTTGAGCAGGGCTTCGTCGGACCAGGCGGGACCGATGAGTGTGACGCCAAACGGGATGCCGTTGGAACGCATGCCGGCCGGGATGGCGAGAGCGGCGAGGTCGAGCAGGTTGACGAAGTTTGTGTAGTAGCCGAGGTTGGTGTTCAGGGCGAGGGGTTCGGCGGCAACTTCCTCGTGGGTGTAAGCGGCGCCGGCGGTGGGGAGGAGCATGAAATCCATGCGCTTCCATTCGCGTTCAGCGCGGCGGGCGAGGTCGGCCAGTTTGTAGGTGGCGTTGAAGGCGTCCACCGCGGAGATGGAGCCGGCTTTCAGGATGATTTTCGCGGTGACGGGGTGCAGCGCGTTGGGGTGGTCCGCGACGAAGTCTTTGATGGCGGCGAGACGCTCGGCAACCCAGGGCCCGGAGTAAAGCAACTGGGCGGCATCGCGGAAGGGAGTGAAGTCAAAAACGACGGCCTTGCCGCCCTTCTTTTCGAAGCGGCAGATGGCGTCTTTGTAGAGCTTGCGGGCCGAGTCGTCGCCGAAGAACTGCAGCATGTCGTCGGCGGGAACGCCGAAGCGGAAGCCGGACTCGCGCCAGGCCTTTTTCTGGCCGGTGGGGCGGGAGTAGGGGTCGTCGTGATCGTAGCCTTCGGCGATTTCGAGAATACGGGCGGCAGTGGCGAGATCGTCAGCAAAGATGGAAACGCAGTCGAGCGTGCGGCAGGCGGGGACGACACCCGAAGTGCTGAGAGCGCCTTTGGTGGGCTTGAGGCCGATGATGTTGTTGAAAGACGCGGGGATGCGGCCCGAACCAGCGGTGTCTGTGCCGAGAGCGAAGTCGACCAGGCCGGCGGCGACGGCGACGGCGGAACCGGAACTGGAGCCACCGGAAATGTAGCGGTTATCAAAGACGCTGGAACAGGCGCCGTAGGGGGAACGGGTGCCGACCAGGCCGGTTGCAAACTGGTCGAGATTAGTCTTGCCAACGGGAATCGCGCCGGCCGCCATGAGTTTTTCGACCACCGTGGCGGAGCGTTCGGGAACGAAAGAGAATTCGGGACAGCCGGCGGTGGTGGGAACATCGGCGAGGTCGATGTTGTCTTTGATGGCAAAGGTCATGCCATAGAGGGGGTAGGCATCGCTGGGCGGGCCGAGGGCTTCGAGGCGGGCAAGGCTCTCTTCCTCCGGCACGAGATGAATCCAGACGGGCTTTTCACCCATTTCGCGGATGCGACGGTAGGTCGCGCGAATTGCATCGGCTGTAGCGTGCATTTATGCCTCCGGTCTGACGAAGAGCAGGCTTTGACCTGCGGCCACCTGTGCGCCCTGGGCGCAGAGAACTTCCACGACAACGCCGGCATGCGGAGTGGCCACCGCGATTTCCATTTTCATGGACTCGACGACGACCAGGCGCTGCCCGGCTTCCACACGATCCCCGGCTTTCACGGCGAGGTGCCAGACGCTGGCGTGCGCGGGGGACTTGAGGGCCCGGCAGCCAGGCGGGACGGGCGCTTCGGCGACGGGCGCGGCGTCCTCCGCCACCTCGATTTCGCGATCAAGATTGGCGGCGCGCCAGCGATCGCGTTCGGCTTCGAAGGCGGCCTGCTGGTTTTGTTTGAAGGCGTGGGTTTCGCCGCGGATGCCATCGAGAAAAGCATGGTAGTCGCGCAGATTGAACTGCTGCTCCTGAATATCGAGTTCGAAGCGACCGTGCGGGAAGCGATCCCGCATATCGAGGAGCTCTTCGGCGCTGACGGGGTAGAAGCGAATCTGGTCAAAGAAGCGCAGGAGCCAGGGGTGGCCGGGGGTGAACTCTTTGGTGGTCCGGTAGGTGTTCCACATCTGAACGGTGCGACCGACGAACTGGTAGCCGCCAGGACCTTCCATGCCATAGACACAGAGGTATGCACCCCCGATGCCGACGGAGTTTTCCGCAGTCCAGGTGCGGGCCGGGTTGTATTTCGTGGTGACCAGGCGATGCCGCGGATCGAGCGGGGTGGCGACCGGCGCGCCAAGGTAGACGTCGCCCAGGCCGAGGACCAGGTAGCTTGCGCCGAAAACGATTTTGTAGACGTCTTCAATGGATTCGAGGCCGTTGATGCGGCGGATGAATTCGATATTGCTGGGGCACCAGGGAGCGTCCGGCCGGACGGAGCGCATGTATTTTTCGATAGCGAGGCGGGTGGCCGGGTCATCCCAGGACAGCGGGAGGTTGACGATACGCGTGGGGATGACAAGGCCGTCGAGATCAGGCAGGGCGGCCTCGGCGCGGTCGAGAAGCGTGAGCAATTCAGCGCGGCTCAGGCTGCCGGAATCGTAGTGAACCTGGAGGGAACGGATGCCGGGGGTGAGATCGATAATCCCGTTGGGCTGCTCGCGTTCGAACCAGGCGAGGAGTTCCTGGACACGGAAGCGGAGGTTGAGATCGAGAACGGGTTCGCCGTATTCGATGAGCAGGTAGCGGTCGCCGGAGGCGCGGCAGACCATGCCGGGAGCGACGCCTTTGACGATTGCCTCTTCCTGGTTGAGGCGGATGAAGCGGATGGAGTCGCCGGGGCGCAGCTGGCCCATCTTCCAGAGTTCGTCATGCGCGATGACGGCGGGGCAGACGAAGCCGCCGAGGCTGGGGCCATCGGGACCGAGGATGACGGGCATGTCACCAGTGAAGTCGATTGCGCCGATGGCGTAGGCGTTGTCGTGGATGTTGGAAGGGTGCAGGCCAGCTTCGCCACCGTCGCGGCGGGCCCACTGTGGTTTGGGGCCGATGAGTCGGACGCCGGTGCGACTGGAGTTGTAGTGGACCTTCCACGAAGTGCTGAAGAAGGTCCGGATGTCTTCGGGAGTGAAGAATTCGGGCGCGCCGTGAGGCCCGTAGATGACGCCGATTTCCCAGTGATTGGTGAATTCCGGGATGGAGACGGAGGGCACGGGCTTGCCGGCGCGATTGCCGAGATGGAGAATGTCACCGGTGCGGAGAGCGCGGCCGGCGTGCCCGCCGAAGCGACCGAGAGTGAAGGTACTGGCGCTGCCGAGATAGACGGGGATGTCAAGCCCGCCCTCGAAGAGAATATAGGCGCGCGCGCCGGGGCCTTCGGTTTGCAGGAGTTCGAGAACGGAGCCTGGGTGAACGGGAACAGGCGTCCAGCGGGGAATCGGTTTGCCATCGAGCGAGGCCTGATAATCAGCGCCTGTGACCGCGATGACGGTCTGGCAGTTGAACCGGAGGGTGGGTCCGGTGACGGTGATTTCAAGGCCGGGAGCGCCTGCTTCATTGCCTAACAACTGGTTGCCGAGGCGGAAGGAGAGCGCGTCCATGGGGCCGGAGGGCGGGACACCGACGTTCCAGTAGCCGAGTCGCGCGGGGTGATCCTGCACGGTGGTCATGGTGCCGCCATCAAGGATTTCGAGCGAGCGGGCGTAGTAGTGGAACGTGTTCAGGAAGCTGGTGGTGACGCCCCCGCCGGCGAATGCAGGGCTGGCGGCGACCTGGGCGAGGTAGTTCAGGTTGGTTTCAATGCCGGCGAAGCGGGTTTCGCCGAGTGCGGCGGAGAGCCTGGCGATGGCCGTGGGGCGGTCGTCCGCGCGGACGATGATTTTGGCTAAGAGAGGGTCGTAAAAAGGCGTGACTTCAGTGCCGCGTTCGACCCAGGTTTCGATGCGGGCGGCAGGGGAGAAGTCGGCCTGGGTGAGCAGGCCGGAACTGGGCTGAAAGTTTTTGCCGGGGTCTTCGGCATAGACGCGAACCTGAATCGAAGCGCCTTGATTGGCGGGTTTGGCGGGCAGGGGCTCGCCGGCGGCGATGCGGACCATCCATTCGACAAGGTCCGTACCGGTGACTTCTTCGGTGACACCGTGTTCGACCTGAAGGCGGGTGTTGACTTCGAGGAAATAGAAGCGCGCGGCATCGGCATCGTAAACGAATTCGACGGTACCGGCGGAGCGATAGTTCACGGCCTGGCCGAGGCGAACGGCGCAGGCGAGCAGTTCGGCCCGGAGCTCTTCGGTGAGGCCGGGGGCGGGCGTTTCCTCGATCACCTTCTGGTTACGGCGCTGCACGGAGCAATCGCGTTCGCCGAGTTCGATAACATGACCGCGACCATCGCCAAAGAGCTGAACTTCGATGTGGCGGGCACGGGACACGAACTTTTCCAGATAAATTCCACCATCTTTGAAACTGGCGCGACTGGTGCGTTCCACCGAGGCCCACGCTTCCGCCACTTCATGCAGTTCGCGGCATAAGCGCATGCCGATGCCACCACCGCCCGCGGTGCTTTTCAGCATGACCGGGAGGCCGATGCGCTCCGCTTCGCGCAAAGCTTCTTCGGCGCCTGAGAGCAGACCGGTGCCAGGCAGAAGAGGTCCGCCGTTGGCTGCGGCCAGGGCGCGGGCGGTGTGCTTGAGGCCGAAATCGCGCATCTGGGACGGGGTGGGCCCGATGAAGGCGATACCGGCGGCTTCGCAGGCTTCGGCAAACTCCGCATTCTCGCTGAGGAAGCCATAGCCGGGGTGGATGGCTTCCGCACCGGTGGCTTTGGCTGCTTCGAGAACCTTGGATATGTCGAGGTAGCTTTGGGTGGCGGGCGCGGGGCCCAGCAGGACGGCTTCTTTGGCCTGCAGGACATGCAGGGAATGGCGGTCGGCTTCGGAATAGACGGCCACCGAGGCGATGCCCATGCGATCCAGCGTGCGGATCACACGACAGGCAATTGCGCCCCGGTTGGCGATGAGAACCTTTTTAAACATTTAGTTCCAGATCAGGACCTGAATGGGGGTCGGGTTGTAAGCGTTGCAGGGGTTGTTGAGCTGCGGACAGTTACTGATGACACAGATCACATCCATGTCGGCTTTCATTTCGACGTATTTCAGCGGTTCTGAAATGCCATCCTCAAAAGTCAGTCTGCCTTCCGGAGTCACAGGCACATTCATGAAGAAGTTGATGTTGGCGGTGACGTCGCGTTTGGTGATCTTCCATTTGGGGTCTGCAATTGCGCCGAGAAAGCTGTTGCGGCAGGCGTGCATGTGTCGCTTCCCGATGGCGTAGCGAACCTGGTTGGATTCGGTGGAACAGGCTCCGCCCAGGGTGTCATGCCGTCCGCAGGTATCGGCAACGATGGTCAGCATGGGATGGCGAAAGTTGCTCATCAGCACCGTGCCGGCGGTGAGGTAGATATTCTTCTGCGCCACGATGGTGTCGGTGGCGCTGTAGCGTTCGGAGGTATCGGCAGCACTGAAAAAGAGCGTGTCGACGGCCTGATTGCCTTCGAGATCGACAATGCGAAAAGTCTGGCCGGCCTTGATCACATGGATCCAGGAATCGCCGGCAGGGACGACGGCGTCATAGACAGCCGAATCGGGTTTCAGCGTGCTTTCGATCACAGGAAGTACCTCTCAGTGTTGATGAAGCCCCGGGCGTTTTCGGGACGGGACAGGCGGCAGGGATCGTCAGGACCGGCAACGCCGGCGCGGCTGATGGAGAAATTGATGGGCTTCGGCGCATAAACCGGGTTTTCATCGAGAGGATGCTGGCCGGTATCCATGATGACGAGGAGATTCATCTCGGCGCGGATTTCCACGAAGTCGCCGGGCTGGGAGTTGCCGGGCACGAAGTGCATGCTGCCGTCGTCTTCGACGCGAACCTTGCTGAAGAAGTTGACCGTCGCCCCGAGGTCACGCGCTCCGAGACCGTATTTGGCGGCTTCGGCAAGGAAGTTGTCCTGCGGGTTGCGATGCCAGGCATTCCGGTGTTCCTGATAAGTGGCGACGCCATATTTGGCGGCCACGGCGGCGGCATCATTGAACCCTCCGAGAGGGTCATGCCAACCGCAGGAATCGTTGGTGATGGACGCCAGAATGCGCCCCATGTCGGAATAAAGAACGAAGCCACTGGTGAGGTGCGCGATGTGTTGCGCTTTCAGGGTATCCGGCATGTTGTAGCGCTCGACCGGACAATCCCAGTTATAAAGAAGCGTGGCCACGTTGGCCCCGCCTTCGACGTCTTCGAGGCGCAGCACATTGCCGCGCCTGAGGAGCAGAGACCAGCTGGCTCCGCCCTGAATGGTGTCTTCCCACAAAGGCATGGGTATAGCTCTCCTTGGTTCGTTCCGAGGCCTGGGTAATACCTGAAGCTGCTTGAAAGGGTTGATTGGATAGGGTGGGAAAACTAAACGAGGGAGGGCGGACCGCAGCAGACGTCCATCTTCGTCAGGCGCAGCAGGACGTGTATGGCGATCTTCCGCTCGGCTCTCGTCCGCTGTTGCATATCGGTATCATGGCAGAGCGTCGCCGATACATGCAATCGAAAAAATCGATGCTCCCAATACGCAATTTGTCCCTTTGCACGCGCTACAATCGGATTTTCCAGTAGCGTTTTCCAGTAGAAGATTGGGGCCCTGTGAGCCCGCGTCCACAATGTCGTGGCAATCGGACACTGCCTTGATCAAGCGCGCATTCTTACTCATACTCCTTTCTCTCTCAACACTGACCTCGTACGCCGGGGCCGCGGATAAACCTTCCTTTGTCGTTGGATGGTCCGTATACGTGGGGTGGAACCCCTGGTATTACATGGGCAAGTCCGGCATCCTCAAAAAATGGGCCGATAAATACAATGTGACGATCCGCGTGCAGCGGTTCGACTATGCGCCGTCGCTCGACGCCTTTGTGGCGAAGAATGTGGATGCGTGCGCGATGACGAACATGGAGGCCCTGGATATGCCGGCGGCCGCGAACATCGACACCACGGCCATCATCACCGGAGACTTTTCCAACGGTAACGACGCGCTGCTGGCGCGTAACAACGTGACGCTGCAGACGCTGCCGGGCAGGAAGGTTCTGCTGGTACAGAAGACGGTTTCCCAGTACCTCTATGAGCGCGCCATGACGCTGAACGGGATGGAGAGCCAGCTCAAGAAAGTGAAGCTGGTGAACACATCGGATTCCGATATTGCGACGGCGTTTATCAGTGACACGTCGCAGGATGCGGTGGTGACCTGGAAACCGATGGTGTCCCAGATTGCGAAGACGAAGGGCGTGAAGATGCTGTTCAATTCTTCACAGATTCCGGGCGAGATTGTGGATCTGATGGTGGTGCGGACGGATATTCTGAACCGGCCGGACGGGTCCGGTCAGCGGTTCGCGAAGGCTTTGGCTGGCGCGTGGTACGAGACGACGAAGCTGATGTCCGGCAAGGGTCCGGAGGCGGATAAGGTTCTGAAGGAGATCGCGGCCGGGTCACAGGATTCGCTGGAATCTTATAAAGAACAGCTGAGCACAACAAATCTGTTCTATTTACCCGAAGCGGCGGCAAAGTTCACCGCGGCGCCGGACTTCAAGCAGAAGATGAATCTGGTGCGGCAGTTCTGCTTTACCCACGGGCTGCTGGGGTCGAATACGAAGTCTGTGGATGATGTGGCGATCCGGTATCCGGATGGCACCGTGCAGGGCAAGGCGGACCGGGTGCGACTGCGCTTCGACACGACGTGGATGACACTGGCGCAGCAGGGGAAACTCTGATGCTTTTCCGGATTGACGCCAAACCGAACCGGCTGACGGCACTGACGCTGTCGTGGTTTCTGTTCGTCTCCGGGATCGCGCTGTACTTTTACACGTCGCACAACCGGCATCTGGAGAATCCGGAAGACAAGGTGATTCCGAGTCTGCAGCAATTGACGACCGGCATGACGGATGCCTTTCTGAAACCGGATACGGAAGAGGCCGCACCGGAAGGTCTGGAGAATGCATCCCTGGGGCGGAAGTTCCTGACCAGCATGTTGTGGACGGACACGCTGGCCAGCGCGAAACGCTTCGTATGGAGCATGCTGCTGCTGATTCCGGCGGTGGTACTGGGGCTGCACATGGGGATGTTTCCGATCTTCGGGCAGTTCTTTCTGCGGTTCATTCTCTTCTTCGACAAGATCATCGCTCTCTCGGTGCTGCCGATTCTGTTTATCGCCTTCGGGATTGATGAACTGGCGAAGATCATGCTGATTGTGATCGGGGTGACGCCGACGATTATTCTGGACACTTTCAATCTGACGAAGGGCGTGCCGCAGGAACAGATTGTGAAGGGCTTCACGCTGGGCGCACAGGATTTCGTGGTGACTTACAGCATTGTGCTGAAGCAGATCATGCCGCGGGTGCTGAACAGTATCCGGCTGAATCTGAAGGCCGTGATGCTGTTCCTGTTTGCGGGCGAGATGATCGCATCGCAGGATGGCCTCGCGTTCCGCATCGCGCTGCTGCGGCGCCATATGGGAATGAACGTGATTATTCCGTATGTGCTGTGGGTGGCGCTGCTGCTGTTTCTGGTGGATCTGACCATGCGGGTGGCGAATAAGAAACTGCATCCGTGGTTCCGGGAAGCATAGGCATGAAAGACATCATCAGGCTGGAGAATATCGGCGTCACGTATTCGAACAAGAAGGTGCTGGAGCATCTGGATCTGACGATCCGCGAGGGCGAGTTTGTGGCCGTGTGCGGGCAGACGGGCTGCGGGAAATCGACCATGCTGCGGCTGATTCTGGGAGCGGAGAAGCCGACGACGGGGCGCGTGCTGATTGACGGCAGGGAACTTCCCCGCCCCGACCGGCATCGTGGTTATGTGCCGCAGAAGTATTCGCTGTTTCCGGATAAGACGGTGCTGGACAACATCACATTCGGACCGGAGACGGAAGAGTTCGGATTGATCGGGCGGTTGAAGCCCGGCTTCCGGAGGCGGCGGAAGGAATTCCAGGCGCAGGCTTACGAGTACCTGAAGCACATGGGACTGCAGGCATCGGACGCTCACAAGTATCCGGATGAGCTTTCAGGCGGCATGCAGCAGCGCGTGGCAATCGCACAGGCTCTGATCATGAAGCCGCAGATTTTGCTGATGGACGAGGCGTTCAGCGCGCTGGATCCGGGAACGCGTTCGGAAATGCAGAAGCTGGTGCGGACGCTGTGGAAGGAAACAGGGACTACGTTCCTGTTTGTGACGCACAATATTCCGGAGGCGATTTTTCTGGGATCGCGCGTGGTGATTCTGGGGAAGGATTCTCCGGAGAGCAGTTCGAAGGTGCAGGTGGATATGGAACTGCCCGAAGAGGCTCACAGCCGCGAGGAAGTGGAACGCCTGACGCGGGTGATCGGGAATGCCACCGCGGGCGCGAAACTCGAACTCACTTACGCAGAATAGTGGCGGCGACGTCGTAGACGGAATCACAGATCTGGTAGAACTGCGATTCCATGGCGGGCCAATGATTGGCGAAGGCGGGCCGCCCCAGCTTTTCGAACAGGTCCTCATCCATCAGGCGGGGTTCACCGGCTTCATCGGGCAGAGTGAAGACTGCCGGGGCCTGCCAGAAGGCTTCAGGATCAGTGGGCAGTGCCTGCAACTGCACGGGCAGAGGGTCGAAATCGGGCTCGGGTCCGGAGGCCGGCTCGGGTTCCGGCATGGGTTGGGGACGGCCCTGGAGCAGATCGAAAAGATCGTCATGCTTCATGCCGCGCAGCTGAAACAGCAGGAAGGGGTCGCGTTCAAAATCGCGCCCGAATTTCAGCCAGACGGCGACGAGGTGTTTGCAGGGTTTGAGCCAGTCCGGGCAGGCGCATTCCATGTGGAGGTCGACGTGGCGCTCCGGCATGAAGCGCAGTTTCGCCTTCGTGAAGGCGGTTTGGATTTCGAGCGGCAAATCCCCTTCACTCAGGGATTTGGCGAGCGCGCGGCGGTCACGGACATTGCTGAACAGCGCTTCCCACTGGTCATCGGCAAAGGGATCGAAGGTGATGCGGACTGTATAGGGCTGCTCTGCCGTGCCCTGCACGCGCGCCGTGACGGTGCGGCCTTCGAAGCGCATCTGCAGAACCCGGTTGGCCGCGGCGTACTTCATGCCATCTGAAAAACGCCGCGATTCGGCGAGCTTCTCCATCTTTTCGAGCCAGACCGCGCCCCACCAGTTGCGGCTCAAAGCAGGGCCTCCTGCCGGAGGGCGAAGAGTTCTTTGAGCTCGTCCGTGGAAAGCTCCGTGAGCCAGGATTCGCCGGCTCCGATGACGTTATCGGCCATGGCTTTTTTGCGCTCAATCATCTCGTCAATTCTCTCTTCCAGCGTACCCACGCAGACGAACTTGTGGATCTGGACATTGCGGGTCTGGCCGATGCGGAAGGCCCGGTCGGTGGCCTGATTTTCGACGGCGGGATTCCACCAGCGGTCGAAGTGGAAGACGTGGTTGGCGGCGGTGAGATTGAGGCCGGTGCCGCCCGCTTTCAGGGAGAGGACGAAGAGTTTGGGATCGTTATCGCCTCCCTTCTGGAAGCGCTCGACCATCTCATCACGCTTATGAGCGGGGACGCCGCCGTGGAGGAACAGAACTTCCTGGCCGAAGGTGGCTGCGAGGTGTTTACGGAGGCGCTCACCCATTTCGGCGAACTGCGAAAAAATGAGCGCGCGGTCGCCTTCAGAGAGCAACTCCTCCACCATTTCGGTGAGGCGGGAGAGCTTGCCGGAACGCCCGGGCAGAGGGGATTCGTCGGCAAGGAAGAGCGAGGGGTGATTGCAGACCTGCTTGAGCCTGGTGAGGGCGGCGAGGATGGCGCCTTTGCGGCGGATGCCGGTGACAGCGTCGAGATCTTTGGTGGTATTGGAGACAACGCGCTGGTAGAGCGATGCCTGTTCAGGCGTGAGGTTGCAGAAGACCTTCATTTCGAGCTTTTCCGGAAGGTCTTCCAGAATGGCCTTATCGGTCTTGAGGCGGCGCAGAATGAAGGGCGCGGTGAGTTTGCGGAGCTTCAGGGCGGCTTCCGATTCCACTTTTTTCTGAATGGGGAGCAGGAAGCGGCGACGGAATTCAGCGGCGTTGCCAAGGAAGCCGGGGTTGAGGAATTCCATGATGGCCCAGAGTTCGCCCACGTTATTTTCAACAGGAGTGCCGGTGAGGGCGATGCGGTAGTCCGCCGTAAGAGCGCGGGCGGCGCGGGCCTGGCGGGTGTCAGGATTCTTGATGTTCTGGGCTTCGTCGAGGATGACACCGGACCAGGCGACGTCATTGAGGACATCGATATCGCGATGCACAAGCGCATAGCTGGAGATGACGAGGGCGTGCTTGCGGGCTTCCCTGACGAAATCTTCGCCGCGGCTGCGGGTGACGCCGTGGTGGACGAGGACCGAGAGGTTCGGCGCGAACCGGGCGGCTTCCTTGCGCCAGTTGCCGACCACGGAGGTAGGGCAAACGAGGAGCGCGGGGCGATCCATGCCATTGGCCCGATCATGCTGCAGCAGGGCGAGGGCCTGCACGGTTTTGCCGAGGCCCATGTCGTCGGCGAGACACGCTCCGAGACCGTACTGGCGGAGGAAGCCGAGCCAGGAGAAGCCGCGCAACTGGTAGGGGCGGAGGGTGCCCTGAAAATCGAGCGGGACCGGCAGTTCTTCAAAGCGCGTGCGGCCGTCAAGTTTATCGAGAAGTTCCCCAACCCAGCCTTCGCCGCGCGCGGTTTCGAAGAGTACGCCGGGAGGAGCGTCGACGCCACCCAGGGCGGCGCGGATCACATCGCGTGCGGGCGCGGGTTCGCGCTTCCAGAGGTCAAGTGCGGCGCGGATGGCCTGGGGCTCAAAGGGGATCCACTTGCCGTGCACTTTGACGAGGGGCGCGGTGGATTCGGCCAGCTTGTCGAGTTCTTCCCGGGTGAAGGATTCGCCGCCGATCGCCACGTCCCAATCAAACTGCATCAGCTGATCGAGCGAGAAGGTGCCGCCCGAACCACCGGAATGGGAGGGCTTGAGGACGGGGCGGGCGCGCACGACCGGAGAGGCTTCGTGGCCCTTCCACCAGGAGGGGACGATGGCGCGGAAGCCTTCCTGTTCGAGGAGGGGCGCGGTGTGGGTGAGAAAGCGGAAGGCGGAGGTGACGTCGAGCGGGAAGCTTTGGACGTCCGCGCGGATATCGGGGCAGAGCGAGGCGGCCCGCGCGAGAAGGCGTGTCACGTAGCGCCGGGGGCTGACTTCGTCGAGAGAGACGACCGGGCCGCCCCCGAGGGGTTCGAGCTGGTAGTGAACACGCCAGGTACTGTTGTCCGTATCCGGTTCGGGCTCGCGGAGTTCGAAGGCGAGCAGCCAGGGAAAGGAGGCTTCGTGAAAGGCGGGGCGCTGCCACTGGAGGACAGAGCCGGCGAAATCGGCGATGACCTCGGTGTCGCCCGGGATCTCGGATTCCATGGAAGTAAGGCGGCTCATCCAGACGGAGGGGAGGTTGAGCCGGGTGACCGCTTTCGGGATGGGACGCAGGGGTCGGACATTGCCGCGAGCGATACGGGGGAAAACGTCGATGATCCACTCGACAAAGCTGTGGACGAGGACAGCGGGATCATCGAGCGGTGGCGTGCCGCCTTGTTTATTAAGGCTGTGGGTATCGAGGGTGATGGCGCGGGCGGCGGGTGGCATGGAGGCCGCGAGTTGCTGGAGGGTGCGGCGGTCCGGCGCGGCGATGACGGGCTTCCAGCGGGCATGGAAGACGTCGTCTTCGCAGGCGATGGAGGGGAGCAGGCGGTCGCGGGAGGCGAGCGCGCTGACGAAGCGAAGCGCGTTGCTCCAGAAGCGGGTGGTGGGCGTGGCGCGCGGGTCGCGAGGGACGGCGCTCAGGAAATGGAAGGCATTTTCGGCGTTTAAGATGGCGAGGGGCAGCACAACAGGTTCGGGCAGCCAAAGAGTCCCTTTGCGATACGCCTCCGGCTGCACTGCGAGGTGGAGCAGGGCGCGGCGCAGATCAGCAGTGCTGCTACCGAACGGTTCGACCCAGAGGATCAGTTGGCGGTCGCGATAAGCGGTATGGAGCCGGAGAGGGGCTGCTCTGTCGAGTTCGAACGTCATGCGGCGCTGGAATCGAGCCAGCGGCGCAGGGCTGCGCGTCCGGCGAATCCCGCCTGTTGCTGTTCCACGCGGCCGTTCCTCAGGAGGACAAAGTTGGGGATCGACTGAACTTTAAAACGCGCGGAGAGCTGGGGATTGGCTTCGGTGTCGACTTTCAAAACGATGGCTTTGCCAGCCATTTCGCGGGCCAGCTGGTGGACTTCCGGGGCAGCGGCGCGGCACGGGCCGCACCAATCCGCCCAGAAATCCACCAGCACCGGGACCGGCGAAGCGCTGACGATTTCATTGAACGCGGACTCATCCACATCGAGAGGGTCGCTTTGGGCCGGGAGTTCTGACTTGCAGGTTCCGCAGCGGCCCCGGTGCGAGAGGTGTCTGGCGGGGACACGATTGGTGGCCCCGCACGACGGGCAGTCGCGAAATGCGGAAAAAGGCATCACCTTTAAATGTAAGCGATGACGTCTATCTCCACGAGGGAATTGCCCGGAATGCCACCGGCGGCGGCGATGGTGGTGCGGACGGGCGGTTCGTCGCCGAAGCTGCCGAGGAAGACCTCATTCATGGCGGCGTAATCCTTCAGGTCATTGAGGAAAACGCTGCATTTGAGGACCTTGTTCATGGAGGAGCCGGCGTCTTCAAGCTGCTGTTTGATGGAATCGAGCACGCCTTTGGTGTGAACTTTTATATCGCCTTCCTTGTGATAGCCCACGCCGGCGATGAAAAGGAGGTTGCCGTAAGCCACAGTGCTGTTAAAAAGCGGCGTTTTGGCGGGCTTCGGACCTTTGCGGATCACACGTTTGGTGGGGGCGGCGGTCTGCGCTTCGGCGGCCGGCACGGCGATGGCGGCGGTGGTGGCCGCGGTGGTGGCGGCGGTCGAGATGAATTTGCGTCTGGTGTTCATTATGAGGCTCCTTTGGCTTCTGGTTCAGGGTTTGGGTTGCGGTTGCCGGGGGGTGCGGACGGGGCTGATGGCATCCCAGCGGGGGTCTCCGGTGCGTCGGTAGTTGGACGGGAGCGTGGTCCAGTCGGGGCGACTGATGGCGTTGAGATCGTAGACGACTTTGCCATCGCGCAGAGTGAGTTCGCATTGCAGGCGTTTGACGCCTTTGAGGCGCGCGCCGTACATATCGGCGAAACCGAAGCGCCCGGTCTGGAGGCTGAGAACGGCGACATCGGCCGGGGCGCCAACGGAGAGGTTGCCGAGACTGTCCTGATGGATTTCATGGGCGGGGTTCCAGGTAGAGCGGCGAATGACGTCGTCGAGAGTGAGGCCAAGGGCGAGGAACTGGCTCATGATGTTGAGCATGTCTTTGGTGCCGGCATTCATACTGCCGGTGTGGAGGTCGGTCGAGATGGAGTCCGGGAGGAAGCGCTCTTTGAGGGCTTCGGTGACAACGGGGAAGGCGAGACTGCCGCCGCCCTGCCCGACATCGAAGATGATGCCGCGTTTGCGGCCTTCGAACATGGCGGGGTTGAGTTTGCCGTCGTCGCCTAATTCGTGGCGGAGTCCGGAATAGCAGTGCGTGTAGATGTCGCCGGGGCGGAGTTTGGCTGTGAGCAACCGGGCGAGGGGGCGTTCCGGGCGGTCTGAGCCGAAATCGACCATGACGGGGATTTTGGCGAGGGTTCCGGCAATGACGGCGTTTTCGACGGGAGTCCACTGCGGTCCCGGGAAGTGGGCGGTCTTGATGCCGATGATGGTTTCGGGATATCTGAGCGCCATGTCCGCCGCGGGCTGCGCTTCCATGTCGGTGATGTCGGCTTCGAATCTGCCGCCGCGCATGCCGTTGCCGACGATGTTGAGGAAGGCGAGGACCCGGGTTTTCGAGCGGTCGATGATGCGCTGTTTGAAGTCTTCGAAGTTGCGGTAGCCGGAGCAGCCCGCGTCGGCAACGGTGGTGACGCCGGTGCGGAAGGTAAAGCCATCGGGAGGAAGGCTAAGGTCGCCGGCATAGGAGTTCTTTTCGCCCGTGCCGGTGTAGAAGTGGACATGGATGTCGACGATGCCGGGGGTAACGTAGAGGCCGGTGACGTCGACCGTTTTGAAGGCCCGGGCGGGGTCGATTTTGGGAGCGACAGCAGCGATTTTGCCATCGAGGATGGCAACGTCACGGACAGCGGAGAGGTTGTTTTTGGGGTCGATGACGTGGCCGTTGCGGAGGAGAAGGTCGTAGAGGGGAGGTGGGGCAGTTTGGCCCTGGATGGTGAAGGCCACGAGGATGCCGAGGAATGCGGGGCGCATGCGTGGCTTGCATTGTATCGAATCGGACCGGGGCGGATGGGGTGTCGGTGCCCGTTAAAGTATTTGCGCACACCTGTCGATAGTTATACTGCCGAAGTTAGCCTATTCGAGATGCCCGCTCGGATGGTACTAATGAACTAAAGCCAAGGTGAATGTCGGGAGATACATCACATCCGCTAGCAGAACTTCAAAAGACTCCAGCGTGGCCCTGGAAAGTCGGGTTTGTAGTGAGTTCGGATGAACTGGCGGACGAATTGACGAGCGCACTCAAAGAGATGAACGCGACGAGCGAGTTTCGGATTTCGCCGGCACTGCCGCCCTTTGAAGTGGCCTCGCAGGTGCAGCGAACGAAGCCGGACGTGCTGTTTGTGGAGTTGTCGTCTGTTCCGGTGGGGGCGAACGAGTGGATTGGCATCATCCGGTCGGGTTCGGACATGCCTCTCATTGTGGCTGTTCATCCGTCGGCCGATCCGGTGGAGATGATCTCGGCCCTGCGCGCGGGCGCCGCGGAGTTCATCAGTCTTCCGGTGCGTCCGGCAGTGTTCGAGGCGATGGACCGGATTGCGATCCAGATGGAGTCGAAGCAGACGACGCAGGCGGCGCCGGGGCGGGTTCTGGGGATTCTGTCCGCCAAGGGCGGCTGCGGCGCGACGACGCTCGCCTGTCACCTGGCGGTGGCGATTCAGGCCGCGAGTGGCGAGGGAAGAGTGCTGATGACGGATCTGGACCACCAGACACCCGCGGCGCACCGGGTCTACCGGTCATCCGCTGAGACCGGGATTTCCGAGGCCTTCGAAGCGGTCCGACGCCTCAATGTGGGTTGCTGGAACGAGTTTGTGAAGCCGGTGACGCCGCGGGTGGACATGCTTTGCGCCACGCCGGGAAGCGGTTCACCGGAGCCATGGCGAATTGAGAGCCTGTTCCGGTTTGTGAAACGCCACTATGCGTGGATCCTTGCGGATCTGGGGCGGCATCTGAATCCCTCCAACTGGACGTTTCTCGCGAGTGTGGATGAACTGCTGGTGGTGACGGCGCCGGATGTATTGGCGTTGTATCAGACCCGGGCGGTTTTGCAGATGCTGACAAACCGCGGTTTTGATAAGAGCCGGGTGCGGCTGATTCTCAATCGAAATCAGAATTCGCCGCAGGATTTCTGGATTGAAAGCATCGAACAAATGTTCGATATGAGTGTCCTGGCGGTTTTGCCTCACGATACGTCGACGCTCAACCGGCTGCCGAAGGAAGACTTTGAATTCCCGGCGAATTCCGCATATGGCCGCGCTGTCTCGAAACTGGCGGCGAAGATCCTGCGCGAGGGGCCGGAGACGACGAAAAAGAGGGCCGCATGAGGTCCCCGGAAGGCAACTCCATTGCAGTCCGCAAATGGACCGGAGCGATCCCGGTGGTGATTGGATTTCGAACCGGCGTAAAGGGTATGCTGAATGAGGTAAGAAATCACAAATGAGTGAACGCTCCGTTCTCTTCATCAGCGCCGATCTGGCCGCAGCCGCAAAAATTGAAGCCGCCGTTCGCAGTGTTTTTGCGGACGAATTGGAAATGGTGCGCGCCGAGGCTCTGTTCGACGGTCTGCGTTTTCTGCAGGAACGGACTTTTGACTTAATATTGTCCGATCTTTTCTTACCAGACGGACAAGGCCTGGCGACGCTGCGGCATCTGCAGCAGCACGCTCCCAATACGGCGATGATCGCTCTCTGTCACGCGCAGGACCGCGACACCGGCATTACGGCGGTTCGAAAAGGCGCATTCGATTTCTTCTGTTATGAAGACTTCGATTCCAAAACGCTGCGCAAATCCATTGAGGCTGCGATTAACCACGCGCATATCGAGGCCGAACAGAAAGCGGCGGCGGAACGGCGCAATAACGCCCGTTTTCCCTGCCGGCTTGCGGTGAGTTACCAGACGCTGGAACACCCGATTCTTTCAGGACAGGGGACCAGCGAAACGCTCAATATCAGCAGCAAGGGTTTGCTCTTCACCAGTAACGAGCATTTCCAGCCCGGGCAGCTTGTGCAGGTATCGCTCGACTGGCCGGCGCGGCTGGAGAACCAGATTCCGCTCAAGCTGGTGGCGGAAGGCCGGATCATTCGCAACGCGAATGGCCAGACGGCCATGACGATCGAAAAGTATGAATTCCGCACGCGCCGGATACCAAAGGCAGCGGGCACAGGGGAAACCGGCACTTCGACCGGAGCTCAAAAGGCGCCCCAAAGCACAGTAACAACCAACAGCAACCGCCCGACAGAGGCGGCAAAAGGCAGTATCTCCCGGCCGGGTACGGCGGCGGGTGGACAGACGAAAGGCGCTACGGAGCGCCGGCCCGTCTGATCATTCGTAGATCCGATATCCGGAGGAGTTTGTGCCAAAAGTTATTCTCGTGAGTGACCAGCCTGTGCTGCTGTGTGGTCTTTCGCACGTCCTCGAAACACGCGGCTTCGAAATCGCCGCATGCTGCACGGCCGCGGAACTGCAGCAAGCGCTGATGAATGTGATTTCGCCCGACCTTGCCGTACTGGACATCACGGCGGGTCTGACATTTGGAAACCTGACGGATGTTCACAACCGGATTCCGGATTGCCCGGTGGTGTTGTGGGCAGATTCGATTCCCCTGGAACTTGTCTTCAAAACGCTGGAATTTGGCGTGCGGGGAATCGTGCAGCGAACCTCGCTTCCCGAACAGGTTTCCGATTCGCTCCGACGCGTTTGCAATGGTGAAATGCAGATCGGGTTCGGCGGTTCGAAAGACTTGCCGTCACCGAAGCGCAAGATCGCGCTCACGCCTCGTGAGAGGGAAATCGTGGGACGGCTGCGGCAGGGGCTCCGTAACAAGCAGATTGCGGCGGAGATGAACATCACCGAAGGCACGGTTAAGATCTATCTGTTCCGCCTGTTTCACAAGCTGGGCGTGCGCAACCGGTTTGAACTGGCGCGCTGCGGGGTGCTGGACCAGATGCAGTTCTCGGCGGTACCGGCGGGTTATATGACGGAAGCCGCGTCCGACGACTACATGGGCAACAACTAAGCTTCCGGGAAAGCGTTGCGTGGCAGCGCGGCTACCAGTTCTCTTGTGAAGGGATGCGCTGGTTCCCGGAAAATCCTGGCGGGTGGGCCGGACTCCACCACGCGGCCTTCGTGGAGTATGTCCACCCGGCGGCTGAGCGTGGCGACTGACAGCAGGTCGTGCGAGATGAAGAGTATGGCTGTGCCGAGACGCTGGTTCAATTCCCCGAACAGGCGCAGGATCGCCGCCTGCGTGATGGCATCGAGAGCGCTGGTGGGCTCATCGGCCAGCAGCAAGGCGGGTTTGTGCATGATCGCGAGGGCGATGAGCAGGCGCTGGCCCTGACCGGTGGATAGTTCGCCGGATCTTCTTTGCAGAAAGTCCGGGGTTCCGGGCAGTTGCACACTTTCGAGCAGTGCGGCAAAGTCCTCCGCAGAGGCGTTCGTAGTGGCGTGGGCTTTCCAGGTTTCTTCGAGCAGCGTCCGCACGCGCAGCTTCGCATTCAGCGCCGCCGCGGGACTCTGGGGCACGTAGCCGATCCGCTTACCGCGCAGCTTTCGCATCTCCGCGCCGCTTAAGCCCGTCAGTTCCCTGCCCTCCAGCCGGACCGAGCCGGTAACAATGCCGCCGCGGTAGCCCAACAGTCCCATCAGAGACAGCGCCAGCGTGCTTTTGCCGGAACCGCTCAGCCCAACCAGCGAAACGATTTCCCCTGCCTGAATGACGCCCGCGACCTGGTGCAGCACCTCGCGTTTGCCATAGCGCGCCGTGAAACAGTATTCCAGTACCGGAGTTGTTGTGGACGCGTTCATTCGAGGCGCAGCCATTCGATATTCCACAGGACCGGCGGGGGCGACGGCACGGGATTGGAGCCCTTCACGGAGGGCGCGATCGCGCACAGATAGTCGGGATTCACAAGGTAGATAACCGGTTCCTGATCGACCACGATTTTCTGGAATTCGTCCATGGCCTTGCGGCGGGCTTCCCGGGAACCTTCGGTGGCCTGTCTCAGTTCCAGTTCATCAATGCGCGCTTCCCAGGGGGTGGCGGGCGACTTCTGTGATGGCCACCAGGGATGTTGCGCACCGGAACTAAGCCAGACGTTTTTCTCTTCGAGCGGATCCGGCTCGACGTTGTTGAAACCCAGCAGGGCGGCCTCGTAATCGCCGGTTTTGCCGATTCTCTCAATGAGCGACCCGAACTCCAGCGGAACGAAGTTGACCTTGATGCCGAGCTTTGCAAGATCGCTTTGCACGAGTTGCGCCATCCGTTCGCGTGGGCGATTGCCGGAGTTCGTGATCAGCGAGAACTCCACGGGGTGCCCGGCGCGATCTTTCAGGACGCCACCGGTGAGGGTGAAGCCATCGGAGACGAGGAGCTTCAGGGAGGCCGCGGCGTCAGTGGGCAGAGGCGGCAGCGCCTTATTAAACCAGAAGGTATTGGCCGTGGAGATGGGTCCCGCGGCGATGTGCGCGTTGCCACCGAAGACGATCCGCACGATGTCCTGGCGATGGATGGCGCGGCTGATGGCGTGGCGGAAAGCGGCGGAGGTGAACCAGGCGCGCTTCCAGTCGGGAAGGGTTCTGACGGGGGCCTGATTGAACCAGAGAAATTCGGAGTCGAGCGAGGCGCCGAGGTTCCGGGCGGCGGTGGGGCGCTGCTCTTTGAGACGCGCGAAGCTATCAGGAGAAACGCGATTGATCAGATGAAGTTCGCCGCGGAGGAAACGCGTCATCTCGATGTCGCGGTTCTGCTGAATATCGAGGCGGATGGAATCGAGATAGGGCAACGGGTGGCCGGCCGAATCGTGCTTCCAGTAGTTCGGGTTGCGACGGAGCCGGACGAACTCGCCTCGTTTGTACTCGGCCACGAAGAACGGACCGGCCGAGGCGGGCAGCTTGCCGGCGGCGGGCGGGGTGGAGGGACCGATGCCGATGCCGTCGAAAAGGCGGTCCAGGCCAGGCTTCGGAACCTTGTAGCGAAGGGTGATGACCTGGGGGGAAACGACGCGGATTTCGGGAATGCCCTCGGCAGAGCGAATGGTGTCGCCGGCGGGAGAAGCCTCTTTCGGATCGAGTGCGCGGGTGAGCGAGCGCGCCACATCGGCGGCGGTGAAGGAAGTGCCGTCGGAGAAGCGAAGGCCGGGACGGAGGTGGAAGGTGAGGGTGCGGCCGGCATCGGTAAGGGTCCAGGACTCGGCCAGTTCGGGTTCCAGCTTGTCGGTGGCGCGATTGACGCGGACCAGAACACCGGCCGTGAGGTACTTAACGGTCTCCGATTCGCTCTCTTCGATATGCAGGGGATCAAAGGAGCGCGGGTCGCCGGGAATGACAAAGCGCAGTTCGCGGGGGACCGGCGGCGCGGCGAGGGCGGTCATGACCGCGAGCAGGCAGAAGCTTCGCAGTTTCAAAGAGAGGCCTCCGGGGGGGACTGCAGCAATTCGAGACAGATCATCACAATGACGAGCAGGGCGAGCGGGGCGAGAATCCACGGGTTGGCGCGAACAATGTCGGGATGCTGGAGGTCCTGGAGGAGGTTCCCCCAGGATGGCATGGGATCGGAGACGCCGAGGCCCAGAAGGCCGAGGCTCGCTTCGGAGAGTATGTAAGCCGGTACGAGTACGCGGAACTGCGCGGCGGCAATGGAGCGCAAATGAGGCAAGCCGTAAAGAAGCGCGATGCGCCAGGGCGGGATGCCGGCGGCCTGCGCCTGCAGCAGCCAGCCGGATTGGCGGATTTCGCGGATGGCGGCGGCGAAGACGCGGGCGGGCCAGGCCCAGCCCGCCACCCCCATCAGACCGAAGGTCAGGAGGACAGAGGTGGAGGGGTCTGTGTTGAGAGGCAGCTTCGCGCGCAGAATAATGAAAAGAAAGAGCCATGGCAGCGACAGGCAGATGGTGGTGAGACCGGAAACGGCGAGGCCGACGCCGGGCACGCGACTGGCGGCGGGAACGGAAATCAGCAGGGCGAGAACAATCGAGACGCAGGCCGCGGCGGGTGCCAGCAGGATGGAGACGCGGGTCCCGTAGAGCAGACGCGAAAAGCGGTCCCGTCCGATGTCATCGGTGCCCATGGGGAAGATACGGCTGGCCGGGGCATTCGGGGTTTCGCGGAACTGGGCGTCGTAGGCGTAGGGGGCAAGCCTGGGGGCGAAGAGCGAGGCCAGCATCACTGCGGCGAGAATGGCGATGGCAAGAAACCGCATCAGTTGCGTTCCCCCGCCAGGAGATCTCCGGTCATCTGGACAAATGCCACCACAAAAGTGATGATCAGGGCGAGGCCGGAGAGCAAAGGCAGGTCGCGTGACAGCGCGGCTTTCCAGGCGAGTTGGCCGATGCCGGGTACATCGCACAGGGCCTCGATGGGAATGATGGAGCCGAAGGCCAGGACGAAAGCCACCCCGGCGACGGCCATCAGTTGCGGAGCGGCGGGCCGGAGCACGTAGCGGATGCCCAGCACCCAGGGGGGGATGCCGCGGGCGCGGGCGGCCAGCAGGGCGGACGAGGAATACAACTCTTCGAGTAAAGCGCGCAGCGTGCCAAAGACACGGGGCAGAATGGTGAGCGCGACTGCGATGGAGAGCGGGGCTTCAGCAAAAAAGAAGGCCAGAGCAAGGACGGCGGAGGGAATGGCGAGGAGGAGTCCGCTTACCGACGCGGTGGCGATGCTGAGAACGGCGCGCCGGGGCCAGACCGAAAGCCATGCGAGGGCCAGGCCGAACGAGAGTCCGCCGGCGACGCCCCAGCCGATCAGCTTCGCGCTGACAGGGGCCCGATCGTGCAGAAGTTCGGAGACCGGAACGCGGTACGAGTCTGACTGCCCGAAATCTCCCTGCGCGGCGGCACGGAGGTAGTGCAGGTAGAAGGGAAGAAGCTGATTGGCCTGTTCGTGCCGGGCGTGGAGGGCAGCCAGGGTATCGGCGCTGATCCTGGGATTCCAGGAGTTCTCATCCACATCGAAACCCGGGCTGTAGCGCACCAGCGCAGCCGCGGCAAAGCCTCCCAGCAGAACCACGAGGACCAGGTTGAGCAGGCTCCGGAAGACGCGCCGGCCGGCGTCCGCAAGCGGGCGCAGGGTCATGAAACGGTGGCCGGCATGGTCGGTTCCGGGGCGGGCGCCACGGCCAGCATCGATTTCTTGCGAAGCCGCTTGCTCTTGTACATGCGGCGATCCGATTCCGCCAGCAGTTCCTCCGCATCCGAGCCATCCTCCGGATACATGGCGACGCCGACGCTCAGAGACAGCGCGCAGGGCTCCGGCGTGACTTCACCGGCGAGGCGAACCACGTTCCGCATGGCGTCGATTTTGGTTTCGAGGGCCACCGGGTCATTACCCGGGCTGAGCATGACGAATTCGTCGCCACCCATGCGGGCGACGTAATCGTGAGCCTCACACTGTTCGCGCAGTCCGTTGGCAACCACCCGCAGGACTTTGTTACCGGTAAGGTGACCGAACTTGTCGTTCACCTGCTTAAAGCCATCGAGATCGCAGACCACGACGGCCAGCGAGGCGCCTTCACGCTGGGACCTGGCGACCTCATGTTCGAGGGACATGAAAAGCGAGCGGGCGTTGGGCAGGTTGGTGAGATAGTCGGTTGTGATCGAGGTTTCGAGAAGGCGGTGATTGAGCGCATTCTCGATGGCGAGCGCGACCTTGGAACTGATAGCGAGGAGGATCCGTAGATTTTCCTTGCTGAAAGCATCGCGTTCGGCGCGGTAGAGGGCGAGGACGCCCAGAGCGCCGTTAATGCCGTTCAGCGGAACGGCCAGGGCGGAACGCAGCGTGGAGTACTTGGTCGGATCGTTGAGATAACCGGCTTCCACGGAGGGGTTGCCGTTGAGAATCGGCTTGTTATTCTCCGCAACCCAGCCGGAGAGACCCTGGCCGACGGGAATTTCGAGGGCCGTGAACAGGCGGAGATTTTCGCCGCTGACGTACTCGGGAATCAGCTTGTCGTCCCGCCGGATATAAGTGGCGATGGTTTCGTAGGGAATCAGTCGCTTCAGGCGGACGCCGACGAAGGCGAGCGCTTCCTGGAGGCTGAGCGAATTGCCGAGGTCCTGCGTCAACTCATACAGCATCTGCGCTTCCTGGGCGGCGGCGGCGATGGAGGAGAGGGGGTCGAGGGAACCTTCGGCGACCGGAGAGGGGTCGACCTCGGCGGACTCGGCAAAGCCGGTGGCGGGAGCGAGGCCGCGCTCGATCTTGACGTCCATCGAAAGCTTGATTTTCTCGCCGCCGGTGGCGAGAGCCTTCTTTTCGAGTTCCACGTAGCGGCGCTGGATGATATCGACAATCACCGGATCGAAGCTCTTGCCGGCCTCGGAAACCACGATGCCCATGGCCTGATCAAGCGGAAGCGCGCGGCGGTACTGGCGGTCTGATGCGAGGGCGTCAAAGCAATCCACCACGGAAAGAATGCGGGCTCCAAGGGGGATTTCCTCGCCTGCCAAGCCGAAGGGATACCCGGAACCATCCCACTTTTCGTGGTGCGCCCGAACGATGGGGACGACGGGGTAGGGGAACTTGACTTCCTCCAGAATCTCCGCGCCCACCAGCGGGTGGATCTTCATCTTCTCGAACTCTTCCGGCGTCAGTTTGCCGGGTTTTGAAATGATGTGTTCCGGCACGGCGAGTTTGCCGATGTCATGGAGGAGCGCGGCCGCCTGGAGGGCATCGAGATCCGTCTGCGACATGCCGACTTCCTTGCCGATCTCCGTGGCGTAAACGCGGACGCGCTGAAGGTGTTCGTGGGTGGTGGCGTCTTTGGCCTCAATGGCGAGCGCGAGTGCTTCGATGGTGCGAAGGTGCAGGCCGGCGATCTCCTCGACATGCACTTTATCCTTCTCCAGCCGGTCGATGTACATACGGTAGGAGCGGTAGATAAAGTAGACCAGCGGGAAAAGGACCATCGCCGCGTGCCAGCCTTCCTGATGGCTCAGGACGACAATCAGCCAGGCGACGGAGGCCGCTGCCATGTGGTACGGCAGGACCCAGAAGTACGTGGTGTGCCAGATTCTGATGACCGAGCGCTTCTCCGTGAGTCCGATGACGATGGACACGAGGAAGGTATTCACGAAGTAATACGTCAGGGCGGCCAACCCCAGACGGATGGGGTGCTCTTCGCCCATAACCTTGCGCAGCGGGCCATGGAAGACGAAGTGCGCGGCGATGACGGCAAGGCAGATGGCCGCGACGCTGAAGGCAATCTGAACAGTCTTCGGACGCACCCGCGGCCGCCAGAGGCACTGAACGAGGATGCCGCCCGCGCCGAGGAGGATCGCCTCCGGCAGGCTGAACATGACGATGCCGACCAGAATGAACAGGAAATTGACCGACAGCGTTGCGAACACCATCGGCAAACGAACCTTCAGCCCCGACGTCAGGATCGTGACGAGAAAGTACAGCCAGAATTGAATGGGATCAGCGGACGAGAACTGCGCGATCTCGAACGCCAGCCCCAGTGTTCCGGAGGCGAGGATGAGGGCGATGTATAGTCGTGCCGGTAGCGGCATACTGTCGAAAAATTATTTCGATTGTAGCACCAAACCGGGGCTAACAAGCTGAAAAGAGGAGAATTGCACCTTGATGACTATAGTGGTAATCCTCCTGCTGCCAATGGAATACAAGGGCCAATTTGGCACACGCAAAGGCGGGAGGGCGAGGCGTGCTTACGGACGATAACATTGACAAGTCACTGATTCCCAAAGGAGTATTGAGAAGTACCGGGAGGATTCCGGTCGAGACTGGGAAAGTGACGAAATGACGCCTGGCCACAGCGCAGATCTGCCCGAACCCCGCACGAATGCGGGCGTGGCGAGAACGGGCAGGGAGTCCGCGGACGGCCCGCATGTGGTCGAATTTCTGGGGGTTCCAGCGGTGATTGTCTCGGCGGCGATGCGTCGCCTGATGGCAACCGCGGAGAAAGTGGCCCGCACGAATGCGCCGGTATTGATCACAGGCGAGAGCGGAACCGGAAAAGAAATTATCGCGCGGGCGATTCACCAGTATTCCGCGCGGGCGGGAAAACAGTTTGTGGACGTGAACTGCGCCGCTCTGCCCGACAACCTGATGGAGAGTGAACTTTTCGGCTACGAGAAGGGCGCTTTCAGCGGAGCTGACGCACTGAAGCAGGGTTTTTTCGAACTGGCAAATCAGGGGACGCTGTTTCTGGATGAAATCGGCGAACTGGATCCGCGGATGCAGGCGAAGTTGCTGCGGGTACTGGATGGTCAGCCGTACTTCCGTTTGGGCGGGACAAAGAAGACGGTGGTGGATCCGCGCATTGTGGCGGCGACCAACATGGATCTGAACCACGCCATCGCCAGCGGCAGATTTCGCCGCGATCTCTTTCACCGGCTGGACGTTTTCCAGTTGCGGGTACCGCCGTTACGGGAGCGCGTGGAGGATATTGCACCTCTGTCGCTTTTGTTTCTGAATGACAGCGGGCTGACGCTGAGCCGGGAAGCGCTGGCGATCCTTGAAGACTATGCCTGGCCGGGGAATATCCGGGAGTTGCGGAATGTGTTGCTGCGCGCCGCGCTGTTTGCATCGGGCAGAGAGATTCGCCCCGGTGACCTGCCACTGGAAACGCTGTTGCGACCCGCAAACGGCAGCGAGGAGAAATACTCGCTCGAAGACCTGGAGCAACATACGATTTTTCGGGTACTGAACCAGACGAACGGTCATCAACAAAAAGCGGCGGAACTGCTGGGGATTTCACGACGGACCCTGATCCGGAAGCTCAAGCTGTACCGGAGCGGCGCGCGGGCTGACAGGAATGCCGTCGGCATGGCGGAACTGCATGACGCTGACCTGCAGGAATCGGACGTGGATCACGACAGTCCGGAGCATGACATTGCGGAGCAAAACGACGGAGAGGCGGGGGACTGACGTGTCTGCCACGCGCCTGATTGCGCCGGGGTTTCTGCCGCCACCGCCGGATCGCTTTGACGAGATCGATATCCCGGAACAGACGCTGATGGATATTGCGGTGCGACAGGTGTATCTGAGAAGCACCTGCACGATTCATGGCCTGGCGTCTCTGATGAAGCTTTCGCTGGCGTTGGCGGAGGGAATATTCCGGCGGCTGAACGACCAGCAGTACCTCGAAGTGCGGCGGATGACTGGCGACGACTATGTTTTCTCTTTGAGCGCCGCGGGCCGGAGGCTGGCGCTCGAACGCGCCGCCACGATGCGATACGCCGGACCGGCGCCGGTTTCGCTGCGCGCCTACACGGAGATGGTTCGCCGGCAGACGGCGCAGGTGCTGGTCAACCGGGAGGGGCTGCGGCGGGCTTTCTCCGACATCATTGTGTCCGACGTGCTGCTGGACGCCATCGGACCCGCGCTGATTTCACAGAGCGCACTTTTTCTGTACGGTCCCAGCGGGACCGGGAAGACCACCATCGCGGAGCGACTGCTGCGGGTTTACCATGATGCGGTGCTGGTGCCGTGGGCGGTGGAACTGGACGGGCAGATTATTACGATTGGCGACCCGGCGGTGCATGAACAGGTGGAGCCGGTTTACGGTGACGACGAACGGTCCGGGAGCCGTTTCGATTACGACCATCTGGACAACCGCTGGATGGTGACGCGTCGGCCTTTTCTGGGTGTCGGCGGGGAACTGGTGACAAGTATGCTTGATCTGCAAAAGGACGACATGACGGCGACGTTCACTGCGCCCCTGCAGATGAAAGCGAATAACGGCATCCTGTTGATTGACGATTTCGGACGCCAGCTGATGTCACCGCGCGATCTGCTGAACCGTTGGATTGTGCCACTCGACCGGCGCGTGGACTTTCTCTCTCTGGGCAGCGGCAAGTTCGATATTCCGTTTGAGCTGATGGTGGTGTTTTCCACCAACATGGAGCCGCAGGAACTGGCCGACGATGCGTTTTTGCGCCGGATCCCGAACAAGATTCTGATTGAGCCGGTGGACGGCGAGACGTTCGACAAAATCTTCCACATTGTGGCGAAGGCGGTGGGCATGGAGTGCGAGCCCGGAGCGGCGGAGTTCTGCCGGGAGCTTTGTCTGCGGCACAGCCCGGATCTGCGCCCCTGTTTTCCACGCGATCTTTGCGGGGCCATGCGTTCCATTGCGCTTTATGAGGGCAGGAGGCCGGCCGTCACGCGCGCGGCGCTGGAACGCGCCGTTGCGAGTTACTTTATTTAGTCCGAGGCTCTATAGTGGTTCCAAAACCGGTGCGGCACAAGCCGCCCGGGCGCTGATGAGGCAGATCGGAAACATATGGTTCGGCAGGAGAGGTACAAAGTCGATTTCCCGATTTTCATTGCCTGGCAGGATGCCAAAGGCGTCACACGGCGTGCGGGAGGCCGGTGCGTGGATTTGTCGGCGTCAGGGGCAAAAGTGGAAACGCGCGATCATTTTCCGGTGCGGACGATGGTGATGGTTTCGTCCGACAGCTTTGGCCGGATGGGGAATGCGATTGTCCGCTACTGCCTTCGCGTCGGCATGAAGTACTACGTGGGCCTGCAGTTTTCCGCCCTGATGCAACTGGGGGATCCGGTGCGCCGGAAGATGCTGGCAAAAGTCATGGTGGGCCACGGGGAGGAACCGGGAGCGGAGCCGGCGGAACCCGGTCCGCCGGAATCTGTATAATCGGTTCCGGTTATGAAAATCCGAATCCTTACCACCTTCGCCGCAATTCTGGCGCTGACCACGACAGCCGCCCTCGCACAGCCGCCTGCAACTCCGACGCCGGGCCCGGGCCGCGGCGCGATGGCGCCGCTCAAATCCCCCGAAGTCTCGGCGGATGGCCGCGTTACATTCCGGCTGCGCGCGCCGAATGCGAAGGAAGTCTTGGTGACGGGACTCGCGCCCGGGCAGCGGCCTGCGATGCAGAAAGATGAGCAGGGCGTCTGGAGTCTGACCACAGAGCCAATGAAGCCCGATATGTACGGGTACTCGTTTAATGTGGACGGCGCGAACTTCAACGATCCGGGGAATGCGAATTTCAAGACGTCGGCGTTCGGCGCGGGACAGAGCCAGGTGCATGTGACGAACGGCACGCCGGTCAGTTGGGAACCGGCGCCCGGAATTGCGCGAGGGGCGGTGGCGCACCATTTCTACCACTCGGCGCTGATTGGCGACGACCGCGATTATTACGTGTACACGCCGCCCAATTACGAGCCGAACCGGAAGGAGCCGTACCCCGTTCTCTATCTGCTGCATGGCCTGGGCGACGATGCGGCGGGCTGGGTTACGGCGGGCGCGGCGAACGTGATTCTCGACAACCTGATTGCGCAGGGAAAAGCGAAGCCGATGATTATGGTGAACACGCTGGGCTACGGGGTGGCGAACATGATGTCGGACGGACGGGGCGGTCGTGGCGGAGGGCCGGGAGTCATCGGCGGCGAGAAGATGATCCCGAACTTTGCGGCCGCGGTGGTGGAAGAAGTAATGCCACAGGTGGAAAAGCAGTACCGGGTGACGAAAGACCGGACGCAGCGAGCGATCGCGGGGCTTTCGATGGGCGGCGCCGAAGCGCTGTTCACGGGACTGAATCATCAGGACAAGTTTGCCTGGGTTGCGTCGTTCAGCGGGGCGTTCGTGATGTGGCCGGGCGCGGTGAATCCGGCGGCGGCGGGGCGCGGCGGGGGACGGGGCGGCATGGCGGCCCTCGATACGGCGGTCTTTGAGAAGAACTTCCCCAACCTCGCGAAAACCAATTCGCAGCTGAAGCTGCTGTGGATCGCATGCGGAACCGATGATGGGCTGATTGGCGTCAACCGGCAGTTTAAGGAATGGCTGAAGACGAAAGACGTGCATTTCACGGAGGCGGAGGTTCCGGGGATGGCGCACGTCTGGCCGCTCTGGCGGCAGAACCTGACCGAACTCGCACCCCGGCTCTTTCAGGGGCGGTAAAGCCCCCTTCATTACAATGAAATGACAGCCTGCCGGAACCGGGCGGAGCATGAAACTTTTGCTTGCCCTGACCGTCATTCCGAAGGACACTGAAATTTCGCGCACCCCGCTCAAAGCCAGTAGTGTGCGTTTTCGGAACTGTGACTAAAAAGGATTCAACACCGTTGGAAAAAAATGGACGTAAGGGTTCGCTCGTTCTCGAACCCACAGATCGATGGTCCGCTCAGGATGCGCGGGAACTGTTTGACGTCGCAAGCTGGGGCAAGGGTTATTTCTCTGTCAGCGACGAAGGCCACGTTATCGTGCATCCGGAGAAAGAACCGGCACGCGGCATCAACCTGAAAGAGTTGATCGACACCCTGGTGTTGCGTGGCATTCAGTTGCCGATTTTGATTCGGTTCGCGGAGATCCTGAAGCACCGGCTGGGTGAATTGCACGAGGCGTTCGACACAGCGATTCGGGAGCACAAGTACAACGGGCGATACACCTGCGTTTATCCGATCAAGGTCAATCAGCAGCGCCAGGTGGTGGAAGAGATTCTCGAGTTCGGCAAGCCTTACAAGTTCGGCATGGAAGCGGGTTCAAAGCCAGAACTGCTGGCGGTGATGGCGCTGGCCGACAATGATACGCCGATTATCTGCAACGGCTTCAAGGACGACGAATACATCGAGATGGCGATGCTGGCCCAGAAGATCGGGCGGAAGATCATCCCGGTGGTGGAGAAATACACGGAACTGGCGCTGATCCGGAAGTATGCGGAGCGGATTGGCGTGCGCCCGACGATCGGGATCCGCGCCAAGCTGGCGGCCCGCGGTTCCGGCCGGTGGAAGTCGTCCGGCGGCTACCGGTCGAAGTTCGGCCTCAGTACGACCGAAGTCATGAAAGCGCTGCAGGAACTGGACTCCTGGGGCATGGCGGACTGCCTGAAGCTGCTGCACTTCCATCTGGGGAGCCAGATTACGAATATCCGTCAGGTGAAGGGCGCCGTGAACGAAGCGGCCCGGCTCTACACGGAACTCTGGCGGGTGGGTGCGACGGGCCTTGAATACCTCGACGTAGGCGGCGGGCTTGGCATCGATTATGACGGCTCGCAGACTGACTTCGAGTCAAGCGTGAACTATACGCTGCAGGAATACGCGAACGACGTCATCTATCACGCACAGAACGTGTGCGATGAAGCCAACGTTCCGCACCCCACCATCATTACGGAAAGCGGTCGCGCGATTGCCGCCTATCACAGTGTGCTGGTGTTCAATGTGCTGGGGGTGTCTGGTCTGGGCGAGGAAGAAGCCCAGCAGGATCTGCCGCATGACCCGGAACAACCGCTGATCGATCTGCAGGAAACCTATCGTTCGGTCAATTCGCGGAACCTGCTGGAGTCTTACCACGATGCGCAGCAGGCGCTCGATTCGTCGCTGAACCTGTTCAGTCTGGGGTATCTGCCTCTGGACCAGCGCTGTATTGCGGAAAACCTCTTCTGGGCGATCTGCCGCAAGGTACAGAAGATGGCGAAGGAACTCGACTTCTTCCCGGAAGAACTCGAAGGCCTGGACGCGATGTTGTCGGACACGTACTTCTGCAACTTCTCGCTCTTCCAGAGCATGCCGGACAGTTGGGCGATCAAGCAGTTGTTCCCGATCATGCCGATTCACCGTCTGGACGAGAAGCCGACGCACCACGCGGTGCTGGGCGATATCACCTGCGATTCCGACGGCAAAGTGGATCAGTTCATCGACCGGCGGGACGTCAAGAAGACGCTGCCGCTGCATGAGTACAACGGCTCAGATTATTACCTGGGCGCGTTCCTTGTAGGTGCGTATCAGGAGATTCTGGGCGACCTGCACAATCTGTTTGGTGACACCAACGCGGTGCACGTACGGCTCAGCCCATCGGGCGAAGTCATCCTGGATGAAGTGATCAAGGGCGACACGGTGCGCGAGGTGCTGGACTACGTGCAGTACAAGACCGATTTCCTGGTGACCAAGCTGCGGCGGAGCGTGGAAGAGGCGGTGCGGGAAGGCCGTCTGGGCTATGAGGAATCGGGCAGGCTGATTCGTTTTTACGAAGAGGGGCTGCACGGTTACACGTATCTGGAAGATCCGCACGAGCGATAGGGGCCGACTGGCCCCGTCACAAAATTAAAACCTAAACGTAACGATTTTGTAATACACTTTGAGCCATGGCGTACCAGCGCCCATGGCTCGCGTTTTTATTGCTGATGCCCGCCCTCTTGCGGGCCGCCGAAACCTCGCCCGAACCGGAACAGGCGCGACGCCTGGTGGCAAATGGGCGACTGGACGAGGCTGAACGACTGGTGCGCGCCGCGATCCGCGGGAATGATGCGCCGGCTCTGAAGACCAGTCTCGGCGATATTCTCTTCCGGCATGGTGATTTTGCGGGCGCGGCCGACGCCTACCGGAGTGCCGCTACCCTCGATCCGAATTGTGCCCGGGCGTGGTGGGGACTCGGGCGGATCGAACTCGCTCAGTTTCAGCGGCGGAGCGCGCGGGAACTGATTTCGAAGGCATTCAGCCTGGACCCCCGGGATCCCGACATCATCCTTTCATACCTGGACTTTACGGTGGACGCGGGCAGCCGGATCACGCTGTTGCGGAACGCGCTGTTGCTTACCAGGAATTCTGATCGCGGACGCGCCGAAGAAATCCTCGGGCAACTGGATCTGGAGCGGGGGATGCAGGGTCTGCAGGTGGCGAAACTCGTGAGCCCTTATCAGGCGTACACTCTGCGGCTGGGCAGTTTTCTGCCCGCGGGACCGAAGTCGTATGGAGTCCTGCTTTCGGTTTCGATCAACCAGAGAAAGCCACTCCGATTGCTGCTGGATTCGGGCGCGCGCGGCATCACGCTGGGTTCGCGGGCCGCGCGGCAACTCGGGCTCAGACCCATCGCGAAATCCCGAATCGGGGGACTCGGAACGTCTGGCCCGGTGCAGGCGGAAGTGACTCTGGCCGAAGCCGTCGCGGTCGGGGAACTGCGCCTGCAAAACTGCGTCGTCGAAGTGACGGCGGAAGCCCTGACGGGCGGCGCGGACGGCATCATCGGGATGAACCTTTTCGAGGCCTTCGAGATCCGGCTGGATGCGCGCAACCATGTACTCCAGCTGAAGCCTTTTGCCGACCGGATGCCGGTGATGGCGGGGCCGGTCTGGGCGGATCACAACCGACCATCGATTCCGGAAGACGCCCGGGGGGCTCTGGCGTATGGGTTCCGTCACTTCCTGCTGGTGCGAACCCGCGCAAACGGGAAGGAGGGGTTGTTCCTGGTGGATACGGGTTCGTCCGTCACGTCGGTCGCCCATGAAATCGCGCCGCCGATGGTACTCGATGGCGCCGGGCGGGCGCTGCACGGCGCAGGCGGTGAGGTGGGAGATGCATACCGGATTTCGCCGATCCGGCTGGAAGTCGCGGGGCGGACGCTGATTGATAGTGACCCGGTCTCGATGAGCCTGACGGAAATCAGCCATCGGGAGGGAGTGACGATCTCCGGCATTCTGGGCTATGCGGCGTTGAGCCGCGCCCCGCTGACGATCAATTACCGTGACGGCCTGGTCGACCTCGGCACTGCACACTGATTCCGGTATCCGCAAGGTCGGCGTTTGTATATAATCACGCCAATCCCATGCTGGACAACCTGATCATCGTCGCGTATTTCCTTGTAGTCTTCGGAATTGGTATTTATCACTCGCGGCGGCAGCGGACAACGAGCGAGTATTTCCTGGCGGGCCACAGCATTGGATGGTTCGCGGTGGGCGCGAGCCTGTTCTCCACCAATATCTCGAGCGAGCACTTTATCGGACTGGCGGGCTCCGGTGCGTCGGGCGGACTGGCGGTGGGCTGCTATGAATGGTCGGCCAGCTTTTGTCTGTTTATTCTGGGCTGGCTGTTTGTGCCTTACTACCTGAAGTCGAAAGTGTTCACGATGCCGGAGTTTCTGGAGCGCCGGTTCAATTCGCAATGCCGGTGGTATCTGACGATTGTTTCACTGATCGCTTACATCTTCACGAAGATCTCAGTGCATCTGTTCGCCGGTGCGATTCTGATGCGTTCGGTGCTGGGCTGGGACTACCTGACCACGTCGATTCTGCTGGTGCTGGCCACCGGGATTTATACGATCACCGGCGGACTGAAGGCGGTGATTTACACCGATCTTTTTCAATCTTTCGTGCTGCTGACCGGCGCGGTGGTGCTGACGGTGCTGGGGCTCGATAAGGTGGGCGGATTCCATGGGCTGCGCGCGGCGCTGCCGCCGGACTTCTTTCACATGATCAAGCCTGCGAGCGACCCCGTGTATCCGTGGGTGGGAACGATCTTCGGCACCATGATTCTGGGCATCTGGTACTGGTGCACGGATCAATCCATTGTGCAGAAGACACTAAGCGCGAAGGACCTGGAAAACGCCCGCAAAGGCAGCTTTTTCTGCGCGGCGCTGAAGATACTGCCGGTGTTTGTGCTGGTGCTGCCGGGGCTGATTGCGAAGGCGCTGTATCCGGATGTGACGGGCGACAACGCTTATCCGATCCTGGTGCTGCGGCTGCTGCCGAAGGGGTTGGTGGGGCTGATGGTGGCCGCATTGCTGGCGGCGCTGATGTCCGCCATGAGTTCGGTGCTGAACTCCTGTTCCACGCTGATCACGATGGACATTTTCCGCAAGACGCACCCCAATTCGAGCGAGGCGCGGCTCGTGTTTGTGGGCCGTGTGGCGACGGGCGCGATCGTGGGTCTGAGCATTCTTTGGGTGCCTCTGATTCAGTACCTGAACAATGAGATTTATCAGTATCTGCAGAGCGTGCAGGCTTACATCGGCGCGCCGATCACGGCGGTTTTTCTGACTGGCGTACTCTGGAAACGCGCCACGGGCCGGGCGGCGTTCACCACGCTGATCACGGGCGGATTGCTGGGCGCGGGGCGCTTTGTGCTGGATGTGATGCACGATGCATTCCGGGTGGATCTGGGACCGCTGAACAACCTGGTGAAGTTCAGTTTTCTGAATTACAGCGTGCTGGTGTTTCTGTTCTGCCTGCTGCTGATGTATGTGATCACGGTCACCGAACCGCGGCGCAGCGCGGCAGAGGACGACAACCTGGTACTACAGTGGGGCGGGGGCGTGACGAGAGTCTTCGACCGGGCGGACTTGGCGTGGACGGCGATGGTCGGAACGTTTATTATTGCCCTTTGGATCCACTTTGCGTGACGTTGCCGGTGGCGGGATTTACCCGTGGCCACCGGCTCCGATTTCCTTCACCAGGCCAGCCACGAAGCTCTTCGCATCCCCAAAGAGCATCAGGGTATTGGGCATGTAGTAGAGTTCGTTATCGATGCCGGCAAAACCGGCGGACATGCCGCGCTTGATGATCATCACGGTGCGCGCCTTGTAAGCGTCCAGAATGGGCATGCCGGCGATGGGGCTGGTCGGATCGTTCTGGGCTGCGGGATTGACGATGTCATTGGCGCCCACGATCAGGGCGACGTCGGTCATCCCCATATCGGCATTGATGTCTTCCATTTCAATGAGCTTGTCGTAGGGGACATCCGCTTCCGCGAGCAGGACATTCATGTGCCCGGGCATGCGGCCCGCGACGGGATGGATGGCGAAGCGGACTTCGACGCCCTTCTTCACCAGAATGTCGTGCAGTTCCCGGATCTTATGCTGCGCCTGGGCGACAGCCATGCCGTAACCGGGGATCACGACCACGGAGCGCGCATCTTCGAGAATCGAGGCCGCTTCTTCCGCGCTGGCCGAGCGCACGGGACGAACCTCGCCGGAGGCAGCGGCAGTCTGCAACTGACCGAAGGCCCCGAACAGTACGTTGGTAAACGAGCGGTTCATGGCGCGGCACATGATGATGGAAAGGATCAGGCCGGAGGAGCCGTCGAGCGCGCCCGCAATGATCAGCAGCTTGTTGTCAAGGGCAAAGCCCATCGCGCTGGCGGAGAGACCGGCGTAGGAATTCAGCAGCGCGATCACGGTGGGCATATCCGCGCCGCCGATGGGGATGATGAGCAACACGCCAAACGTGAGGGCCAGCGCCACAAATACCGGGAACAAGCCCGCCTGCTCCGGATGAAGCACAAGGGCGACCGCGATGCCGACGGCGATCACGAAGAGCACCAGATTCACATAGTTCTGGCCCTTATAGGTGATGGGGCGCGAGGGCAGGATTTCATTGAGCTTGCCGAACGCCATCAGGCTTGCCGTAAAGGTGAGGAAGCCGAGCAGGATTTCCACGGCGAGGGCGGACATGATGAAGCCCGAGGGGTGCAACCGGTAATACTCGGCGGTACCGATGAGGGCCGAGGCGAGCGCGCCGCAGGCCTGTGAGATGGCGGTACGCTGGGGCACATGCGTCATCGGCATCAGAATCGCGAGGGGGACGCCGATGGCCGCGCCGACGAGCAGGCCGGCGACGATCCACTGGTAATTCACCACCTCATGCCGCATGAGGGTGCCGACCACGGCGAGCAGCATGCCGACTTCGCCCGCAAATACGCCACGGCGGGCGGTGGCCGGCGCGCTCATCCATTTCAGAGCCAGAATGAACAGCGCGGCGGCAACGAGATAGAGTGCCTGAAAGAGGCTCATTTCTTCGCGGGCTCCCGTTTCTTGAACATTTTCAGCATGCGGTCCGTGATGAGGTAGCCGCTCACCAGATTGGTGGTAGCGGCCACGACTGCGATGAAGCCCAGGATCCGGGACAGCAGCGAGGCATGATCTTCACCACTGATCAGAATGGCGCCAACCACCGAGATGGAGGCGATGGCGTTGGTGAGGGACATCAGGGGGGTGTGGAGGAGGGGTGACACCCGGCGGATCAGCTCAAAGCCGAGAAACGCGGCGAGCATGAAGACATACAGCCCGAATTCGTAGTTCATGATTTGGCAGACTCCTCGCCAGGTTTCGCGCCCGGCGCTTCGACAAGGGGGACAATCCGGGGCTGAACCACTTTGCCCTCGTGCGTGACCAGCGACTCGCGGATGATCTCATCTTCCAGATTGAGAGCTACCGCGCCATCCTTCACCAGCAGTTTCAGCAGATTCACGATGTTGGTGGCGTACATCTGGCTGGCGTGAAAGGCCTTGGAGGAAGGCAGATTGGTGGGTCCGATAATGGTGACGCCGTGGTGCACAATCGTTTCGCCCGCCCGCGTGAGTTCGCAGTTGCCGCCGCGTTCGGCGGCGATATCCACGATCACGGAGCCGGGCGCCATCGCCTCCGCCATTTGCGCGGTCACCAGAATGGGCGCTTTACGGCCGGGCACGGCGGCGGTGGTGATGACGACATCCTGCTCTTTCAGGACTTCGGTGAGCAATTCGCGCTGGCGATTGTAGAAGGCCTCGTCCATGGCTTTCGCATAGCCGCCCTGGCCTTCACCGGCGGACGCGTCGAGGTCGAGCACGACGAATTTCGCACCCAGGCTTTCGATCTGCTCTTTCACGGCCGAACGGAGGTCGTAGGCGGAGACCACCGCGCCAAGACGACGCGCTGTGGCGATGGCCTGCAGACCGGCAACGCCCGCGCCGAGGACCAGAACCTTGGCGGGTGTGATGGTGCCGGCGGCGGTCATCATCATGGGGAACATTTTGGGCAGTGCGGAGGCGGCGAGGAGCACGGCTTCATAACCGGCGATACTCGCCATGGAAGAGAGTGCATCCATGGCCTGCGCGCGGGTGATGCGCGGCACCAACTCCATGGCAAAAAACGAAACGCCGGCCTGGGCCAGCGTAAGGTCTTCCCGAAGAGATGTAAGGGGGTCGCCGAAGCCAATCACAACCTGGCCCGGCCGGAACAGAGGGACGTCGGCACGCCCGTGATCGGGATTGGCCCCGACGGAGCGGGCCTGCACGATGATGCCCGACTCGGCGAAGACTTCCGCGCGAGTCCCCAGCCGGACGCCGCGTTTTGCATATTCTTCGTCTGTAAAGCCGGCGGCAAGGCCGGCGGAATGCTCAACGATGATCCCGAGCTTCGCCTTGATTAAGGTTTCACATGCCCGGGGAGTGAGAGCCACCCGGCGTTCACCGGGGAAGGTCTCGCGAGGAACTCCGACTATCGCAGTCATGTTTTCTTGTTGCTCCGATAATATCCCCTGCCTTTCGCTGGACCAGAAAATGGTGCGATTGGTAACTTTGTCACACGAGGCCTCGTCCACAACAGACTGTTGGATAGAATGTTCCAAGAAATCAGGGCCACGTTTGCGCCTCGTAAAACTGACAGGTCGCCAGGCTCCTCCAAGGACAAGAGTGAATGAATCCGTCTGATGTCGGCAATCCCGGCTACTTCCATAAAGTAGTGGATTGCCAGTGGGCCTGCCCCGCGCACACGAACGTTCCCGAATATATCCGGCTGATCGCGCAGGGCCGTTTTACCGACGCCTACATGCTGAACCGGCAGTCGAACGTGTTTCCGGCTATTCTGGGACGCACCTGCGACCGCCCCTGCGAACCGGCCTGCCGCCGCGGGAGACTTCCCTCCCCTACCAACGGTAACGAGATCGAAAATCCGGTTGCGATCTGCCGTCTGAAAAGGGTTGCGGCAGACCACAAGGGCGACGTTTCGGCGCGGCTTCCGAAAGCGCCGGAGAAAAAGAACGGCAGGCGCGTGGCCTGCATCGGCGCGGGCCCCTCGTCGCTCACCGTCGCGAATGATCTGATGCCGCACGGGTATTCCGTCACGATTTTCGAAAAATATGACAAGCCGGGCGGGCTGATGAGAACGAATATCCCTTCGTTCCGGCTGCCGGAGCAGGTACTCACGGACGAGACGGACGCCATCCTGAATATGGGCGTGGACATCCGGTATAACTCTCCGGTCACGAGTCTGCGCGCGGTGATGGACGAAGGTTTCGACGCGATCTTTGTGGGCAGCGGCGCGCCGCGCGGCAAGGACCTGGAACTGCCTGGCCGTCATGACGTTGCCGCCGACAGCCCGGGCGGCATCCATATCGGTATCGACTGGCTGGGTTCTCTGGCGTTCGGACACATTGATTCCATAGGCGAAAAAGTGCTGATCATCGGCGTGGGCAATACGGCAATGGATTGCTGCCGTTCGTCCCGCCGCCTGGGCGGCAAGGATGTGAAGGTAATGGCGCGTCGCCCGCGCGCCTTCTTCAAAGCTTCGCCGTGGGAACTGGAAGACGCCGAGGAAGAAGGCATCGAGATCGTGATCAACCACGCGCCGAAGCGGTTCGTGATTGAAGACGGCAAGCTGACCGGCATGGAGTTCGACCGGCTGGAATGGGACGCGGACGCAAAGAAGTCGACGGTGCTCGATACCGTGATTATCCCCTGCGACGACGTGATTCTGGCGATTGGCCAGGACAACGCATTCCCGTGGATTGAGCGCGACCTGGGCATTGAATTTGATAAGTGGGGAATGCCCGCGGTCAACCAGACCACCTTTGAATCCACCCGCCCCGGCGTGTTTTTCGGTGGCGATGCGGCGTGGGGTCCGAAGAACATCATCTGGGCCGTGGAACACGGCCATCAGGCGGCGATTTCGATTGACAACCATTGCCAGAGCATTCCGGTGACGCAGCGTCCGGAATGGGGCATGAACCTGATCAGCCAGAAGATGGGAATCAGCGAGTGGAGCTACCACAACGATTACAATCCGGCGCACCGCCAGAAGATGAAGCATGTCGATCTGGTGCAGCGTTTCGAAGATCTGCATGTGGAAGTGGAACTCGGGTTCAGCGCGGAACAGACGGCGCGGGAAGTGCAGCGTTGTCTGAACTGCGATATCGAGACGGTATTTGTCGCGCCCAAGTGCATTGAATGCGACGCCTGTATTGATATCTGCCCGCTCTCGTGCCTGACCATCGCGAAGGATGGGCCGGAGGAGGAGATTCGTAAACAGCTTTCCGCGCCGGCCATCAATCCGGATCAGGCGCTGTTTGCATCCCTGCCTCTGCCGCAAACAGGCAGGCTGATGATGAAGGACGAAGATCTCTGCGTCCACTGCGGCCTTTGCGCCGAGCGTTGCCCCACCGCTGCATGGGATATGCAGAAGTTCCAGTTACTGATTTCGTATGCCGGCACGCCGGCCCCCCACACAACATGCGTAGCCGCGTAAACGATTTTGCGATCAAGCTGGCCAATGTAAACGGAACAGGCTCCGCCAGCGCCAACGGCCTGATTATGCAGGCCATCTTCCGGATGGGCGTCCCCGTCTCCGGCAAGAACCTGTTCCCCTCGAATATTCAGGGTCTGCCCACCTGGTACGAGATCCGTGTCAACCACAACGGCTACACGGCCCGTGCGCTGGACTATGACCTGATTGTCGCCATGAACGCGCAGACTTATAAGCGCGACGTCCAGGAGGTTCGCTCCGGCGGTTACATGCTGTATGACTCGTCCTGGCCGCTGGATGAGTCTCTGAACCGCGAGGATATCCACTTCATCGGCATCCCGCTGGCGCAGATGTGCAATGAGAATTTCAAGGAACCGCGCGAGCGGATTCTGATGAAGAACATTGCCACGGCGGGCGCGCTGATTGAACTGCTCGGCATTGACGCCGCAGTGGTGGCGCAGTTGGTGGAAGAGAAATATGGCAGGAAGAAGGCGCTGCGCGAATCGAACCAGAAGGCTCTCAAGCTGGGTGCGGATTACGTGCGGGAACACTACACCTGCCCTCTCGAATTCCATCTGGAAACGATGCACGCCAATGACGACAAGATCCTGATTGATGGCAACACCGCCACGGCTCTGGGCTGCGTCTATGGTGGCGCCACAGTTGCCGCGTGGTATCCGATTACGCCGGCGACTTCGGTGATGGACGGCTTTAAGGAGTTCTGCGAACAGTACCGCAAGGACCCGGAGACCGGCGCGAACAACTTCGCCATTCTGCAGGCGGAAGACGAACTGGCCGCGATCGGCATGGTGATCGGCGCATCGTGGAACGGCGCGCGCGCCTTCACGTCGACGGCGGGCCCCGGCGTTTCACTGATGAACGAATTGCTCGGCCTTGCGTATTACGCGGAGATTCCGGCGGTGGTGGTGGATGTGCAGCGCGTGGGGCCTTCCACGGGCATGCCAACGCGCACGCAGCAGGGCGATATCCTTGAATGCGCCTATGCCTCGCACGGCGACACGAAGCACATTCTGCTGATTCCGGCGAATCCCTCGGAATGCTTCGAGTTTGCCCCGAAATGTCTGGATCTGGCGGAACAGTTCCAGACGCCGGTGTTCCTGATGTCAGACCTCGATATCGGGATGAACGACTGGGTGACCCCGAAACTCACATGGGACGACAATTACCGCCCCAATCGCGGGAAGGTGCTGACATCTGAACAACTGGATGCTGCGAAGAACTTCTACCGCTACCTGCCGGAAGAAGGCACGGCCGTTCCGTTTCGCACGCTGCCGGGCGTGAACGCCAAAGGCGCGTTCTTTACGCGGGGCTCCGGCCACAACAAGTACGGCGTTTACACCGAAATGCCGGATGAGTATCAGGAAGTGATGGACCGCCTGCTGCTGAAGCACAAGGAGGCCGCCGCTTACGTTCCGGAGCCGATAATCCAGAAGCGCGACGGCGCCCGCGTTGGCGTGATCACGATCGGCGGCTGCGATCCGGCGGTCCGTGAAGCCCTCGACATCCTGGCCGACATGGGCCGCCCGATGGACTTCATGCGCATCCGCGCCTTCCCGTTCCATCAGAACGTGCTCGACTTCCTGGCGGAACATGACTACTGCTACGTGGTGGAGCAGAACCGCGACGGCCAGCTCTGCACCATGCTCACCATCGAAACGCCGGTCAGCAAAGACAAGATCCGCCCGGTGCTGATTTACAGCGGTTTCCCGCTAAGCGCGAAGAACGTAATTGACGTAATCACATCCAAAGTGGAGGAACTCGATGCCATCTATCGTTAAACCAAAAGTCGCGCACCCCAGCCTGGTGCGCAATGAACTGGGGCTCACGATCCGGGATTACGAAGGTTCCATGTCCACGCTGTGCGCGGGCTGCGGGCACGATTCCATTACCGCCGCGATTACGCGCGCGCTGTTTGAACTCTCCACGCCGCCGCACATGCTGGCCAAGCTGAGCGGCATCGGTTGTTCGTCGAAGACGCCGACCTACTTTGTGGGCGGGGCGCATGGGTTCAACTCCGCACACGGACGCATGCCCGCCATTGCGACCGGCGCGAGCGCGGCCAACCGGACGCTGACGTATCTGGGCGTTTCCGGCGACGGCGACTCGCTTTCGATCGGGCTGGGACACCTGTGCCACGCCATCCGCCGCAACCTCAACATGCTGTACATCATTGAGAACAACGGCGTCTATGGTCTGACCAAGGGACAGTTCTCCGCCGCCAGCGATGTGGGTTCCAGGAGCAAAAAAGGCGAATCGAACAAGATGACGCCGATTGATCCGGTGCAACTGGCGTTGAGCCTGGGCGCGACGTTCGTGGCGCGCAGCTTCTCCGGCGACAAAGCCCAATTGGTACCGATTCTGAAGGCGGGCCTGGCGCATCGCGGCTTTGCCATTGTGGATGTGATCAGCCCGTGCGTCACGTTCAATGATCACGAGGGTTCGACCAAGAGCTACAAGTCGACACGTGGCCGCTATAACGTCGCGACGGAGTCTGACTTCGTGCCGCACGCCAGTGAGATTGTGGCGGAGATTGGCGGCGTGGGACAGACCAACGTCACCATGCACGATGGCAGCGTACTTCGCTTCACGCGCCTGCCGGAAAACTATGATGTCACCAACCGCCAGGCTGCGCTGGACTATCTGAAGGCGCATCAGGGCGAGGTGGTCACCGGCGTTTTGTTTGCCGATGAAAGCGTGCCGGAGATGCACGAGATGAATAATACGCCGGCGGTCCCGCTGGGCTCGCTGCCGTTTGAAAAACTCTGCCCCGGCTCCGCGGAACTGGCGAAGCTGATGGAAGACTTCCGGTAGTTCTTAAATCGGAGGGCGGCGCACCGCCGCCCTCCTATGCCCCGCCCTCCAATGTCCCGCCCTACTTCATCAACGTAAATGAATCGACTTCCTTTCCGGTTTCGGTAATCTGCTTCATCCGGAAAGTCCCGCCATCAATATCCACGATGCTGACCGAGTGTTCATTGGAGATGAACTTATCGGTAAACCCCTGCCAGCTGGACGGTTCGTTCATCTGCGGGACATCATACAGCCCCGCGCCACCGCCCCCGCTCACGATGTAAATCACACCGTTCGCCTTGTGCGTGGCGCGGCTGTCGAAATCCTTATCGAGGGTCCATGCGCCCGCCACTTCGCCCTTCGGTCCCACGGCATCACCATTCGTCTGCGGTTCCGGCGCGAAGGTCAGCGGGAAGCTGCGCTGGTAATTGTGCACATGGCCCGCGAAGACGATATCGACCTTGCCCTTTTCAAACAGCGGGGCGAGCGTGCGCATCCACTGATCTGTGAAGTGGGTGTGGGAGGAGTTAAATCCGGGGTGGTGGAAGGCGACGAAACGCCAGGTGGCGCCGCTGGCGGCGGCGAGATCCTTTTCGAGCCAGGCGCGCAGTTCGGGATTCGTCCAGTCCATGTAGTTGTTGGAATCGAGGACGGTCCAGTGAGCGTTGCCGTAATCGAACGAGAAGTTCGCCATGACCGGGTAGCGCGGCGCGGCGGCGGCGCGGAAGGCGGGCTGCGCGGCTTCATTACCCATCAGCACGTGCGACGTTTTGGGCGCGCCTGATTTGACCACGGGACCATTCAGAGGCTGATCCCAGTAGAGGAAGTAGGCGAGCGAATCGGGAAAGCGAGTGAAGTTCTGCAGAACCGAATCGTGATTTCCGGGGGCCGCGATCATCGGCACGGAACGAATCAGAGGCGCGCCGGTTTCCGCACTTGCCGTTTCGTTGTTGTAAACAGGGAAAAACTTGTCGCGATACTCGGAGATCCGGCCGGAGGTGTAGACGATATCGCCCGTCACGAAGACGAAATCCGGCTTCGTCAGCATGGTCTGGTAAGCGATGGCCTTCTGACCCGGCGTGCCCTGCGACGAATCACCGAACAGCGCGAAATGCACGGGCTGGGTGGCGGATTTCCTTGCCTTCCCGGTCGATTCAAAGACAGGCTTGCCGTCCATCAGAACGCGATAGCGGAACTCCTCACCGGGTACGAGTGCGGTCAGCCCGGCGCGGTACACCTGATGCTTCGGAATTCCGGGGGCATCCACTGTCTGCGCGACAGGGGCCATGGCGGCGCGCCAGGCTTTGTCCTTCGAAGTCCGGACGTCCACAGACCATTGCGCGGTTGCCTCGGTGTGCCAAAGCAGCACGAGGCTTTCCTGCGCGGCGAGCCGGGGAGCATCCCCCAACTGGAGATACGGCTTCTCGACAAAGGGCTCTGCGGACTGGGCCGGCAGCAGGCTGGCGGCAAGAAAAAACGAAGCCAATAGCGAAGTTCTGAACATTGCTTTTATTGTCTACGAGCTACGTGACAGCGGGATGAACAGGGTTCATGAGAGAATACTCGTCCATGGTGCTCCGTCTTGCCCTTCTTTCCTGCCTGCCCATTTTCCTATGGGCGCAACAGTCCTGCGAGGGCCTGGCCAGGCTGAAACTTCCGGGCGTCAGCATCGTTTCCGCAGTGGCTGTTCCGGCCGGGAATTTCCAGGTTCAGAACGTCTCCGGCCCGGTACCGGCCTTCTGCCGCGTAGCCGCGATGGTAACGCCAGAGGTTCGCTTCGAACTCTGGATGCCGGTGCAGTGGAATCGGAAGATGCTGGCGGTGGGCAATGGCGGACTGGCCGGCAGCATCAGTTACGGGGCCATGCTGAAGCCGCTGCAGCGGGGCTATGCGACCAGCAGCACCGATACAGGCCACACGGGTTCCAACACGAATGACGGCGCCTGGGCGCTGGGCCACTATGAGCGCATTGTGGACTTTGCCGACCGCGCCATCCATGTGATGGCCGAGGCCGACAAGGTGATTCTGCGAGCATTTTATGGGAATGCGCCGGCCCATTCCTATTTCAATGGCTGTTCGCAGGGCGGCCATGAAGCGCTGATTGAAGCGCAGAGGTATCCGCGGGACTTTGACGGCATCATTGCCGGGGACCCGGCCAACAACTGGACGCGCCATTACGCGGGAGGACACCTGTGGTCGGCGGTGGTGACCGAGGGTGAAGCGTATATCCCGGCGTCGAAGGTCCCGCTGCTGGCGAATGCGGTGAATGCGGAGTGCGATGAACTGGACGGGGTAAAAGACGGGGTGCTGAGCGACCCGCGGCGCTGCCGTTTCGACCCCGCGAAACTACTCTGCGCGGGCGCGGACGCGCCGAACTGTCTGACCGCGCCGCAGGTTAAAGCGGTCAATCAGCTATGGACCGGACTGCGCGATGAGCATGGCGACCAGATCTATCCGGGAATCGTGCCGGGCGGCGAGGCGGGTCCGGGCGGGTGGGCCAACTGGATCACGGGCGCCGCGCCAGGCGCCAGCGGCCACGCGAGGCTGGGAATTCCGTTCTATCGCTACATGGTATTCGACGATGCGAACTGGGACTACAAGACGTTCCACTTTGAAGGGGGCAATGGCTTTGACAGCGATGTCGACTTCGCCGATGCGAAACTCGGCGCCCTGTTCAACGCGACGTCGCCCGATCTGACGGCGTTCCAGGCGCGCGGCGGCAGGCTGATTCAGTATCACGGCTGGAGCGACCCCGATATCACTCCGCTCAACAGCCTGAACTATTACGACAGCGTCACCAACTTCATGAGCCGTGGTGGAAATCACGGGCTGAAAGAGACGATGGAGTTCTACCGGCTGTTCATGGTACCAGGTATGCAGCACTGCGGCGGCGGTCCGGGAGCGACGTCATTCGATATGGTGGAGCCGCTCGAGAAGTGGGTGGAACAGGGCGTTGCGCCGGAACGTGTTACCGCCGCTCACCTCACCAACGGGACGCCGGATCGGACACGTCCGCTGTGTCCGCATCCTCAGGAGGCAAAGTGGACGGGCCGGGGCAGCACGGATGATGCGGCGAACTTCGTCTGCGTGATTCCGCCGCGGCTTTGAAATAGACTTCAGGCGAATCAGGCTTCCGACGCCAGTTCCGCCTCTTCGGCGGCACTGGACCCGGCGCGGCGGGCATCTTCAATCACTTCCTGCGCCTTTGCGGCGAGGTGTTCCGGCACATGCACCTGAAAGTCGAGACTCGGCAACATGTGCGGACCCACCAGGAGGGTGGGGATTTCGCTGGCCTCCAGAATTCCCTGAATCGTCAGCGCCTCCATTTCCGCATCGTGGTTCCCGGAGGTAAAGACCGGGATGAAGGACTCCTCGTTCTGAGTGGTGGCTGTCATGGCTTCACGATACTCCTGTTGCGCGACGAAGACCATCCCCCAAAAGTAAAGGGCCGCGGCATGACGCCGCAGCCCCTGGGTGCTTTTGACTGCTCGATCCGGTCAGAAGTTCAGCCGGAGCGAGGCCTGCATGATGCGCGGATCGGTGGTGCCGCTCTTCGCACCCCAGTTTGCGGTGACGCTGGTGCCGTTCGCGTTAACACCGTTAAAGCTGCCGGTGTTGACGGCGGACGTGACCAGGTGATTGGCCACGTTGTACATCTCAAACCGGAAGTCCCACTTGAACCGCTCACCGGTGTAGAAAGACTTCACCAGAGAGGAGTTCACGTTGATCCAGCGCGGCAGGAAGATGTTGTATGCGCCGAGGTTGCCGAAAGTCCCGAGGGCCGGCAGCGCGAAGGCCGAAGGGTTCAGGATCTGCGAACCGCCCACGATGCCACCGGCATAGGGATTGCCAATGATGTTGGGGCGCTGGTTGCCATCACCGGTACCAGCCTGGTCAGGTGAGATGGTGAGGTTGACGGGAAGGCCGCTCTGGAACTGGGCTACACCGTTGATCTGCCAGTTGCCGAGAGCCCGTTTGTACCATTCGTGATTATTGCCTTTCCAGAAGGGAATGGGATAAACCCAGCTGGTGACAAGGACCTTATTGCGGCTGTAGCTGGAAGTGCCCCAGTCGTTGCGGAGATTATAGCTGTCCTCGGGCTGGTAGCTGTACGAGTTGGCGTCCGTGCGGCCTTTCGCCCAGGTGAAGGCGACACTGACGGAACCGGCTCCCTGGAACTGCTTGCGGAGTTGCGTCTGGAGTGAGTTGTAGATGAAGTTCGCACCGGTGTTGTATTCCTGAATGACCGCATAGCCTTTATACGGACGCAGGGAATTCGCATTGGCGAGGGTGGTGGTAGAGCCGGGCACGTAATGGGTCTTGCCGTAGCCAAGCGGTTCCTGATTAATGTCTTCAAGGTAGGACAGATTCGAAGCCGAGGAGCCGACATAGGTGACGGTAACCACCGTGGTCCTGTCGAGTTTATGCTGGACACCGAGACTCCAGGTCATGGAGCGCGGGTCTTTCATGTCGAGGAAATGCGAGTTACTGATGGTCTGCACCGAAGTGGGGCCAGATGCCGCCGCGCCCGGATTGGTGACCAGACCGTTTAGCACAGAGGCGGAAGGATTAAACGGCGCATTGTTAATTCCGCTGAAGATGAAATTCCCTTCAATGCGTTCATAAGCGATGCCGTAGCCTCCCCGCAGAACGGTGTTCTGCTTACCGGTCAGGTCATAAGCGAAGCCAATGCGCGGAGCATAGTTGTTCCACCGGGTGGTCGCGCCTCCGAGGGGCAGGTTGTGGAACAGCGCGAGCGTGGCAGGGTCACTGTACTGCGCGACTCGCCCCTTCGCCGTATCCGGGAAACCGTTGCCCGGAATTACCAGTCCGTTGTAAGGGCTGGGAGCGGCCAACACCTGACCGTTTGAAGGATTGATGGTCGCGGCTTTGGTCGGATCATAATACTGCGGCAGGAACTGAACGGTGTTATTCAGAGCGCTGTACTGCGGCTGCATGTAAGACCAGCGAAGGCCCGCATTGACGGTCAGGCGGGAGTTGACTTTCCAGTCATCCTGAACAAAGGGTTCGATCTGCGTAAAGCGGTACCAGCCCTGCCGGATGCTGCCGAACTCCGTGTAAGACTGGAAGTCACCCAGCAGAGCATCGCCCAGGGCCTGGCCGGAGGTGGGAGTGCGCGCGGTGCTGAAGCTGAACTGGCCATTAATGGCGGGGGGATTGTCCTGATTTTTCCGGCTGCGCATGAAGAGCGCGCCCAGCTTCACGGTGTGGTTCCCGATGATCTTTGTCAGCGTATCCTTGGCGTGGCGTCGAAAATGCGGTTGTAATTATTGAAGCTAAGAGGGGACACCGAGAGCGTTGTGTAACCGCTGATCGCCACCTGCGGAATGTCCGGGGAGGCGTTGTAGATGGTCGGAAGGCTGATTCCGAAGCCCTTGCGTGTGTAGTCGGTAATGAAGGTCTTATTCGGGATCACGTCGCCCTGCTCGATAATCACGTTGCCGGTGTAAGTAAACTGCGCGACGTTGATGAGAGTGGGAGCGAAGACGTGGTTCCACTGAATCCCGAGGTTGACGCCGGGGACGTTGCGGTAGTACTCAATCAGATTCGTGGTATTTTCCAGCTGATTGTAGTGATCGTGCGCCCAGTGGAAGTTCAGCTGGTTGGTCTCATTGAGGTTGTAGTCCAGCTTGACGATTTCCTGGTGAACGTTGGTTGGCGTGGTTTCGTTGAAGGAATAAGTCGCGGTGCCCTGGTTGGCAGCCGGATAGATATTGATCAGCTTCTGCATGTCCGGATTGATCAGACTGGCCGGAATGGTGTTGTTCGGATAAGGCGTCTGGGTCAGCGGGTCACGCACTGTGGCGGTGCCGAAGTTACCGCTCTTGAGAGTGGCATTGGGAACTGTCCAGGTGGTGGTTGCCCCCTGGCGCAGGAACTTCAGATCTTCGGCGACAAAGAAGAAGAGCTTGTCGCGATTCCGGTTAAACTTCGTGCGCGGGAGCAGCACCGGTCCACCAATATTCGCGCCGAAGTTGTTCCAGCGCAGCTTGGGCTTACCGACCGCGGCCGCATTGTAAGTGTTGGCGGCCAGACTGTCATTTCGCCAATACTCATACATCTTGCCGTGGAAGGCCTTGGTGCCGCTGCGGATGGAGATATTCACGACGGCGCCGGAACTGGTGCCGGACTCCGCGCTGAAATTGCTGGTGAGCACACGGAACTCACCAATGGCATCGGGATTCACATTGACGAAGTTGTTGCCGCCGCCACCGTTGTCTTTGTTGTCGCCGCCGTCGAGATTCCAGGTTGTGGTGTCGGTGCGTCCGCCGTTAATCGACTGGCCGCTGTTATTCACGCCATAGCCACCAAAGAGGCCGAAGCCACTGGTGTAAGTGGTGGAGACGCCGGGGAGCAGTGCCAGCAATTCGGGGAAATTGCGCCCATTGAGCTGCAGTTCGCTGGCCTGTTCGCCGGTGACGGTGAAACCCAGCTCACCGGTGGTGGTTTCGACGACGATCGCGTCCGCCTGCACAGTCAGCACTTCGGCCTGGCTCCCGACCTGAAGAGTACAGTTCACTTCGATACTGATGTTTGTATTGAGCGCGTTATCGGCAATAATTTCCTTCTTAAAGCCCGGTGACTCGCAGGTGACGTTGTATTTGCCGGTGGGCAGGTTGGGGACGACATACTCCCCGGATTCATTGGTTTTCGCGACACGGGTGAGACCGGTGTCTTTATCCAGCACCGTGACGCTGACGTTGTGGATGGCGGCGCCCGTGGCGTCGACGGCGCGTCCCGCGATCTGCTGATTGAGGCTGGACTGAGCCAGCATGCCGGCAGGCATGGCGGCGGCCAGAAACAGCAAAGCGTAGCTGATTCGATTCATTTGTGCTCCCCTGAAAGAGAAACGATCCCTAAACGTTAACTCTGCCTGAAGAGTATATATCAGGACGGAAATGAATGGGGGCTGGAATGAAAAAAAGCGTCGCCTCACGCAGCTGGAGTCTCAACTGCGCGAGGCGACGCAGGAATCCCTGATCGATTTGAGGGGCGTTAGTGCAGTCCGCCGCCGTCAAAGGCATTGCAGAGTTCGCGCAGACTTTGCAACTCGCGTTCGTCGGGATTCCAGCGGTAGGCGTGCGTCTCGCAATGAAAAACGGGCGAGCGGGTATCCAGTAACTCGCGCAGTTCCGCCACAGTCCATTGCTGCCCCAGCAGATGACGTCCGTCCGGACAGACCACGTCCCGGACAATCAGACGTTCGGCGCGGTAGCCCTCAGCGCCCGGCGCGGGAGCGCCAAAACAGGTCTTAAAACAATCCAGACACTTTTCCACCAGAATGGTCATACTGCTCTCTCCTCTTTGGAGGATGAAGCAATTCGCCTGCCGTTTTACCGCCTGACAGCACTGCCCCAGGGAAGCACACGCCAGGGAATGGCCTGTGCGCTGTTTTCAATGGCGGAATTCAGGGGGCCGACATCAGCGAATTCGTCCCCGACTGGCAGGATGATACGGGCGGCGGCAAGTACGAGGGCGTTCGCCAGAAGGTCGCGCGGGTCTGTTTCCGGAGTGAGCAGGTGGGACAGAATCCGGGGACCGCCGTCGAGCGCGGCAACAATGCTCCGGGCGGATGGATTGTCGAAACGCAGCTTGCCGGCGGGAGTCTGAACGACGTATTCCACGTTCCGGGAGTCTTTGGCGAGAGCGTAGCAGCGTGACAGCAGCGCCTCGCGGCGGCGGTCCGAATCGGCGGTCTGGCCATCGCGAATATAGACATCCTGGCGAAAGAACTGATCGAGAAAGAAATCGCGGGCAAACTCACGGGCATCCTGATCTTCGATGCCGGCGAGAACGTCGCGGGCCGCTTTCCGCAGGACGAAGGAATCGTAATTCTGCAGCAGGTTGGCCGTTCCCGCGGAGGCAAGCCCGATGGAGCGCATATCGGCCCGCACTTCGGTGACGCAGAGGGGATCCCAACTGCCACCCATCAGTTCGTGCGCCAGATAGGCCGGGGGGAGTTCCGGACGACTCATCAGAGCAGCCGCCATAGGGCTGGCGGTGAGGGCTGGCGCTTTGAGTTCCGTCATCGCGCGCGCGACTCGGAGGGCGGCGAGAGCCCGGGTCTGGCTGTCACCCGGCAGGCTGTTTCCAATGGCGCGAACGAGGCGCTGCAGCGGCAGGTCCGCGGCGCGCCCGGGCATGGCGTTGTAGCTGACAAAGACCAAACCACCGGGCTTGAGATGGCGATTTACGAAGCGCAGCCACGACTGGCGGACGGGCGGACTGACCCAGGAGTAGACGCCGTGGGAGACGATGTAGTCAAAAGAGGGGAGGTTGAGGTTGCAGGCGGAGTCGAAATCAGCGCAGTGCAGGGTCAGATTCTGAAGACCGGCATCATCCCGAAGTCGACCTGCCGCTGCTATGTGGGCAGGAAGGATGTCTATGCCGTAAAATTTGCCGCGCGGATGAGTCGCGGCCAGCGCAATCGGCGTCAAGGCGAGGCCACAGCCAAGATCGCACCAGTTGAAGGTATCACTTCGATCCGGCGGAACAAAACCCGAAACCAGCGCCGCGTGGTCCAGCCACGCGGGCGCCAGTTCCGCGATATAGCTCCAGACGTAGGGGACGTCAGAGACGTAGCCGTCTGTCAAATCTTCAGCTTCAGGAAGCCGCCGGCCACACGTTCCGTGTCTTCTTCCGTCAGCTCAATGCTCTGCGGCTCGACCGGCTGGGTGAGTTCGTCGGCATTCGGCGCAGGCTTGGTGGGTTCAGTCATTTTATTAATTCCTTTCTGTGGCCGCGCGCAATGGCGCGGTTATGAATGTAGTGTATGACGACGGTAAAACGTTGCAGCGGACGAAAACGGGCCAGCCTGATAGTTTGGTTGCTTGTATGAGAGCGAACCGACGAGAGTTCCTGGCGGCAATGGCGGCATCCACTCAGCTTGTCCGAGGCGCGGAGCCCGAGGGGGACTGGTATTCCCGTCCGATGCGCTGGTTCCAACTGGCCTTTGTGGAAGACGACCCCGGCCGCTATAGTCCGACCTTCTGGCTGGATTACTTCAAGCGGATTCACGCTGATGCGGCGTGCCTGTCCGCGGGTGGCTGCGTGGCGTTTTATCCCACTGAAATCCCGCTGCACTATAAGAGCCGTTTTCTGGGCAACTCCGACCCCTTCGGGGAGATGGTCGCAGGCTGCCGCAAGCTGGGCATGAACGTGATTGCGCGGACCGATCCGCACGCGGCGCATCAGGACGTTTACGAGGCGCATCCCGCATGGATAGCGGTGGATGCCGAAGGGAAGAAACGGCGTCACTGGGCCGACCCATCCCTGTGGGTGACCTGTGCTCTGGGGCCTTATAACTTCGGCTTCATGACGGACGTGACCATCGAAATTGTCAGGAAGTACAAGGTGGATGGCGTGTTCAGCAATCGCTGGGCGGGCTCCGGGATGTGTTACTGCGAAAGCTGCCGGTACCTGTTCCATGAATACTGCGGCAAGGATCTGCCGCGCACAGCGAACCCGCTCGATCCGGCGCGGCGGCAATACATTGTGTGGCGTGAACAGCGCCTGTTCGATTTATGGCGGCTTTGGGATACCGAAATCCGCAAGGTGAATCCGAACGCGGCTTTTCTTGCCAACGCGGGTGGTGGCGCGCTGAGCGATCTCGACATGAAAACCATTGGCACGCTGGCGCCCACGCTCTTTGCCGACCGGCAGGCCCGGCACGGTCTGATGCCCCCGTGGGCTAACGGGAAGAACGGCAAAGAGTACGCAGCCACCATGGAGAATAAGCCCATCGGCGGGATTGTCAGCGTGGGCGTGGAAGAAGCTTATCGCTGGAAGGATTCGGTGCAGAGCGGCGATGAGATTCGCCTGTGGCTGGCGGATGGCGCGGCCCACAACCTGCGCCCGTGGATCACAAAATTCAATGCGAAGCCGATTGACCGGCGCTGGCTGCCGGTGGTGGAGGAATTCTATAACTGGCACTACCGCAATGAGCAATACCTGCGGAATGAGAAGTCCCTGGCTGAAACCGCGATGGTCTATTCACAGCAGACGGCGGCTTATTACGGCCCAAAGGTGGAAGACCATGCGCTGGGTTACTATCAGGCGCTGGTGGAAGGCCGGGTGCCGTTCGACATGGCGCATGACCTGCTGCTCGATGAGGAGCACATCGGCCGCTACCGCACGCTGATTCTGCCCAACCTGGCGGCGCTGAGCGACCGGCAATGCAGTCAGATCACGGAGTTCGTGCGCAATGGCGGCGGAGTGGTGGCGACGCATGAGACCTCGCTTTATGACGAATGGGGAGTGAAGCGGAAGGATTTCGGGCTGGCGGAATTATTCGGCGCATCGTTCGAAGGGAAGATCGACACTCAACTGCACAATTCCTATCTCACGATTGAGGAAGCCGCAGGAAAACAGCACCCGCTGACGAAGGGCCTGGAAAATGCCACCCGCATCATCAACGGCGTGAACTGGGTACATGTGAAGGCGACGCGACCGCTGGCAGCGAACCCGGTGACGCTGGTGCCTTCTTACCCGGACCTTCCCATGGAAGAGGTCTTCATGCGGACGCCGCATTCGGACATTCCCGGCGTCTATGCGCGCGAGTTCGGCAAGGGCCGCGTGGTGTATTTTCCGTTCGACCTGGACCGAACGTTTTGGGACGTTCTTGCGCCGGATCACGGTCTGCTGCTGCGCAATGCCGTGGCCTGGGTCAATCGCGTGGAGCAACCGCTGACGGTGACCGGCAAGGGCATGCTGGATGTGTCTCTCTGGCAGCAGAAGGGTTCCATTACGGCCCACCTGGTGAACCTGACTAATCCCATGATGATGAAGGGCCCGGTACGCGAACTGATCCCATCGCCGCCGCAAAAAGTTCGCGTGCGGGTGCCAAAAGGCAGACAGGTGAAAGCCGTACATTTTCTGGTGAGCAGGGCGATTCCCCGGCATCAGACAGCGAACGGCTTCCTCGAAGTGGACGTGCCGGCAATCGAACTGCACGAGGCAGTGGCGATCGACCTGGCCTGAGTTATGCCCTTGTCGCGACGAACTCGGCTTTGCCGTATTCGGCGAGGGTGACGGTGCCTTTGATGGTGTTGCCTTCGGCCGTACCGGTGAAGTTGAAGCTCAGGGACGTGCCCTGAATCTTCTGAGAACTCCGAATGGTGACGGTTTTACCTTCCACCGCACCCGTAAGATTGCCGGCGATGGTGTCGCCGCGGTGCATGCCGTAGAGCTTGCCGTCCGGGTTCTGGCCGAGCGTGAAGCCATGCGTGGCGGCGCCGGAGAGGAACTTAAGCGCCACGGTCCAGGTACCGGTCACGTTGGCATCCGGCGCGGGGATCACCGGGGTATCGAACTTTGGAGGATTGGCGAGGATCTTATGAATGGCCTCGGCCGCGATCTTGTAATCACCGGGCTGCATCATGTAGGGCATGATGCGGATATTGGTGGGGCGTGACATGTCGCGCCGGTTGCCGCTGGAACCGGCGATCACGATGCGCGGCGTGCCATTGAGCAGCAGAGCTTCCACTTCCGGGCCCGTGATGCCGAGTTTTTTCGGATCCCAGTTGAGTTGCAGCACGGGGGCATGGTTGGAGAGATCTTCGGGCTGGTGGATTTCCTTCGTCACTCCGGGCACCTTCATGGCTTCGGTGGAAATGTGATCGAGCCAGGATTCCCATTCCTTCCACTCCGCGTCATGGTCGCGCTTCACCCACATTTCGACGGCCGCCAGCATCCCCATGATTTCTTCCTTGCCCACCTTCATGGAGCGCCCGAAAGCATGGTGCGGGGCGCTGCATACCCAGGCGGTCTGTAAAAGGTCCTTCTGGCCGAGCAGCAGGCCGGCGGCCTGCGGTCCACGCAGACACTTGCCGCCGCTGTAGGCAACCATGGTGGCGCCATTCTTCAGGTGGATATTGGGGATTTTGAGTTCTTCCGCGGCCGCGTCGATGATGACCGGGATGTTGTGCTTCTTCGCGATGGCACAGGCGTTGGGGATGGAAAGCTCGCCCTTCTCCGCAGCCGGTCCGGACATGATCATCACCATGGCGGTTTTCTTGTTGATGGCGGCTTCGAACTCGGCGGCGGTTTCAACTTCGATCATCTTCACGCCGGTCATGCGGACCGCGTGGTCATAGACGTTACGCGCGTATCGGGGGACGATCACCTCGTTCTTCATGCCCGTGAGGTCCGGCATGCGCTGCATCTTTTCGGGGTCGCCACCGGTGATACAAGCCGCGGTGGCGTGGGCCAGCGCGGCGGCGCAACCGTTGGTCACGATGCCCCATTCCGCCTGGGTGAGTTCGGCGAGGCGCTTGCCGACCGCTTCCATCAGTTCGTCCATGTGGACGTAGGAATGGGAGGCCAGTTCCATGGCTTTTTTCACTTCCGGCAGCGACTGCGAGCCGGTGATGATGGTGAATGTACCCCGGCAGTTGACGATCGGTTTCACACCGATGGATTCGTAGAGGTGGTTCGGGCTCAGTTCGAGCGGCGCGGCGACGGCGGGCACATCCGGCAGTGCCAGGGCTTCGGCGGCGGCGATGGCAGCGGTGGTGCGGAAAAGACTCCGGCGGGTCAGTTTCGAACGGGACATGAATACCTCTCATGTCGATGCTATGACTTTTTGACGAGGTTGGTCAATTCCGGGGCGCTAATCCGCAATAATCAGTTCGCCCGGCAGAATCGGGCGGGTACGGGGCAGCAAGCCGAGTGAAGAGCAAATCCCCAGCGCCACCAGTGCCGCCACATAGACCACCAGCTTGATGACGTCCGCCGTGTGGGTGCGCGGCAGCAACTTCCACAGAATCATGAGCAGCGTCTGTGCAAGCGTGACAGCCCACACCGAACCATAGAAATACCGGCGTTCCGTGCCTTCCCCCTGCGTGGAGCGGCGCACGCGGGGCAGAATCCCCAGCGCCCCCAGCAGCACCATCGTGCCGTAGAGCGGGAAGTAGGCGTAGTGGTAGATCTGTTTGAGATACCAGCCGCCGGTGACTACTGCCACAACCAGACCGGCCAGGTTGAGGGTGGCGAACGTGACCACATCGGCCCAGGCGAACGTGTAGCAGACCTTGCGGTACAGCGGGTTCGGGCGGTCTTCGGTGAACTTCAGGATGTAGGGCTTTGGTTCCACCCCGGGCAACTGCGCGTAGAGCGCGGCGATGCCGGTGCCGAGCATGACGGCTGCGAGCCAGGCCATATTGCCGGGCCCGGGGCCCTTGGCGAACAGATCGAACGTGAGGGGACCGGGAGCGAGAAAAAACACCCAGATCCAGAGCGGCCAGTGCAGGACCCTGTAGTAGCCCTTGTTGCGCTGGCGCATTTTCTTTTTGTCAGCGTATTCGACACGAACGGGGGTCAACATCTCCTGTATAGATTAACGCGATGCCACCGGGTGATCCCGGTCAGTTCCCTGAATGACGACACGATATTGAAAATGCAGCGATTCGCCGCGAGGCAGAGTGCGGGATCCGTTGGCGTTTTTGTCGCCCGTAAAGTCCCGGACTCCGAAGGGATTCGCGGCAAAGAGACCATACTCGCGCACGTGCCAGTACGTGGGGTAGGAGGGGTTGCCCGGCTGGTCGAAGATCGTCACGGACAGAGGCTCACCGCCGACGCTTCCGGAGAAGGTGAACGACTCGCCACGCTTGCCCCAGCACTCCTTCTCGCCGTGGCAACCGTTGGAACCGCTGAGGTGGTCCAGTCCGGGGGCCAGGCGGATGTTGAACATGCCCTCTTTCGTGTCGCCAAACACCGCCTGCTGTTCGGCGCGGAGCGTGATGTCGAAATCAATTGCGCGCAGGCCGGGCGAGGCGGAAAAGGTCATGGTGCGTTCTTCGGTCAGCAGCAGCTGGCCCTGGGGATCCAGCCATTCAAATTCCAGCTTCGCCACCCCTTTTACTCCATCTTTGGTACTGACCACGCGTTTGAGGCGAATGGAGCCGCTTTTGCTGTCGAGCTGCGTTTTGTCGCTCGCCCAGAAGTTATAGCCATTCACATCGGCGTAGGTGAACGATAGGCCCTGGTGGTGCGGGTGATCCTTCTTCTCGCCGGGGACGTCCGCCATGGGGTACTGCCGCGTCACGATCTTTCCGGTGGCGGAGCGCAGGGGATGCAGGTAGGGCTTCCGAACATCGGGCCCATAGAACAGGTCGGTATAGGGTTTCCCATCGATCTCAACGGAAAGACGGTCGGGAAACTGATGAAAACGGACCTCCGCGGTCAGCAGGGCGGGCAAGAGCAACAGCAGAACGCTTTTCATTCGGAATCTTCCTCTTCGGCCGGCGCGTCTTCCAGCAGTTCCGGTCGGGCCGCCAGCCGTTTCAGGGCGGTCAGGGCGCCGCCCGAACTAAAGCCTGCCCGGCGTAACCGGCGATAGGCGCGGGCCAGTTCCTTTTCGTCCTCAATCCTGCCCCTTGCGAAGAGGGATGGCATGCGCCGCTCGATGAAGGCATCGACCATCTCCGCCTCGCTTTTGCCGTCAAAGGCCTGTTCCACGACCTTCTCGGCGAGGTTTGGGGTAATGCGACGCGACCGAAGATCGCTCAGCACCCGCATGCGTCCGAAACCGTCATTTTCCATCCGGTAACTGGCGAAGCTTTCGGCAAAGCGTTCATCGTTCAGGTAGCCGATGTCCTTCAACCGATCGATCAGGGGATCGATCTCGTTGAGTTTTGCCGCCTTCGGCCGCAGTTTGCCCTTCAGTTCCTCTGTGGAACAGGCACGCTGCGCGAGGTACCGGACGGCATAGTCGAACAGTTCCTCGCCTTCCAGCTTCGCCGGGGCTTTGCGGAAGCCTTTCTTTGTCGCCTTCGGGAACGCCATAGGGATGATGAAGAGAAGTTTATCGCGGTTGTCGCAGTATACTGTGAATGACTCCGGCTCCTCGTTTTTTGAAGCGGCGAGGGCCCGTCAGAAGGAGCTTACAACTATGAACAGAGATGGATTGGCAAATTTTCTTTTAGGTCTGGGAATCGGCGTCGGCCTTGGTATGTTGTTCGCTCCGAAGTCCGGGGAAGAGACCCGTGGCCTGATTCTGGAGAAAGCAGACGAAGGCAAGGAATATCTGAAGAAACAGAGCGCGGACCTGCGTGAAAACGCGGGTGAAATCGCGACGGACCTGCTGGACAAGAGCCGGGATATCATTGCCCGTCAGAAGGATACCCTCAATGACGCGATTCAGGCCGGCAAGCAGGCTTACCGTGAAAAGGTCGAGGGAACTGCGCCCGGCCAGCCGGCGTAAATCATAAAGGAAAGCACCCTCAGGAAAGCAGGCGCAATGCCGGAAGAAACGTTTCGCTGGGTAATCACGGGAGCTGTCGCAATTTCGACTCTCTGCATTTTCATAATGGCCGTCGTGTCGATTGGTATCTTTCGCGCCGTAACGAAAATGCAGGCTAAGGTGGACAGCGTCTCGGATCGTGTTGAGCCTCTGATCGATACGGTACGGAAGCTCACGGACGAGAATGCCCCGAAGGTTTCCGGCATTGCGGACCGCGCGGTGGAGATCGCGAACAAGGCGGTGGCGATTGCGGACAACGCCAGGGATATCTCCGACGTGGCCCGCGAACAGGCGCACCGCTTTTCTGAAGTGGGGAACGACATCGCTGAGCGCACCATGGCGCAGGTGGCACGCGCGGACGAGGTAGTGGACGAGACGCTGCACCGGGTGCAGGACGCCGGTTCGGGCATGAAGGAAGCAATGATGAAGCCGGTTCGCGAGGCCAGCGGCGTGGTGGCGGGGCTGAAGGCCGCGGTCTCCACTTATGCGGCCGGACAGCGCCCTGACATCGGCAAAGTCACGCAGGACGAAGAGATGTTTATCTGATGGCTAAACTGGCGCTGGTATACGGAGTCCGGCTGCTGCCGGGCGAGGAACTGGAGTCTTTCGAAGACGCCACCATCCAGTTGAAGAACGGGCGGACCGCCAGCGTGACCATGCACGTAATCGAGGGCGGCAATGAAGCCGAGATCCGTTCACAGCTGATGAATTCGCTCGACGCCTTCTTTGAATTTTACCCCGAACTGTAGCCGATCCGGTCAGGGGTGTTTTGACGCCCCGTCAGGACTTGGTAAACACCGGCGAATTCACCGTACCCGTGCTGTCTGAGAACGATTCCTGGGGCACTTCGAGAGCCCGCAGGATGCTGACGTGCACGTTCGACATGCGCGTCTCCTGCTCGCCGCGCCAGTACATTCCGTGCTTCAGACCCAGGCTCGAACCGCCCGCGATCAGCGTGGGCAGATTGTGCGAATTGTGCGTGGTGCTGGCGCCGCTGCCGAACATCACCACCGTGTTGTCCAGCACAGAACCGTTTCGGTCCTGATATTCGTTGAGCCGGCCGAGAAAGTGCGCGATCTGGGTGCTCAGGAACAGATCATACTTCGCGAAGTGCAACTGGCCTTCTTTGTCGGTCGCATGCGAGAGGTTATGGTGGGTCTTCGAGAGCCCCATCTTCAGCGGGAAGGTGTCGCTGATGCCCATGCCGTCCTCGCGGTTCAGCATGAAGGTAATGGAACGGGTGATATCCGCATCGAACGCCAGCGCAATCAGGTCGAACATATTGCGGTAGTATTCGGCGGGCTCGCCTTCGTTCGTGATATCGAGATTCAGGTGCGAGTAGTCCTGCTTCTTAAGCGGGATATCGATCCAGCGCTCGGAAGCGATGAGGCGGGACTCCACTTCGCTCAGGGACGTCATGTACTGGTCCATGCGTTCGCGGTCGGTCTTACCCAGCTGCGCATCGAGGGAGCGGGCGCTTTCGGCCACCGCGTCCACCAGCTTGATGCGGCGCTGCAGCTTTTCGTGTTCGGACTTCAGCGACGAATGGTCGGCGCGGAACAAACGATCAAACACCCGGCGTGGATTGTTTTCCGCCGGGATGGGACGGCCATCGAGGTTGTACGAAATCGTGCCCGTGCGCGACAGGTAGCCAGTGCCGGCGTCGATGGAGAGAACGACGGAGGGCTGGCGGCAGAACTGCTTGGTATGCTGCGCAATGACCTGATCGAGACCCACGGTGTTGTAGGTGCCCGGTTTCGGGTTCTGCAGGGGAGCACCCGTGAGCCACATGTCTGAACACGTGTGCGGATCGGCCTTGGGACCATTCGGGTGGTACAGGTTTCCCATGAAGCTGATCTTCCTGCGAAATGGCGTCAGCGGTTCGGTCGACTTCCCGAAGACGAACTCTTCGCCTTCGCCTTTCCGCGGAAACCAGCTCCACTCGTCAATGCCGTGCTCCGGCTTCGGCAGTGACATCCCGTTCGCCGTGTAGATGGCGCAAAAGCGCCGCGGAATCTGATTGGTGACCTCAGCGCCCATGGCGTCGAGAACAGGCAATGCCATGGCAACGCCGCCCAGGCCTTTCAGGAAAGCGCGACGGTCAAGTTGGAGGGAGCGAGTCATCAGTTTAGTCTCCGGTATCTCTGGCTATTTCTCTAAGAACATCTTACTGCTGGTTACGTACCGGATCATATCCTGCATCCGGTATCCGTTGGTTTTGAGCTTCAGCGCGTCCTGCTTCAGATAGGCCAGTTCACTATAGCTGAGCGTCCGGCCTGTGGCGTAGATTGTCAGGTGTTTCAAAACGCTGAAGGCCACCTGATCGATACGGTCTTCGGCGAAATACTTCTTCAGGTCGTTGGCGCCGGAGACTTCGGTCTTATCGGGTAAAACCGAATGGGAGTCCACGGACATTTCCTTGCGGCGGCCACCGGCGTCAAACTCTTCCATGGCAACACCCCAGGGGTCAATCTTCGAGTGGCAGTTGGCGCAGGCGGGAGCGCTGCGATGCTGCTCCAGACGCTGGCGAAGCGTCATGTCTTTCGTTGCTTCCTTGAGGGCCGGAACGTTGGGCGGCGGATCGTTGGGCGGTTCGGAGATGATCTTGCGAGCCACCCATGCGCCGCGCTTCACGGGATTGGACTCGCGGCCGTCCGACAGGCCCGCCATAATCGCCGCCTGCGTCAACAGCCCGCCCAGTTCCGGACGACCATGCGGGAACGCCACGAAATTGAAGCCGCTTTCAGTCTTATCCGCCAGACCGTAATAGCCTGCCACGGACTCGTTGGCAACGATGAAATCCGACTGCACCAGGTTCTTCGCGGGCAGATTCTTCCGGATCAGATACTGCAGAAACTCGACCGGTTCCTGTTTGAGCTGCGTGCGGACATCGCGGGTCAGTTTCGGATAGCGCTTGCGATCCGGCTCCAGCACGGTGAACTTATCGAGGCTCAGCCACTGGTTGGCAAACTGGTTGGTGAAGCGTTCGAACTTCGGATCGGCGATCATGCGGGCGACTTCCGCGTCCAGCTGGGCCCGCAACGTGCCGGCGCCCGCCAGTTGCAGCAATTTCCTGTCCGGCGGACCGTTCCAGAGGAAGTACGAAAGCTTGGAAGCCAACTCGTACGCCGAAAGCGGTTCCGGTTCCGGCGTCTTACTGGTTTCGACCAGGAACAGGAACTGGGGCGAAGTCAGCACCACCAGCAGAGCGTCTTTCACGCTGTCAGTGAAGCCGCGGCCCGACGCCATCGACTTCTCGTAGACGTTATAAACACTGGCCTCTTCGGCGACCGTCACCGGACGACGGTAAGCTTTGGCGGCGAACTCATGCACTATCCTGCGGGCGTAAGCGGAAAGGTCCGTCTTATTCGGGTAATCCACAAAGATGTTTTTATGCGAGGCCGGCGGCCAGGTTTCGTAGTAGGGACCTTCGAATTCCACCGACGAAATCGCAAGGCGAGGCATGTCGCGGCCATCCGTATACTCGCTGCGAACGCCGATCTCCCGTACGCCGGCCAGATAGTTGACGTTATCCTTGTCACCTTCCGGACTGGGGAAATTGCGCAGCGCACCCTCAAAGTAGTACTTCCCGGGCTTCTCGCTTGCCACCGTTTGCGGCGGACCCACGGGAGCAAAGGTGCTGCCGCAGTCGCGACGCAGGCCCAGGTGAACACCGAGCCGGGGCACACGCTTCTCAAAGACCAGAAACTTCTTCGCCGTCTCGTTGTCCGCGGGCAGGGGCGTGAAGACAATCTTTTCCGGATCCCGCACGCCGGCGTACTTCAGACCGAGCTTCAACGGACCCGCATCCAGCCGAACCACGAGGAACGCGGGCTGCATGAGGGTTCCGATAAATTGCCGGTCGCCCAGGGTGAGCGTGACATCCTGCTTCTTCTCGCTGTGTTCTTTGACGAACTCTTTGCCGGGCTGCACGAGCCCCTGGATTTCGGCTTCGGAGAGCGGGCGGTTGTAGAGACGAGCCTGCGCTATTTCACCGGGGAAAGCTTCCGTGCCGTTCACGCTGCCGATGTGGAGGTCCGCGCCGGTATCGTCAAACTGCGCCGCGCCCAGATTGGCGCGACCCACCAGATACCCGTTCACGTAGAGCAGCGTTTCGTTGCGACCCCGACGCATCACAGCTGCGACATGCTGCCATGCGCCCGCTTTGAGGACGGCGTTCGCGGTGGCAGTACCGCTTGCCTGTTCATTGGAACCAGTGGTCTGCAGCCGCAGCGTGCCGCGATTGTCGGCAATCTCAAACATCCAGCCCTGCGCCCGCCCCGCGCTGGCCAGACTGGCGATGCCGGCACGCTTCAGGGAAGACGGTTTAATCCAGGCGGCAATACTGAAATCCCCTTCTCCAACGTTGCGCGGGTCATCGGTCGGCAGCGCTTTCCGCGGAACCACAAAGGAATCGCCACCTCCGTTGGTGGTGATCGCCGGGCCCAGCGGGGAATCGGTCTGTTTCGCCTTGCCATCGAAGCGGCCCACGGCTGTTTTGTCGCCCGGCCACGCACCGGCCAGGCCCTCGCTGAGGTGAGCGGTATCGGGCGTCACGGCCTTGCTGCCGGGAACTATGACATCCACCTGGTACACTCCCGCCCGGGGCATCGTCACGGAACCGATATTCTTGGGATTCTGCCAGACCACCGCGGTTGCCCCCGAGCCCGCGGCAGGCTGAGGTTTTGCGCCCGCATCCAGCAGCAAACCGTCGTTATACTTTGCGGCTGTTACCGTCACGCGAAAGCGACCGTCATCGGGAAGTTCCCGGACCGAAATCTTGAAGTTAGCCTTCGGACCGTAGGTGCCATCGGCGCCGAAGTTCTCATCATTGGGGATCGCCGGACGCAGCAGGAGCCCCTGGGGCACAGTGCTGTAAGCCTTGCCCTTGGGATAGCCGCCACTGCCGCGCATGTCGGCGAAAACGGCGTGGTAAATACTGTCGAAATCGCGCCAGCCGCGCACGGTATCATTCCCGCGATAGCCCTCGATAAAGCGGTACTTCGTCTTCATGAAGAAGGGTTCGAAGGGGAACGGCTTTACCGGCACCAACTGCGTAACCAGCACATCCTCGTTATCCAGAAGTGCGCTGCCGGCGCCGAGGATCAGCTTTTCGGGGAGAGGCGAAGGATTCACGCCCGCACCGAGATCCACGCGAAAGTTCTGGATCTTCGGCTTCACCGACGGATCCACGATGGATCGGTTCAGCGCTTTTTCGGCGATTTCGAAATAGGATTCCGTCAGCAGCGGAGAAAGCTGCAGGCTGTCTTTGTTGTTGAGGAACCCATCCTTTGAAACGGCATCCGGAGGCAGCCCGGTGGTGAGGTCATCTTCGAGCAGCAACAGTTCTTTCAGCGTATTCCGGTATTGGGAAATGGTCAGACGGCGGACCAGACCGTTTTTGGGGGAGGGGCGTAACCGGGCTTCTTCGAGCTGGCGCGAAATCCAGGCCACCACCTTTTTCCTCTCTTCGACGCCCGGCTGCGGCATGCCCTTCGGCGGCATGGTGCCACCATCCACGCGACGACGAATCGATTCCCAAAGTTGAATGTGCCGGTCTTCGATAAAGCCATTCAGCTGCTCCACGTTCACCCCCGCCGTGCCGGCGTCGGCGCTGTGGCACTGCAGGCAGTTCTTCACGAAGAAGGGTTTTACGTACTCGTCAAAGCCAGGATCGGGCTTATGCGCGGCGGAACCAGAAGCGGCGGGGCTCTGTGCCATGCCGTAACGCACTGTCCATGCTGTGCCGGCAAGGGAAATGGCGGCAAGCGCGCATAGCTGTAGCGAACGGATAAAACGGTGCCTGGAGGTCATGCCTTTGATTTATTCACTCTACTATAACGTTTACTGAACTTCGGAAGTAACGGGAACATCGTGGCTTACTTTTTATCGGCTGTATGATCCGGCACAGCCGCCTTCCGCCGCGCGGTGGAGGGTGGCACCACGCCGCTGACGCGCAGATACCCCACCAGATTGCCGTAGATCTCGTTGTTATGAACCACCGTGTGGAGGAATGCGTAGCTCAGTTCGGGCGTGCTGGTGACTTTCGCGTCCGTGAGGGCACCCAGGACGGCGGCGCAATAACTGAAGGAATCTTTGACGACCCGGGCAATCGCCTCCTTTCCCTTCAGCGTATTGATGGACTCGGATGACGCGGGCCGCACCTCACCCTTCAATGCCGCGCAGTCGCCGTAGTTGCGGTCCGCGGAATGGAGCAGCCACTCCCCGAAAGACATCTGGTCAGCAGTGAGACGGAAGTCATATTTTGCCGCCGGCATCGCATCCGCGGCGGCCTCGATATTGGTGCGAACGGGAATGAAGTAGCGCTGGATCGTCGCGGTGGTCAGGGTCTGTGCGGAGAGGGTGCCCACCCACAGTGCGCAAAGCAGAAGAACCGGTCTGGTCATCTGTCTAAAGTACACCAGGGACAGTTCACTCACGGTGCGCGGGAAGGCTGAGCATCGCGCGGGCCTGAGTGAGCAGTTCCTCAACCGGGAACGGCTTCGGCACCACGGCAAACCCGTCCAGCGATTCGCGCAGGGTGAGCCGGTCATCATCGATCAAGCCGCTGACGATGAGCACCCGCAGTCCCCGGCATTTCCGTTGCAGATAGCGGGCCGCATTGTGCCCCGGCATATTGTCGACGTAGGAGCGAATTACCAGAAGATGGGGGGAGCAGGTCTTCATAAGGTCCACCGCTTCGCCCAGGCTCCCCGCCTGAAGCACCAGATAACCGTCGCGCGACAGAGCTTCGCTGGTGACGGTGCGCTCCGCCTGATCGGAATTCAGTACGAGAATCGAATGAAACATCTCTCAGCCCCCTTTACTTTCCTGACTCAGCAGTGGCAGCTTTCTCCGCAACGTCCAGGACCACGCGAAACGCAGCGTCCGCACCATTTGTTCCGGCGTAGCGGAGGTGGCTATGACGTCATAACCGCCGCAGCGCACCACATCCTGCCAGAGGAATTCGTCCATGACCGGCGAACCCAGCAGAATGCAGGTATCGCCGAGGAATGGCAGGGCCTGCTGCCACGGCAGGCCCGGCGTTTCCGCGTCGTAAATCACCATGCGGATTCCCTCCAGGCGAACCCGCAGCGCCGCTTCATCGACAGAGAGCGCATGCTGAACTCTCCAGCCTGACGCGACGCAGGCTTCCTGGAGGCGCGCGAGGAAGAGCAGGTCCGCGGTCACCACGATGACAATCGCCGGCTGAGTTTGGGGAGGCACAAGTTTCCGGAACCTTCCAGCTTCACGATAGTCCCGCGGGAGGCTGATGCCTATACGGGAATGGCAGTAATTTCACAAGACTCCGGTTCCAGATTCATAGACGATAACGGCGTGGTTGAGATACCGCCTGTATTCTGAAAGCGCAATGCCCGCAAAAACCCGACTGCTGATTGCCGACGACCATCCGCTGATCCGGAGCGGCATGCGCGCGTTATTGGAGCGGAGCGGCGATTTTGAGATTGTGGCGGAGGCTTCAGACGGCTATGAAGCCATCGAGATGGCGCTGACCCATAAACCGGGAGTGATCCTGCTCGATGTCGGGATGCCGCGATTAAGCGGCATTGACGCGGCGCAGACGCTGTCGGAAAAACTGCCGGCAACGAAGATCATCATGGTGAGCATGCACTCGGACGAAGGCTATGTCCTGCGGGCCCTGAAGGCCGGCGCCCGCGGCTATCTGCTGAAGGCTTCGCCCGAGGCCGATGTGCTCGCGGCAGTGCGGGCTGTGGCGGCAGGGAACGCTTATTTCAGCCCCAGCATCACACGACTGCTGATGGAAGAGTACGTCACTGAAGTCCGACGGCGCGGCGTGGAGGACAGCTACGACCTGCTGGGTCTGCGCGAGAAGGAAGTAATGAACCTATTGGTTTCGGGTAAGAGCAATAAGGAGATTGCGGAAATGCTGCACGTCAGCGTTTCCACAGTGGAAACGCACCGGAACAATATCCTGCAGAAGCTGCACCTGCACAATCTTGCGGAATTAATTCTTTATGCGGTAAGGAAGGGATTGATTAATTAAAACGGTGGCCCGGCGAATCAGCCTGGAGAGACTGATTCGCGGAGAACGGGCCACCCATCACATTCGGAGGAATTCGGCTCAGGAACTTCGAACCGCTGATTTAGCGTAGACCGTTCCGTTACAGCACCGCAACATAAGGCCGACATAAAAGCGTACTCTAACTTACAGACTTTTTGGTCCGCTGCGGGATTGGCAGGACAAACGACACGATGGTACCCCGCCCCGGCTCCGAATCCACCTGCAACTGTCCTCCCAGCCGGACGACTCTTTCCTGCATACCAATCATGCCAAGTCCCGGTTCCTGGGAAGCGGCGAAGCCCTTGCCATCGTCCTGCACGGATACGCTGATCTCGCCTCCGTCCGGTTGTCGCGTTTCCTGGAGGTAGATGCGGACCTGGCGGGCGCCGGAATGCCTCGCGGCGTTGCGCACCGCTTCCTGGACCACCCGGAAAATGCAGGTTCGGTGCTCCTCCGGCAGTTCATCCGTAAAAGCCTCCGCCATCACGTCGACTGCCAGGGAGGCACTGCGGGAGGTTTCGCGGGCAAGCCATTTGACCGCCGGAATCAGCCCCAGATCGTCCAGCATGGTGGGTCGCAGCAGAAGCGAGATATTGCGGACCACGCTGACGTTTCGTTCCGTCATGTCCTGCACGCGCTGCAGATGCTGCAGCGCTTCTTCGCGATTGTTATCCCGCAGGGCGGACCGCAGGTTGGCAAGGCCCAGCACAATCGCCGAGAGCACCTGCCCGACCTCATCATGCAATTCACGGGAAATCCGGCGGCGCTCATTCTCCTGCGCGGCAACCAGTTCCGAAGACAGGCGCTTCAGCTCTTCCCGTGCGTGTAAGACCTCTGTGAATCGGCCAAGCGACTCCTGCTCAAGCCTTAACAAACGCCAAAGCGCCGCGCCCGCCAGCAGCAATCCAATGAGCAGCGTGAACACCAGCAGAAGAAGAAGCTTGGTGCGGAAGGAAGCCATCAACTCCGTAACCGCCGCGCTGCCGGCATTGAGTTGCTTGTCGCTCGCCTGCTGAATGCGGTCCGCGAGCGCAAGAGAAGCGCTGCGGCGCGGCAGGACCTCGTCCTGCATAAAGCGATAACCCAGCGTGCGGCGGTCTGCCGCATTCCATTCCAGAACAGGGGCCGCGATCAGAAAAAATCCCGCCAGTTCGTCATTCAGCCGCCGCAGCGCGTCCTGTTGATCCGGACCGGCCAGTTTCTGGTAACCGGCCAGTTCAGCCTCAATGAGCGCGCGTCTCTCCAGAAATTGCCGCCTCTGCGTTGCCGCCGCGCCGCCTGTTTCAGCCAGCAGGAAATCCCGCAGATACGTTCCGGAGCTGTAAATGTTGGCTCGCAGGACTTCGAGCGCCCGGTCGCGATTCACATAGTCACTGCGGATGCGTTCCTCGCGCCGCTCAATCTGATAGAGGAAGGAAATTGCGCTGAGCCCCAGCCCCCCCAGCAGCAGAAGCAAGCCGCCAAAGCCGCCGAACAGCAGGATTCGGACCTGACGATGCGAAGCGCCCTCGCGGAGGGCGATCGGAGAACTTGCGGATTGCATCCCCTTCATTCTGACGCCAGGGGCGACAAACCGCGATTGCCGCCGGTTGATTCCCGTCAACCGGGAACCAAAATACCGCCGTCCCGGTATAGTATCCAGCGGCTGAAAATCCTAACCTGAGACTGGATGCACGAAGCCGCCGCTCTCGCTCTCAGTTCTTTCGATACCTGCACGCTTTCCGACGCGATCGACAAGCTTGGTTTGCACCTGCATAATCAGGGTTTCGCAACACCCGGACTGCGTCACCTGGCCGGAACAATGCCTCCGGGAGCGAGCGGCATTGCGGGTTGCGTCGCCGGTTACGCCGCCACCGCCCGCGTCCGCTCGTTTGAGCCCCCGATGACGGGACACTTCTATTTCCACCATACCGACTGGTGGGACGAGATCAACAGCCTGCCCGAGCCACGCGTCGTGGTGATTGAGGATATCGACCGCATACCCGGAATCGGAGCCTGCGTGGGACTGGTTGCGACGGCCGCCTATGCGGCGCTGCATTGCCAGGCGGCTGTCACGAACGGGTCCTGCCGCGACATTCCCGCGGTTCACGCGATGAACTTTCAGCTCTTTGGGGCTCATGTCTCGCCGTCCCGGGCCTATGCCCATCTGGTGGATCATCATCAGCCGGTCAGTCTGTTCGGGCTCAGCGTCCGCCCCGGCGACCTGCTGGCGGTGGATGGCCACGGACTGCTCGCCATCCCGCCGGAACACGCGGGCGACATCTGTGCGCTTGCAGCGGAGCTGGCCGCCCGAAAGCGCAGCTTTGTGGACTATTGCGCCTCCCCGGATTTCTCCATTGAAGGCTTGCAGCAGCAACTCCGGCAGCTTCACTCATAAGACCCGAACATGCAAAAAGCTCATCTGGTTATGCTCATCGCGCCGCTTCTGTTTTTCGCGGCCTGTGGAACCAATCCAAAAGCCGCGGACGCGCCTGCGACCGGCGCCATCCCGACTGTCGCGGTCGCCAGGGTCACGGTTGCCGACCTCAGCCGCAAAATCACGCTTACGGCTGAATTCCGCCCCTACCAGGAGGTCGAAGTGATGGCGAAGGTATCGGGGTACGTGAAGAGCATCACTGTCGACATCGGTGACCGCGTGAAGCAGGGCCAGTTGCTCGCCACCCTGGAGATCCCGGAGATGACGGACGAATTGGCCCGCGCCAAAGCCGCCATCCAGCGCAACACTTCACAGGTGGCGCAGGCCCGCGAGGAGGTTCGCCGCGCTGAGTCGAACGCCCAGATCGCGCAGCTTTCCTTCCAGCGGCTCGACAGCGTGATGAAGAGCCGGCCCGGGCTGATTGCGCAGCAGGAGGTGGATGATTCGCAGGCCCGCGCGACCGCTGCCGATGCGCAGGTCAGCGCGGCGAAATCAAACCTCGCCGCCGCCGAACAGCAGGTGGATATCGCGAAGGCGGAACTGGCGAGGCTCCAGACGATGTTTGACTATACCCGCGTCACAGCGCCTTTCGATGGGGTGATCACCAGGCGCTACGCCGACAACGGCTCCATGATTCAGGCGGGTACCGCGTCGCAGACGCAGGCCATGCCGGTGGTTCGCATCTCCCAGAACGCGCTGCTTCGCCTGATCCTGCCTGTGCCCGAATCGGCCGTCCCCACGGTTCACACGGGGCAGACAGTGGCGGTGCGCGTGCCCACGCTCAATCGCTCGTTTGAAGGCCGCGTGGTGCGCGCCGCCGAAAAGGTCTCCACCGCCACCCGCACCATGGATACGGAGGTCGATGTGCCGAATCCGGGACTGGTGCTGATCCCCGGCATGTACGCGGAGACCGATCTGACCCTCCAGACCGCGGGCGCGGCGCTGAGCATCCCGGTGACAGCGGTCGATGTCGATGCCGAAGCGGCGGGCAACAGTGGCGTGAAGGGCAGGGTTCTGGTGGTTACTCCAGAGAATAAACTCGAAGCGCGCACGGTCACTCTCGGCCTGGAGACGGCCACGCGCGCCGAAGTGCTGTCCGGGCTGCGCGAAGGCGAACTGGTGGTCATCGGGAGCCGCGCCAGTCTGCGCGCCGGTGGCGCAGCCACGCCGAAACTCACGGAAATGGTCTCCGGGAAATAACCGATTCTTCAAAATATTATGTCTCGCTTCGCGCTCCGGAATCCTTACTTCATCGTTGTCATCTGCCTGATGATTGCCGTGGTCGGCGTCACCAGTCTGGTCCGCATGCCGGTGGATATGTTCCCCTCCATGAACATTCCGGTTGTGGTGGTCGCCACGTTCTACTCGGGCATGCCGCCGGAACAGATTGAAACCGATATCACCAGCCGGTTTGAACGCTTCTTCACGCTGGGCGCGGGCATTGAGCACATCGAGTCGCGCTCGCTGCCCGGCGTCAGCATCATCAAGGTCTATTTCCAGCCCGGCTCGAACCCCGATTCGGCCGTGACCACCATCTCCAACCTCGCCATGGCGCAGCTGAGACGCCTGCCGCCCGGCACCCTGCCGCCCATCGTGCTGAAGTTCGACGCTTCCAGTCTGCCGGTGTGCCTGGTCACCTTCAAGGGCGAAGGGCTCAACGAAACGCAACTCCGCGACCTGGCGCAGTACCAGGTGCGCAACCAGATTGCCAGCGTGCCGGGCGCCTCCGTGCCACAGCCCTTCGGCGGCCGCTACCGCCAGATTATGGTCTATACGGACCCCGCAAAACTGGAATCCCACCAGTTGAGCCTGATGGATACCGTCCGGGCGATCAACGACGCCAACCTGATCCTGCCCGCGGGCGACGTGCAACTGGGGCAGTTGGACTACAACATCTACACCAACAGCCAGCTCCGCACGGTGGGGGAGATTGATAACCTCCCGCTGAAGACCGTTGGCTCAGTCCCGGTCACGGTCGGCGACATCGGCAAGGCCAAAGACGCGCAGCAGATCCAGACCAACCTCGTCCGCGTGGATGGCCAGAATTCCGTTTACCTTCCCATCCTGAAGCAGGGCGGCGATACCAACACCATCGCGGTGGTGGACGGCATCCGCGATGCTCTGACACGCCTGTTCGATGTGCCGAAGGAACTGTCGACCCGCGTGGTCTTCGATCAGTCCGTCTTCGTCAAGACCGCCATCGAAACGCTGCTTCACGAGGGTGCGATTGGCCTGTTCCTCACGTCGATCATGATCCTGATCTTCCTGGGCAGCATGCGCGCCACGCTCGCGGTCTTCTTCTCGATTCCGCTTTCGGCGCTGGCGGCCTTCATCGCGCTATCGCTCGGCGGCGGTTCCATCAACAGCATGGTGCTGGGCGGGCTGGCTCTGGCCTTCTCCCGGCTGATCGATAACTCCGTGGTGGTGCTGGAGAACATCTATCGGCATCTGGAAATGGGGGAAACGCCCGCGGTCGCCGCGGAAAAAGGCGGCATGGAAGTGGCGCTGCCGGTACTGGCGTCGACGCTTACGACGCTGGTGGTCTTCTTCCCCGTCACGCTGCTCTATGGCGTGAGCAAATATCTGTTCTCCGCTCTGGCCCTCGCCGTCATCCTCTCCCTGCTGGCGTCTTACATTGTGGCGATGAGCGTGGTGCCGCTGTTCTGCGCCCGCTTCATTAAAGGCGCGCATGGCCATCATGGAGCGCACCCGGGCAAGGCCTCTCTGCTCGATCGCTTCAATGCCTGGTTTAATCCGAAATTTGAGAAGTTTCTCGATGTTTACGACAATGTGATCGGCCTCGTTCTGAAGCGGCCGTTCAGCGTGCTCGGTCTGCTCAGCGGCATCATTATCCTCAGCCTCTTTATCTTCCCGCTGCTCGACTTCTCTTTCTTTCCCCGCACGGACCCCGGCCAGTTCGTGATGAACATCAAACTTCCCTCCGGCACACGCATCGGGGTCACCGAACAGGAGATTGCCAAGGTGGAAGATCTGGTGCGAAAAGTAGTCTCTCCGGAAGACCTGGGCATGATTGTGTCGAATATCGGCTCCACGCCGGACTTCTCCGCCATCTACACCAGCAACTCCGCGATGCACACGGCCACCGTTCAGGTCAGCCTGAAGGAAGACCACAAGGTCGGCAGCTATGAATACATGGCGCGGATGAGGAAACGCCTGGACAGCGAGATCCCCGAGGTCACTTCCTTCTTCCAGTCGGGCGGCCTCGTCGACGCGGTACTGAGCCTCGGCATGCCGGCGCCGATTGACGTTCAGGTTGCGGGCTCGAACCTGAAGGCGAGTTACGACACAGCTGTCAAACTCGCCGGGCAGATCCGCCACATTCCGGGCGTGGCCGATGTTTACATTCCGCAGGATCTCGATTACCCCGCCCTGCAGCTCGATATCGACCGCACCCGCGCCCAACAGATGGGCCTGTCGCAAAAAGAAGTGGTGGGCAACATCATCACGGCGCTCACGTCGAACGCCATGATCGCCCCCAGCTTCTGGATCGACCCCAAAACCGGCAATGACTACATGCTGACCGTGCAATATCCCGAACGACAAATCAAAACGCTCGACGAACTGCGCGCCATCCCCCTGCGCGGTTCCGACAGCAAAATGCCCACGCGGCTCGATATGGTTTCGAACATCGCCCGCATCAAATCGCCGACCGAAGTGGACCACTACCAACTGCGCCGCACCATCGACATTTACGTCCGGCCTCTTGGCGAAGACCTCGGGCGCATTGCCACGGCTATCGACGGCATTACGGGGAAGGCGAAATTCCCCACGGGCGTCACTGTCACGCTGCGGGGGCTGGTGCAGGGCATGCGGCAGAGCTTCTCAAGCTTCGGCATCGGCCTGATCCTCTCTGTAGTGCTGCTTTATCTCATCCTCGTCGCACAGTTCCGATCATTCCTCGATCCACTGCTGATCCTGACGGCGGTGCCGCCCGGGCTGACCGGCGCGCTGCTGATCCTCTACCTCACCGGCACCAGCATGAACGTCATGTCGCTGATGGGGCTGATGATTCTGATCGGCATGACAGTCTCCGACAGCATCCTGATCGTGGAATTCACGCGTCATCTGCGGGAGGAAGGCATGACGGTGCGGAGCGCCGTGGTCACCGCCGCCCGCGTCCGCCTTCGCCCGGTGCTGATGACGTCACTGGCCACCATCATCGGACTGCTGCCGATGGCGCTGAAGCTCGGCGCAGGCAGCGAGGCCTATGCACCGCTGGCGCGGGCCGTTCTGGGAGGCATGAGTATTTCTCTCATGATGACCGTCATTCTGGTGCCGGCCGCATACTACGTGACTTACCGCAAACAGGACGCCCGCACCGTGGAGGTGGAATAGTGAGAAGGCTCCGTTTCGGACTCGTATTCTTACTCGCGGGCCCTGGAGTACTGGCGCAGAACACGCTGCGGCTCACGCTTGCCGAAGCCGAGAAACTCGCGGTGAAGAATAATCCGGCGCTCTCCGCCGCGCAACTGCTGGCCCGCGCCGCCGAACAGAGTCCGGTGGAACTCCGCTCGAATCTGCAGCCTTCCGCAGCGGTGAACTTCACAGGCGTGGGAGCGGATTCGGGCTCCCGGCTCGCCGCGGGCAGCCTGAATAACCCGGCCGTATTCAGTCGCATCGCGGGCGGTATCACCGTCAACCAGTTCATCACCGATTTCGGACGCACAAAAGCCCTCATCGAGTCCGCACGGTTCCGCGCCGCGGGCGAAAATCAGATCGCTGAATCCGTCGACGCCAATATCGTGTTCCAGACGGACCGAGCCTACTTTGCGGTGCTGCGCGCGAGGTCCGTGCTGACTGTCGCGGAGGAGACCGTGAAGGCCCGGCAGTTGATTGCCGATCAGGTCAGCGAACTGGCACGCAATAAACTCAAATCACAGCTCGACGTCAGCTTCGCCCAGGTCAACCTTTCGCAGGCTAAGCTGCAGTTATCGGCCGCGAATAATGACCTGAGTTCCGCTATTGCTCAACTGGCGAACGTGCTCGGGTTGCCCGCCCAGGCAGCTTTCGACTTAGCGGATGAGACTATGCCAGGCCCGGTGGATACCACTGCCGATACTTACCTGCAACAGGCTGTTCTGAAACGTCCCGAACTGGCAAGTCTTCGATTGCAGGTCAGCGCCGGAGAGAAGACTCTGCAGGCCGAGCGGGATCTCTGGCTGCCCAACATCAGCGCTCTGGGCACGATGGGGTTTGTCCCCGCCGGGGAAGCTAACATTCCGGGCCGCTATGGCGCCGCGGGCGTGAATGTCTCCATCCCCGTGTTTAACGGGGGGCTGTTTAAAGCCCGGCAGACCGAAGCGGAACTTCGTCTGCAATCCGCCCGGAAGAGCGTGGAAGACCTGCGGAACCGCGTCACGCGCGACGTCCGAATGGCCTGGCTTGCCGCTATGACGGCCTTTGAACAGGTAGGCCTGACGGCTCAGCTGATGGAACAATCCCAACTGGCGTTAGATCTTGCCGGCGAGCGCTATAAGCTCGGCCTGAGTTCCATCCTGGAGCTGAGTCAGGCGGAACTGAATTATACGGCTGCCCGGATAGCCAACGCCGGCGCGAAGTTCGACTATCAGACACAACACTCTTATCTGCTTTATCAGACGGGAGCCCTGCGTTGATCAGGCCTGCGCTGATCAGCCCTTCGCTGATCAGCCCTTCGCGCCGAGCAACCGCAGAATCGTCATCATCGGACACCAGTTCGTGAAAGCGGACTGGAACAGATTCACGCCGATGAACGCGGTGAACCAGTAAAAGTTCGGGTTCACGGCATACCCGAGCGCGAGCGACACCAGAATCAGCGCTCCCGCAATCATTCTCAGATATCGATCCACAGTCATTTCGTGCTCCTTTTCAGATGGAATAGATAGAACAAAACCGGCACCGTCATACGCGACAGCAACAGCGATGCGATCTCGCCCGCCATCAGGGCAATCGCAAGCCCCTGAAAGATGGGGTCGAACAGAATTACCGAAGACCCGGCCACCACCGCGGCCGCCGTCAGCATCATGGGACGAAAGCGCACGGCTCCGGCATCAATCACGGCGGCGTCGAGCGCCATGCCTTCCGCCAGCCGCAGTTCAATGAAATCGACCAGAATAATGGAGTTTCTGACTACGATGCCCGCTCCGGCAATGAACCCGATCATCGACGTTGCCGTAAAGAATGCGTTCATGAGCCCGTGTGCCGGCACAATGCCAACAAGTGAAAAGGGAATGGCCGCCATGATGATCAGGGGAGTCAGGAAAGACTGGAACCAGCCCACCACCAGACCATAGATGAGAATCAGTACCGCGCCGAAGGCAATACCCAGGTCGCGGAAGACTTCGTAGGTGATGTGCCACTCGCCATCCCACTTCATGGAATATCGGTCGGGATCGGAAGGCAGCGCAGCCATGTGCTGTTCGATCTGATAGCCCTCGGGAATCTTGATTTTGTCGATTTCCGGACCGAGCTTCGTCACCGCGTAAACCGGGCTCTCAATCTCACCCGCAATATCAGCTGTCACATAGGTCACCGGCATCAGGTTCTTGTGATAAATGCTCTTATCCTCCAGCCCCTGTTCCACCCGAACAAACTCACCCAGAGCCACCGCGTGGCCGCCCGAGCCCATCACCTTCAGGTTCCGGATGCTCTCCATGTCGGACCGGGTTGCCCGGTCCAGTCTGACCCGCAGAGGAATATCTTCCTTCGAAGCTTCCTGGTGCAGCAGACCGGATGTCTCGCCCTGCGACGCCACCCGCATGACACGGGCGATTTCCTGCTGCGAAACGCCATTTAAGGCCGCTTTTTCCTGATCCACCACCAGCGAATACCGCGTCTGATCGTCTTCCACGTACCAATCGACGTCCACCACGCCTTTGGTTCGCCGGAAAAGATCACGTATCTGTTTCGCCAGCGCGTTGCGACCGGCCTGATCCGGGCCATACACCTCTGCCACCAGCGTTTCGAGAACGGGCGGACCCGGCGGCACTTCCGCGACTTTGATACGCGCTCCGAATCGCTCAGCCACCGGCAGGAGGCGGGTCCGGAGCTGCCTGGCAATCTCATGGCTCTGCAGTTCCCGTTCACCCTTCGGCAGCAGGTTCACCTGAATATCCGCCACATTCGGGCCGCGGCGAAGATAGTAGTGCCTCACCAGACCATTGAAGTTATAGGGCGACGCGGTGCCGGCATAAGTCTGTAGGTTGACCACCTCCCGCTGCTTCTGCGCTTCTTCCGCCAGCAACTGCGTCACACGGGCAGTCTCTTCGAGCGTCGCGCCATTCGGCATATCCACAATGACCTGGAATTCGCTCTTGTTGTCAAACGGCAGCATCTTGACCTTGACCGCACCGAAGTAGAACAGGGAGCACGACGCCACCAGCAAAACCACCACGCCCAGCACAAAGCCCCACCGCGCCGCGGCACGGTGCAGCAACGCCCCCATGAAGCGCCGGTAAAGCCTGGTGACTACGTCTTCCGTCTCGCCCTCGTGATGGACGCCGGGCTTCAGAATCCGGACAGCCGCCCAGGGCGTCACGATCAGCGCCACCAGCAGAGAGAACACCATCGCGGCGCTGGCTCCGATCGGAATGGGCCGCATGTATGGCCCCATCAGCCCGCCCACGAACGCCATCGGCAGAATCGCCGCCACCACCGTCAGCGTGGCGAGAATGGTGGGGTTACCGACTTCATTCACGGCCTCAACGGCCACATCGAACGGCGGCCGGCCCACATTGGCCGCCATGCGCCAGTGCCGCACGATATTCTCCACGACGACAATCGCGTCGTCGACCAGAATGCCGATGGAGAAGATCAGCGCAAAAAGCGTGATGCGGTTCAACGTGTAGCCGTACAACCAGAACACCGTAAGCGTGAGAGCCAGCGTCACCGGAATCGCGGCAAAGACGATCAGGGACTCGCGCAGTCCAAGCGCCACCGCCACCAACAGGCTCACGGACACCACCGCGATCAGCATGTGAAACAACAGTTCGTTCGACTTCTCTTTGGCGGTCTCACCGTAATCGCGTGTGACCGTCATTTCCACATCGGCCGGAATCAGCTTTCCGCGCAAAGGTTCGACGCGGCGCAGAACCTCGCCACCCACCGTGACCGCATTGGTCCCCTTGCGTTTTGAAACCGCCAGCGTTACCGCGGCCTCGAAACCATGCCCGTTGGAGAACCGAACGTATTGTGTCGGCTCTTCCCCACCGTCGGTGACCGTAGCCACGTCGCGAACAAATACGGCCTTGCCGTTCGCGACGGCCACCACCACCTTCGCCACGTCTTCCGAGGTCTTCAGGAATTCACCCGTCTCCAGCAGAAACTGGCGATTCCCGGTGGCGAACTGACCGGAAGGCAGGCGCTGATTCGATAATCCCAGCGCCCCCACCACTTGAGTGGCGGACACGTTGCAGGCCGTCAACCGCGTCGCATCGAGGGTGATTGCGACTTCCCGGCGCTGCCCGCCAATTAATGTCACCTCCGAGACGTCCGGCGTCTGCTTCACATAGTCTTCCACCTGCGCGGCAACGCGGCGCAACTCGATATCGCTATATCGTTTGCTGTGGAAGGTCAGGCCCAGAATCGGCACATCATCAATCGAGCGCGGCTTCACCAGAGGCTGCGAGGCGCCGGGTGGAATCCGGTCCAGATTCGCGTTCAGCTTCTGGTTCAGGCGGACGATGCTTTTTTCCTCGTCCTGCCCGACCAGAAACCGGACAATGGCGGTCGACATGCCCGGGCTCGATGTGGAATACACGTACTCCACGCCGGGGATCTCCCACAGCAGTTTCTCCATGGGCTTCGTCACGCGCTCTTCCACCTCGCGCGCCGACGCTCCGGGCATCTGCACAAAAACGTCCACCATGGGAACGATGATCTGCGGCTCTTCCTCACGCGGCAGCTTCCATACGGCGAAGGCGCCCAGCAACAGAGATCCCACGATCAAAAGGGGCGTCAGTTTCGAATCGATCCAGAGTTGCGCGAACCGGCCAGCCGGACCGAGCGTGTGTGTTTTGCTCACCGGATTCGCGCTCCATCGGCCAGCCCGGGCGGCACGGGAAAGACAACGGATTCTCCCGCCGTCAGCCCGGAGAGAATTTCCACCTGGTCTTTCGATCGCTGCCCTGTCGTGACGAGCCGTGCGCGCGCAACGCCATCCGCCGCCACGAACACAGACTGCAGCTGGCCCTTCTCCGCAACCGCGCCCGCCGGCACGCTCAGCATGGGGCGATTGCCCAGCTGAAACCGCGCCCGGCCAAACAGGCCGGTCCGCGCTGTGACGCCTCCCGGCAGATCGATCTTTACCACGTAGGAATGCGAGGCCGAATCGACCAGGGGCGCAATCTCCGCCACTCTCGCGTCCACGGGATGGTCGGCGCCATCAAGAGCCACGGTCACGGCCTGACCCACGCGGATCGACGTCAGTTTCGACTCTTCCACCTGCGCTTCCAGCCGGTAGCCGCCGTCGCGTTCGATGGTGAACAACGGCACGCCGGGCGAAGCCATCACGCCGGGCTCAGCCAGCCTCGCAACTACCAATCCGGCAAACGGAGCAGAAACCTCCGCGTACGTACGCGTCACCTCAGACGCCCGCACTTCCTGCTCCGCCTGCGCCAGCCGCGCGTTGATCTGCGCGCGCCGGGCCCTGGTCATCTCGTAAACGGCCTGTGAGGCTTTCAGCCGTGTGGATGCCTCATCGAACTCCTGATTCGAGATGGATTTCTTCTCATACAAATCCTGCATGCGATGGAAGGTCGCCTGCGCAAAATCGAGATTTGCCTTCGCCGCCGCGATGCCGCTTTCAGCTTCGGGAATTGAACTGCGCAGTGCTTCCCGTGCCGTCTCCGCGCGCTTCAGATTGACGTCAAGATCCCGCGAATCGAGTGTCGCCAGAACCTGACCTTCACGCACCCGGTCTCCGGCCTGTACTCTGACTTCGCGAATCGCACCCATCCACCGGGAGGAGACGGGAGAAGACGTTCGCGCCCGCACGGTGCCGGCCGCTTCGTATGCGACCGGCAAACTTTCTTCTTTGACCACGACGGAGGTGGCGCTGACGACCGCCGCGGTATTGTCTTCGGCCACTTTTTCTTTTGGGGCGGATCCGCAGCCACTGATCAAAATCACCGGAACCAGCCATAAATACCGCTTCATCGTGCTCCCTCCGTCACCACGTCAGAATTCTCCGTCAGCGTTCCCGCGGCGAATTCCAGCATTGCCGCAGCCACGCGCTGATCATGCACCGCCGCCACCCGGCGCAGGCGGGATTCCAGCAGCGCCGTCTCCGTGCGCAGCAGGTCCGTCACATTCCCCAGCCCCGCCTGATAGCGGTTCTGCGTGATTCGCAGACTCTCTTCGGCTTCCGCCACGGCCGCCTGCGCCACTTCGATCCGCTGCTGCGCCGCCATTAACTCCGCCCACGCACGCCGCACCTGCAGACGGATGGCCGACCCCGCCCGCGCCTGCTCCGCCTCGCTCCTGCGCAGAGCAAATGTTGTCTCCTCAATCCGAGCGCGATCCCCGAAACCGTTGAACAGGTTCCACCGCAGCCCGATCGAGACCATCCAGTTCGCGCCGCCGCGGTCATAGAAGCGTTGCCGGTCGGCTTCCACGGCGGCCCGCGCGCCCACCTGCGGCAGCAAGGCGCTACGCGAGGCGGTTGCCTGTACCGAGGCCAGTTGCGTCGCCAGTTTCACCTGCCTTGCTTCCGGGCGTTCGGCGAGCGCATTCTTCTCGTAGTCAGCCACGACGGATGCGGGCAAGGGCAGCGCAGTCAGAGCGGTCGTCAGCCTGTGCGCCTCATCAAGCGGCAGGCCCAGAGCGTCATTGAGCGCAGCTTTCGCGACCTCCAGTTCCGACTGACGCCGGATCTGTTGCTCCCGCACGCCCGCCAGATGGACTCTGATGGAAAGCACATCGACGTCTGTTGACATGCCCGCCGCCCGAACCGACTCGGCTCGCTCCAGATCCGCCTGGGCCGACTTCACGGCTTGATTCGAAACGGTCAGTTGCTCCGCCCCGAGAAGTGCCGCGGAATAGGCGCGGATGACGCCAGCCACGACTTCCATGCGGGTTCGGCGAACTTCCTCCGCCGAGAGATCCCGACCAAGTTCCGCCGATCGCACCGCGTTACGGGTCCGTCCAGCGTCATACAGGCTCTGCTCCGCCACCACCTGTGACTGGAAGTTATTCAGAAAATCCGGCCGGTTCAGAGGACCGATCTGGAAGTTCGCCGCGCCAAACTGATGTTGTGTCAGTAAAGAAGAGAACACGAACACCGGGTTATCGCTGCGCGTCCACGATTCCGAATAGTTGACCTGCGGCAACTTCCCCGCCCGGGCCGCCGCAATTCGGCTCTCCGCCGCCTTCTTCGCCTCGCCGGACGACACGACGGCCTGATTCCGCCCGAGGGCCGCGCGGACCGCATCCGGCAGCGACAAAGCGTCCTGTCCCCAGGCGCTCTGCACACAGACCGGAAGGGCGGTCAGGACAAACAAATGCAGTTTCTTATTCATTGCCTCTGCTGAGCAGGATGCAATCCGGAGGCCCGGGTAACAGACCGAATGCCAAACGGTTAACACCGCGGAATTCCCAGCCGGATTTTGTTTTGGGAAAAATTTGCGCCCGACCCAACCAATCCGCGCTTCCCCGTAATCTTTACTTCACATAAGCAGCTCCAGGAAGTTCCAGGAAGGATTTGTCCATGTTAGTCAAACTTTGTGCGCTCACGCTCGCGCTGCTGGCCCCGGTGTCTCTGGCGGCACAGAACAGCCTCGGCCAGATCACCGGCTCAGTGACCGATAATACAGGAGCGTCGGTGGTTGCGGCACGCGTCACAGCCGTTAACAACGCCACCAACGTTCCCTCTTCCACCGTCACCTCCAGCGACGGTCTTTACAACCTCCTCTCACTGATCCCCGGCATCTACACCGTCACGGTGCAGAAAACCGGCTTCGACAGATCGGTCACCGATCAGGTGATCGTCGAATCCAGCCAGATCACCACCATCGACGCCAAATTGCGCGTCGGGACGGTCTCGACAACAGTCGAAGTTACGGCTTCGGCGGCCATGCTGAGCGCGGCAAACTCAGACGTCGCGACCACCGTTGCCCGCGACCTGCTGGCGGACATCCCCTACACCGAGCGGAACGCCATGGAGGCCGCCATGCTGGTGCCGGGCGTTCGCGGCGACCCCAACAGCCCGGGCCAGGTCTTCTCTGAAAATGCCGGCATCTACACGGCCAATGTGGAACCCGGCGCGGCAACCAATATGGGGGGCGGCATGCCCGGCGCGACGGCGGTGATGGTGGATGGTTCGAACGTCACCCAGGCCTCTTTCGGCCGTACCGCGCTCACCGTTTCGGGCGACATGGTACAGGAAGTCACCGTCATCACCAACGGAGTTTCGGCAAAGTACGGCAACACCGGCGGGGGTGTGATTATTCAATCCACGCGCAGCGGCACCAACGATTATCACGGCACGCTTTCGTGGCGGCACACCGACCCGCCCTTCAACGCGGAGCCCCTCGGCAACACGATTCCCAACGAGGAACACCAGAACTTCTTCGGCGCTTACTTCGGCGGCCCCGTCTGGCTGCCCAAACTCTACAAAGGCCGCAACAAGACGTTTTTCTTCGCAGGCTTTGAGCCGGCCCGACTCTTCAACGCCACCAGCAGTCCAGCCACCATCCCAACCCCGGCGGAACTCTCCGGCCACTTCGCCGATGCCTACTCGTTGATCAACACCACCATCCTGTCTCAGCAGGGTCTCGCCGCCGCCCTCGCCGCGCCCCGTACCGGCGGACTCTACTACCAGCAGGCGCTCAATACCTCCGGCCTCCCCACCGGTCCCCAGCTGGCATCCTCTAAATACGTCCCGATTCCGAACAACGACGTTTCCGCGCAGCTTGCGGGCAACAAGTTCGCTCAATATGTTCTTTCCCTGATGCCGACGCCGCAGAATCCGGGACCTTTCATCCAGTTCTACCGGCCCGACGGCCTCTGGCTCAACAATGGCTACAACGCGGTTTACCTGCGCGGCGTCACCAACGTCGATAACCGCTGGTCTTTCCGGGTCGACCACGTTTTCAACGATAAAGACCGCATGTATCTCCGCTGGGCGTCGGTGCCGCTCAGTTCCGTGCGTTTCCAGGGCTACCCGCTGAACTCGGTCATTACCCAGATCCCGTCGGATAACTCGGCCGCCGTTAATTTCTCTCTCGACGAAACGCACATCATCACCCCCACGATGATCAATGAGGTCAAAATCCTCTACAGCCGCAACCGCCAGACCCGCGCGGAAGCCCCCGCTTCGCTCGTGCAGGACTTCGGCGCGGCTTATGGGCTCACTCCCGCGGTGGTGGGCAAGGGCTTCCCGGTGATTTCGTTCTCGTCTTACACGCTCGGCACCGGCACTACGTCGCTCAACGGGCAGACCGACTCCAACTATCAGTTCTCAGATGACGTCACGTGGACGAAAGGAAAGCATACCGTCGGTTTCGGCGTCGATATCCGCCGTCAGGAATCGAACCAGTACAACAACTCACTGGTCTATGGCGGCAAATACACCTTCGCGCCCGCTCAGACGAACAACGGATCAAGCGGCGGCAACTCACTCGCCAGCTTCGATCTGGGCCTGATCAGCGCTTACTCGAACTCACCGGTCCTGGTGCCCGCCTATTACCGCTGGCATTACTACGGCGGCTACTTCCAGGACGACTACAAGATCCTCCCGAAACTGACCCTCAACATCGGCGTGCGTTATGAGTTCCAGACTCCCCGCATTGAAAAGTACAACAACCAGGGCACTTTCCTTCCTGGCCTGACCGGCACACTGAACGGAACGCAGGCCAACGGGGCCTTCTGCTTCTCCGGTGCGTGCGGACTGCCCGACACGCTCTGGCCCGCAAACCACAAGGGATTCGAACCCCGCATCGGCATCTCCTGGGCTCCCTATGCCCGGATGACGGTCCGCGCGAGCTACGGTCTGATGCGCGTGCCCCTCACCGGCTACGGCAATACCCCGTTGCCGGACTTCAACATCGCCTCGCAAACCGTCGGCGGCACCACGGGTGGCATCGCCGCCAACCAACCCGTGAATTACCTGACCAACCAGGTTGGTCCGCTGACCTCCGCCTATACCGCGCTCAACGGCGCCCGTGGGCCGCTGTATACCGTACAGGGCATCACGGTGCCCTACGTCAACCAGACCAACGCCGTCCCCTATGTGCAGCAGTGGGGGCTGACACTGCAGTTCCAGGTGGATTCGAAGACTCTGGTGCAGGCCGGTTACAGCGGTACCGTTGGTACACACCTGGTCAGCACCGCCGCACCGCCCCTGAACTTCCCGAGTCTCCCGACGCTGAATAATCTGATCGCCAAAGGCACTAACTTCTCGCCCACCAACATCCCGAATCCATATGGCATTACGCAGAACGGCGCGGTGATCAACGAGAATCTGCTCAGTTCCCTGAACCCGTACCAGAACTTCTTCAACCAGAACCTGCAGGAGACGCTCTATCGCATGGGCCAGTCGAATTACCACGCCCTGCTGGTCGGCGTGACGCACCGCCTTGCGGCGGGGCTGACGTTCCAGTCGTCGTTCACGTGGTCGAAGTCCATCGACAATGCGGGTGGTTCGCCCGCGGTAGGTGCGAGCGGCGCCATCTACGGCACGGCGACGGTGCAGTATCCGTTCAACCTGAAGCTGGAGCGCGCGGTTTCCAACTTCGACGTCCCCGCCAAGCTGACCTCCGGTTACTCCTACCAGATACCGCTCGGCAAGGGCTTCCTTTCCACACACGTCAAGATCATCGATAAGATTATCGGCGGCTGGGTCACGTCCGGCACGGCAAACATGCAGTCCGGCATGGTCTTCGTGCCCTCGCTCGGCAGCAACGGCTACTTCGTTTCCACCGGTGGCGGGACGCCGCTGCCGGCCGGCGTCGCACTCCGTCCCGACATCGTGGCCGGACAGGCCTGCAAGAATTCCAACTGGAACAGCAGCAACCCGTTTTCGACCTCTTACCTGAACCTCGCCTACTTCGCCGTGCCCGGATCGCTGAACAATCCGGCTTTCGGCAACGCGCCCCGCACCCTTACGGGCTGCCGGTCCCCGCGCCTGATCACAGTCAACGGCAGTCTGATGAAAAGGATCCCGCTCGGCGGCAATGAGAAGCGGTACCTCCAGCTTTCGGGCGACTTCCTCAACCTCTTCAACCATGCCCTGTTCTTCTACAACCCGAACAGCGGCCTGAAGGCGTTCAACAGCTTCAACACGGCGTCGCTGACGAATCCGTCGGTTCCCGCGTTTACCTATCAATCCTCCTTCGCACAGGTTTGGCAGCCCAATTCGGCGCTCATGTCCCGCGTGGCATTCGTGCAGATCAAGCTGTATTTTTAGCTGTAAATTCCAGGTCGGGACCAGGCCGGGATGGCAGGCAGTCGCCGTTGCCATCCCGGCCTGGCCGCTGCAAGGCGGACCCGCTAAAATAGCGTCTTGTCTCCCATGCAGAACGCTCCCCTCCGAATCGGCATCGTCGGCTCCGGATTTGCCGGAAAGTTCCACCATAAGAACCTGCGGGGTCTCCCGGCGGTGACAGTGGGCGTCACCAGTCCGCGTGCGGCTTCCCGCGAAGCCTTCGCCGCCGAGATTGGTGTCCGCGCCTATGCCTCGGTGGACGAGATGCTGCCCGATATTGATGTGCTCGACATCTGCTCGCCCCCCTCGTCCCATGCCACCTATATCCACAAGGCCGCGGCGGCAGGCAAACACGTCATTGTCGAAAAGCCCTTCCATGGCTTCTTCGGCTCTCCCGAACTCCATTCGAAGGAGGAGATGCTCGCCGCCGTTACGGAAGAACTCCGCGAGATCCGCCGCGTGGTCAGCGAGAACAAGATCCTGCTGGGCTATGCGGAAAACATTGTTTACGCCCCGGCCGTGCAGCGGGAACGCGAAATCCTGGAGACATCAAAAGCCCAGATTCTGCGCATGACGGCGGAAGAGTCCCACTCTGGCTCCCACTCGCCGGTCTACGGCATCTGGAGCGAGCAGGGCGGCGGCTCCCTCATCGGCAAAGGCTGCCACCCGCTGGGCGGAGTGCTGTATCTCAAGCGCAAAGAAGGGCTGGCCCGCAATGGCAGCCCGATCCGCCCGGTTGCGGTCAGTTGCCGGACCCATTCGATCACGCGACTCCCCCACTTCGAAGACCGCGGCTACCTGCGCACCACGTACAAAGACACCGAAGACTACGCGCTGCTCCATGTGATTTTCGAAGACGGGACCGTGGCGGACGTCATGACCAGCGAACTCGTGCTCGGCGGCGTCTATGACTTCATTGAAGTGTTCGCCAACAACCACCGGACCCGCTGCCACATTCAGCCCGTCGGTGTGGTGGATCTGTACAGTCCCGACCGGAAGGAATTTGCCGGTATGGATCTGATGGAAAAGATCAGTTCCAACGAAGGCTGGATTCCCGCTTATCCCGAATTCGGCTGGAGCAACGGGCAGTTCTACGAAATGCGCGACTTCGTTCTCTCCATGCGCGAAGGCCGCCAGCCCGAGTGCGATCTCGACGTTGCCATCGACACCACGCTTGCCATCTACGCAGGCTATCTCTCCGCCGACCGCAGGGGTGCGGAAGTGCAGGTTCCGCGCATCTGAGATTCAGTCCCGCCCGCTCTAACGGCTGGCCGGCGGAATGACGTTGTTCAGGCGCGCGTATTCCACCATCTGCCCGTAGTGGTCGAACGGATGGGAAATCAGAATAATCGCGGAATCGAGGCGCGTGCGTTTGCCTTTGGGATTAAACGGATCCACGGTCTGCTCCATCAGGTTTTCGCTCGTCAGCTTCGCCAGCGCCTTGTGTGCGTACGCGAATGCATCCTTCACGTATTTGACGACTTGTTCCCTGCTCTGCACGTCGGCGGGCCCGTTCTCATCAGGGCCTCCGGCGGACGGGTTCTTTTCGCCCAGCAGCACTGCCGAAATCTCGTAGGTGACAAAAGCCACATGCTTTGACTGCATCGCGAAGGTCCGCACTCCCTTGAAGGCTCCGGCGGACGGCGCGAAGGTGAACAGGCTTTCGGGCATCGCCTCCACGAGCGGCACGAACTCCCGTTCGAGACTGGTCAACTGCGTCTCAAAGACCCGGGCGGGGGAGGGGGGCTCGGCGGCAAAAGCCAGCCCGCAATGGAGGGCGGCAAGCAGAGAAACGGACCGAAGGAAGCAACGCAGCATCATGACATACCAGTTTAGGCCAGGAAGCGTACGACGTGCGCCAGGCATCCAATCAGTTATGAAGATTCCGGGGATCCACCACGTAACCGCAATCGCGGGCGATCCGCAGCGAAACCTCGACTTTTATGCCAAAGTCCTGGGCCTGCGCCTCGTGAAGCTGACCGTCAACTTCGACGATCCAGGCACATACCACTTCTATTTTGGCGACGAGGCCGGGCGTCCCGGCAGCATCCTGACTTTCTTTCCGTGGAAAGGGGCGCATCCGGGCCGCGCGGGTACGGGCGAAACCGCTCTGGTGTCGTTTGCCGTGCCCTCCCTTGAGGGCTGGGCGGAACGTCTGCCGGACGCCGTGGCGGGAACCCGCTTCGGTCAGGACACAATCGCCTTTTCCGATCCCGATGGCATGCGTCTCGAACTGGTCGCCACAGGTGGCGAGGGATCGAAGATTACCGGTTTTCACGGCGTTACGCTCGCGGAGGTCAGCCGCGACAAAACAGCGAAGCTGCTGACCGAAACCTTCGGGTACAACCTGCTCGCGAGCGAAGGCAACCGCTTCCGGTATGCGAGTTCCGCCGGGGACGTGGTCGAACTTCTTGTCCAGCCCGAGGTGAAGCGCGGCACGCAGGGCTCCGGCTCTGTGCACCATGTGGCGTTCCGGGCGGAGACGGATGAGATCCAGAACGCATGGCTGCTGGAACTCAACAAGCTCGGCTACCGCACCACCGATATTCTGGACCGCCAGTACTTCCACTCCATCTATTTCCGCGAACCCGGTGGAGTACTGTTTGAAATCGCGACGGACCCTCCCGGCTTTACCTTCGATGAAACGCCTGAAACCCTGGGCACGCACCTGAAGCTGCCGCCATGGCTGGAGCCGAGACGCGGGGAAATCGAGACCATGCTGCCAAAATTGGAACTGCCTGAATATGCCGGTTGAATTTATCCACAAATTTGAGAAGGGCACGCTGCCCATGACGGTGCTGGCGCTGCACGGGACGGGAGGCGATGAGAACGATCTGTTGCCCATCGCCCGCGCCGTCGCTCCGGGCGCCTCGATCCTGAGCCCTCGCGGCAAGGCCAATGAACGGGGCGCATACCGCTTTTTCGCGCGCAAGGCCCCGGGCGTCTTCGACGAAAACGAAGTGGTGAACCGCGCGGAAGAACTGGCCGAATGGCTGGGCTGGGCCGTGAAGGAGTACGGCCTGGACGCTTCAAAAGTCTACTTTCTGGGCTACTCGAACGGCGCGAATATCGCCAATGCGCTGATGCTGCTTTTTCCCGGAGTTGTGGCCGGGGGCGTGATGCTTCGTCCTATGCGCGTGCTGCGTCCGGACCCGCTGCCGGATCTGGCCGGCGCGCCGGTACTGATCGCCGCTGGCCGCGAAGACGGCATGATGCCGGCCGGTGAGGCCGAAGCCCTCGGCCGATTGCTGGCCGAAGCCGGTGCGGCGGTGGATTTCGCCATGCAGGACGGCGTGGGACATGAACTGACGCCGCAGGACTTCTCGCTGGCCAAGAGGTGGCTGGCGGAGCGGTAACCTGGGTTCTTAACGTGGACTCGAAACGGCTGAAGCTCCGCGCGCTCGCCGCCGGCAGCGGCGTGACCCTCACCTACTACGCGATCGGTTTCGGAATCCTGGTCGGGCTGGAGCATCAGCTCCGCCCCGGCGCCGGCCAATGGATCGCGCTGGCGCTCTTCGCACCCCTGATACCCGGCATGCTGCCCGGCTTCCTGTTGAGCGTGATCCTGCTGTTCCTGGGCGTGCAGGGCTTCGAAGGCACGCACGACCGGCTTTTCCCGATGTTTCCGATGCTCACGCCGCCCTTACTGCATTCCTATGCCGTGTACCGCTGGATGAGGCGAAAAGGCGCCGCTAAGTTTGAAGGACCTTCAAAACCTCATTCAGCGAACCCTGCCGGTAACCTTCCAGGTCGAGAGTGACGTACTTGAATCCCAACCCCTTGAAGATCGCGGTCAGCTTCCCCGCTGTCTCCAGATTCAGGGCCTTCGGCAGTTCATCCTTCGCGATCTCGATCCGTACCAGTTCCCCGTGGAAACGCGTCCGGAACTGCCGGAAGCCGAGCGCCTTCAGTTCTTCCTCGCCTACTTCCACTGTTCGGATGTTCTGAATCGTCACCGGCGTCCCGTATGGAATTCGTGAACTCAGGCAGGCGGCGGCCGGACGGTCCCAGGTGGGCAGACCGGCCAGTCGCGAAAGTTCGCGAATCTCCGCCTTGGTCAGTTCCGCATCGACGAGTGGCGCCTTCACTTCATGCAGTTTCGCCGCACGCTGGCCGGGGCGGTAGTCACCCAGATCGTCCTGATTCACACCATAGACGATGTTGGTGTAACCGCGTTCCTCTCCAATCCGCTGCAGCACGGTAAACAACTCGTCTTTGCAGTGGAAGCAGCGGTTGGCATCGTTTTTGATGTAGTCCGGATTCTCAAACTCCCGCGTCTCCACATACTCATGGCGAATATGGAACTGCTGGACAAATGCTTCGGCATCCACCTTGTGCGACGCCGGGATGGAAGCCGAATCCGCCGTGATCGCCAGCGCCTCATCGCCCAGCGCCCGCTGCGCAGCCCAGGCGAGATACGCCGAATCCGTACCGCCCGAATACGCCACAATCACACGCCCCATGGCGCGCAGATTCGCGATCAGAGCGGCCTGCTTGCTTTCGATTCCGGGCATGATTCCAGTTTACCGGGCTTTCGTGTAGATCCCCATCCGCTCTTTGACCAGTTCCACGGTTGAGTTTGCAATGGGCGTCACAATATCGGCCCCCTCCTGCAGAATCCGGTCCAGATAAGTGGGATCAGCCGTGATCTCGCGATAGCGCGTCTGCATGGGTTCCAGATGCGAAATCGTCATTTCGGCCACCTGCTTCTTCAAATCGCCGTACCGCAGACCGGCGAAGTGTTGCCGCATCTGTTCGTTCGTCCAGCCCGAAAAGGCCTGAAAGATGGAGAGCAGATTACGCACGCCGGGGCCCATGGTCTCAAAATCCACGGCGGAATTTGAGTCGGTGGTGGCCTTCATGATGGTCTTTTTGATCTTCTCGGGCGGATCGAGCAGGCCCACACGATGGCCCGCGCCGGTGGCGGACTTGCTCATCTTCGAAGTCGGGTCGTCCAGCCCCATGATGCGCGCGCCCACTTCGGCGATCTTCGTGGCGGGCATCACAAACGTCTCGCCGTAGAGGGAGTTAAAGCGCTGCGCGATGTCGCGGGCCAGTTCCACATGCTGCATCTGGTCTTCACCGACAGGCACCAGGTTCGCCTGATAGAGCAGGATGTCCGCCGCCATCAGCACGGGATATTGAAAAAGGCCATCGCCCACCGATTCCTGCGCCGCCGCTTTGGCTTTGAATTGCGTCATGCGTTCCAGCCAGCCCATCGGCGTCACACAGGTGAGCAGCCACGCGAGTTCGGAATGCGCGGGCACGGTCGACTGCACCACAATCCGCGAATGCTTCGGGTCAATGCCCGCCGCCAGGAAGATGCCGGCCATTTCACGGATACTGGTACGAAGTTCTTCCGGCTTCTGGTAAACCGTGATGGCGTGAAGGTCGACAATGCAGAAGATGCTCTCGAACTGGTGCTGCATTTTGACCCAGTTGCCGAGGGCTCCGAGATAATTACCGATATGCAGATTGCCGGATGGTTGAATGCCCGACAGGACGCGAGGAATCATGAGTTTAGGGGCTAATTCTGTATGGTAACGCGGGCCGCATACCTGTGAGGGAAACTGGTGAAGTGATGATCCGAATTCTGGTGCTGCTTTGTCTGGCGGCCCCGCCCGCCCTGTCGCAGGGGAATCGCTGGTGGGCCTGGCCGGCGGACCCCGACCCGCGGAGCGTGGAGCGCGGGCGAGGTGAGTTCGCCCGGGCCTGCGGCGACTGCCACGCCGCCAACGCCTCCGGTACCGCGAAAGGGCCGAATCTCATCCGAACGGCGCGCGTCCGGCATGACAAGGATGGTTCGGCCATCGCCGCAGTGGTGAGATCCGGCCTGACAGGCATGCCGCCCATTGCGCTGACGGATTCGCAGATGAAGGATGTCGTTTCTTACATTGAATGGGCGGTGCAGAAGTACGACCGCGTGAGCCCCGGCCCGCCGCCGGACGATTACCCCCTGGAACGGCTGCTGACGGGCAACGCCGCGGACGGCAAGGCGTTTTTCAATGGCAAAGGCGGCTGCGGCGGCTGCCATTCGGTCACCGGCGACCTGGCTGGTATCGCGAAAAAATATCCTCCGGTCTTTTTGCAGTCACGATTTTTGATGCCGCGGGCGACGAAACCGCGGATGGCCACCGTAACCCTCGCTTCGGGTGAAAAAGTGGAGGGAGAACTGAAAACGCTCAACACTTATGACGTCACGGTGCTGCCCGCCGGCGGAAAGCCTCAGACCTTCCCCGCCGACCAGGTGAAGGTTGAGGTCCGCGACCCCCTCGCCGCCCACCGCGAGTTGCTGCTCAAATACTCGGACGCCGACGTCCACAATATGTTCGCCTACCTCTGGAGTCTGCAGTAATGAGAACGATTCGGGTTTCCGCGTGCCTGGCGTCAACACTGGCTGCCTTCACAATGGCCGGCGCGGCAAGCGCCCAGACTGCCGGCGAATGGCCCGCACTCAATGGCGACGCGTCCGGCCGCCGCCACAGTCCGCTGACGAAGATGAACCGGGACAACGTCGCCGGTCTCACCGAAGCGTGGCATTTCAAAGCCGGCGCCGGTGTGATCAAAGGTACGCCGGTGATGGTCAACGGCATCCTGTATTTCACGGTGCCGGACCAGGTCTGGGCCGTTGAGGCCGCCACGGGAAAAGAACTCTGGCACATCAACCGCCCCTCGCGCGGCGACCGCATCGCCAACCGCGGCGTCGCCGTTTACAAAAACAAGGTCTACTTCGGCGCCCCGGACGCCTTCCTGATCTGCCTCAAAGCGGATACCGGCGAAAAGCTCTGGGAAGTGGCCATGGCGGACGTGAACTTTGGCTATTACATGAGCATGCCGCCGCTGGTCGTCAAAGATAAGCTGATCGTCGGCATCTCCGGCGACGCGGGCGACGTCACCGGTTTCCTGAAATGCGTGGATCCGGATACCGGCAAGGTCCTCTGGACCTGGACCAGCGTTCCGAAATGGGGTGAGCCCGGCTCCGAAACCTGGCCGAACGAGGAAGCGCTGCGGCATGGCGGCGGCACCACCTGGGTGCAGGGTAGCTATGATCCGGAGCTGAATCTCGTCTACTGGGGCACCGGCAATCCGCACCCTGTGCTGAATGGCCGCGAACGCGCCGGGTCGAACCTCTACACCTGCTCCATCGTGGCGTTGAATGCCGATACGGGAAAGCTGGTCTGGTATTTCCAGCCTTCTCCGCATGACACCACGGACCGGGATGCCACCGAGTCTGTGGTGCTGATCGATGGCGTTTTCCATGGCAAGCCCCGCAGGATGCTCGCGCAGGCCAGTCGCAACGGGCTCTTCTTCCTGCTGGACCGCGTGACCGGCGAACATCTGCTCACCAGCGAATTCGGCCCGCAGAACTGGTCCCTGGGCCTCAACAGGCGCGGCGAACCCATGCCGAACCCGAACAAAGACCCCAGCCCGGATGGCACGCTGTTCCGCAGCACCGGCACGAATTGGTGGGTCCCCAGCTACAGCCCCGCCACAGGACTGTTCTACGTGAACGCCAACCTGGGCGTGTGGAGTCTGACGTACCTGACAAACGGCGCGGTTCAGGATGGCCTGCCCGATCACCAGGGCGGCCGCGAATCCCCCCTTAGTCCGGGCGACGCGGCGCTGCTCGCGCTTGACTATCAGACCGGCGCGGTGCGCTGGAAACTGGGCTACGGGAATCCGGCCGGCATACTCACCACGGCATCAGGTTTGCTTTTCACTTCAAACTCCGGCTACCTGGTCGCGCTTGATGAACGCAACGGTGACACGCTCTGGAAACGGAACGCGGGCGGCCCGGCAACGAATGCGCCGATCACTTTTGAAGTGGAAGGCAGGCAGTTTGTGGTGATGGCGGTGCGTGATACGGTTTACGCTTTCGGTACGAAGTAATTATGGTTCCGCACGCCACTCAGAGGATTTTCAGCGCCTCGCACTAAACCGTGCGAAACGATACACTAAAGACTCGCCTCCTGCTCAGAGAAGAAGCGGCAGGTGTAGGATCAGAAGCAGTCGATATGTCGCCAGTGTTGCTCGCACTTTACGAAGATGCCGCCGCAGGCAAGCTGGCGAAGTTGTTGGAGTCAATCGGCTTTTCGATTGCCGGATATGCGTCGTCATGCGACGAAACCATAGCCAAAGCCAGTGAATTACTACCCGATCTGGTGGTGATTGACGCGGCGAATCCGGAAGCAGCGGAAATCGCCGGGCAAATTCGAACCCAATTCGGGGTATCGGTAATAATCCTGGCTAAAGAAATCGACGAGATCGGACTTCGGATTGCCTTGGATCACAGCATGATGGATCAGTCAGCTGTGATGCCTGAACCCGAGGTAGCTGGAGAAATGCCGGCAAATCCCGCTTCGATATCAGACGCTATCGTTTTGGTGGACGACAATCCGGAGGTTCGCCAACTGACCGAGTTTATCCTGCAGGACTCCGGCTACGAGGTTCTTTCCGCGGAAGATGCGGAGGAGGCTTTGCGGATTGTGGCGGAAAAAAGGGATAAGGTTTGTCTGGTGATGAGTGATATTTCGCTGCCCGGCATGGATGGCCGCGAACTGAGAAGGCAGATTCTGGACAGATTCCCGGAACTGCCGGTCATGCTGGTCTCCGGGTCCGCCCCGGCTCCGGACGAAAGCGCGGAAACCTTTCTGCAGAAACCGTTTTCGTTCGTCGACCTGATTGAAAAAGTGGAAGGAATGCGGCGAAAGGTGAATCGTCAGTCGAGCAGCGCGGCATCCAGCAGTTCCGCAATCTGACCCGACTTCGCTTCGTAAGACCGAAGTTTTTTCTCTGCGGATTTGAGTTTGTCTGCCAGATGCAGACAGGCGAGTACCGCGACTCGCGTTGAATCGCCGGATGAAGCGCGGTTAGCGATCGAGGTCATGAGTTCATCGATCTCATGCGCAATCGCCTGCACTTCCCGCTCATCGCCATCCGTGAGCAGTGTGTAAGTCTGGTTGAAAATGTGGACGCGGATGGGACTTTTGGCCACCAGGCCCCCCTTGGACGCATAGCTGCGTCAAATCGCTGCGCGGTTACGCTGCGCCCAGCTGATCGATATGACCCAGCAGACGTTCCAGCCGGTTGCGGACCTGCTTCCGTTCCACCTGGAGGGCGTCCAGTTCTTCGGAAAGTTTCTGGTTGGAGGCCTGTGCCTCCTCCCACGCCGCCTGGGTTTCGGCGAGTTCCTTCACAACCGCTTCCTTTTCCTGGCGGAGCCGGGTAACCAGCTCCACCGCCTTCTGGATGCGGTCCTCAAGGTGGGAAAGAGTATCGACTTCGGGTTCCTGATCGATCAAAGACATGGCTCGTTACCTTTACCTGCTGCTGACAACTACCTGCTGCTGACAACGCTTCGTGCTGAAACCCTGTTTACGGCAACCCGATTTCTGGTAACCCGGAACTACCGCGACTTCAGCTTATTGAGCTGAAGTCGCGAGTGCTGCTTTGGCCTGTGCCGCGATCTGGGCGAACTGCGCCGCATCGGCCGTGGCGGTCTCCGCCAGAACCTTGCGATCCAGTTCGATTCCGGCAAGCTTCAGGCCGTGCATGAACTGGCTGTAGGAAAGACCGACGGCTTCGCGAGCCGCGGCGCCGATGCGGACAATCCAGAGGGAGCGATACTGCCGCTTCTTCTGCTTACGGCCGGCATATGCAAATTTGAGGGCGCGTTCAACCGCTTCCTGCGCTGAACGGTGCAGCTTACTCTTCGTTAAAAAAAAGCCTGACGCGCGTTCAAGGGTTTTAGCCCGATTCGCGCGGCGTTTAGTACCGCGTTTTACTCTTGGCACGTTTCATCTCCTGGTGTGTAAAAAGCGCAGGCATTGGAGCCTTGCGCTGCTGCGGCGAAACGGGCACGTGCGGTGGCACCGTTCACTCGCGGTTCGATCCAACAACTACTGAACACAGTTCCCGAAGGAACGGCTGTCTAGTAGGGGATCATCCTCTGCAGCTTCTGCTGATCCGAATCATCGGCGACAACGGAAGTGTGCAGTTTGTTCTTGCGTTTACGCGACTTGGACGTCAGGATGTGCCGAGCGAAAGCATGCTGGCGGACAACCTTACCCGTCCCGGTTTTTTTGAACCGTTTAGACGCACCTTTGTGGGTCTTTAGTTTGGGCATGACAAATGTTTCCGGGAAATTACAAGCTTAACACAGAGACGTGAAGACGCAGACGTGCGTGAGCAGTCGCGCCGCAGCCAGTGCGGCCTGAATGACTTTGTCAGTATACCAAAGTTCGGTTACAGGACGCCATCCGTTGTCGCGGAACCCGGTTGGTGAGTAGAATGGTGTTCAGCAATGTCTTCCGCCTGTGGGGGCGAGCGCACACTTGGTCAGTTTGCGCTCGTGAGTTACATACCCGACCCGCTTGCTTCGTTCCTCGATCGCCTTCGACTCGATCTTGAACCGCAGTGCCGCCCGCATGCCCACGTCACGATCCTGCCGCCCCGGCCATTCCATCATGAGATCAGTGAAGCCGTTGAGCATTTGGCAGATGAGGCGAAGCTGTTTCCGCCGATCGAGATTACTCTCGGGGAGATTGAGATCTTTCCAGTCTCCAACGTGATCTTTATTGGTATCGCCCGCGGCGAGCGCGATGTCCGACGACTGCACGATCTGATGGATACCGGCACCCTGCACCATCGCTGTCCCTTCGAATTTCACCCTCACATCACCATTGCCCAGGAACTGCCACCGGAATCGGTCCAGGAAGCGGCCCGCATTGCGCGCGAGCAGTGGGCTGCGTGGGATGGTCCCCGTGCCTTTACCGTCGACGCAATGTCCTTTGTACAGAATGTTGCACCCTACCTCTGGGTCGACCTCGCGAAGGTCCCCCTCGCAACGCCCGTTCCCGTCGGCGAATAGCGTATGATCGAGTTCAAAGCGCCGCGGTTGACGGCTCCGGACGGAAGCATCGTTGGGGTTCTCGAAGAAGGCGCCAAAGCCGACTGGGGAAACTATCCCGGCGTACTGCTGCATCCCCTTTCCACGCTTGACCCCGTCGCCAAAGCGCGCACGATTTCCCGGTGGCTCGATGAACGGCGCTCCGGCGTCACCCGTGTTCTGGTGAGTTACGACGAAGCGCTGCTCGAACGCTGCGCCGATGAGATCTGGTGGCTGCGCGACGGCATCCTTGTCGCCCGGGGCGACCCCGCCGAAGTTCTTCCTCTTTATCGACGGCATTGCGCGTTCGAACTGCGCCGCACCGGCGACGGGCAAACCACCGCGCTCGCGCCGTCCCTGCGGAACGGAGACGGGCGCGCCGCGCTGCGGAACATTGAGCTGCTGGGCGAGAACGGCGAGCCATCCACCGTTTTCCGCAGCGGTGAGCCGATTGTAATCCGGGTTACGGCCCTGTACGCCGCGGACGTGGCGGACCCGGTCATCGGGATCCTGCTCCGGACCCGCATCGGGCTGAACGTTTATGGCACCAATACCGAACTCGAGAACCTTCACCCGGGTCCACTCGCCGCGGGCCAGATCCTGACGGTCGGATTCCGGTTCCCCTGCAACCTTTGTCCGGGCGATTACACGGTCACCGCCGCATCCCATGATCCCGATGGCGTCTGGCATGACTGGCAGGAAGATGCGGTCGCCTTTGCCGTATCGGATTCGCGCTACACAGCCGGTGTCGCAAATCTGCGTGCACAGGTCTACGCGGCCGTCTCCGGCGGCCTCACCGAATAGCTATTCCGGCAATTCAAAGACGTAGAGCGCATTGCCGTTGCCGGGGTGGTGAATCTCCGGCGCGATCACGTGCGGCACGTCCCGCGGACTGCCGCCGCCCAGTCCGGTCGTAACCGCGATGTACTGCTTCCCGCCGATCGCGAACGAAACCGGATGCCCCTGTACCGAAGTACCCAGGCGCGTCTTCCACAACTGCCTGCCCGTCTTCACGTCCACCGCCTGAAAGACCCGATCCAGATCTCCCACAAACGCCACCCCGCCCGCGGTCGAGAGCACGCCGGTGAGAAACGGCGCGCGCTGCTCAATCGACCACAACTGTTTCATGGTCTTCACGTCGAACGAAGAAAGTTTTCCGATCATGCCGTTCTTCCCCGGCATTTCCAGAAAGTGCCGGTTCCCCGCCCCGCCGCCCGAGCCCGCCTTCATTTCGACTTCGCGACCGGACATCTCCATGCAACTCTGGCTGAGCGGAATAATCAACTGTTCCGTCGGCGGATGGTAGCTCATCGGCATCCAGTTATGACCGCCCTCCGTGCTCGGACAGGCCGAAAGCCACTGGCCGATCTTCTGCTCCAGCACATCCGCGCGGTATGTCACCACACCCGTCTTCTTATCCACGTTGGAAAAGACATTCTGATAGACCGTTTCCGCCAGATCGAGATACTTCCCGTTGGTGCGGTCGAGCTTCCACAGAATGCCCGCCTTGCCTACCGAGAACGAGAGCTTCTGGTTGCCGGAATCGACCAGAACGCGTTCGAAAACCTCATCGAGATCGAACGTTTCCTGCGGAATATGCTGGAAATACCAGTTCAGCTTGCCCGAATCGGCATCCAGCGCCAGGGTGGAATTCGTGTACAGAGCTTTGTCCGTCACTTTGGACCCGCGGCTGACGCGCATCCAGGGCTTCGCCTGGGAGACGCCCCAGTAGGTGGTGTTCAATTCGGGGTCGAAGCTGCCCAGAATCCAGGTATCGCCGCCGGCCCGCAGAACATTCGGCAGCGTCCCCCAGGTGTCTCCACCCGGCTCACCGTCACTCGCGACCGTGTGGAACTTCCATGCCAGCTTGCCAGTGGTGGCGTCCCAGGCGCTGATGTAGCACTTTTCCTGTTTGTAATTGGAGCAGCCGGTCAAACCCTGCAGGATCTTGCCGTTGATCGCAATCGCCCCGGAGGTACTCGCGAAGCCGGGGCGTCCCTCGGCAACGTCGGCAGTCCAAACCACAGCGCCGGTCTTCGCGTTGAGCGCGACCAGCTTTGCGTCCGTAGTGGAAAGAAACACCTTGTCGCCGTAGATGGCAAGTCCGCGGGTGGCGCCATAAGCGCGAACGGCTTCCGGACCCACGTGGTTTTCCCAGATCAGTTCGCCGGTTCTGCCGTCGAGAGCCTGCACGGTGTTGCTCGTGTTGTTCAGATAAACAATGCCGTCATGCACTACCGGCGAAGGCTGATTTGCGCCACCATCATTCATCGACCACACCCAGGCCAGCTTCAGCTCCTTCACATTCGCGGTGGTGATCTGCCGGAGCGGGCTGTAGCTCCAGGCCTGATAGTTGCCGCGCACCATCAGCCAATCGGAATCAGCGGGGTGGCGGAGCATGGCGTCTGTCACCGGCACGAAGTTCCTGACGGTACCTTTTACCGAATGGCCTTTCGGCAGCGGCAGAGTGGAAGAACTGGCCTGGTCGGTAGCCGGCGAGTTCAGCAGCGCCAGGGTGGCTGCCGGCATCTGCCCGTTGGCGACGGACCGGATCACGGTGGGTGAACTCATGGTGAGCGCGGTCGCACCCGTCGCCGCGCCATTCGCCTGCAGCAGGAAGGCCGCGATGCTGACGTAGGTCTCTTCGCCGAGGCCGTTGCGATTGCCGGGGGGCATGGTTTCCTGGATGTAAGCCGCGAGGGCGCCCGCCGTCTTCCCGCCCCACGCACTCATGAAGTTGCCGCCCGAAAGTTGCGGCGCTTCATTGCGACCGGAAAGATCCGGCAGGTGACAACTGGAACAGTTCGCCAGGTACGAAGCGAGGCCGGTAGCAGCCTGGTTGGCCGTCTGCGCCGTGCAGGCGAACGCGGCCACAAAGAGGAGCGGAAGCAAGCGTCTCATTAGCACGCAAATTCTATCAGGAGCACGCAAATTCTATCAGGAGCACGCAAATTCTATCAGGATGAGCGAGGCACGCTGCGGCCATCCTTTTTATATTTCTCCAGCAGAGCTTTCAGACGCGTCACGATTTCCGGCCTTTCCGCGTAGAGATTGCGGCTCTCCCGCGCGTCGGCGCGCAAATCGTAAAGCTCGCCCGGTTGGTTATGCGGAGTATAACCACGCTCCTTTTGGAACCACGCGGGCTCCTGGTTGTCATCGCCCGAGGGCGCATCAATCAACACCCAATTGCCCTGCCGGATGGCGAACTTGCCGTTCGCGCTGTGGTGTACGGTGGCCTCGCGAATCGGTCTTTTCCCGGGCTTCCCTAAAATGGCCGGCAGCACGTTGTAGCTGTCTTCCCCCGCATCCGCCGGCAACTTGTGCCCCAACAGAGCGGCGAGCGTCGCCATCAGATCGGTCTGGCAGATGATTTCATCGCTGCTGGTTCCGGGCTTGATTTTCCCTGGCCAGCGGGCCACCCACGGCACGCGGTGTCCGCCTTCCCACGCATCGCGCTTCACACCCCGGAAATCTCCCATGGAGTAATGGCCGAAGTCGCGGACGCGGTCATAGGCGAACTTCTCCGGCCCGTTGTCGCTGGTGAAAACCACCAACGTGTTCCCGGCGAGTCCCGCCTTCTCCAGCGCGTCCAACAGCATCCCCAGCGTCGCATCCACCTGATTGACCCAGTCACCATACGGGCCCACGGGCGTTCTCCCCTGGAACTCCCTGGCCGGGACAATCGGCGTGTGGGGACCGGTACACGCGAAGTACAGAAAGAACGGATTGTGATCCGCACCTCGCTGTTCGAGGTACTGCACAGCGCGACGCGTCACCTCCGGCAGTACGTCCTCCTGTTTCCACCCGGGCATCGCCGGGCCTTTCCGGCTGTCGATGGGGCCAAAGGCTTTGTTCGGGCCCTGAGTCATGCCTCCGCCCTCGAAAACGGCGGTCGGCGTACCCAGCAGCCGGTCGTTCTCAATGTAGACGTACGGCGGATAATTCGGGGCGTCCATGCCGAAGAAGTAATCGAAGCCGCGCGTTACCGGCCCGTTGGCTGCGGGTTTTTCGAGGTCATAGCTGCCGTCCTCCTTCTTTGCCCAGTCGAAGCCCAGATGCCACTTGCCGAAGGCGGCGGTCTTGTAGCCATGCGTCCGCAGCATGGCCGGAACCGTCAGGCGTTCCGGTTCGATCAGCGGCGGGTCCCATTGCACCAGCACGCCCTTCTTCAGGCGACTGCGCCACGCATAGCGACCGGTCAGAATGCCATACCGGGTGGGGGAGCAGACGGCGGTCGGGTCGTGCGCGTCTGTGAAGTGAATACCCTGACGCGCCAGACGGTCCAGGTTCGGGGTGGGAATCCGGCTCTTCGGATTCTGAAACCCGGCATCGCCAAAGCCGAAGTCGTCGGCCAGAAAGTAGAGGATGTTGGGTTTCGGGGCAGGGGCTGCATTGGCCGAGGCCGCCACCAGCGGAAGAGCGACGAATTCTCTGCGGTTCATCCCGCCCATCATATTCCGCTCTGGTTTGTTTCGGTAACATTCCACGCGGCACTGCGCGAAAACACCTCGAACTGCGCGATCCCGCGCGTTTCAGGTCCGTTTTTCGGCATTTGTTTTGGCATGGCGCGTGCACAACTCCCCACCGAAGGTCGCACCGGCCTTGAGATACACGGCCTTGATAAAAAAGGGGAGGTTCCATGAAACGCACATTGATTTTCGTTGCGGGGGCCACACTGGCTTTCTGCCCGATGGTGAAAGCACAGGACGCGGCCGCGCAGGTTGAGCGCGGGCGTCAACTGTTTGCACGAGTCACGAAAGGGACTGCCTGCGCTTCCTGCCATTCGATGGAGGGAGTGGGCACCGCCGTTGGTCCGGACCTGAAGAAACTGGCCGGCGTGATCGGGCCACGCGGACTTGCCACCACCATTCAGATGACCATGACCTGCTACGTGCAGGAAGTCACGCTGAAAAGCGGGCGCACGTTCCCGGGGATGGAAAAGTCGAAGGCGAACGGCGTGGTCGAAATGTGGGATCTCTCGAAGTTCCCCGCAAACCTGGTCACGGTGAAGGAAAGCGAAATCGTCTCGCAGAAAACGAACAGCACCTGGGGCCATCCACCTACCAAAGCAGGCTATACGGACCAGGAACTGGCCGACATCATCGGGTATCTGAAAGCGGCTTCCACCGGCACGGCGAAAACGGTGACCCCGGAAGAACTACAGTAGAGGCGAAATACAGTAGAAAAAGCTCTCCTGAAAGCAGAAAGGCCGCCCGAAATCAGGGGCGGCCTTTCTGTTTGCACTGCATACTGTGCTAGTTATCGCGGCGTTTCAGCGTCGGGCGGTCATCCTGATCCGCCTTCGGAGCCTTCTCGTCACCGTTGGCGTCAATCTGGCCGTTCGGATTGCGGCGCAGCGTCGGGCGACCGGCATCCTTCACATCATCCACCTTCCGGCGGTTGTGCATCGCCATCACGCGAACCTTTACATCGTTGAATTCGCTGGTCGTGACCACGTATTCCGGTTTCTCTTTCAGGTACTTCTGGATCACGGCCTGCGAATTCTTAATACGGTCATCGGTAGGCGGATGCGAACTGAACAGCTTCGAAACGCTGCCCGGCTTCCGCTTCTCCTGCGACTGCACCTTCTCAAAGAAATCGACAAAGGACTGCGGGTCGTAGCCTGCTTTGTAGATGTATTCGAGACCCAGCATATCGGCTTCAGACTCAAAACCGCGACTGAACTTGAGGAAGCCCAGCGGCACAGCGAGCCCCATGCCCTGATAGATTGCGTAGCCGGTGATGCCCCCCATGAAGATCAGCGGGAGGGTTCCGTACTGCACCAGTTGGCCGCGCGTGGCCTGGCGCGTACCGTGACGGGCCGCCACGTGAGCGATTTCGTGCGCCATCACGCCCGCCATCTCGGCTTCATTGTCGGCATTCAGCAGAACACCGGTGTTCACGAAGAAGAAGCCGCCCGGCAGAGCGAAGGCGTTAATCTCTTCCGAATCGATCACTTTGATGGTGAAGGGAACCTTGGCGTCGGAGTTTCGAACCAGATTCTGGCCGATCCGGTTGACGTACTCCGCAATAATCGGATCGTCCACAATTTTGGCCTGACGCTCAACTTCCTGGGCCATTTGCTTGCCCATGCCGATTTCTTTCTCGATCGAGTAGAAATTGACGCCTTTGCCCACGTCGCGATTGCCGATTTCGTCAGGATCCTTCTTCTTGTCCCCCGCGAAGGTTACAGGCGCAAGAAGGGAAAGCATTGCAACGACGGCGGTTGCTCTCTGAACGGGCCGGAAGAAGAAGTTCATTACGGAGGGCGTCTCCTGTTTCCTGATTATAACCCCGCTCCTGGGAGTGCGGTTCTTAATAGTGTACGCGAAATGCCGCCTTCGGGTTACCACGGCCTGTGGCGGCAAACGCCCGGATTACAGTCTGATGCAGATCTTGCCGAAGTGCGCGCCGCTTTCCTGGTAGCGCATCGCCTCCACCGTCTCTTCCATCGGGAAGACACGGTCCACCACCGGCCGCAGCTTCCAGAGAGAGATCGCGCGGTTCATTTCCTCAAACATCTCCCGGGACCCTACATAAATCCCCTGAAGCCTGACCGATTTCAGCATGATCGGCCGGGGGTCCATCTCGCCCAACCCCGCCAGAATTCCGATCAGCGCGATGTGCCCACCGCGCCGAACCGCCTTGACAGAAAGCGGCAGCGTTCCCGCGCCGCCAACCTCAATAACGTGGTCAACCCCCAGCCCACCGGTCAAAGCCCGCACCGGCTTGTCCCACTCCGGCGTGGTCTTGTAGTTGATCACCTCGTCTGCGCCCATCGCCCGCAGGCGTTCCAGCTTTTCGTCGCTCGAAGAAGTGGCGATCACCCGTGCACCGGCAAACTTCGCAAACTGCAGCGCGAACAGGGAGACGCCGCCAGTGCCCTGCACCAGCACCGATTCGCCCGGCTTGAGCCCGCCCGATCGGAACAACGCGTTCCAGGCAGTCACCGCGGCGCACGGGAGGGTCGCCGCTTCCTCATAAGAAAGATGCTCCGGGAACGGGACGAGGCCGTTCGCGTCGAGACAGACCTGCTCGGAGAGCATTCCGTCGATGGCGCCGCCCATGGCGGACAGAGCCTTCTCATCGTCCGGCCCACCCTCCAGCCAGTGCTGGAAAAAGATTCCGCAGACTCGGTCGCCCGGCTTTACCCGCGTCACACCCGGTGCGACCCACAGGACTTCCCCGGCGCCATCCGAAAGCGGAGTCAGCGGAGCCTTCACCGAGCGGCCATAACCACCCCTCGCGACAACCAGATCGCGAAAGTTCAGCGAGCAGGCGCGCACCCGCACCACCACCTGGCCAGGGCCCGGTTGCGGTTCCGGCATCTCAAGAATTTGAAGCTTTTCGTAGGCAAAACCATCAACAAAACGCTGGACTCTCACTGTCTGCTCCTGCGGCGGAAACGTCTTTTCCCGATGATATACTGAGAGTTTACCCGCGCCTATCCCTATGCCTCTCAAGCCGATCGCCCCCAACACGGGCGAAAAGAAAATTTATCTTCTGAAGCCGCGCGGATTCTGCGCCGGCGTCGTTCGAGCCATCGATGTGGTTAAGATCGCGCTGAATCTGTACGGGCGCCCGGTCTACGTTCGAAAAGAAATCGTCCACAACAAACACGTCGTGGAGGAACTGCGGGAACTGGGAGCCATTTTCGTGGAAGAACTGGCCGAGGTGCCCGATGGCGGTCGCGCCATTTTCAGCGCCCACGGCGTTTCTCCGGAAGTGCGGGCGCAGGGCAAGCTTCGCGGCCTCTCCATCATCGACGCCACCTGTCCCCTGGTCACCAAGGTCCACCTTGAGGCAGTGAAATTTGCCCGCGAGGGCTACACCATCGTCCTGATTGGTCATAAGAATCACGATGAGGTGGTGGGAACCCTGGGCGAGGCGCCGGACAAGATGGTACTCGTGGAATCAGTGGAAGATGTGGACGCGCTCCGCATTGACGACGACACGCGGGTGGCCTATCTCACCCAGACGACTTTAAGTCTGGATGAAACCAAAGACATCATGGCGCGTCTCGTAGAGAGATTCCCCATGATTCGCGGACCGAAATCCCAGGACATTTGCTACGCCACCGAAAATCGTCAGATGGCGGTGAAGGGTGTGGCTCAGTTCTGTGACCTACTGCTGGTGGTCGGCTCGGGCAACAGTTCGAATTCCAAGCGTCTGGTGGAGGTGGGGCAGAACTACGGGGTTCAGTCTTTCCTGGTGAACGACTGGAGCGACGTCGATCTCGCGTGGCTCGAAGGCGCAAAAAGCGTTGGCGTCACCGCTGGCGCGTCCGCCCCGGAACATCTGGTGGAACAGATTGTGGAAGCGTTGCGTACCCACGGCTATGGGGACCTGGAAGAAGTGGAAATGATTGAAGAGGATGTGCGTTTCTCCCTGCCGCCGGAACTGGCCGGAGCCGCGTCACAGCTTTACAGCATCGGCCGATGACATCTGCTCTGCAAATCAGCGAGACCCTGATCGGCTCCTCCCGGGAGACACTCCAGCGGGCCGCCCAACAGCTCTTGAACCTGCAGCACCCGGACGGTTACTGGTGTGCGCTGCTGACGGCGGACACCACGCTCGAATCCGACTACATCCTGCTGCAACTCTGGCTGCATCCGCCAACCGCCGACGGTATCTGGAACCCGCCCAACCGCGACCAGATCGGCCGCGCCGCGGACCGCATTCTCTCTCAGCAACTGCCGGATGGCGGTTTTAATATTTACGCGAAGGGCCCCAGCGAAATCAGTGCCTGCGTCAAAGCCTACTTCGCCCTGAAACTGGCGTCTCTGATTTACCCCGCCCTGGCCCCGGTCGATCCGCGCCTTGCCAGACTCCGTGACCGCATCATCGACCTCGGCGGCATCCAGGCGGCGAACAGTTACACGAAAGTCAATCTCAGCCTGTTTGACCTGTACCCGCGCGAAGGCACGCCCAGCATTCCACCGGAGATTCTGCTGCTGCCCGGCAAACTGCTGTACCAGATGTCATCCTGGACGCGCGCCATTGTCGTTTCGCTCGCCATCGTGCATGCGCACGACCCGAAGCGGCCCGTACCGGCGGGCTTTACCCTCGAAGAGCTGTTCGTCCCGGGCAAGAGCACGGTTTTTGAAAGCGACGATTCCTGGCTCAGCTGGCGCAAGACTTTTATCCAGTCCGATAAGATTCTGAAGCTCTGGGAGAAGTACGGCCACGCCCGCATCCGTCAAACCGCGCTGCGCAAGTGCGAGCACTGGATGCTCGAACGCATGCGCCATTCCCAGGGTCTGGGCGCGATCTATCCGCCCATGCAGTACTCGATCATGGCGATGGACGTCCTCGGCTATAAGCCGGACCATCCGGTGCGCCTCGAAGCTATCCGGCAGTTTGACGCATTGATGGTGGACGACGGCGAGACACTGTTCTTCCAGCCCTGCTTCTCCCCCGTCTGGGACACCGCCATCGGCGGTTTCGCTCTCGGTGAGGCGGCTGCGGCAGGGGCCGATATTGCCGCCACGGGGCCGGCCCTGACAAAGGCCATCGATTGGCTGCTCAAACGCGAAATCCGTCGCAAAGGCGACTGGTCGGTCAAGCGCCCCAACACCGAGCCTTCCGGCTGGGCCTTCGAATTCGAGAACGACTGGTATCCGGATATCGACGACACCGCGATGGTGATGCTGGCATTCCCGCATTTCAAAGCCTCCAGTGAGGCCGCCCAGGAAGCAACCCGGAAGCGCGCCATCGACTGGCTGCTGGCCATGCAGTCCAAAGACGGCGGCTGGGCCGCGTTCGATGTCGATAACAACTGGGAAATCCTCACGCACGTTCCGTTCGCGGACCACAACGCGATGCTCGATCCCACCTGCGCGGACATCACCGGTCGCACGCTCGAGGCCCTCGCGGCCAACGGACTCGACCGCAATCACCCCGCCTGCCGGAAAGCCATCGACTACCTGACCCGCACCCAGCTTTCCGACGGCAGCTGGTACGGACGTTGGGGCGTGGCGTTTATCTACGGCACCTGCTTTGCCCTGCGCGGACTCCGCGCCATGGGTGAGGACGACCACGAACCGCACATTCAGCGCGCCAACGAATGGCTGCGCGCGCTGCAGAATCCCGATGGGGGCTGGGGCGAGAGTTGCGCCAGCTACGAAAACGATCTTTTCGTTCCCGCCGAAAGCACTCCTACGCAAACGGCCTGGGCTCTGATGGGGCTGATGGCCGGCGGCGACACCTATAGTTCCAGCGTGCGCCACGGCATCGAGTATCTGATGCGGACGCAGCGTGAAGACGGTTCCTGGGATGAGGCTCTGGCCACCGGCACAGGCTTCCCCAAGGTCTTCTATCTGAACTACCACTACTACCGGCTCTACTTCCCGCTGCTCGCCCTGGCAACCTTTGTCAGGCAGCACGCGGGTTAAGCCCGGGGTTCAGCACAACGCCGCAGCCTCTCAGGCCGCTTCGTTCGGCAGGCCGATCAGCCGAGTACCGTTGTCCCAGCGAATCTTCCGGAAACCTTCGGGCTTCGTCAGCTTCCGCACCATCGCGAGGGTCTCGCGCGCGATGCATTTGCCGTGCAGCCGCGGGGACGCATTCGTGGTCCCGCCGCCCCGCCCGTCCGAACACGGGCAGTCACAGCCGAACATCAGCTTGTCCTGGTGTCGGTCGAGAAAGCCTTTCATGAACTCCGGATCGCGGTTCAGCGCATTATTGCAGGAATTTGCCGACATATCACCGTACAGATTCGCGTAATCGGAAAGCCACCGGTCACTGATCCCACCCGCTTTGATCGGCCCTTCCGGATACGCCGTATCATAGGCATAATCCGCACTCACATTCGCCCAGAACGTGTCGGCATGGGCGATAAACTTTGTCCTCGGGAACGCCTTCAGGATCGCGTCAAAACGCTTGAAGCCGCCATTAAACACCGCATTTCCCGAAGCCTGTGGCACATCGCCGAAATGGATGGTGATCGGCACATTCAGGTCCGCCGCCAGCGCGTACATCCGCTTCATTTCAGGGCCGTCGCAATCCACCTTGTACTTAATCTCGCCCAGGCCCTTCGCCCCGTCTTTCACGGCCCTCGTCAGGATTCCTTCTGTCTCCGGCTTCGTCACGTCCGCGCTCACGAAGATCGCGAACCGCTTCGAATCCTTCGCCACCATCGCCTTCGCCTGGTCAAGATTGTCGGAACGTGTCAGCAGAATTGCCCGCGTCGTTCCGCTGCCATCCATATGCGCGATATTCGAAGCTCCGTCCGGGCGCAGATGCAAATGGATATCGAGCACCGGCCCACCCCATTCATACTTCGGCTGTGCAAACAGGCTGGCAACAGGGGCTGCGGCGGCCGCGGCGAGGAAGCTTCGTCGGTTCATCACGAACAGCATACTCCTCCCGCAAGGCCTTCGCACGCTATCTTTTCTCCATGCTATGCTTCCCCAGATGAACAGTGACGCACCACGGCATTCCGCGCTCGTCCGCGTCACCCACTGGGTCACCGCCATTTCCGTCTTCGCGCTGCTGCTCTCCGGCATCGAGATCCTCATCTCGCACCCCCGTTTTTATTGGGGCGAAACAGGTAATGTGATGATGCGCCCACTGTTCGTCATCCCGATTCCCGCCTCCCGCGCCACCGTGCACACCGGCTACGGCTTCGTCATGCCGGACCAGAACGGCTGGAGCCGTTCCCTGCATTTCCAGACGGCCTGGGTACTGGTTCTCACCGGACTGCTCTACTGTGCCGCGGGACTGCTGACCGGCCATATCCGTACCAATCTGCTACCCGCCGCAGCGGACTGGCAATGGCGGAACTTTCTCCGTATCCTGTCACAACACCTCCGCCTGCAACGGCCCGATGAAGCCGAAGCCCACTCTTATAACGTCCTGCAGCGCCTCGCCTATCTCGTCATCATCTTCGCCGCCGTGCCGATGCTGATCTGGACCGGTCTCGCCATGTCCCCGGCGTTCGTCTCAGCCGTCCCAGCCGCGGTGACTCTTCTCGGCGGCCAGCAAACCGCCCGCACGCTGCACTTCTTCCTCACGCTGCTGCTGACCGGCTTCGTGGCCGTCCACATCGCCATGGTCATTCTGGCGGGCTTCCGGAGCCGCATCAGAGCCATGATTACGGGAACCCCAAAACAGCCATGAGTAACCCTTCGCGCCGCAAACTGATCACTTCTGGCCTGGCCGCCACCGCCGGTTTCGGAGGCCTTGCCGCCGCCGCGCGCCTCGCCGCCCGCAACGGCCTCATCCCGCCCGACAGCGGCGGTCTCTACGGTCCCGGCGAAACCCTCACTTATGGCGCGCAGCGCCTGCTGACCGCGCACTCCCACGCCCGGGAATTCCCCAAAAGCCTGATCTCAAAACCGCCCTTCGCCAACGAAACCGCCCCCCCCACCGATGAATTTAAGCGGCTGCGGGCCGGCGGCTTCAGGGACTGGAAACTGACTGTTGACGGCATGGTGGCTCACCCCGCCACGTTCTCCGTTTCCGACCTGAAAAGCTTCCCCCGATCCAGCCAGATCACCTCACTTGGCTGTGAGGAAGGCTGGTCGTACATTGCGGAATGGACGGGTACCCCGCTCTCTCATATCCTGAGCGCCACCGGCATCCTGCCCGGGGCCCGCTACCTGGTCTACTTCTCCATCGAAAAGGATTGGTGGGACAGCCTCGACATGGCCGACGCGCTGCACCCGCAAACTCTGCTTGCTTACGGGATGAATGACGCCGATCTGCCGGTACCGCTGGGCGGACCCCTGCGCATGCGGGTACCCCGGCAACTCGGCTATAAAAGCGTGAAGTATCTGACCCGGATTACGGCGACCGACTCGCTGAAAAGATTCGGCAAAGGCCTTGGGTCCTCGTCGCCCGAAGGTGGCTATTCCTGGTACGCGGGTATCTGACGGAAACACTGTAGGAAAAAAGAGGGCGGACACCTTCCGGTTGTCCGCCCTCCTCCACTGCCTCCGGCAAAATTGAAGATCAGAAAACGATCTTCGCCCCCAACTGCACCGCTCTGCCGCCGCCCGTGCCGTTCACGCCGGTACCCGTCCCCACCGTGCCGGTTACCACGCCAAAGGTGGAACTGGTCAGGCTGGTTCCGGGATTGGAGAACTGCGGCGTATTCGTGAAGTTAAACGTCTCACACCGCAGTTCCATCTTCAGCCGCTCTGTGAGCGGGATGGTACGGAAGAGCGAGAGGTTCAGCGCAAAGTAACCGGGTCCGGAGATGTTGTTGCGACCCACATTGCCGAACCGGACCCCCGTAGGCTGTGCGAAACTGCTGGCCGTAAACCACGGGTTGCCGGTGTTGATTCCCTTCGGATACTGAACCGCAGCCACCTGATCCGGCGTCTGAGTCTCACCGGGCGTGTTCAGGCTGGTGCCGCTCGCGGTCAGCAGCATCGGCGTACCCGAGACAATGCTCAGGATTCCCGAAAGCTGCCAATCGCCAACCACCCAGGCCGCCGGCCCGTGATTCGCCCACTTCTTCCCTTTACCGAACGGCAACCCGTAAACGTAGCTCTGGGTGAAATTCAGTGTCCGGTCGAAGTCGGTTCGGGCATAGTTACGCCGCCCGTTGATATACCACGTCAGACCACCGTCGTCCGACTGCTGGTAGCCCATGGCTTTCCCCCATGTAAAGGCCGTGGTGATGTTGAGGTCGCCATATTTGCGGTCCAGCTTTACCTGCAGCGCGTGGTAGCTCGACGAGAAACCCGCGAAGTAAAGCGTATCGGCGGCGGTCTTGCCGAACAGGATGTTGAGCGGCTGCCCCGCTGTGCCGGTGCCGAGCGTGGACGTAGAGGCGTTCAGATTGTAAGTAGCCACGGTATCCACGCCATGGCTGCCGACGTAGGCAACATCCAGGGCAAAGTGATACGGCAACGCCCGCTGAACCGCCAGATTCCAGGTTTCCACGTACGGGTTTTTGAAGTTTGTATTCACCGTCACCATGGTCTGGCTGAGCAGAGAGCCGTTGGCCACAATCACTCCGTTGCCCGGAATACTTACCGGAACCGGCAATGGGAATCCCTGCTGGAAGGTGGCCGCCTGCCCGCTCGGAAGATTGGCCACGGCGAATCCATCTCCCACGTTCGTGTAGAAGTTGTTGGAGCGGACCGGGTAGTTGTAGGCATAGGTGTTATCCGGGAAGGGCGTATAGCTCACGCCGAGTCCGGCGCGAATCACCGTCTTCTCGTCATACCGGTAGGCCATTCCCAATCGCGGGGCGAAGTAGTTGTAATGCGTCTTCATCCCCAGATTGGAGGGGTTGTTACCGACTCCCGCCAGCACCAGCGAGTTGTTCGTCGGATCATAGTTTGAGAAGCCCCCGGGGAACTGCGGAACCCCCGGTGGATAGAACTCCCAGCGAAGGCCCAGGTCGAGCGTCAGCTTAGGCGAAAACTGCCACTTATCACCGCCAAAACCAAAAAACTCCCATTGCCGGTAAGCCGGAAAGTAAGTACTCAGGTCGCGACCCAGCTGATACGGTACATCCAGCAGGAACGAAGCCATGTCATTTGCGATCCCGACCTTCGAGGAGTTGCAACTGGCCGCCAGCCCGTTCGAACCCGTCGATACCGGTGTGCAAAGCGCTGTCTGCGCATTGCCAAAGTAATAGACCCCGCGCGGGCTATAGGTCTGGCCCTGCAGCAGGTCGTCCCGCAGCCTTTTCAGATCAAAGCCCCACTTAAAGGTGTGATTGCCCCAGGTTTTCGTCCACGTGTTCACAAGGTCGATATTTGCCTCAGCTCGTACCCACGGCAGACTCGCCGAGTACCCCACCACCGGATTCGAAAACCCGTCATTGATCTGAATGCCCACAATTCCGCTGGTAAACGGGCTGATGTTTACTCCGGAGATGCCCAGCGCCTGCGCATCATTCTTTCCGTAGTCAGAGGGCTGCGCCACATTGTGATAGTGCGAAATGCCGAGACGCAGTTCCGCCACCAGTGTCGGCGTGATAATGCGGTCATAATTCAGGCCGCTGGAATAAGTCTTCTGTGTGCCGGTCCCCATGAACGCGCCACCAGGACCGGGACCTCCGGCGTCGCCAAACAGTGGCGCCTGAAACACCACCGGGCGCGCGAAGCTGAACCGCCCGCTCAGCCGGTCCTTATCGCTGATCACGTAGTCGATCTTGCCATCCACGGAATCCGTGGTCTTCTGAAACGGCAGCAGCGCAAAATAGTTATTGCTCGGCGCACTCACGCTGGACGTCTGATTGGTGGGTTTCAGGAAACCCAGAATCGCGGTCGCGACGGGGTTAATCCGGCTGGTGGGAATCACGTTCCCCGCGAACGGCGTCCGTCCGGTGCCGTCCAGCTGGTTCCCTGTGGCCGGGTCATATATGACCGTCGCCGCGGCGCTCAGATCGCCCGAGCGCCACGGATTCGGCGGAATCGTCACCAGGTTGGTATTCGCCTCGTGATCCATCACGCGCAGATAATCGCCAAAGTAGAAAAGCTTGTTCTTCCGAATGGCGCCGCTCACGTTTCCGCCTACATAGTTGTAAGCCAGATGGCCCACGGAAGGGTTGAAGAAGCTGCGGGCATTGAACGCGCTGTTCTGCAGGAACTCATACACGCCGCCGTGCATCTGGTTTCCGCCCGACTTCAGAATCACGTTCATCACCGCGCCGGCCGCACGGCCCAGTTCCGGGTCATGGTTGCTGAGTGAAACGTCCACGGTCTGGATCGACTCAATCGGCGGAATCAGAATCTGCAGCAGCCCGGTACGTTCGTTGTCGTCCGTGCCTTCGATCATGTAGTTGTTCCCCATCCGCATCTGCCCGTTCACTTCTGTCTGCAGGGAACTGGACGCATTGAAAAACTGGGAATGCTGGAAAGTCGCGGGCGACGTGCCAGGCACCAGATTCAGCAGACTCTGGAAGTTGCGATTATTGCCCAGGGGAGCCTGTTCCACTAAACGGGATTCGAGTTTCTGGCTGGTACCCGCGCTGTCCGTCTGCAACGGCGGCGGCGCACCCGTCACCTCCACCGTCTCCGTCACATTTCCCGGCTGCAGTTGCACGTCCACACGAGTGGTGGTATCCACGTTCAACGTGATATCTTTCCGGGACTCTTTCTTAAAGCCCGGGTTTTCCACCGTCACCTGATAGGCGCCTGGCGGCATGTTGGGAAAAGTGTAATTCCCACTATCATTGGTTCTCGCCGTTTTTTCGACTCCCGTGGTGACCTCGGTCACAGTAACTTTACTGTTGGCGACCAGGGCGCCGCTGGAATCGGTAACGGTTCCAAGCAGCGTGGCGCTCACAGCCTGCGACAATGCCGGCACGGAACAGAGCAGCGCCAGCATGATCGCGCAAATCAAACGTTGACTTCGCATAAACTCTCCTGAAGGGTAAGAACCCTTCCAGCCTATTTGCGGCCAACGCCCGGCGGAAGGGAAATTCACCCGTTAGGCGCCGGTTGTTTACAGGTGAAGACTGCGTTATCATACTGAGCGAAAAGGGAGTTATCGATTTCTTGCGAGTACAGCCGGAAACACCCCCGGAACAGCCTGATCTCAGTCCGGACCCGCGCTGGCAGCTTGTTCAACGAATTGTGCACAGCCCGCAGTTCCAGAGATCCGTCCGCCTGCGGGACTTTCTGCTTCATGTCACTGCGGAAGCGCTGCATGGCCGCACCAGCGAACTCAGCGAGCACCACATAGGATGCCGCGTGTTCCAGCGCCAGCCCGACTACAGTACCGCTGACGACAACATCGTCCGGGTCCACGCCCGACAATTGCGCCTGCGCCTGGATGAATACTTCCTGCTCCACGGTCACGAAGAACCCCTGGTTATCGAGATCCCGCGCGGCAGTTACATCCCGGTGTTCCGAGAACGCACGCCGGCGCCGCTGGCCGCTGAAATCGCGCCATCCCCGCCGTCAGTCATAACACGTCCTCGGTATCCCTGGTATGTGCTGGCCGCAGCCACGCTGGGGACAATCGCAATCTGTGTTCTGGCAATGCAGAACTGGAACCTGAGTCATCCGGCCACCGCTGATCTGCCACCCCTGCTCGCCGCCGTGCTCGATCACGTCGAGCCCACTACCGTTATCATCCCGGATTCCGGCTTCGGCGCGCTCCGTTCCACCATTGGAAACAGACCTCCGCTGACGGACTATCTCGAGCCGGGTTATCCCGCGGGACTCATCCGGCCCGGCGCAGGCCCGACCAGTGAATTCTGGATCCGGACCCTGACCGGCCGCCCCTACACCACATTCCCCATGGTTGTGATCACGGCCCGGCTGGTCCAGCTTGCGGAGCGCAGCCACCGCGGCATCACCTTCCGCTTCGCCCGCGACGTCAATTCCCGCGACTTCAACGAAGGGCGCTTCATCCTGCTGGGCAGCGAAGTCGCCAACCCGTGGGTTTCTCTCTTTGAAACCCAGCTCAACTTCCGCACCGAATGGGACGCCACAGCCGACCGCCAGTTATTCCGGAATGTCGCGCCACGCCCCGGCGAGCAGCCTACCTATACGGCTAAAGCGCCCAACGCCGTCCCGGGAGAATCCTTCGCCACCGTGTCGCTTCTGGTCAACCGCAAACCCGGACGCGGCAGCGGCGCCACCATCCTGCTGATTCAGGGCTCCAACCTCGAAAGCACGGAAGCAGGCGCCGATTTCGTTTTCGACTCCAAAATGAGCCGGGACGCCCTGCATACAGCTGGCGCGAAGACGCCGGAAGGCGCGATTTCCTGCCAGTTCGAAGCCATGCTCCGGACTCGCGCCGTCACTGGCGCGGCGCGCGACACAGCGGTCGTGGCAACACGCTACCTGGCCGAGCGTTAAACCCTCCGCATCATGCCGCGCCTCGCACTTCTGCTACTCGGACTCGCCACCGGAAACATCATTTCCGACGATTTTCACCACGGCCTGGCACTATGGCGAATCGAAGCCGAGAAGCCCGGCGTCGTCTCCGCCCAAAACGGAATTCTCGATATCGACGTCCCCGCCGGAGTCACGCTCTGGTTTCGTCAACGACTACAGGGAGCAGTAACTATTGAATATGAAGCCAGCGTGATCTCGGCAGGTGGGCTTAATGACCGTGTGAGCGACCTGAACTGTTTCTGGATGGCCACGGACCCCAACGCCCCCCAGGATCTCTTCGCCCATCCGCGCACTGGAGCCTTCGCCGAATACAACCAACTGAAGCTCTACTACGTTGGCCTCGGCGGGAACGGCAATACCACCACCCGGTTCCGCCGCTACGTCGGCGACGCGCAACTCCGCCCGCTCCTGGCGGAAAACGACCTCTCCGCGGCCGATAAAATGATCATTCCCAACCGCTGGCAAATGATCCGACTGGTCGCCGACGGCAGCCGGATCGAGTACTACCGTGACGGCGTCCGCATTTTTCACCTGACAGACCGCGAGCCCTACACTTCGGGTTGGTTCGGCCTGCGCACCACACAGAATCACATGCGAATTCGGAACTTCCGGATCACCTCCGGCTGAACCGGCGCCGTCATTTCGGGAGGGTGTAAGCGCCGGTCGGCATGTCTGGATCCGCAGACCGCGCCCGCCGGCGCACGTAAGGCCAGTGCTTCCAAAAGTGTTCGCCGCTCCACGCGGGCACTCTGCCGATGAGGACTCTATCCGCCTGAGCTAAACTAATCAAATCCATATGCTCAACCGACGGCATTTCATAGCGGCCACCGCCGCCACTCTCGGCGGCAACCTCTTCGCAGCCCCCGCGGGCTCCACCACACCCTCCGCCGACCTTGAGAAGCTCGGCGCGGTCGCCCTCGCCGAGGCGAAAAAGTACAAAGCCACCTATTGCGATATCCGCATCGTGCGCCTTCGCGACCAGCGCATCGGGCTCCGCCTCTCGCCCGACCGCGGTTCCGGCAAAACCCTCTCCGTTCCCAACGTCGGCGAGGATTCCAGCTTCGGCTTCGGCGTCCGGGTGATCGTCAACGGCGCATGGGGCTTCGCCTCCTCCCCCATTGTGACGAAGGAGGAAATCGCGCGCATCACCAATGAAGCCGTCATCATCGCCAGGGCCAACGCCACTATCCAGCCCCGGCCCATTGAACTGGCGCCCGTCAAGGCCTACCGTACTCGCTGGGAGACGCCGCATGAGAAGGACCCCTTCGCCATTTCCGTCCCCGAAAAGCTCGACCTTCTGCGTAACGCCGCGGAAGAAATCAAGAAGAATAACAAGGTTTTTGGCAGCACCGCGAGTCTGAATATCCGCAGCGAAGACAAGTATTTCGCGTCTTCGGAAGGCTCCTCCATCCAGCAACTGATCCTGCAAATTTACGGCAACCTCGATGCGACCGCCGTGGACCGCGCCGCCGGTATCTCACGCAGCCGCAGCTACGTCCCCACCCAGGCTTCGGCCGGCTGGGAATACGTTCCGGAAATGAACCTCGGTGAGAACGCGCAGCGTATCCGGGAGGAAGTGGTTGAACACCTCTCCGCGCCTCCGGTCAAGCCGGGAAAGAAGGATCTCATCCTCATGCCGAACCACCTCATGCTCACCATCCATGAGAGCGTCGCGCACCCCACCGAACTCGATCGCTCGCTCGGCTATGAGGCCAACTACGCCGGCACCAGCTACATCACTCCCGCGACGCGCGGCAAACGCATCGCCAGCGAACACTGCACCTTCGTCGGCGACCGCACTTCGCCCCGCGCGCTCGGCACCGTCGGCTATGACGACGAAGGCGTGAAAGCCTCCGAATTCACCATTATCGAGAAGGGCATCTTCCGCAACTTCCAGACGACCCGCGAACAGGCCCATCTGGTGGGCGACAAGGAATCCCACGGCTGCAGCCAGGCGGATTCCTGGGCCACCGTGCCGTTCCAGCGCATGCCCAACGTTTACCTGAAAGCAGGCCCCCCGGAAACCACTCTGGAAAGTATGATTGCCGGAATCGAAGACGGCGTGCTCATTGACGGACGCGGCAGCTACTCCATCGACCAGCAGCGTTACAACTTCCAGTTCGGTGGTGACGCGTTCTGGGAAATCAAGGGCGGCAAAAAGCGCGGCATGATTTCGAGCGTGGCTTATCAGGGCCGCACACCGGACTTCTGGCAGGCCTGCGACGCCACCGCCGGACCCGCCTACTGGCGTCAGTACGGCACCACCGGCGACGCCAAGGGCGAACCCACGCAGATCAACTCCATCAGCCACGGATGCTCCCCCACGCGCTTCCGCCAGATCAACGTACTCGTTACCGACTAAGGAGCCCATACAAATGTTCACAAGAGACGAAGCACAAAAGCTCGCCCAAAAGGTGATGGGCTACTCGACCTTCCCGGAATGCCAGGTCACGGTTTCCGCCTCGGAGCAGGCCTACACGCGGTTCGCGAACAATGGCATCACCACCGCATCCTTCGCCACCCGGCAGACGGTGTCCGTCACGGTGACCCGTGATTCGCGCACCGGCCAGTATGCCGCCAATGACCTGGATGACGCCTCCCTCAAAGACGCCGTCAAAAAGGCCGAAGAGCTCGCCGCCATCGCGCCGCCCAATTCCGAGCGACTCGCGCCTCTCGGCCCACAGGTTTATCCGAAGACCTTCGATTTCGACGAGCGCACCGCTAAAGCGCGCGCGCCGGAGATGATCCCGCATATCAAGACCATCATCGATATCGCGATGAAGAAACAACTGGTCGCCGCCGGCCTCATTGAACGGCAGCACAGCACGGTAGCCGTCGCCAACAAAGCGGGCCTGTTCGGCTTCCACGAATCGGCCGATTCCCA
>CAIUOG010000034.1 GCA_903900705.1 uncultured Acidobacteriia bacterium
CTTTCAGCGCGAACTGAAAGACTCCGACGACCCGAACGCCATGGCCGCCGGCGGACGCGGCGGTAACCCCGGCGTTCTCCTGTTCCGTGGCTGGGGCCTCGAATCCCGCGTCGGCCCCGAAGCCCAGGCCCGTCTCAAGACGGTCCAGAACGACGTCGACGCGGCCCGCAAGAAGCTTGATCCCTTCTACCCGTTCATCCACGGCGTGAAGGATTCCGATAAGCCCGTCAACATTCAGCTTGCCCTCCGCGGCAACCCCGAAACGCTCGGCGAAGAAGTGCCGCGCCACTTCCTCAGCGTGTTCTCTACCGGCGAACCCACGCCACTTAATGAGGGCAGCGGTCGCAGGCAACTCGCTGATCTCATCGTGCAGCAGCCCATTGCCATGCGCGTCTTTGTCAATCGCATCTGGAAAGGGCACTTCGGCACCGGGATCGTGGATACGCCCAGCAACTTCGGCTTCGGTGGCGAACGCCCCACCAATCCGGACCTGCTCGAATACCTCGCCTCGGACTTCGTGAAGAACGGCATGTCCGTCAAGAAGCTCCAGAAAGAGATCATGCTGAGCGCCGTTTATCAGCTCAGTTCCGACGACAACAAACTCGCCTCGGAGAAGGATTCCGGCAACCGCCTCTACTGGCGCGCCAATAAAAAGCGTATGGACGCTGAACAGATCCGCGATGCCGTCCTCGAAATCTCCGGCAACCTGGATGACTCCATCGGCGGACCCTCTCAGGATCTGACTCCCGACTACAAGCGCCGCACCCTCTACGGCAAGGTGAGCCGCTATAAGCTCGATTCCTACCTCCAGCTGTTCGACTTCCCGCCGCCAAACATCAGCGCCGAGACGCGTTTCACCACCACCGTTCCGCTGCAGCGCCTGTTCCTGATGAACAGCGACTTCATGCAGATCGAAGCCGAACAACTGGTCAAACGAGTCGCTGCGGAACCGAATAACCGCGCCCGCGTCCGGAAGCTCTACAACATCACGTTCGGTCGCGATCCGAATGAGCAGGAAATTAACCTGGCCCTCGAATACCTTCGCACTGAACCGATGAAGGAGTATCTCGAAAACAAGAACAAGCCGAAGGATGATCCCAAAGCAGCTCCGGGTCCCGGTCGTGGCGGCGCCAAAGCGGAATCGGACGCGAAGGTGATTTCAGACGCCGCCAAGCCCGACATGCCCAAGGACATGCCGAAAGAAATCAGCAAAGACTCAGGCAAAGACATGCCCGCTGAATCACCGGCCGTTGTTGCTGATGCGGCCCCCGCCGCGGACGCCGGCATGGGCATGGGAATGATGGGCGGCATGGGTGGCTTCGGCGGAGGTGGTTTCGGCGGTGGCGGTCGTGGCCGCGGCGGGGCAAAGGCCGTCGAAGTCAAATACGAACCCACCGCGTGGGGCCGTTACGCCAAGGTCCTGCTCAGTTCCACCGAATTCATTTTCATCAATTAGTCGAGGCTTCTGAGAAATGTTGAATCATAAATCGAGAAATCCGGTCAGCCGGCGGGAAGCGCTTCGGAGAGTCGGCAACGGCTTCGGCATGATGGCTTTCGCCTCTACCCTCAGCCAGTCGATGGCGCGTGCCGGCATCACCGGCGAAACCAATGGACTCGGCGTCGCGAAGCTCGACCATCCCGCCAAAGTAAAGCGGGTTATTTTCCTCTTCATGAACGGTGGCCTCTCCACCATCGACGCGTTTGATCCGAAGCCCGCCCTCGCGAAATACGACGGGCAGCCCATGCCCGGCGGCTCCATCTCCACCGAGCGCCGCACCGGCGCTCTCATGAAGTCGCCCTTCACTTTCAAGAAGTACGGCCACTCCGGCATGGATATCAGCGAACTCTGGCCCCATCTCTCCGGCGTCGCTGATGACATCTGCTGGGTCCGTTCCGTCTTCACGGAAATCCCGAACCATGAGCCCTCCTGCCTCATGATGAATACCGGCGCCAACCAGGCCGGTCGTCCCTCCATGGGCGCATGGCTCACCTACGGCCTCGGTACGGAAAATCAGAACCTTCCCGGTTATGTCGTGCTCTGCCCGGACATTCCGACCACCGTCGGCCCGCCCCTCTGGAGCAACGGCTTCCTTCCCGCCATCAACCAGGGTACCTTCATCTCCAACAAGGTAGCCACCGCGGGCGCCGGCGGCATGGACGGCATGGAGATGGACATGCCGGAAGAAATGCCCGCCGCCAAGGATAAAGACGGCAAGGAAATTCCGAAAAAGGTCGTTGTTGAGAAGAATTTCGATCCCAAAAAGATTCTCAACTACGTCAACAACCCCAAATTCACTCTCGAAGAACAGCGCCGCGAACTCGACCTTCTGCAGAAGCTCGAAAAAGCCCGCGCCCAGTCCGTCGACCCCCAGATGGACGCCGTCATCAAGTCCATGGAAATCGGCTTCCGCATGCAGACCGAAGCGCCCGAAGTCTTCGATATCCGCAAGGAATCCCAGGCCGTGCTCGATATGTACGGCCCCGGGGACGTCGCCCGCGGCGCTCTCACCGCCGTCCGCCTCGCGGAAAAAGGCGTCCGCATGGTCCAGCTCTACTACTCCAAGGGCGATCCCTGGGATGCGCACGCTGATATCTTCGCCCACAAAATCAACGCGAAGAATTCCGATCAGGCCTTCGCCGCCGTCATCAAGGACCTCAAACAGCGCGGCATGTGGGACGATACCCTCATCGTCTGTGGTTCAGAGTTCGGGCGCACTCCCGTTCGCGAAGTGGGCGGCATGGGCGGTGGCGGCGTGAAGCGCGGTCGCGACCACAATCCATTCGGCTTCACCATGTGGCTCGCCGGCGGCGCGGTCAAAGGTGGTCACATCTATGGCGCGACCGATGACTTCGGCTTCAAGGCCATCGACAAACCTGTTCACGTGCACGACATCCATGCCACCATCCTGTACCTGATGGGCATCGACCACCTGAAGCTCACCTACCGCTACTCCGGCCGCGACTTCCGCCTCACCGACGTAGCCGGTAATGTTCTTCACGACCTGATCGCGTAGCACCGCTTCCGCGGCGCCTGAATAACCACGAGAGCCTGAGGCAACTCAGGCTCTCTGCATTTCGGCCCGGCTGACCCGGGCGTGATTCAGGTACAGAATCGCGGGCATCGCAGCCAGGCAAATAATCCAGTTCATCCCCGCCGAAGCGTCATTAATAAACGCGCCGATCATCGCAAAGATGATGTAATGTGGCAGCGTCCACAAATACAGCTGCCGCCAGACCTGAATCGGCGGCCGGACTTCCGTTACCGCCAGCACCCCGGCAATCAATGCCGTGTTCGTCGCGAAATAGATCCCAGCCTCGCTCACAATCAGTATCGTGGGCATGTGGAACGGATGAATCCCGCTCAGCAGGTGATAACACCGGTATGTGATCGCGGAACTGATGATGAGTGTCGCGATGCTGAACACCACCTGCACCGCGCGCGGGGGATGCTGCGGTTTCCAAAGGCACTGCGCGATTCCCGTGGCAATCCCGATCAGAACTGTCTCGCCCAGCGTCAGTCCCGCCACGCCCGTGAAAATCACAATGCACGCACCCGATACCGTCGCCGTCAGACCCGGCACCCGCAGGCGCGTCGTTGCCAGCACCGCGGCACAAAGGATATACACCGCCAGTCGCACCGCATCGCCGGTGTTGAGGTGCCGCAGCGTGTCGAACAGAACCGCGCCGCCGCCGACGATCACCACGGCGCAATACAGTTTCGCCGTCCAGCTCATGCCATCTTCCGGCGTTCCCGCAAGAAAGTGACCGAACCTCATCAACAGGCCGGCGATGGCCCCGTTCGAATCTCCGGTGGTTCCCTGGTTGTTCATGCCATTTTTGTAACAAATCCCACCGCCGTGAACCATCTTCATATTGGTTATTCCCACCCTGAAACCCCGCGCTATGTCTTGTGATAGCGGTACTTCCCGTAACCCCCAAAAACAAACAAAGGGCCGGAGACTTCGCGCTTACTATCTCGCGAAACCTTCCGGCCCCTGGTGCCCGCTGCCTCCGCCCTGACGGGCAGTTTCTTTAAGCTTTTCTGCTGCGAACCCGGAATGCCACCGCCGCTACGCCGGAGATCAGCATCGCCCAGGTTCCCGGCTCCGGCGCGCCACTGCCACCCAGTGTTTCGCCGCTTCCCAGCACCGTGCCGCCGTCATAGGAGCCGTTGAAGTTGATCACAGGCGCTCCAAGGACGTTCAGTACCTGCCCATAACCGTTCTCGTAGAAGGAACGCAGTACCTGTTGCCCCGTGTAGTCCGCCTGGAAGAACGTACAATACGGACACGCCCGATCTCCGGGTGACGTCACCACGATGTTCATCAGCAGCGGCGCGCCACTCGTTGGATCATAGGTAAATCCCGGTCCCGCGGCGGTCATCGTCAGGAAGGTCGGCATCGTACCCTGCAGATCATAGCTGCCGAATGCTGTGTTGTCCGCTCCAACGTTGTCCGAGAACGTTCCAGTCATGGACCCGTAATCCACTGCCGACGTGGAGAAGCTGATATCGAAATGCGCCGGGTCCATCTGTGCGCTGTCCGACGAACCGGCCAGAAACAAGGTGAACTGCGTGATCGTGATGGGGCCACTGAAATAGCTGGCGTTGAACTGTTCCTGATAAGCGGTGCCGCCATCGCCGGCGAAACAAAGAAACGGGTAGCAGTTGCCATCGTCGTTGCTGCCGAGTGTAATCCCGGTCGTGCCTCCGAAAGCGAACGTGCTCCCTGCCACCACCAAAGCCGATAGCAACGATGTCCGCACGAGGCTCTTTTTCAGGCGTCCGCCGAACAGTTGTAGGAGGTTGATCATGCCCAGAAAGTATCAAATCTCACCAGGGCCCATCAATGTACACAATAGTTATTAGTCCGCCTCTAACCCGCCCTTGCTAACCGCGCTGCCAGCCACCCTCCCGTGACCTTTGCGACGCGTTGCCCCCGAAGCGGTAGAATCAGTTCAGTAGGCGTCAGACACTGCCGATCCATCGGGTATCTCCCCCGCCGCTCGGTAACTTCTGTCGTTTCAACGTGCCCGGGTGGCGAAATCGGCAGACGCAACGGACTTAAAATCAAGCCGAGGGCATTGAGCGGGGTTGCTCACAGTTGAGCAGAGTTACTTAAGCCATTCAAAATACAGAGTCGGCTCCAGGGCCTGTATCAATAGCGAGTAACCCTCCGAACGCTGAGTCCCCACAAATTCCCCCACAGTCGTCGATCCCTTTTCCCGGTCGCCAAGGCGGCGCGGCGGGGTTCAGTCCTCGATCAAGCCGGGGTTCGCGGGGTCAACCGCCGGACATCCGCAAACTTCCGCGACTTCGCAGAGCCGCTTGTCGGCTGAGAGCATCACTGAAATCAAGGATGCCTCCAGCATGTCAAGAGCAACCGCGAGTTGCAGGGCATCGAGGGTCCTCAAGCCGCGCAATACCCCGTGAAGCCTCAGCAGCTTTGCCGCGGAGCGATAGTGTTTGGGTTCGATGGGCGGTCCGAGGAACAACCGCTCCCGTGCGATGTCTGCTCGGAGCCGTCGCAGTGCCAGTGACCGCCCGCTTTCGTCAAGCGCACCGGTTCGGACCTTAATCGCGAAGACGGATTCCATCTCGACCAGGGATAGTTGGGAAACGATGCCTTTCGATCCGGGCCGGTTCAGAATGCTCTCGACGTAGTCCGAGCCGATTTCCTCGTGGTACAGCTTCGCCAGAGCGCTGGTGTCAAGAAAGTAGCCGGTCAATTAACGTTCTTCCCGCGACGCAATCACTGCGTCCGCGAGAGATCCCGGAATTGACGAGAGCGCCCGTCGAACGTCCTGAAGGCTGATATCGTCATGTTTGGCCGCCGCCCATTCCTCGGGTTCGAAATAGCCAGCCACGTCGTCGGCGATCAGGGGAGTGCCGGAAATGGTCACGAGGACGTGCTGCTGATTGGTAAGCCTGAGGCTTTCGAGCGGCCTGAGCACCCCGTTCTCGTAAACGGCCTCGAACGTCATTCCCATATCATTCAGTTTAGCGGATTGTGGCCGAGCGAAGCATGGAGGCCTCCCGTAACGAGCCGTCGCGTCGAACATGCTGAAATAAAACAATCTGCGCCAATCCGCGATAATTGAAAACATGGCATCTCACAACTTCGAGCAGTTGCGCGCCGGGATGTCCGCTGCCGCAAAGGCGGCCAGCGCGGTCGAGCGCCGTCGTTTATTGGAAGAGATGTCGCTTCTCCAACTCAGGAAAGCGCGCGAACTGACTCAAGCGAAGATTGCCGACGAGTTGCATATGGGACAGGGCGACGTAAACGGTTGTTCGGCCTCACGAGATGGTGTTTGCGCCCGTGTAGTATGATGGGCCAAAAGACCCGCATCTGCTACCAGGCTGCGGACGAAAAGGCGGAGCGAATCGAAAAGAACGATATCGACCGTTTATTTGCGGTGACCGGCACGGTCTCGGCTCTACCCGCATCAGCCGCAGCTGAAATCGACGAATTCCCTGACTACTAACGCAGGGGCCAATGTGGCTGTAGCTTCATAAGTTGTTTCTTTTCAACGTGCCCGGGTGGCGAAATCGGCAGACGCAACGGACTTAAAATCCGTTATCCGGCAACGGGTGTGTGGGTTCAAGTCCCACCCCGGGCACCAAAAAACCTGAGCCACTTCGCTCGACCGCGATTAGAGCGGCCAATTCGTGACTGAGCCGAAAGGGTTGCTTCTGTCCCTTGAGGCGAATCACCAAGGCTACATTCGGATTCTTCTGCTCAATCTGCAACTCCGCTCCAGGCACAAGACCCAATCCGCGAAGTTCGCGTAATGCGGCGGATTCATGGTCTGAGACACTGCTGATAGTTGCCGGTGTTTCCAGTGGCCATTGGAGCAGAGGGGCTTCCGCCCGGAGAGGCAGGGTTCCGTTTCTGTGTGGAATGACGTGTCCATGCGGATCGAATTCCGGATCTCCGAGGATTGCCGCGACCCGCTCCTCAAAACGCTCCGAAATGAAATGCTCAAGCCGCTCGGCTTCCTCATGCACCTCATCCCACGAGTAATTGAGCACATCGTGCAGAAATAGCTCCAACAGGCGGTGATGACGGACAATTTCCCATGCTCTCCGGGCGCCTGCCGCCGAAAGCCGTACGCCATGATGTTTTCGGTACAGCACCAGCGGGGGCCGCTGACGAGCCAGTTTCTGCAACATCCCCGTTACGGAAGCAGCTCGTACCTTCAGCCGCGCCGCCAGGTCGTTGCTGGAGACAGGCTCCGCCGATGGTCCGCTGAGTTCCAGAATTGCTTTCAGATAGTCATCCGTTGCTTCCGACGTTGAACCGGTTTTAGGTGGCACGAAATCCAGAATACATTCCCGGCATCACCGCTGTAAACCGCTCAAGAAACTTGCTTCGCCGCGCAGGAATTTATTCGCCGGTCGCCCATTGCGCCGGAGTCGTGGAGTATCATCTTTTTTAGGTATGGCTAAAACAATCGGATGGCTCGTTGCGCTCGCGATTTCTGTCGCCACGACCCCGACAGCGCTTTCTCAGTCATCGGGCAGCTCCGGGAGTCTGCACGGCCTGGTCCTGGACGCATCGAACGCTTCCGTGGCCTCGGCCGCAATCAACCTGAAAAGCCAATTGAGCGGCGCGCGGCGAACCGCGTCCTCCGATTCCGGCGGAGCCTTCCGGCTGAATGGAATTCCGTTCGGTACGTACGTGCTCACCGTGTCCGCGTCCGGCTTTCAGCAGGCGGCGCGAAGCGTCCGGATCGGATCGCCGGCGCCGGTCGAGGTGGTGATCGCGCTGTCGGTTGTCGGCGCGTCAACCACGATGGAGGTGACAGATGAGGGAGCCCGCGCCCTCGAGTTGTCGCCAACCGCGCACGGAATTCTGGGCCGTTCCCTGCTCGACCGCGTGGTCGTGCAGAATCAGGCCACCGGTCTCAGCGAGATGGTGACGCGAACGACCCCTGGAGTTGCGGCGGACGGCAACGGATTTGCTCATCCCCTCGGTGAGCATGCGGATACCTCGATCTCCCTCGACAACCAACCCATCACCGATCAGCAGGCGAAGATCTTCTCGAACCAGATCTCCACATCCATCGTGCAAACAATGGAAGTTATCACCGGGGCGCCGCCGGCTGAGTTCGGCGACAAGACCAGCCTGATTATCAATGTCACCACGCAGTCGGGTCTCGGCAGGAGCCAGCCCTTTGGCGCGTTGTCGTCGCAGTACGGCTCCTTCGGAACGTGGTCTGAAGGACTCACGTACGGCGCCGGCTCCAGCCGTTGGGGCAATTTTTCGGCGATCAACGCAAGCGGCTCCGGACGGTTTCTCGATACCCCGGAGTTCCTGCCGCTTCACGACCACGGCAATGCGGAGACATTTTTCAACCGCCTCGACTGGCAGCCCGGCGACGCCGATAGTGTGCATTTAAACCTCTCCGCTGCTCGTTCGTGGTTTCAGACCCCGAACACGTTCGACTCCCAGTCGGTCGGCCAGGATCAACGATCCCGGATTCGGTCATTCAACATTGCCCCGGGTTTCACCCATTTGATCAACCCGGGTACCCTTTTCACACTGAACCCGTTTCTTCGCTTTGATCGCTCTGAGTACTTTCCGTCAACCAACCTGCTTGCGGATCTTCCGGCTGCACTCTCGCAAAACCGCTACCTGACCAACATCGGGTTCCGGAGCGATGTTGCCTACTCCCGCGGAAGGCAGAATGCGAAAGTCGGCACTTCGTACTGGCACACGCTGCTTCGTGAGAGCTTCGATATCGCCGTCACGGACCCCGCCTACAACGCAGTTTGTCTGGACAACCTGGGAAGGGCCATAAACGCCCCCCAGCCGCTTTCCCCCAGTCAATGCGGTTCGGCGGGCTATCAGCCGAACCAGGCATTCATCCCCAATTTGCAGCCCTACGACCTTACACGAGGCGGTCACCTCTACGCGTTTCACGGCGCCGCTGATGTCAAAGAGCTTGCCTTCTATGCTCAGGACTCAATCAATCTGGGGCGTTTGACGGTGAATCCCGGCTTGCGTTATGACCGCTATAACGGACTGAGTCAGGGCCATCAGCTTCAACCCCGCCTGGGCCTGGCCTATCGCACGCCCTGGACCAACACAGTGGTCAGGCTTTCGTACGCGCGGCTTTTCGAAACGCCCTACAACGAAAACCTGATCGTGGCCAGCGAAGCTGCCGCCAACGCCCTACTCTCGAATCCGTTCGCAACGTTTCGCTCCTCGCCGCCACAACCCGGAAAGCGCGACCAGTTCAATACCGGAATGGCGCAGTCGTTTGGCCGCCATTTCTCGATCGACGCCGACTACTTCTGGAAGTTCACGCACAATGCCTTCGACTTCGACAGCCTGTTCCTCACCCCCATTACTTTCCCTATCGGCTGGCGAAAATCCAGGATCGACGGTCTGGCCGCGCGGATCACTCTGGCTGAGATCCATGGGTTCTCGGCCTATACGGTCATGGGCCATACGCGTTCGCGCTTCTTTGGCCCGGAGATCGGCGGACTCGTCTTCAACAACGTTCCCGACAATGGCGTCTTTCGCATTGATCATTCCGAGGAATTCGAGCAAACGACTTTTCTTCGTTATCAATACGGAAAATCCGGTCCCTGGGCGTCCTTCACGTGGCGCTTCAACAGCGGGCTCGCCCTCCCTGGTGTGGTGCCAAATTATGCGAGTGCGCTCAAACTGACAGGCGACGAGCAGGCCCAGATGGGCCTCTATTGCGGGGACGTCCAGGCCACCAGGTGGAATCCCATCACTGCCTGCGGTTCGCCCGTCTTCGGCGCGACCAGAGTTTCCATTCCTCCGCCGGGCACCGAGAACGACGATCTGCGGCCTACCCGCGTTAGTGAGCGAAACATTTTGGATGCCGGCGTCGGAATCGACAACTTGCTCCACATGGCTGGCTACAAGCTCCAAATCCGGCTCACGGTGCTGAATATGACAAACAGGGAAGCGCTCTACAACTTTCTCTCCACCTTCAGCGGCACTCATTTCGTGACGCCTCGGGCTGTCCAGTTGGAACTGCGACTGGTATTCTGATGCCTCGCAAGGTCGCGCGCCGGCTGACGGGTGGCGGCCCAATAAAAAACGGGAGCGGGCTTTCGCCCGCTCCCGTCATCCCACATCTCTGAAATCCGGCGCTAAAACTGGAACCGCAACTGCAGTTCCACTTTGCGGTTCCCGGAAGCACCACCGCCGCCGCCAGGTCCACCACCGCCCGGCCCGCCCATTCCACCACCAGCCGACGAAAGCGACTGGCCGAAGAACGGCGAATTCAGCGATCCAACCGGCGAACCATAGTTCACGTGATTAAACGCATTGCGCGCCGAAACCGTGAAAGTCAGGTTGTAGCGTTTCCCGGTGCTGCCACCGCCGAAACCGCCCATCATGCCGCCACCGCCCATGCCCGGACCACCGCCATGGCCGCCGCCCGGAGGTCCACCGCCGCCCGGTCCGCCCATCATGCCACCACCCGGACCACCCATGCCGCCGGCCGGATTCGAACCCGGCTTCTCACCCCAGCCCCACGTCCGGCTCAGCCGCAGGTTCACGGAAACCTGCCCGAAACCATTGCCGTAGTTCACCGGAATAATCGTCTCGCCCGGCAGCGGCGCCAGATTGAACGTCCCGTAAGGCGTCACCTTCACGTTCTTCGCGTTCGACGAACTCGTCGCAAACGAAGGCCGGTCATTCGCAATGCCGTCCCCGTTATAGTCCGTTCCCGTCGTGATGTTGAACGGCGGCGCGGAACTCATCGTCACGAACGGAGCCACTGACCACCGGAACGGCAGTCCGACGTTGCCACCGATAAACGCCCGGTGCCGCACGTCGAAGTTCGCCCGTCCATAGTCCAGGCTCGTATCGTACTGGTTGCTCGGGAAGCCGTTCACGTTGCTGTGCGCATGCCCGTACACGTAGTAGCTCTGCACCGAAAGATGGCTGTTCAGGCGGCTGTTCACGTTCAGAATGAACTGCTGCTGTTTGTAGATGCCAGTCGTCTCGTACAGGTAAAGGTCACCCTGACCCGTGTAGGGCCGCACGCCACCCAGGCCCGTCGACGGATTATAAGTTCCCGGCAGGTAGGCATTGATATTACGCAGCCGCTGCACGTGCACGCCGCGCGTATCCACATAGTTGAAGGAAAGCTGCGTCCGCCCGGGCAAAGACCGGTCCACGCCCGCCGAATACTGGAACATAGACGGCGCCTGGAGGTTCGAGTAAACCTTATAGATCGCCTGATTCTGCAAAGCCAGCAGAGACGTCGAAGGCACATTCGGATATGCCGCGAAAGCGAGCGCCGCCGCCGCCGGACTCTGTGTGCTCGTGATGTTGTAATTCAGCTGCGAGACGCCGTTGTACCGCAGTGTCTGCAGCGTGCTGCTGTCCTCGAAGCGGTCGTAGAACAGGCCGCTGCCGATGCGCACCACTGTCTTGCCCGGCTTACCGGCCTTCGCGCCCGGAGCCCAGGAGATCGCCAGTCGCGGTGCGAAGTCACTGTGATCCTTAATATTGGTCTGCGTCTCGTACCGCAGGCCACCGCTCACCGTCAGGTTCGGCCTGACGCGCCAGTCGTCCTGCACAAAGAAGCCAAGATCGGTCTGGCTGATGCTCGAAAACGGAATCCCGCTGTTCAGCGTGAACTGCGTCGGCCCGCATCCCTGCGCAATGATCGACGCCATCGAAACCCCGTTCTTCAGCAGCAACTGCGTCTGGCGGTACACATCCAGCGAGGTTGGATTCGCAATTCCCGCCAGACACGGCGCCGTCGTCGCCAGCGAATTCGGCGTCGTAAACGTATACGTGCCGTTGAAGTTCGAAGTCGACTGGCTCCCCAGTTCGTCATGCCGCACCCGCACGCCGGCCTTAATCGCGTGCGCCCCGTGCGTCATCGTAATGTTGTTCTGAATCTCGAAGTTCTTCGTGTCCGTGAAGTTCGAAATTACCGGCGAACCGCCGTCCGTGAACGAACTCGCCACGTTGATCGTCGGCCCGGCGATTCCCGAACCCTTCTGCTGCGCATGGCTGTCGCGGAACTGGAACCGGGTCTCATCCACTGCCACCGTGCCCAGAATCGCCGTTTCCGTGATCTGCACCACGTTGTTCTTCGATTCCACATTCTGCACCTGTGACGCGAGGTTAAACCCGCCCACGCCGCTCACGCTCGTCGAATCGAACAGGTTGTACCGCGCCACCAGCGTATTCGTGGCGTTGATCTGATAATCAATGCGCGGCCCGATCGACCAGAATTTCTGCGGCGTCACAAACGTGCCATTCTCCGTAACCGGATTCAGGTTACTGTCGAGGCCCCGCCCGTTAATCAGCGCCTGCTCGTTCACGTCGCGGCGATTGAAATCAAGAAAGAACGAAGTCCTTTTCCCGATCGGCCCACCCACGTTCACCGCAAAGAACTTTGAGCTGTAGGTCGGCGGCTGCGTCGTCAGAAACGGGTTCCGGCTGTCGAAAATCTTGTCGCCGAAGTTGAAGAACCCACCGCCATGCAGACTGTCCGTACCCGGCTTGGTCAGAATTTCAATACGGCCAAAGCCCGGCCGGTCGAATTCCGAAGCGTAAGGATTCGAGTTGATTCGGATCTCACGGATGGAACTCTTCGGCGGCAATTGCCCGCCGCTGAAGCCGTCCACAAAGAACTGTGCCCCGTTCGGACCCGCCGCCGGACCCGCCAGCGCTTCCAGATCCGCCTGCAGATCGTCGGGATCGTCCGGCAACTGGTCCAGGTCTTCATTCTTCATCACCAGCGCGCCCACGTTCTGCGATGGATCGGTATTCACCTGCCCCGCCGCCTGATCGCTGACCTGTACTTCCTGAGCCTGCGCCGCAATCTGCATCGCGATGTCGAGCGCGCTCACCTGCCCCGCGGTGACCGTCAGGTCCTGCTGGCTGAATGTGATAAACCCTTTGGCGTCCGCCCGGACAAAATACTTGCCCGCCGGGACCACCAGCTGATACTTGCCTGTGCCATCGGTTTTCGCGCTGCGGGTAATGCCGCCTCCGCTCACCTGCACGGTTACGTTTGGAATCACTGCCGCCGATGGGTCGGTCACCTGACCGCGAATCGTGGCGGTACTTTGTGCAAATGCTGCCGGGAGTGTGAGCAGCATGCCGACAATCGCCGCAACTCCCCTGCGTTGAAAAGTTTTCATAGGTTAGGTCTACTCTTCTTTAGATGAGCGACTGACCTGATTGTCTCGCGAATATTCCATCGCGAATGTGAATGTCTGTAAGGCGCTAAAGCTTACATAACATTGAATTTACAAAACATCAAATTTACAAAACCATACGAACTTCCGCCGGTCGCGCTTCCATCACCGGAACCTGCAGCTCCGGCATCGGCCTGGCCTTGAACAGCATCTTGCACGGCTTAATCAGCTGCCGCGCTCCCCAGTTCGACTTCTTCTTCCGCGCGCTGTCCGTCGAAATCCCCGTCTTCGCGTACATCTGCCGGTACAACCGGGAAATCAGCACAAACGCCAGCCGACCTTTCAGGGACTTGATGCAGTCAGACCGCTTCCACACCACAGCCAGGCTATAGAACCGGTCCCACACGCCCTGGGTCCGCATCTGAATCTCGTCCGCGCTCATCGTCGGATGCGGCGTGAACATCTTCGGCCGGATCGCCGCCGGAATCAGCCAGTACCGCGTGATCGGCGTCCCGTCCACAAATTCCGGATCCGCTTCCTTCAGCTTCTCCCACTTGCCGAAATCCACCGTCCCGGGAAACGGCGTCATCATCACAAACTGCGCAAACGTCACGCCCGCCTTCTTCGCCAGCTCCTGCGTCGCCTCGAACGTATCCGGCCGGTCACTCGGCAGGCCGAAGATGAACGATCCCAGCACGTGCACGCCGTGCTTCTTAAACGTCTGCAACTGGTTCACCAGCCCGTCGCCGGAATAGTTGAAGTCCTTGAAAACATGCTTGAGCCCTTCCGCCGTCACGGCTTCCACACCCACCAGAGCGCCCTTGATGCGCGCCTTCCGCATTGCGTCCAGAAACTCGGTATCTTCCGCCGCTTCCATCGTGATCTGCGTGAAGAAGATCATGTCGTGCGGCAATTCCGCCAGCCGCTCCATCAGCACAAATCGCTCTGCCCGGATCGCCTCCAGCTGCGCGACCTTCACATCATTGCCCTGCGCCCTGGCCAGCTTCAGATCCGTCAGCGTCACCGGATAAAAATTGTCATCCGCCAGCGCGATAAACCGGAACCCCTTGCGCCGCAGTTCCACAATCTCCTGAATCACGCCATCGGAAGCCCGCTGCCGCGGTTTCTGCCCGTCCGTCCGCCAGACTGAACAGAACGAGCAGTGCTTCGCGCACCCGCGCACTGTCTGCACGCTCGCCCACATATAGCTTTCGGGAGGCATCAGATCCCACCGCGCCGGTACAAACTGATCCGCCTCGATCCGTCCGCCGTCATACACCTTCGCCGGCTTCCCCCGCAGGCAATCATAAAGCGCGCTGGCCCAGATCACATCGCCATCGCCCTTCACCACCGCGTCGCCGCCACCCAGTTCCAGCGGCTCATCCGGAAACAGCGTCGCGTGGATCCCGCCATAAATTACCCACGCCCCGCGCGCTTTCGCCATCCGGCCCACTTCATACCCGCGCAGCGCGTTCCCCGTGTGGATTCCGATCCCGACGATATCGCCCTTCCGGATCACCGTCGCGTCCAGTTGCTCCAGCGTCTCGTCACAGATCTTCGGGTCCCCGAAATCAGCCGGGGTCGCGGCCGCCAGCACGTACAGCCACCGAGGCGTAATCACAGCCGTGCCGAACGACATGTCACTCGGATTGATCAGATGAACCTGCAGCCCTTCCGGAACCGCGGGCAGACTCGAAAAAATGGGAAATGTAGAGTTGACGGAGACGAGATTCAAGCGGGGCTTTCCTTTTTCGCTATCGCGGTGATCGCTGGGGCGGTTGACTACAGTACCGGAAAGTCCGGCGTGAGCCCTGCAAGCCGCTGGCATGGCAGGAAAGAACGTGCAGACTTAGTCTATCAGCAGTCAGGCTGTGCCCAACCGCACTATCGAACCCCGCCCTATCCCCGAAACCACCGGCGTCCCGCACTGGCGCATCGTCATCTCCAGTTCGCCCCGCAGAATGTCGATCACCCGCTCTACCCCCGCCTGCCCCTGCGACGCCAGCCCGTAGATATAAGGTCGCCCCACACCCACCGCCTTCGCCCCCAGCGCCAGCGCCTTGTAAATGTCGCTGCCGCGCCGGAATCCGCCATCCACCAAAACCGGCATTCCCTTCGCCGCATCCACCACTTCCGGCAGACACTCAATCGTGCTTCGCAACGTCTCCGTCGCCCGCCCGCCATGGTTGGAAACCACAATCCCGTCCGCGCCGCTCTCCCGTGCCAGTCGCGCATCGTCCGCGTTGTCGATGCCCTTCAGCACCAGCTTCATCGTCGTCAGCTTCTTCAGCCTCTCCACGAAAGCCCACGTCGCAAACGGCGGATTCACATTCCCGCCAATCCCGTCCAGCATCGGCGTTTCCCTGGCCGGAGGCAACCCCGCCACCACCAGCGCCGGACCCGCCGGATGGCACGATCCGCATTCGCGTTTATCCGTCCGCATCAACCGCGACAAAGTCTCCGAATTCCGCCCGCCGAAAAGGTCGATCGTCCACACCAGCACCGGGCAGCCTGCCGCTTCCACCCGCCGCACCAGCTTTTCCGTGTTCTCCCACGCCGCCGGCATGTAGAGCTGAAACCAGGGGGCGCGCCCCAACTCCCGCGTCACCCTTTCCACACTCACAGAGGTCACAGTCGAAAGCACCTGCGTCACGCGCTTCGCCTTTGCCGCCCGCGCCACCGCCGCCTCGCCCTCGGAGTGAAACGCCTTCTGCGCGCCTACCGGACACAGGAAGAGCGGTGAATCCCATGTCTGCCCGAAAATCTCCACGCGTGTATCCGTCTTCGAAACATCCACCAGACGCCGCGGACGCAGCCCGATCTTCTGAAACGCGCCCAGATTCGCCTTCAGCGTCAGATCGTCGTCCACGCCGGTGGCCAGATAACCCCAATGGGCCGGAGGCAGCGCCTGTCGCGCCGAAACTTCAAAATCGGCCACGCTCAGAGCCTGGCTTGCATTCGTTGCTGAATTGGATTGCGCAAGAGCCTGCGCATAGAAAGGGCTCCCCGCAAGGAACCGCAAAAACTCACGCCGGTACTGTGAGGATGTCACGAGACGAAAACTACCGGAGATTCAGCGCCTGCAAACCGGCGCCATGCGACTTCCCGATCTTCTCCTGCAGCATCATCACCGCATGGATCAGCTGTTCCGGGCGCGGCGGGCAGCCGGGTACGAACACGTCCACCGGAATCACCTGATTCACCGGGATCAGCGCGTAGTTATTGAACACGCCCGTCGACGTCGCGCACGCGCCCATCGAAATCACCCACTTCGGCTCCGGCATCTGCTGATACAGGTGGCGAATCACCGGCGCCATCTTATTGGACACGCGGCCGGCAATAAACATCAGATCGCTCTGCCGCGGCGATCCGCGGAACACTTCCGCGCCAAAGCGCGAAATGTCGAACCGCGACGCGCTCATCGACATCATCTCGATCGCGCAACACGCCAGCCCGAACGCCATCGGCCAGATGGAATTCTTGCGGCCCCAGTTAATCACACTGTCCACCGTCGTCATCATGACGCCGGACTGCAGCAGCTGCTGTTCCAGCGTTTCATTGTCGATGCGCGCAAACAGGTCAGCGCCGGTGCTGGCCATCGGCGTCGGATAAGTGTCGGGAGTCGTGTAGAGCGAGTCACTCATGTGTTTTATTGTGACACGGCTGTACCCGCCGGAACAGCGCCGCGCAATCGGGTTCGATATCGTGAAAGAGCCATGCGCTTAATGACATTCCGCTACGCCGGACAGGACCACGCCGGCGTTCTCACCCCCGAGGGTCTCGCCCCGGTTCTCGAGATCAATTCGAAGTACGATCTCCACATTCCCAACAGCCTTCTCGAGATCATTCGCGCCGACATTCGCGAAATTCCCACGGCCGGAGTTCGCCCCCTGCCGCTCTCCGATATCGAGCCCCGCCTGCCCTACGCCGTCCCCCCGAAAATCTGGTGCATCGGCCTCAATTACAAATCCCACGCCGAAGACATCGCCGCCGTACAGCCCGAAGAACCCGGCAGCTTCATGAAGCCCGCCTCCTGCATGTTCCAGCCCGGCGGCGACATCTTCCTCCCGCCGCCCGAAGTCTCTGACGACGTGGATGCCGAAGGCGAACTCGGCGTCATCATCGGCCGCGGCTGCCGCTTCGTCCCCGTCGAAAAGGCCCGCGAGGTCATCTACGGTTTCACCACCACGCTCGACCTCACAGCCCTGGACGTTCTGAAGAAGAACCCCCGCTATCTCACCCGCTCCAAGAGCATCGATACCTTCTTCAGCTTCGGCCCCGTCATCGTCACCGCTGACGAAGTGCCCGACATCGATTCCCTGGAAGTCATCACCGAACACAACGGCGGCATCTGTTCCCGCGACTTCGTTCGGAACATGAAGCACCGGCCCCTCAACCTGGTCTCTTTCCACAGCGACTTCTTCACGCTGCACCCCGGCGACATCATCTCCACCGGCTGCCCCAAAGGCGCGCGCATCAAGCCCGGTGACACCGTCCGCGCCCGCATTGAAGGCGTCGGCGCCGTCGGCGCCACCGTGAAGCAGGGCGAACGCGTCCCCTTCGGCTTCACCGCCTGAAACACCCCTATTCCAGGTTCGCCCGCTTCAGAAACGTGGCGAACCTGGCATCCGCCCGCAACGCATCCAGATAAGGATAGACCTTCAGCATCCAGCAGTTCTTCTCCTGCCACGCCTTCTCCAGATACCCGAAGCCCCGGTCCGGATCGCCCAGTTCCCCGTAAATCACCGCAAACGAAAACGCGTCTGCCTGCCCCGCCGCTTCCAGTTTCCTCGCACGCTCCCGCGCCTCATCCTTGCGTCCCGCATGTACCAGCGTCATGATCGTGCGAATCTCAGCCTCCTTCGGAAACTTCTCCCGCACTGCTTCATACTCCGCCAGCGCGCGCCCGTAGTCCCCCACCGAGTCATACCCCGTCCCCACAAACAAATGCAGCAACTGCGCGCCCGGATGCAACTGCATCACTTTCACCATCTGATCCAGCGACTCCCGGTACCGTCGCTCCATGAAATACACCAGCGACACCGCGACTCCCGCGTTCCCCGCCAGCGGGTCCAGATTCTCCGCCGTCTTCGCTTCCCGCAGCGCTTCCTCGAAATGCCCCTGGAACATCGCCACATTCGCCAGTCGCTGATGGATCACCGCGTTCTGCGGCGCAGCCCGCAGCGCCCGTCGCAACTCCTCCTCGCCCTTCTTCCAGTCCAGCGAGACACACGCGTCCACATATCCCATCGATGCCCACGCATCCGCCGACTCCGGTTCCAGTTCGAGCGCCCGCGCCGCCGCCGCCCTCGCCTGCTTCGCCGCCCCGATCGTATCCACAGGGCCGGTGGATGATGCCGCGGCATACAC
>CAIUOG010000035.1 GCA_903900705.1 uncultured Acidobacteriia bacterium
AGGCGGCGGCGGCAGGTTTCGACGCCGGGGTCGAGGATGCGCCACATGTAATAGGTGGGGTTCATGTTCTGCATCTCGAGGTAGCGGATTTCGGTGTCCTGGACGATGCGGGGGGCGGGGGAGACGCCGCCGTTGTTGAGGTTGATGAGGGTGCGGTCGACGGTGAAGGCTTCGCGGATGGTGAACCAGAAGTCTTCGTCGCGGGCGACGGCTTCGGGGGTGCGCCCGGCGATGGCGGCCGTGGCCTTCTGGGCTTTGGCGGTGGAGTCGAGTTGGAAGGCCGCGAGGGAGGTGGCGGCGAGGAAGTTGCGGCGATGCATTATTACGGAAGGATAAACCCTGTGGGGCGCTCGCTTCAATGCGGTATGCGGATTTGGTACGCGGGAGGCTGGTATTGGCGGTTCAGGTTGGATAGACTGGAGAGACAGTCCTCCGGCGGAATGGCGGAACTGGCAGACGCAGCAGACTCAAAATCTGCCGTAGTTCACTCTACGTGTGGGTTCGACCCCCACTTCCGCCACCAATCAAACCCTGCTTCCAAAGAGAACATCGAGGCGCTTTCGGCATTTGCTGTGTACGTGCCGATCAGTACTCTCCATGAAGGGGTCCATTACCGTTTGACGTAAATCGCGTTGCTTCTCGTCTTCCGTCCAACGGGCGAAACTGGTACGCTTTCTACCAGAGCGCAGAATTATTCGATCAGAAAGGAAAACAATTTGTGAACTATCTTCCAATGCTCGCGGCTCTTGCCGTTCTTCTCTCCCCGGTTTGCATGGCCCAGACCGGCACGATGCCCGCGAACGCAAAACTTTTCATCGACGGAGACCAGGGCTTCGCGATCTATCTCACCGCGGCGATCCGGGAGAAGAACGTCAACATCACCGTTACGACCGACAGATCCAAAGCCGATTTCATTCTGGAACAGACCTCGGACCATCTGAAACGGACGGGTTACAAGCCATCCATCATTTCGGATTGGACCGCTCCTGTACTGCCCCAGCTTGTCGAGGGTAACGATTCTGCGTCCGTTCGCCTGATCAATGTAAAAACGTCCGAAGTTGTCTTTGCGTATTCAGTTGATCGCAACAACACCGCCCATGGGCGCCAGACAGCCGCCGAATCATGCGCGAAGCATCTGAAGGACGCAGTGGCCGGAGGATTGAAATCCACGACCGGAAATCAGCACGCATCCTTACGTGAACGTCTCGCTGCATGGCCGTGGCGGCCAGATCCGGCGATGAGCTTCTGAATCGTCCGGCCAGAATTTGGGCCATCCGGTGATACGGTTTAATTTGTTCGCAGGGGTTGTGATTTCTCCAGAGCCGTACGCCGGATGCGCCAGCCGCCGGTCCTTGACGCATTGCTCCGGCCGCCGATCAATCATATTGAGGTAGCTGACCGGAAGTCCCCTATGGTTCGAGCCGCCTTTTGACCCCGTGTTGTGAATTAGCCGTAGCCTTTACGCCGTTGTGCGGGATCCGTTGAAAGTTCAACCGAGAGTACTACAATCCTCGATCAGTCAGAGCGCAGTGATCGAGGGGGGAAGCTTGAAACTCGGCGCGGACCTAGAGTCACCGCTGAACGACAGACGCCCCGAATGCGCCAAGGTAAAAAGTCCGCGAGCCGCTGAACCACCCACGAAAACAGAATAAGCCCGAAAACGTATCGAATTGCAAACTTTGTTAGTGAACGGTTTGCCGTGACGGTGCCGGCCCGGTTGGTCCGTGTACCGCACACGTGCCACAGATATGCTTTTGTGGTATTTCCAGTGCTTTGCGCTCTTTTGGGAACCAATAGCTTGCCTGTTTAATAAGGCTGGAGGGTTCGACCCCCACTTCCGCCACCAACTTCATACATCATTTTTCCTGATAAAATCAGGACGCCGGGTTCCGAACTGGGGCTCACGGCAGAAAGTGTGAAGCGACCATGCCTCTTCGGTTCGCCATCCTGATCGCATTCCCGGTCGTCCTGTTTGCTCAGCCCGGCCAGCGAACCCCGGCGCAAACGTCCCCTGCCTTCACCGCTGTTTACGCGGATTACTGGGGCTGTGATCCCGCCGTCCAGGCCACGCCCGCATGTCAGCCGAAAGCGAATTACACGAAGTATGTGGATCCGAATATCGGCACCGCGATGGTGAGTCGTACGGCGAATCAGACCATCACACTCATCACCAAACGCGATGGCACGCAGATACAGGCACTGCACGAGATCAAGGCGTACTTCAGCGTGAAGGTGAATCCGGGCCCTCCCGCTGAAAGCAGCGCCAAATGCGCGGTGCCGGACGGAACGTTGATTGGTGCTGAATCGCTGCTTGGCATTGAGACGTTCAAATACAGCCGGGGGCCTGCGGCCATGGTGAGTTGGCTGGCACCTTCACTCGATTGCTTTCCGCTGCGCAGCGAGTTCCATTTCAGTCCCTCCACCACCTTCCAGGTGGCGAGCAATGTGACGCTGGGCACTCCGCCCGCCTCGGTCTTTGCGCCGCCCGCGGGCTTCGTGGAGCTTTCGCCCATGGAAGCGCAGCACCAGATCACGACGCTGATGCTGCGTCGCGCCAACCTGGCGATGACCGCTGGAGAGGCGGAAAAAGCGTGGGCCAAATCTGCGGAAACCAACGTCGGGATGCAGCGCCAGGAATCCATCTGGCGGAGGCAGCACGGCCTCCAGCCGTAACTACGGCCCCCGTAACCCCCGCGGGGGATCATAGCCCGCAAGCGATCATAGAGAGATGGATTCGCCAGGGACGGGCGCAGGACGTCCGAAACATCTGCCGGCACTGACAGGGCTGCGTTTTTTTCTCGCGCTCTGGGTGATGTTTACGCATCTAATCGGCGCCGGCCATGTCTATGAGCCGATTGTGCTGATGCTGCCGGGGCCGCTGCGGGAGATCCTGCGCCACGGTTACCAGGCGGTGCCGACATTCTTCGTGCTTTCCGGCTTCGTGCTGACGCGCAACTATGCGGCCACGCGGTGGACGCGGGCGAACGTCGGGAAATACCTGGTGGGGCGTCTGGCGCGCGTTTATCCGGTCTATCTGCTCAGCCTGCTGATCGTGTCGCCGTTCATTGTAAAGGCCGCGGACCAACCCAAGGGCTGGCTGGTGGCGATGCATCTGACGCTGCTGCAGGGGTGGTTCAGCGGGCACTATACGGCGGGCTGGAACACGCCCGCCTGGTCGCTTTCCTGCGAGATGTTCTTCTACCTGATCTTTCCGCTGCTGGTGGTTCCGATGAAGAACCGGGGCTGGGCGGGGACGATCGCGGCGGCGGTGGTCGCCACCGGGCTCACGCAGGCGATGTGGCTGGCGGGGGTTTCGGATCAGATCAAGCCGCTGATCCACGTGTCGGATTTCCTGATGGGCATTGCGGCGGCGCGGGCGTTTGAGCTTCTGATTGAACGGCGGGAGGCCATGGAGGGGACGTGGTTGTACTGGACGGGCCTCGCCGGCCTGGCGGCGATTCTCGGGTACGCACAGTATCTGCCGGACGGCCTCTCGATGAACACCCTGCTGCGCCCGATGAATGCTCTGCTGCTGCTGGGGCTGGGACTGGGTGGCGGCTGGCTGGCGCGGGTGCTCTCGGCGCGGCCGGTGGTGTATCTGGGGAAGGCCAGCTACGGGATGTATATCCTGCACATCCCGATTCTGTGGTGGGCGGTCAGCTGGCCGGATTTCGCGGTGCGATATCTCTACGTCGCGTTCGTGGTGGCGTTATCGTGCATTGTGTTCGCGGTGTTTGAAGAGCCTGCGAATCAGTGGCTCCGGTCCCGCGCGGGAAGAGGCCGCCGGTCTGACTACGTTGTGCCGGATTCTGTCCCGGCCATTTGCGAGACCAGGTAGTCGACCACGCGCTCAAAGGGGTCGAAGCCGAAGGCCTCGCCGATAGGCGCTCGGAGGTTGGAGTTCGCATTCACGTCGTAGAAGATCAGGCGACCGTCAGCGGCTTCCAGGTATTCGATGCCACCCACATCCAGACCTCCGGCGGCCATGATTTTTTCGCCCATGGCGACGGCCGCGGTGGGCACTTCCGGATACGGGTGGAATTCGACGGGTTTGGCGGGGGCTTTTTCCGGGATGATGCAGACGGAGTCTCCACCACCTTCGGGATTGCATTCCACGGATGGGCAGAGATTGAAGGCGCCGTGTGAGATGACGCGCATGGCGTAGAGCAGTTTGCCGCCGAGGAATTCCATGCGGACGATGCCGCGTGCGGG
>CAIUOG010000036.1 GCA_903900705.1 uncultured Acidobacteriia bacterium
CCTCAACAACGGCGGCGTCTCCCCCGCCCCCCGCATCGTCCAGGACACCGAAATCCGCTACCTCGAGATGCAGAACATGAACCCCACCTATTACATGTGGCGCATCCTCGACCCCGGCGTCGAAACCTGCCGCCGCCGCCTTGCCCGCAGTTTCGGCTGCGACCCCGAAGAGATCGCCATCACCCGCAACGCCTCCGAAGCCCTCGAAATCGTCCAGTTCGGGCTCGACCTCAAAGCCGGCGACGAGGTCATCACCACCAATCAGGACTACCCGCGCATGATCACCTCCTGGCAGCAGCGCGAACGCCGCGATGGCATCGTGCTCAAACAGGTGAAATTCCAGGTCCCGCCGCCCTCCATGGACTACCTGGCCAAACAGATCGAAAACGCCATCACGCCCCGCACCAAAGTCATCCACATCTGCCACATCACCAACCGCACCGGCCAGATCTTCCCCGTCAAACAGATCTGCCAGATGGGCCGCGCGCGCGGCATTGAAGTCATCGTCGATGGCGCGCATGCCTACGCGCAGTTCCCCTTCAAACACGAGGATCTCGATTGCGATTACTACGGCGTCTCGCTCCACAAGTGGCTGCTCGCGCCCATTGGCACCGGCATGCTCTACATGCGGAAATCGAAAATTCCGAAGATCTGGCCGATGTTCGGCGCGGATGAATCGCTGGTGAATGACATCCGCAAATACGAGCAGATCGGCACGCACCCCGCCTCACAGCGCAACGCGATTGCGGAAGCGATGAACTTCCACGAGAGCATCGGCGTCGAACGGAAAGCCGCCCGCTTCCGTTACCTGCGCGCCCGCTGGTCGGACCCGCTGCGGAAATACCCGAACGTCAACCTGCTTACCAGTGATGACCCCGCCATGTCCTGCGGCATCGGCCTCGTCGGCATCAAAGGCATTGAGACCAATAAACTCGTCGGCTACCTGTGGAGCAAATACCGCATCTGGGTGACCTCATTCATCTCGCCCGGCGAGTACGAGGGGATCCGCGTGACCCCCAACGTCTACACCACGCTCGAAGAAATCGACACCTTTACCGAAGCCATGATCGACATCGCGAAGCGCGGCAGCCTGCCCGCTTAGTTAGAACGTCTTCAGGTAAGCGATCAGCGCCGACTTCTGCTCATTGCTCAGCGGCGCTTCTCCTTCCACGCCGTTCGCGCCGAAGTAGTGCCCGCGATTGACAATCAGATCCGGGCACTTACTCACCTTGAGAAGCGGTTCCACCACGTCAGAGGCAAACACAATCTTTCGGGCTTCCGCATCGCTCTTGCCGCGCGCCGCGCCCAGTGCCGCATTCAGCTTCAGAATCGCGCTCAGCAGGTCCTTATTCAGCCGCAGCGTATCGGTGAATCCGCCTTCATCCAGAGCCATCTGCAGATTGGCCAGCAGCCCGATGGGCATGCCGCTCGGGAACGGTCCCAGCACCAGACCCTTGTCCGGCCCGTCACCCCGCATCAGAGACGGCGCGAGCGACGCGCCCAGTCCGACCAATGGCTGCACCGCGCCCGGCAGATAGGCCGCCGGAACCCGCAGATAAGTCGGCTCCGTCGTCCGGTCAATCTTACCCGGAATCTTACCCGCCAGCAGCGAATCCTGCTCGCGCAGTTCCGGCCACAGCATCTGGATCATCGAACTCTGGAAGGTCTGCAGCCGCGCTTCCACCGAAGGGTTCGGATTAAACGGACCCACCGCGTTATTCAACAAATACGGCGCGGTCGACCAAAGGCTCACCAGTGAAGCGGGGCGCAGATAGCCGCGCCCTCCGCCCGGCATTTGATAAGTTCGTTTCTCTCCCGTAAAAGGCTGGTAATAAGTCACCGGACCCACCGCCGGCAGAGACTTATAAGTCTCAGAAGAGAACTCACTCCAGATATTCCCGGCAATCGCATTGGTTGCCAGCGAACTGCAGGTATTGGTCTGCAGCAGGGTGATGGGAACTCTCAGGTCGGTCGAAAGGTAGTTATCGTCAATGAAGTCAGGCTTCATTACGATCTCCCGCGCTTTCGCCTTGAACTCGTCAGTCTGCGTCCACTTCCAGTAGCGGTTCCAGCACTCCAGATAATTCGAGCCGCAGTTCACTGGATTCGCCGCGACCGGCGGCGTGGGCAGCTTGCTCGAATGGCAGCGCGCGCAGCGTTCCGCGAACGCAATCTTCCCCATCTCCAGCGTCGCCGCGGAATCGGACGCGGGCTTCCGGCCCTCCACATCGGCCAGATGATGGGGCACTCCCGCCTTCACCAAAAACGCGGCCATATCGAACGTCTGCGCTTCCGTCGCCTGCCAGTAAACGGAATTCTTCCGCGCCGTTTTCACTTCCATCGGGGTCACGCGCGTGCCGCCCAGCAGTGGCCGGAAATGCAGCAGCCACTCTTCACTGAACAGCCCGATATTGATATAGACGCGGTTCAGCGCGCCGATCACGCCCACGGAATCGGAACCGTCCTTCAGCACGTGCATCGTATACACCGTGTCCGGCGCTTCGAAATACGCGTTCAATGGGCTGTCCTTCGGTACAAAGTGGTTCAGCTGCAGATTGTCTTTATTCTCCTCGGCCAGCTTTTCCTTACCCCACATCTTCGCGACGCCCATGCGCGCGCCCACGTTGTAGACCGCATTCATCGTACGTGGATTATCGATGTTGTCCTGCGACACAAACGACACATCGAGCGCCCCGGGACGCCACGTCTGGAACAACTGATAGATAAAGTTATCTTTCTTAGCTTCCCAGGAGAACACACGATCCATCCAGAGATACTGCGCGCCCACAATCGAACTCAGATGCTCCCACTGGGGATTCTCCGGGTCCGGCGGCGGATTAACCGGATTCGGTCCAACATGGCAGAACCCGCAGGACATGCCGACGCGATAAGGGCGCACCAGCTTCGCAGACTTATAGTAAGACGGGTCGGTATAGAACCGGACCGGGTCCCATTCCTTCGCGGCTTTCTCATCGAAGTCCGGATTCGGAAACAGACGCAGCCCCATCACACCGGTGCCATAGCCGTAATAAGAACCAACCGGAAGGTTCTTACCGCGCGCACCGATCCTGACACCCGGGTAAGTCTTCTCATCCTCAAACGGATCCGCCGCACAGTCGCTGGTGCGCTGATCGAGCCATAACCCGTACCGGCTCTGATTCGGCCCCTGCGATTCCTTGTAACAGGGCTCATTCACGGCGCCCAGATACTCCCACCGGTTGGAACGCTTCGCCTTATAAAGCTTCTTTAGCTCGGCCTTCTTTGCGGGGTCCACGCCGGGATCTTTATCCGGGTCATAAGACGAGATCGTCTTCAGCATGTCCACGTTGCCGAAGCTCAGCGTTGCGGACTGGTCCCAGAAGCGGTCATTGCCGCCCGTCCACAGCAGCCACATATTCCGGCCATTCAGCTCGTTTTTCGTTTCGAGCTTCACGCCCTTATCCATGGCTTTGAAGTAATCGTGAGACAGGTCGGCATGGGCAATCGGATTCAGGTCCGCCGCCGTCACGCCGGCGCGCATCGCTTCATCCTGCACATGCCCGGCACGCGGGCCGGAGAACATCACCACGGGGATCGCGACCGCCACCAGGGCGAGGGCAACATAACGCTTACGGATCTTCATCTTCCTGCCTCCGAATTACTCTTCCGCCCCTGCCGCAGCGGCCCGTTCCAACGGATAATTTTCAGGTCCAGCACACAGATCGAATACATCACCGGCACCAGCAGCAACGTGACCACCGTGGCCGCCGAAAGCCCGCCAATCTGCGCGTAACACATTGGCTCCCAAAGAGGCCCGCCATGGACAGCCAGCGGCACCAGAGCCATCACAGTGGCGCCCACGGTAATCAGCACCGGCCGGAGGCGCATAATCCCCGCATCGAGAATCGCTTCTTCGAATGGTTCTCCATGGTGGTTCTTTTCCTCGATGTAATCAAAGAGCACGATGATGTGGCTCACAATCACACCCACCAGACTGATCACGCCCAGGAAGGCCATGAACCCGAACGGCGCACCCATTACCCAGAGCGCACCCAGTGCGCCCACGGCGCCGTACGGCACCGCGAACAGCACAATAATGGGCTTCAGCGCATTGCGGAACTGCAGGGCCAGCGCGAGGTAAATCGCGATCACCGAAATTGCCAGCACAATATTCAGTTCGCTGTTCCCGTGATCCTGCTTCTCCTGCTCGCCGCCCACTTCTATCCGGTATCCCGCCGGCAGCTTCGCCTGCAACTCTTTGACCTGCGGCAGGAAGTCTTTCATGATCTTCGAAGCCAGCACGCCGCTCCGCGGCACCGCCGAAACCGTCATCGTGCGGTACTGATTCCGGCGGCGGATCACCTCCGTCCTGAGCGTGTAATCCACCTTCGAAATCTGCCGCAGCGGGATCTTCTGCGGACCGGACGCCGCATACACATACAGGTTGTTGATGTCATCCAGCTGCGCGCGTTCATCGGCCCGCAGCCTCGCCACCACCGGGATCTGCTTACTACCCTCGCGCAGAGTCGTCACCGGCAAACCACTCATGCCGCTGATTGACGCCGACGCCACATCGGCATTCGTCACACCCGCCAGATTCGCGCGATCCGTATCGATTTCCAGTTGCACGTTGAACCGGTCATCACCCCAGTCATCCCGAATTCGCCGCGTATCTTTGAACGCCCGGAGCAAGCCCTTCACTTCGTCGCCGATCTTCCGTACCGTTTCAATGTGATCGCCTGATATCCGGATCTGAATCGGGATGCCCACCGCATCTCCCGTCTCGAGTTGCCACGCATCCACAATCGCGCCCGCCACTTCCCGCGAGGCTTTTTCCTGAATCAGGGGCAGCAGCTTCGGAACATCGTGCTTATCCTCGGCGCACAGGACGATCTGCGCAAAGTTCTTATGATTCGGCTCCGGCGCGAGCGAATACCAGAAGCGCGGCGCGGACCCGCCAATGTAAGAATCCACAGAGCGCAGCCGGATCTTATGCTCCGCCGCCACGCGCTCAATAATACGTTCCACCTGCGCGGTGGTATCGTTGGTCGATTCAAACGCCGCGTCTTCCGGCAACGCCACATTCACGTAAGCCAGATAAGACAGGTCTTTGGGAAAGAACTGCTGCCCCAGATTCGCCGCAATCCAGCCGCCCGCGGCCAGAATCAACACAGATGAAAGCAGCACCAGTTTCCGGTGCGCAATGGCCCATTCACCGGTCTTACAATAGAGCGCCGCGAACCCATGGGTGCGCTTTTCCGCCGCCGTCTCTTCCTTCTGAGGGCGCAGAATGTAATAAGCCAGCAGCGGGATAAAAGTCATGGAGACCAGCCGTGACGCCACCAGCGAACAGGTAATCACCACCGGCAGCGAATACAGAAACTGTCCCGTATTTCCGGAGAGCAGCAGGAAGGGCAGATAAGCCACGATATTCGTAATCGTCGCGAATAAGATTGCCGTGGACAAGCGTGTGGGCGCCAGCCAGGCGGCCAGCACCCGTGGCTTCCCAGCCGCCAGATCGTGTCGGATCGCATCGCCCGCCACCACAGGATCGTCCACCAGCAGTCCCAGCGAAATAATCAGCGTGGCAATGGAAACCTGCTGCAGATCAATGCCCAGCGCGCTCATCATGCCGAACGTCATCATCAGCGTCACCGGTATCGCCAGCGCCATCAGCAGCGCCGCGCGCCACTCCCAGAAGCCCACAATGGAAACCAGCACCACCAGTACAATCGCTTCAAGCAGGCTCATCATAAACAGCTCAATGTTCTCGCCCACCTGCTCCGGCTGATCGCTGGTATGTTCCACAATCAGGTCCTGCGGCAGCCGCGACAGAATGTCTTTCAGGTTCGCGTTCACCGCCGTCGAGAACGCCTGAATATTTTGGCCCTGCCCCATCTGCACGCTGAGCGTGATGGCTCGCGAACGCTTCCACTTTCCGCCCGGATCCCGCCGCGAATGGAACGCCAGATAACCCGGCGGATTCTCATATCCCCTCGCCGTATCGGTCAGGTCGCGCAGATAAACCGGAGCCGCGCCGTTCGACACGCCCACGGGCACCGCGCCCAATTCCTGCTCGCTCTTAAACTCGCCGGTCGGATTGATCGCAACACTCTTGCCGGAGATATCCATCTGCCCGCCCGCAATTGAGATATTGCGCGCATTCAGAATCGGTCCCAGCGAGTCCGGCTTCAGCCCGTACGAAGCCAGTCGCTGCTGCGAATAAGTCAGATAAATCCGCTCCGCCAGCAGGCCGGACCGCACAACCTTCGCCACCAGCGGCGGGTCATCCGGCGTGCGTGCCGTCGCCAGCAACCCGCGCTCTATCAGGCCCGTGAATTCGTCCAGTTCCCGGTAGCTATATTTCTCCGCAGCCACCGACTTCACCGCGTCCAGCGTCCCCGCCGGATCTCTCACCACAATGGGCGCCCACGAATCCGGCGGCAGTTCCGACCGGTGATAACGCTGATTGATGAACGCTCCCAGCGCCCCCATCAGCGCGGCGTCATCCGCATTGGTGGCGAAATCGATGCCCGCGAAACCCGGGCCATCCAGCACGCGCACGTCCGTCATGATGCCCTGCTTAGAGGCTGCCTCGATGAACTGACGAACGCCCAGCGTCATCAGCCGTTTGTCTTCGCGCGTGGGAAAACACATCACGAGCGACGCACGTCCGCCCGCACTGCCGCGCACCTGCTGAATCGCCGTCTGAATCGCGTTCGCGCGGAACGCCACCTCCCCCGGATCGGCATCGGGACTCGCCACCGTCAGCAGCAGCGTCGCCGTATCGCCGAAATCCCGGATGAACTGCGGAGGCCCCGCGCCCGCCGGCAACGCTCGCAGCGCCGAAAGCCTTCCACCGATGTCATCGAGCGTCTGTCCGGTGCTCCGCAGATGGCTCTGCAGCGTGAAGGTCACGAACGAAACATTCGACCGCGAGACCGATTCAATCCGCGCCACCGACGAGTTCGACGCGATGGTCTTCTCAATGGGCTTGGTCACCAGTTGTTCAATCTTCTCCGCGCTCTCGCCCGGCCACGTCGTCACCACCACCGCCTGCTTGTTCGGCACATCGGGATCGCGCCGCTGCGGCATGATCACGTAACCGTAAACACCCCAGACGAGCGTTGCGAAAAGCGCCACCCACGCGATCTCGCGGTTCTCGACAAAGAAGCGGGACAGGTTGTGAACTTTCTCCGGATCCCGGTTCTCGTGACTCACTGAATCACCTCAACGCGCTCGCCTTCCGCCAGCAGGGAGGCCCCGGAACTGATCACCAGTTCCCCCGGCTGCACTCCCGCCACCGCGATCAGATCTCCGTAAGTGGTTGCCAGTGTCACGCTCTGCGTACGCGCCCGCCCGCCGCGCACCACCATCAGACTGAAGCCCGAGCCTTCCGTCTTTGAGCGAACAATGGCGCTCAGCGGCACCACGGCGACGGGCTGCGAAGGCCCGGAAGACCGCAGCGAGACCGTGGCGATCATGCCCGGGCGCAATGCCCCGTTCGCATTGGGCACGGTCGCTTCAATCAGGAACAGCCGCGTGGCCGGATCGGCCGCCGCCGCAATCGAGGTAATCGAACCCGTGAACTGCCCCTGCGCCGTCTCCACCAGCATCGGCAGCCTGTCGCCGACTTTCAGCCCCGCCACCGAACTGTCCGGCACGCCGAAGACCGCCTTCACGGTCCCCGTATCCGCCAGCGTGAACGCGGGTTGTCCGGGCGATACCAGCGACCCCACTTCCACTGCGCGCTGCAACAGCCGCGCCGTGTAAGGCGCAATCAAAGTGGTATCCGCCTTCGCCAGTTCCGCCGCGGCCACATTGGCAGCCGCGCTCCTCTCCTGCGCCGTCGCGGCTTCCACCTGCGAACGCGCGGAGCCCAACTGCGCCACCGCCACATCCCGCTGCGCCTTCGCCGCCTCCCAGTCCGGAGCGGTCACCGCGCGGGATTCGTACAGCGCATTCACCCGCTTCCACGCCGCCTCCGCCCTCGTGACGCCGGCCTCCGCCTCCACCACCATGGCCTTCGCCACTTCAATGCTCTTCCGCGCCGCGTCGAGTTGCCCCTTCGCCTGCTGGACCGGAATGTCGTAATCCTTCGGGCGCAACGTTGCCAGCACGGTGCCGGCCGGGATCAGATCGCCCGCTTCCAGTCTTTTACCGCCGCCATAAACCGACTCCACAAAACCCGCCAGCCGGAACGAAAGCGCAATCTGCTTCGCCGGCGCGAGTGACGCCGAATACCTCTCGCCGGACTGCGGCGTAAACAGGCGGACCGGCGCCGCCTTCACCGGGATCGGCGGCTTCGAATCCGCCTCATTCACCGGCTTCTGCTGCGTCTGGCAGGCCCCCAGCAGCACCGCCATCGCCGCGGCCGGAATACCGAGTCTGGTCACCTTCATTGTTCGTCGCCCACCGCTCTGTCGTATTCCGCCCGTGCCGTCCACAACTCACCCAGACTCTTCTGATATTCCGCATTGGCGCCTTCGAGCGCCGCCTGCGCCTGCAGCACAGATTTCAGCAGTGAAAACCGCACTTCATACTGTTTCTGATTCACCCGCAAAGACTCCGCCGCCATCTGCCGCGTGAGACTCGCCACATGCAGCTTTGCCGACGCCAGCTTCAGCTTCCTAAACTGCTCCGCGACGTCGATCGCCACCTGGCTTTTCGCGTCCTCATTGCGGTTCACCGCTTCCTGCAATTCCTCGCGACGCAGCGCCAGTTCGTTCTTCTTCCTGCCCCAGGTGAACGGTTCCCACGTCACGCTCACGCCCGCAATGCCCACCTGCCGGGGCAACAGTGAATTGATGGGGGTCGTTTCAATGCCCGTGAACTGCGCCGCAATCGTCGGATCGAAACCCGCCCGCGCGATCCGCATTTCCGCCTTGGCCTGATCGATCTTCAACTGCGCCTGCCGCGCTTCCGGCCGCTGCGCCAGAGCCTTCTGCCGCGCTTCCGCCACATCCTGCAAAGCGGTGGGAATTCCCGGATCCGCGATGGACGAAACCTCCGTCACCGTGAACTCGCTGGTCACCTCCCGGCCCAGCTTGTAATTCAGCTTCGCCTTCAGGTTTTCCCGCTGATTTTCCAGATCGAGCACGGTCTCCGTGGCCTTCGCCAGATGCACCTGCGCATCCAGATAATCCACATCCAGCACCTGGCGTTTTTCCGCATACTCCGCCGTCACCCGCACCACTTCCCCGAACAGCTTGACGCTCTCCCTCGCGGCTTTCAGAGAACTATCGAGCGTCTGGATCCCGTAGTAGAGCTGCCGAACATCGCGCACCAGCGTCTGCCGTTCCAGCCGCGCCTGTTCCTCCGTCAGCTTCTTCTGGATGTCCAGCAACCCCAAGCCCTTGTGAATCGTGGGAATGGACGAAAGCGGCTGAATGACGTTGACGGCAAACAGGCCGATGGGGTGCGTCGGCGTCTGCAGATTCACGTCGTTCCGCGGGATGGGCCCACCGCCGGTGTCATTCCCCAGCGCGCCTTTACCCAGCAGGAAACTGAACGGAGCCAGCGGCTGCGCCACCATTCCCAATACCTGCGCGCTGGGCAGCATCTGCGACTTCAGACTCGCCCGCCGCGCCTCAAATTTGCTGGTCTCAAGCGACGCGTTCAACACCGAGCGATTCGACTGCAGGGCCTGATGAATCGCCTGGTCCAGTGTGAGTTCTTCGGCCCGCAGCAACCCGGTCGCAAGGACCGCGGCCGCCAGCCCGATCAGCCTTCTGTTCATGAATTTCCAGTGTTGGCGGACGCCAGCGCCGTCCGTGTCGTCTCAGTCATGGCCTGTTCCAGTATGGGGAGATGCTGCACCAGGACCGTAAAGTCTTTGCGGGCAATGCTCAGTACCGTAGTGTCTTCCACCGCCCGCACCGTTGCAGTCCGGTCTGAATCCTTCAGCAGGGCAACCTCGCCAAAGTATTTTCCCGGACCCAGCGTGGCCAGCACCTTCTCTTCGAGGCCGGTGTTTCGGACCACTTCCACCTTGCCGGTGTTGACGATATAAAAACGGCTGCCCGGATCGCCCTGGCGGATAATCTCCTGGCCGGCCGAAAACCGCAGGGGGACAATCATATCCGTCCGTTCGATTCTCATCTGCGAAACGTCGGGCGGGAACAATAATGACGAGGTCCAGTCAGCGATCAGCCCCAGACGGCAGCGCCAGCTGGGCACCACAAAGAAGAAAACCGTCCTCACCAGCAGCGAGGCAAGGAAGCCCGAAAACGGATGCCCGAACAACTCAATCAGCCCGAACGTGTCGCCCAGTTGCGCCACTTCGCCGAAGTTCCGGAACTTGTACGGGCGTGGGGGCTTGCCCCGCAGCTCCGCCATCATATTTTCCGCCACATGCCTGCCCTGGGTGAAAGCGTAAAGCGCCGTCGCCGGGCAGGTCTGGTCGGTCCCGTAAAGCGGAATCGCGGCATTGTCCCCTACCGCGTAGACGCCTTTCACGCCGGGAACGCGGCAGAACTCATCGGTTTTAATCCGATCCCGGTCCTTTGCGACCGGCAGTTGCCGCACCACCGGGTTCGGCGCGATTCCCGCCGTCACAATCACCGTGCGGCTCTGAATCCGCTCGCCCGTCGAGAGCACCAGTTCCCCCGCGCTCGCGCTTTCCAGCCGCGTATTCATGCGCAGTTCCACGCCTTCCTTCGTCAGGAACTTCGCGCCATCATTGGCCAGCTTTTCTTTCATGGCCGGCAGAATACGGTCCGTACTGCTGACAATGGAGATCTTCAGTTCCTCCGGCCGGATTCCCGGATAGAACCGCAACGCCGTCCGCAGCAGTTGATTCGCCTCCGCGCCTATCTCCACGCCCGCGTAGCCAGCCCCGGCCACCACGAACGTCAGTAATCGCCGCCGTTCCGCCGCATCCGTTTCCACGTCCGCCTTTTCCAGCATCTCCAGCAGATGGTCGTGCAGGTGGTAGACGTCCCCGATGGTCTTCGTCTGCAGCCCATGTTCCTGCAACCCGGGGAATCGGGACAGATCTGTGACGGAACCGATGGAAATGATCAGGTAGTCGTACGCGAGTACGATCTTCGACCGCTCCGCCACCGGATCGAGATAGACCTTGCGGTTCTCGAGGTCAATCTTCTCGACGTCGTAGTTGTAAAACACGATGCCGGGCAGGAACCCGCGCAGGGGTACCAGCACGTGGCGAGCCTGAACCTTGCCGCCCACAATCTGCGGCATCAGTCCGTGATAGACCTCGGAAGTCTCCGAACTCACCACCACCACCTCCAGGTTGTCTGAAGGCTTGCGAAGCTGCAGCAACCGCTTCGCTGCCCGGAATCCGGCATGGCCGCCACCCAGGATCACAACCCGCTTTTTCTCTGTCATGCCTGAACCCCCGTCAGTGGTAAGCGCGTGATTGGCAAGCCCGCTTCCGTCCCGGGCGCTTCCGTACTGCTCCCAGGCCGTCCCGCCCAGTGCTGCAACCGAGCGCGCGTCTCCTGGTAACCAACCTCCACCAGGTCGTCGATCTTATCCCAATCCAGCAGTCCCACGCCCGCCATGGGCGGATGCACCAGCAGATCCGCATACCGCGCCATCGTTTCGCGGTGGTGAATACTCGAAAGAAACGCCGTCCGCATCAGGATTTCCAGCATATTCGGAATCGACCCGCCGTCTTTCTTTCCAAACCACTTGCGGCGCATGAACTCCCAGAAGCTGAGATTGTCCTTGTCTTCGCAGTTCGCAATCAGATCGACCGGCGGGCTGACGTTCACGGCCACCACCGAACCGTGGCATTGGTCACGCATGATATCGACCGGCAGGTTGTTCAGAACGCCGCCGTCCACAATCAGGTTGCCCCCCTCAATCACGGGAGGCATGAGTCCGGGCAGCGCCATACTGCAGCGAACCGCCCTCCAGACCGGGTCGTCCCGATGCACAATTACCTTCGCCTGCGACAGGTTATTGGAGACGGCGAAAAACGGCAGCTTCAGATCGGAGATGTACCGCTTCCCGAACATCCATTGCAGTCCCTTGTTGCTGGTCTTGCCGGTGAGGAATGAGAAGACCGGAATCGTACGGTCCCCCTTGAGCGGCCGGTAGTCGCGGAACAGAATCTTATTGACTTCAATCATTTCGCCAGGGGTCAGCCCCATGGCGTACTGCGCGGCGATCAGAGCGCCCTGGCTGGTGCCCCCGATCGTCTCAATCGCGATGCCCGCCTCTTCCAGCGCCCGGATAGCTCCGATGTGGGCGAAGCCGCGCGACCCGCCACCGCCCAGCACCAGCCCCACCGCCTTGCCCGCCAGCACCCGCGCCAGCCGCCGGAAATCCTTCACGCTGTCATTCGCAATGTGGTGATGCTTTTCAGCGGACCGCCCCGCCAGCCACTCGGGCGTGTTGACGGGCTGGAAACCGACCTCCCGGTGCAGCAGAATCAGGTCGATGCGCGGATGACTGCGGGGCATCTCAGCCACCATCCGCGTCAGAAACTGCTCGATCTCGTTCGGATCCCGGCTGCCCTCAAACCGCGTCACGGCCAGCAACCGGTCCGCCTGGCGAATGCAGCGCGACGTCCATGCCGAAGGCTGCAGATCCGCCTCATAGATGAGATACGCGTATTTGCTTTCCTGCTCGTTCAGCCAGTGCACAACCCGGCTGTCCGTCATATCGGTACTACCCACGGCCTCCGAAACAATCCGTTTCGTAATCAGGCGCGTCGATCCGATCTCGCTCAGCACCCGGATCAGTTTCGCCGTGAACTCCGTCGTGGGAGCCAGTTCGCCCGCCGGAATAATCGTGAACGTCTTCACGTTGTAATGGCGTTCGAATACACGCTCATTCGACTTCCGGAGTCGCTCGCTCAGATCGACCGCGATCCGGCGGCTCAGCGTCGGGTGTCTGTCCAGCAGTTCCTCAAACGCTTCCTTCGAGAGGCGGAACAGCAGCGAATCGCGCAGACTGCGCACCGTCGCCGAGCGGACGGCACCCGAAAGAATCCCCATCTCCCCGACGATCTGTCCCCGGCCGGCCTCGTAGATACTCCCCGGACGGCGGCTCTCGGCTTCGAGGCTGACGTCCAGACGTCCCGTGGAAACGATGTACATCGAATCGGACGGCTCACCCTGGCGAAAGAGGATATGCCCCGCCGGCAGCATCACCTGGGTGCATCGGCTGGCGACGTCGCGCAGGATCGCGGGGCTCAGCCCCACGAAAAAACTAAGCGGCCGGAGTAGATCGTAAGCCTGCAGCGTTTCCATGAAGTCCTTTGGACGTTCCCCTCTCCTCCAAGTAAAGATAGGCGCAGGATCCGGCCGATTCGGCTAAGCGGAGAAGAAAAAAGCCAGTGCTGGACCTCTGCCGACTATTCTTCCGGGACTCCGACAATTTACCCGTCATAAACAGGAACGGGTTCCACCGGACAAAATACTCAGGTTTTTTACGATAGCGTTTGCGGACGGCGGGCGCAATAGGAAACACCCCGGGCGAAGCGAATTCGCGCTTCGCCCGGACAGGGCAACGTTTCGGAGGAGGGGCTTTAGCTGGCCTGACGGAGAAGTTCCGGCTGGTTGGTGGAGACGGGGAGAGTAATCACTGGTTCGTAGACAAACCGGCGCTCCCGGAGTCCAAACTTATGCATCAGGCGACCGACATGGTCCTGATCGTAACGAATGCCAAACTTGCGCTCAATGGCTTCGGCAAGCTTTCCGGTCGTCCAGCGGTCGGACGAAAATCCGTATGCCAGCGCACCTTCGAGATACATGTTCCGGATGGAATCGACCTGGTCCGCGGTCAGACGGCTTGGACGTCCCGTAGCGCGACGTTTGCGCAGGGCTTCCACACCTTTGACCACAATGGAGCGGTGCCAGCGGGACGCAGTGGTGCGACTCACACCATAGCGGCGGGCAACCTGAGATTGAGTTGCGCCGTTCAGCAGATCCGTAGCGGCTGCGAGACGGCGAGTTTCCATATCGTCGCGATTCTGAGACTTGAGCGGGGCAAGCATCATCTCGAAATACGCGCGGATTTATAGCAGAGCATTTTCAGAATACACTAAGAGAAGCCGTGCTGTAAAACCATCCCGCGGGAAGCCGCGGGAATCCAATTAAACAGTTCATCTTGACACTTCCACCGCTTCCCATCATTCAGGTCCGCGACGCCAGGAAGACCTACAGCAGCGGCGACGCCCAGTCCAGGACAGAGGCTTTGCGGGGCGTCTCGTTCGAATTCGAAGCCGGCAAAGTAACCGCGCTGCTGGGCCGCAGCGGCTGCGGCAAAACCACCCTGCTGAACCTCTGCGGCGCCATGGACTTCCCTACTTCCGGCGAGGTTCTGATCGCCGGCAAACCGACCGCCGCACTGGGCGACCGGGAACTCACCGCCCTGCGCCGCACCGGGATTGGCTTCGTTTTTCAGTTCTTTCAGCTGCTCCCTTCCCTCACCGCGCTCGAAAACGTGGAACTTCCCCTGCTGCTGGCAGGCGCGAAAAATACTGAAGCCAAAGCCCTCGAACGCCTTCGCTGGGTAGAGCTGGAACACAAGGCGAATTCCCTGCCCTGGCAGCTCTCCGGAGGACAGATGCAGCGCGTCGCCATCGCCCGCGCCCTGGTCCATAACCCGAAGATCCTGGTCGCGGACGAACCAACCGGCAATCTGGATACCGCCAGCGGTGACGCGATTCTGAAACTCATCCGCCGCGCCGCCAGTGAATTCGGCGCGGCCGTCATCATGGCCACGCACAGCGGCGAGGCGGCCGATATCGCCGACACCCGGATTCGCATGCGGGACGGCCTGATTCAGAGCGTGGAAACCGCTTGAGGCTCTTCCGCCAGTTGATCCTGCGCCCTCTGCGGCACGATCTCACCCGTTCCCTGCTCACGCTGATCTCCATCGCCCTCGGCGTGGCCGTCGTGATCGCCATCGAACTGGCCGGGGATGCGGCGACCGGGTCATTCCAGTCCTCACTGACCACCCTCGTCGGGAAGGTCGATTTCGAAATCACCGCCAACGGCAGCGTGGACGAACAATACCTGGGCCCGCTCGCGGGTCTGCCGCTGAACGCCCGTTTTGCACCCGCCATTGAGCAGCCGGTGGTGGTGGAAGGCGCCGGTTCCACAACGCTGTACGGCATCGACGTGATTGCCGCCGGCCTCGAAGGCACTGGCGGCGGGGGCGAATTTTCCAATGCCGATCTCTCCACCTCGGCCGTCATTTCCGGCGCTCTCGCCACCCGGCTCCACCTGAAGAAGGACGAGTCCATCACCCTGCGCGGCCGAAAAACTCCCCAGGCCTTCCGGATTCGGAGCATTGCCGAGGGACAGAGCACCAACTGGGTGGGCATCGATATCGCCGCCGCCCAGAAGCTTCTCGATATGTACGGCCGGCTGGACCGGATCGAAGTTTTCCTCGGCCCCGGGGAAGACGTGGAACGGGCCGGCGTCGCCATCCGCAAATCCGTCCCCGCAACCTGGGACGTGCAAACGCCCGGCGCGCGCAGCGAAGAGAACCGCCGCATGCTGCGCGCCTTCCGCTGGAATCTGCGGATATTGAGTTACATTTCGCTGCTGGTGGGCGCGTTTCTCATCTACAACACCATTGCCGTCAGCGTGGTACGCCGACGAACCGAGATCGGCATCCTCCGCGCGCTCGGCACCAGTTCACGCGGCGTGCTGGCCATGTTCCTCGGGGAAGCCACCATGCTGGGCCTGCTCGGCTCCCTGCTCGGAATCGGGCTCGGACGTCTGCTGGCCGGAGCCATCATCGGGATGATTTCCGATACCGTGAACGCCCTGTTCACCACCAGCGCGCCCGGTTCACTCACGCTTTCCGCCGCTTCCGTCATCGCCTCCATTCTCACCGGCACCGGAGTCGCCTTCTTCGCCGCCCTGATTCCGGCCCGCGAAGCCGCCCGCGTCGCTCCCGCCGAAGCCATGCGCCGCGAATCCCGCGAACACGAGGCAAAACTGAACGTCCGCCGGGATCTGATCCTCGCCGCCGTCTTCGCCCTGGCCGCCTTTGTCCTCTGCCAGTTCGGCCCCATTGACGGTCGTCCCGTGCTCGGCTACGTAGCCACTCTATCCGCCGTAGTGGCGACGGCTCTGGTTTCCCCCGCCTTCGTCACCGGAGTGATCCGCCTGCTGCGCGCTCCGCTCAAGCGGGTACCCGGCGCAGCGGGCCTGATTGCCGGCCGCAGCCTGACAGCCGCCCTCGCCCGCACCTCCATCGTGGTCACGGCCCTGGCCACCGCGGTTGCCATGATGGTGGCGGTCGGCATGATGGTCGGCAGTTTCCGCGAAACCGTGCAGGTCTGGCTCGACAGCCAGTTGCGCGCCGAAATCTACCTGCGCGCCGCCGGTCCCGCCACCGCCGGCATCTATCCCCCGATGGACTCCCAGGTTCCCGCGCTGATACTTGCCACGCCCGGGGTAGGCGATGTGGATATCTTTCACGCTTTCCGTTTCCGCTATGAAGACACGCAGGCCACCTTCGGCGCCGGCATCATGGACATCGTGCGGCGGCGGCGTTCCCTCCGCTTCCTCTCGGGAAATGCCAACGACATCCTCGCCTCCCTGCCGGGCCGTGACAACGCCATCGTCAGTGAGCCGTTTGCCAACAAACACAACGTCCGCCAGGGCCAGGTGCTCCGCATCCCGCTCGGCAAACAGAATGTCGCTCTCACCGTCGCGGGCATTTATTACGACTATTCGAACGACCGAGGCTTCGTCCTGGTCGACCGCGGGACCCTGCTTCGCTACCTGCCGGACCAACCCGTCACCAACATCGCTGTCTACACCCGGACCGGAGCCAATCCCGAAACTGTGCTCCACGGCCTCGAAGCACGTCTCGCCGATTACCCGGTCATGATCGCCCCCAACGAGGTTCTCCGCAACGGAGCAATCAAGGTTTTCGACCGCACCTTCGCCGTCACCTGGGCCCTCGAAGCGGTGGCAATTCTGGTCGCCATGCTGGGCGCGGCAAGCGCACTGCTAGCATTAGTATTGGATCGCCGCCGCGAAATCGGCCTGATCCGATACCTGGGGGCCGCCAAAAGTCAGGTTCGCAACATGATCCTGACCGAAGCCGCGCTCCTCGGTTTGCTGGCAGGATTGCTCGGGCTTGTGCTCGGCACGGCTCTTTCGCTGGTCCTGATTTACGTAGTCAATAAACAGAGTTTCGGGTGGACCATTCAGTTCCATCCTCCGGCGCTGCTTCTGGGTGGCGCGTTATTGCTGGTTTGGGCCTTTACAGTCCTTGCCGGTGTCTGGCCGGCACGGTTCGCGGCAAGTCTGGAACCGGCCGAAGTTGTTCACACCGAATAAACCGTTTGTGAACACGCCTGTAACCGTACGCCAATTACAAGAAGAGTAGCACCGTTTCAAACGCAATCCGACTTTCCCCGACAACCCCACATGAGTGAACACATCCGCAATATTGCGATTATTGCCCACGTCGACCACGGTAAAACCACCCTCGTCGACGCCATGCTGAAGCAGAGCGGCATTTTCCGCGCCAATGAAAACGTGGAAGACCGCGTGATGGACTCCAACGATCTCGAAAGAGAGCGTGGCATCACGATTCTTTCGAAGATCACCGGGGTCCGTTACAAGGGAACCAAGATCAACATCGCCGACACACCCGGCCACAGTGACTTCGGCGGCGAAGTGGAACGCGCCCTCAAGATCGTCGACGGCGTTATGCTTCTCGTCGACGCTTCCGAAGGCCCCCTGCCCCAGACTCGCTACGTGCTGATGAAGGCCCTCGAAGCCAACCTCAAGCCCATTGTTCTTATCAACAAAATCGACCGGCCCGACGCCCGCCCCCAGGAAGTTCTGAATGAGGTGTACGACCTCTTCATCGACCTCGGCGCGCACGAAGACCAGCTCGACTTCCCCGTGCTTTACGCGATCGCCAAAAACGGCATCGCCAAGGCCACCCTCGACGATCCTTCCGAAACCCTGGAACCGCTCTTCGAAGCCATCATCAAGCACATCCCCGCACCCCAGGGCGATCCCGACGGCGTCCTGCAGTCCCTCGTCGCGAACCTCGACTACAGCGAATACCTGGGACGCCTCGCCATCGGCCGCATCTTCCAGGGCACCCTGAAGCACGGCGATGAAGTGGCGATCTGCCACCTCGACGGCAGCGTCCAGAAGACCCGCATCACCAAACTGTTCTCCTTCGAAGGCCTCCGCCGCGTCGACGAAACCGTGGTGGGCCCGGGCGACATCATTGCGGTCGCCGGCGTGGAAGGCATCACCATCGGTGAAACCATCACCAGCGCCCTCACCCCCATGCCCATGGCGCGCATCCAGATCGACGAACCGACCATCGGCATGATGTTCTCCGTGAACAGCTCGCCGTTCGCCGGTCGCGAAGGGACGCTCGTCACGTCGCGCAACATCCGCGACCGCCTGGACCGCGAACTGCTGACCAACGTTTCCATTAAGGTGGAAGCCATCACGCCAGATACCTTCCGCGTGATGGGCCGCGGCGAACTCCAGCTGGCCATTCTCATCGAAATGATGCGTCGCGAAGGCTTTGAGCTTTCCGTCGGCAAGCCGGAAATCCTCACCAAGGTCATCGACGGCAAGAAGATGGAACCGCTCGAACTCCTGGTCATCGATTGCCCCGAAGCCTACATCGGCGTTGTCATCGAAAAGCTCGGCAGCCGCAAAGGCAAGATGAGCAAGATGATCAACAACGGTTCCGGCCGCGTGCGCCTCGAATTCCACATTCCGTCGCGCGGGCTGATCGGCCTGCGCAGCGAAATCCTCACCGATACCCGCGGCACCGGCATCCTGAACTCCCTGTTCGAAGGCTACATCGAATGGCAGGGCGACATCCCGACCCGCCCGACCGGCTCGCTGATCTCCGACCGCGCCGGCAAGTCCACCGGCAATGCCATCTGGAACCTGCAGGAGCGCGGCGAAATCTTCATCCACCCGGCGGTGGACGTCTACGAGGGCATGATTGTGGGCGAAAACGCCCGCAATAATGACCTGGACGTCAACATCGTTAAGGAAAAGAAGCTGACCAACATGCGCGCGTCTTCGGCTGACGAAGCCATGCGTCTCGTGCCGCCACGCCTGATGAACCTCGAACAGGCCATCGAATTCGTCCGCGAGGATGAAATGGTGGAAGTGACCCCGCTCTCCATCCGGCTGCGCAAGAAGATCCTCAAAGCCAACCAGCGGTAAACCAACCGCCCTGGCAGGCACTCAGCCTGCCAGGGCAACTATGCCCCTCCTGTGCTAACCTCGCGGCGTGACCCGTCGCACTGCTAATCTTCTGCTCGCCGGCGCGCCAGCCCTGCTGGGGTCGGCCCGCTCGAACGATATCCGCATTACCGAAATCGAACCCTCCTACGAAGAGTTTCTCTACCGGACCCCCTATATGTTCGGGGGCCGGGAAGTCGACCGCGTCACTCTCCTGAACGTCCGCTGCACCGTCCGCGACTCGGCGGGCCGCACCGCACAGGGCTTCGGCTCCATGCCCATGGGCAACCTGTGGGCCTGGCCCACCAAAACCCTGTCCTACGACCAGACGCTGGCGGCCATGAAGGAACTCGCCGCGCGCATCGCCAGACTCACCCTCGCTTATCAGGAACCCGGCCACCCCGTCGACATCAATACCGCGCTGCTCCCGCGGTACATTTCCGCGGCGCCCGCCGGCATGCCCAAACTCTGCGTCCTGGTCACCGCCAGCCCTTTTGACGCCGCCATCCACGACGCCTACGGCAAGCTCCATGGCCGCAACGCCTTCGACCTTCTGGGGCCCGATTACCTGCGCGGCGATCTCTCGCGCTTCCTCGGCGCGGAGTTCAAAGGCGAAACCCTGGACCGCTACATCCTGCCCAAACCGAAGCCGCAACTCCCCATGTTCCACTCGGTGGGCGCCTCAGACCCCATCTTCCCGGAAGACATCCGCACAAAACTCAACGACGGTCTGCCCCAGGATCTCGCCGCCTGGATCCGCCATGACGGCGTCACCCACATCAAGATCAAACTGAATGGCGGCGATCGTCCGAATGACCTCAGCCGCGTGCTGCGCATCGATCAGGCCGCCGCGCCCGCCGTCAAAGGCAGCCTCCACTACTCCCTCGACTTCAACGAGCAATGCCCGAACGTCGACTACCTGATGGGCTTCCTCCGCGACCTGAAGCAGCGCAACGCCGCCGCCTTCGACCGCATTCTCTACGTGGAACAGCCCACCGCCCGCGACCTGCGCGACACGCCGGAGAACGACATGCATGAAGCCGCCAGGCTCCGCCCGGTGGTGATTGACGAATCGCTCACCGGTCCGGACATGCTGCTGCTTGCCCTGAAAGTCGGATATTCCGGTATTGCGCTCAAGGTCTGCAAATGCCACTCGCAGGAACTGCTGCTGGCGGCGCTGGCGCAGAAGCGAAAGATGTTCCTTTGCGCGCAGGATCTGACGTGTCCTGGCGCAGCTCTGGTGCATTCGGTGGAGTTGGCGGCTCGCGTTCCCGGCGTCCAGGGCATCGAGATGAACTCCCGGGAATACGTGCCGGCGGCCAACGCCGGCTGGGAAAAGCGCTTCCCCGGCGTATTCAGCATTTCGGACGGCAATGTCCGGACTGGCAGTATCACAGGTAAAGGCCTCGGCGTGGTCTGACCTGCGCGATTTCCACCACCAGCTGGCCGTTTTCGGGCAGACGATACCCGCCGAAAACGCCACGGCGCAGGGGTTTCCGTTTTGGCACGCAAGTTGCAACTCCACCCGCAGGTGGTAAATGCATATGAAAAAACTTGCACTTGCTCTGTTGTCAATCGCCTCTCTCGCCGCCGCGGGCCAGAAGGATGTGAAGCCGATGCAGGCTCACCAGGACCCGTACGTAACCGGCGGGACCAATGAAGAGAAACTCGTCCAGGAGGTGCGTCACCAGCTCGTGATGCTACCCTACTTCGGAGTTTTCGACGACCTCGGTTTTACCGTGGACGGCTCAACGGTCAAGCTGGTCGGTGAAGTCACCCGGCCCACCCTCAGGTCCGACGCCGAAAACGTGATCAAACGGCTCGACGGCGTCACCAAAGTGGTGAACGAAATCGAAGTTCTCCCACTCTCCCCCAATGACGACCGCATCCGCCTCGCCGCCTACCGAGCCATCTACAGCGACGCGGTTCTCTCCACGCGCTATGGCTTCCGCGCCCTGCCGTCCATTCACATCATCGTGAAGAACGGCAACATCCGTCTGGAAGGCGTGGTCGCCAATGAAGGTGACAAGAACATCGCCGGTCTGCGGGCCAACGGCGTCCACGGCGTCTTCTCGGTCCGGAACGAACTCCGCGTCGAGAACGGCAGATAACGAGGCAATAGAAGGAGCGCCCGGCGGACCGGCTCAGGTCCGCCGGGCCACCCAAAGCAGCAAGCCAAAGATCACAAAGGGCACCAGCGCCAGCAGGACGTAGTTCAGCACGCGCCGCGGCCACTGCGATTTCTTGTTCCGCCAGTCCTGCAGTTCCACCCGCTCCGCCACGCCGACCTGATCCTGATGTTCCAGGTCCCACGCGAATTCCCGCGCGTGCGCATACCGGTTCCTCGGATCGCGCTCCATCGCCCGGTAAATGATTTCCTGTAGTTCCGGCGTGACCGAAGGTTCCAGTTCCCGCGGCGGCACCGGATTATTGAGCAGCCGCTCATTCATCGTGGCGAACGGATTCGGGCCGCTGAACGGCACTTTGGCCGTCAGCATCTCGTACAACATCACACCGACCGCGTAGATATCGCTGCGCCCGTCCCCGCGCCGGCCCTTCACCTGTTCCGGCGAAATGTAATCCGGCGTCCCCATCACGGCTGAAAGCTTGGCGAACGTCAGCCGGCGTGACCCCTCATGCCCGGCGATTCCGAAATCGATCAGCTTAATGTTCCCGTCGCCATCGATCATGATGTTTTCCGGCTTCAGGTCGCGATGCACCACGCCGTTCGAGTGAATGTAGTCGAGAGCCTCACAGACGCGCGCCGTGATTTTCGCCGCGCGCTCGGCGGGAAACTTTCGCCCGCCCGCGAGATCCTCCCGCAGCAGATGGCCTTCCACCCACTCCATCACCATGTAAATCCGGCTGTGATGATCGTCCGGGTAAACCTTCATCACACCCGGATGGTCCAGCTTCTGGCCGATTTCCTTCTCGCGGATGAAACGGTCATACAGCACCGGGTCCGCCTCCATCTCCGGATGCGGAATCTTAATCGCGACCGTCTTTCCGTCGTGCGTGTCCGTCGCCTTGTAAATGGAAGCCATGCCGCTGCGTGCAACAAGCTTTTCGATGGTGTAGTGATCCAGTTGATCACCGGCGTGTATGGCAGTCATTCAGGTGTTTTTGGCAGATATCCGGGCAGGTTTCTGACGGCGATGGCCTCAGCGTAATTTGTAGGGCCGGCCACGATACATCCCCATTCGTTCCACATCGCGGACGCGAATCAGTTGCACGGTCACATTATCGCCGCCATCCCGCTCGTTCGCAAGGGTGATCAGCTTCCGCGCCGCGGTTTCGAGCGACGGATTCCAGTTGATAATCTCGCCAATCCTGTTGCCGTCGATCGCGCCGTGCAGACCGTCGGAACAGAGCAGCAGCACATCGCCGGGCTGCACCTGGTGGTCGTTAACCTCCACGTTGACAAACAGATCGTTCCCCAGCGAACGGCTCAGCAGGTGTCTTGTCTGCGCTTCGGCCGCTTCCTTCGCGGAAAGAATTCCCAGCCGGACCTGCTCGGCCACCACGGTATGGTCGCGCGTCAGCTGCGCCGCCTGGCCATGCCGGATCAGATAGCAGCGCGAATCGCCGACGTGCGCCACCACAACGCGGTCATACCGCAGCGCGCAGGCCACAATGGTGGTCGCCATTCTGGACCCGCCAGGCGTGGAACTCCGGCCCGTTTCATAAACCTTCAGATTGGATTTCTGTACAATGCGCGGCATCAGCGCGGTGTGCGCTTCGCTGCGGGGGGCGGTTCGGAAACCCTCGATCAGTGTTTCCACCGCGGTCTGGCTTGCCACCTCGCCCAGTTCTTCGCCACCAACGCCGTCCGCCACAACGAAAAGCCAGCCCTGCGTCCGGCCCTCATTTTCAGTCGGGGGAACCCAGGCGCCATGGTAATCCTCGTTATGGTCGCGCACACGGCCTACGTCGGTAAGTGCGAAGAACTCGAGATCAAGCATCGATTTACTGGGAACTGCCTGACTGCTCACTGCTGTTGTGATCGGGGAACGCGCCGCTCCTGCAAACATGATCCCTCACTCCGTTGGATGCCAATGAAAGTAGAACCGCTCCGGAGGACATGTGTCCTCCGGAGCGGATGGGTTTTGCCGAAGCCTGCGAACCGTTTAGGCGGAAGCCTTGCCGGTCACCAGCGTCGTTCTGCCCGTCTTCTTGCTGGAAGTGACGAAGTAGACGCCGCCGTAAATCGCCCAGACAGCCGCGATTCCCAGCGCCAGCAGTGGCTCTTTCACCGTTCCGATGCCGATAAACGGACCGATCAGGTAGAAGGCCATACAGGCGAGGTTGGCAATCAGGCCGAACGCCGGGATCAGCAGATGCTTCACCAAGTTGAACGACTTGTGGCCATGGAACGCGACCATGCAGATGATGCAGCTCAGCGCATAGAGCAGGAAGGTGCCGAAGTTGGAAGCCAGCGTAATGGTAAGCAGGCTGTTCGGCAGCGCCGCCATGGCATCGTGCGTGGTGTATCCGAAGCTGGAGAAGATGCCCGGGGGCAGAGCTTTGATAGCGGCATCGGCGGGTGCGCCACCGTCACCGAACGGCATCACAACGGCGAGGCAACCAACCACGGCGGAGATCACGGCCAGCGTCCAGATGGCCTTGTGCGGGGTCAGCTTTTCGTCGTGCAGCAGGCCGAAATGCTCCGGAACTTCGTTATCCTTACCCATCGCGTAGGTCACGCGGGCGCCGGTGTTCATGCAGGAGAGCGTGGTGCCGATCAGCGCGAGGAACACCGTGAAGGCTTCCACGAGCATGAAGATCCGCCCGCCACCTGCGCCAAAGTAGTTGTTGCCGATCACGATCATCATATCGCCGATCGGAGCCGCCGAGCCCGCCGCGCTCTGCATCGTGTACCCACTGTTCAGGAAGTAGTTACTCGCAAAATATGCGATGACGTAACAGAAGCACCCCTGAACCAGCAGCGAAAGAATCACGGCGATCGGAATATCCTTCTTCGCGTTCTTGGCCTCTCCGCCCATCGCCGTGACCGATTCAAAGCCGACCAGAATCAGAATCGCGACCGTCGCCTGAATAAAGGCCCAGCTCCAGTTGTGAACACCCACCACGGATGCACCGCTCTGGTGAGTCAGGAAGTTGCCCTTTTCATCCTTTTCGGGGTAGCCCACCACAAATGCGACCGGCTTGCCGACGGCATCGAGCTTCGGCTTCGGAGTGCCGTCCTTTTCACGCACCACGTTGTCGGTGGTCACACCGTTCGCGGTGACTTTCTCAGTGGCAAATTCGTAGGTGTAGGCTTCGCCGGAGGTGGAATCGAAGTTCCAGCCCGTCGCGCCGGCCGGGTGGCTGGAGCGATAGCCGTAAGCCATCACCGCAAAAACCAGCAGCGCCGTGATCTGAATCACGTTAATCGCAATGTTGATCGCGGTGGAACCATTCACGCCGCGTTCCGCGATGGCCGCAATGAGGAAGGAGAAGATCACCGCCACAATCATCATGAACACCGGTCCGGGGTTCGATGCGCTCATGAAACCCGGATACAGCGTGCCCACGAGATAACCGACCAGAATGCCCATGAATCCGACCATCACGCCCGGATAAATCCAGTAGTAAAGGTGAGAGCCCCAGCCAATAATGAACTTCGAGAGACGCGCATACTTCCATGCTTTTTCGTGATTCAGAAAGGACTGCTCAGCGAAGTAGTACGAACTGCCGGTGCCGGGGTACAGCTTTGACATTTCCGCATAACAAACCGCGGTCGCAAGACAGAGCAGAAGCGCGATGACGATGCCGATCCACATCGAGGGTGCGGTCGCGCCCGTTGTTGCCTGGGTAAAGAAGGTCAGCCAGAGGAAGGCGCCGGGAGCGATCAGCGCCATCGCGTTCATCGTCAGGCCCGTGAGTCCTAACGTTGGTTTCATCTCAGATGTGGAGTTGTCCGCCATTTTCGTGTTCCTTAAATTTTGAAATTTGGGAGTGCAGTGAGGCCAGGGCTTGGGCCAGAAGTGCGGGACGGGTCGGGGTCCGGCTTTTCTCTATCCTCCTGGACTGCGACGTCCAATGGAAATCGAAGTTTCTTATCACGGAAACCAAAGTTTTGAATGGGAAGCTGATTTTCGTGATAGAGAAAATAAGAAAAACTGATACCAGCGCAGTGGTATCCAGCCGGGGTGGGATTGTGGTAATTTTACGATGTCTGCGCCGTTTCTGCTTGTTTTTTTTACTCCGGGCGCATCTCTTTAAATAACCTTTATGAAGGCTGCCGGTTTTCTCCTCCTCGTCGCAGGCTGGCTTCTTGTCGTCTGTGCTTTAGTCCTGCTGAAAGCGGGTGTCGCGCGCAATGCGTTTACGCTCGCGGGCCTCGGCGTCGAAATCCTTGGGCTTGTTCTGGCGGTGCGTGCCCACCTGGTACCGCCCGAACCCCGACATGGCTTCCCGGGTCACGGCGGAGCAGGCCAGGGCGGACTGGACCGGATCTGACCGTGCCAACACCAGCCATCCCTCTTTCCGAGACACAGACCGCCCTCTGCATGGTCTTTCTGCTGCTGGCCCCGCTCGCCTGCGGCGGCCTCGCCCTCATCAACACCGGCCTCGGCCGTTCACGGAATGCCGCGCACTCCATTCTGGGCGCGCTCTGCGTGGTCTCGGTAGCCTCCTGCGTCTATCTGCTGATTGGCCGCGGCTTCATGGGTTCCGCCGGTGAGGCCGCCCATGTGATGCAACTCGGCAAACTGCGCTGGGACTGGCTGGGCGCTGCCCCGCCGTTTTTTGCGGGCCTGACTTCCGGCGATTCCTATCCCTTCCTTGTTGCCTGGATGGGTATGGTGAGCGTTTCCCTGGCTGGACTCATCCCCCTCGGCAGCGGCACCGAACGCTGGCGACTCATCTCCATCTGTGCCTCCACCGCCGTCCTCGCCGGCGTGACTTTCCCGGTCTTCGCCCACTGGACGTGGAGCGGCGGCTGGCTGGCTTCGCAGAACTTTGTCGATATCGGAGGGACCGGCGGTATCCATGTCATCGGCGGCCTGACCGCGCTTGCCGTCACCTGGCTGCTCGGCCCCCGGCGAGGTAAGTTCGGCCATGATGGAATGCCCATGGCCTTCCCCGGCCATAACGTCGTCTTCACGCTGTTCGGATGCCTGCTGAGTCTGGTGGGCTGGACCGCTCTCAACGCCTCCGGCGCCATTCTTTTCGCGGGGATCGCCATCGCGAAAATCCCGCTGATCGCCGTCAACACTCTGCTGGGCGCGAGTTCCGCGGCCCTCATCGCGGCGCTCGTGACGAAGATCCGCTACACGCGGCCAGACGCCTCCCTTACCGCCAACGGCTGGGTCGGCGGCCTCGTGGCAACCGCGTCGGCCTCCGCTTTTATCCCCCCTGCCGCCGCGCTGATCATTGGCCTGATCGCCGGCGCCCTGGTCACCTTCGGCGTGGAACTACTCGAAATGCGTCTCGACGTGGACGACCCCGGAGGCTCCATCTCCGTCCATGCCATCGCCGGAATCTGGGGACTGCTGGCTGTGGGACTCTTCGGCAGACTGCCCGGACCCGCGCTTGCGGCCGACCAGACCATGGCCCAGCTCACCGGCATTGCCACCCTGCTCGGTTTCGTCTTTCCTCTCTCGTTCGCTCTGAACCTGTTGCTCAACCGTTTCGTGCCCATGCGCGTCTCCCGCGACGGCGAGCGCCAGGGCATGGATCTTTACGAGCTCGGCGCGGGC
>CAIUOG010000037.1 GCA_903900705.1 uncultured Acidobacteriia bacterium
CGGAGGGCATCCGGATACGTGGAGCGCGGGGGCAGAGCGTCGTTGTACATGATGGAATCGCCCTTGGCGAGAAGCGCATCGGCCAGCGTGTTTTTGATTTCCACCGACTTCGGATTGGTCTTCTGGGCGGCGGTGAGAGCGGTGATTGCCTCATCGTACTTCTTTTCGGCAATCTGCTTTTTCGCCGTGGTCACGACGGCGGGGTCTGCGGCGAGGAGGGCTCCGGCGAAGGCCAGAAGCAGGGCTGATTTTTTGAAACTCATAGTTGAATTGTAGCTTTCCCGTTCAAAAGTCTGTAGTTCGAGGATGCAGCCGGCAGCGCCCCGATTCAGGAATTCCACCGTTCGATGACCCGGGCGCCGTGTTCGAAGCTGAGAACGGAGACACCGGCGGTGCCGAGCAGGAACCGCTTACCCTCTTCGGGCGGGAGGCCCAGCCAGCAGGCGGCGAGAATGCGGAGCAGGTGGCCGTGGGCGAACAAGATGGCGTCGCCATCGGCGGCGAGGGCGCGCTCGATGGCGGCGTTGGCGCGGGCACCCACCTGTTCGACGGTTTCACCGTTCGGAACGCCGTCGCGAAAGATGTACCAGCCGGGGCGGGTGGCACGGATTTCCGGGCCGGTGCGGCCCTCGTAATCGCCATAATCCCATTCGACCAGGTTGGGTTCCAGCTGAGCCTGCCCGCCAAAGCCGGCCAGTTCACAGGTGCGCATGGCGCGCCGCAGCGGGCTGGTGAGAACGAGGGAGAACCGGCGACCGGCGAGTTTTTCGCGGACCGCAAGGGCCTGCGCTTCGCCGGCCGGGGTGAGGGGGATATCGGTCAATCCTGTATGTGCGCCGGAGACGGTCCATTCCGTTTCCCCATGGCGAATGAGCCAGATCATTTTTCTATCTTGAGCTATGCTGGGCGACAGGTCACCTTCCGCATGATGAAGTTTTGGTTTTGTCTTGTTTCGGCGTGTCTGGTTGCGCACGCTCAGTCGACGCTGAATCTGTCGCGCGATTTGGTTGCGAAGGGGATTGAAACGTCGAACATGACGCCCAATCAGGCGGGTCTGGACGCGCGACCGCTGTTCGAGGCGGGGGTGGCGTGGGCGGTGAAGAACGGGGTGGGCACGGTGACGGCGGACCCGGGCAGCTATTTCTTTCTGTCGCCGCACAGTGCGAACCAGCATGTGTTGCTGAGTGGTGTGGCGAACCTGACGGTGGATCTGCAGAATTCGGATTTGTGGTTTGCAAGCAGCCACACGGCGGCGATGGAATGCGCGGGCTGCATTGGCGTGACGCTGCAGAACTTTACGGTGGATTACCAGCAGTTGCCGTTCACGCAGGCGGGCATCACGGCGGTGGATTCGGTGAACCGGCGGCTGACGTTCCAGACGCTCGCGGGGTGGCAGTCACCGGCGGACTTCAATGGCAACCGCGCGGCGGACAACAGCGACACGATCCGGATGTTCATTTTCCGGAATGGCGTGCCGTTGGCGCAGGTGGGCCGGTTGGGAGCGGCGCGGCCGGTTTCCGGCAATACGATCCAGATCAGCAACCTGACGGACCCGTGGGCGCAACCGCCGAATATCGCGGTGATTCAGCCGGGAGACACGCTGGTGTGGACGGACCGCGGCGGACCGGCGGCGATTCAGGTGACCGGGGGCCAGAAGGTGACAGTACATAACGTGTCGATTTACTCGGGCGGGCAGATGGGGCTCAGTTTCGTCAGAACGAGCGGCGCGACCGCGGACCACGTACAGGTGATTCCCCGCCCCGGCAGCGGGAGGCTGATCAGCACGAATGCGGACGGTATTCATGTGAGCTTCGCGCTGGCAAACAATGCGTTCACGAATAACATTGTGCGGAGGACTTGTGATGATGCGCTGTCGATGTCCGCGCTGTGGACGGCGACGGTGGCCGGGACGCCTTCCGGAACTCCGTTGGGGACGACGGTGCAGGTGACGCGAAATTCCAACTCGCCGTTTGCCGCGGGTGCGCCGGTTTCGTTCATCAGCCCGGCGGACGCCTCGGTTGCGGGCAGCGCGAACATCGTGGCGGAGAGCCCGGCGGCAGCGGCACAGACGCTCACCGATGGGGAGATGGTGACGCTGACGCTGGATAAGGCGGTGCCGGGGCTGGCGGCGGGATTCGGCATGATTGACAACGACCCGCTGAAGCGCGGCACCGGTTCCGTAATGGCGAACAACACGGTGCAGGAGGTGGTTTACTCGCGCGGCATCTGGCTGAGCGGGATGCAGAGCACGAACGTGCATGACAACCTGATCCAGCGAACGGCCAATGCGGGGATTCTGGTGCAGCAGTTGACGAACGGGCCGTGGAGCAGCGGGCCGTCGTCCGCCATCACGGTGAAAAACAATCTGGTGGACGGGGCGATCGGGTATGGCGGGGTTTCGGCGGGGCCGGTGGAGGCGGCGGCGGCCATTCATTCGGTGGCGGAGAGCGGCGCGAACGGGCAGGTGACGACGCGGCCGTTTTCGAGCTTTTTCGTGACCGGCAACCGGGTGACGAACTCGCCGCGGACGGCGATCCGGCTGGAGAATGTGGCGGGCGGAAATCTGACGGATAACGTGATCCAGGGCTTCGGACTGAGTGCGGCGGCGAATGTCTACGCGATTCCGCCGTGCTGCGAAACGATGGCGCAGTACCTTGCCGATTTCGCGATGCCGGTGCTTTCGACGAACAGCCTGCTGACGGTATCGGGCAACGCGTCGACCGACAGCAGCACGCTGGTGTCGACGGTTTCGAGCGCGGGGTATTTTCCGAGAGTCGCGGTGGATTCGTGGGTGGTGGCGTTTGGCGCGAACCTGGCGGCGACGGCGATTGCGACGTCTCTGCCCTTCCCCACGTCGCTGGGTGGCGTGAGCATTTCGGTGACGGACAGCGCGGGGGTGACGCGGGCGGCGCCGATCTATTACACGTCGCCGACGCAGGTGGCATATCTGGTGCCGGACGGGACAGCGGCGGGGATGGCGACGGTGAAGATTGGCGGCGCGACGGGGATGGCGCAGGTGGACAGCGTCGCGCCAGGGATCTACTCGGCCAACGCGAGCGGAACGGGCGTGGCGGCGGCGCTGGCGGCGGTCTATACGGCGGCGGGCGGAGTGATTCCGGAGCCGGTGTTTCAATGCGCGGGCGGGGCTGGAACGTGCGTGACCGCGCCGCTCGCGATGGGCGGGGCTTCCGATGTGCTGATCGTGTCCCTGTACGGGACGGGATTCCGGAATTTCAGCGCGGCGAAGAACGTGGTGGCGGAGGTGGGCGGCGTGATGGTGACGGTGCAGTATATCGGCGCGGTGGCCGGAAATCCGGGGCTGGATCAGGTGAATCTGATTATTCCGGCGAGCCTGGGGGGCGCGGGGGAAGTGCCGGTGGTGCTGACGGTAGATGGGCAGACGGCGAATGTGGTGACGATCAACGTGAAATAGGGGTGACGGGGCCGGGGATGTCCGCGCCGGGGTAGTGGTGCCGGATGCGCTTCCAGGTCTCTTTCATGGCGCGGTCGCGTGCGCCGACGACGTTGGTGAAATGCCAGATCCAGGCAAGATCAATGAATTCGTACAGGCGATCCAACGAGAGGATTCGGTTCAATTCCTTGCGGGATGAGGCGGCGAGCATGGCTTCGATGGGGTGGAGGTTGACGCAATTCAGCAGGTTGAAGGGCAGCGGAATGTACTCCAGGCGCACGCCCTTGGCGCGCAGGAAGCAGTTGAGCAGGGGCTGATCTGTGCCGACATCGCCGGCGCGGGTTATTTTCAGAATTTGGTCCCAATGCAGGCGGGCAAATTCCACGAATTCCCGGAAGAGTTTGTGCTCACTCGCGGGGATGACGACGACCCCGGTGTTTACGACATCCCACCAACGGAGGTCAAGACCCGGAAACAGGGGTGCAAAGGCCCGGATGCCGTTTTCGTTCCAGCGGGAAGAACCGTCGCGGACGGCGCGGATGGTTTCGGGGGAAAGATCGAAAAGCGAGGGCGCGTCCCAATGAATCATGGTGTCGGCGTCAACCATGGCGATCTCGGCATCCTCGCCGAACTTCGCGGCGAGGGACTCGATGGCAAGCCAGCGTTGCAGGGTGGGGGGAAGACGCCGGAAGCCGGCGTCTTCGGGTGGTTGATCGAGCACGACGAAGTTGACGCCATTCCGTTGGCACCACCATTGCCAGGCGGCGCGGCCGTAAATGCCGTAGTCCGTGTGTCTGCGAATGGTTTTGCCTCTCCGGACGGAACCCGGGATGAGGGCCATAGCCACTATTTTGGCTGGCATGTCAGGCCCTGGCCACAGCGTCCAGCATGGGTTGGTAGATGGAACCGCCGGATTGCTGAATCAGCTTATAGACGATGCTTTTGGTCATGATGGCATCCTTCAGCAGATCTTTGACTTTGGGGTAGGCGAAGATGAACTCGGACATTTTGAGAATCATGATCCAGGATGCAATCGAGTCGGAGGGGTAGTGTACGCGCGCCAGAACACGGCGGTCACCGATATCAACAGCTAATTGCTGCAGCGCCCCCCAATTCGCTGAGGTCATGGAAGTACCGGTGCGTATGCGGTCTTCCATGACGCCTCCAAGAGCGAGCAGCGCCTGCGAGCAATGGCCGCAGACCATGGAGGGCGTGTCCGCCGAAAGAGCCTCGTAGCATGCGAAATCACTGTACCCGAGGATCATGGCCATCTGCCAGGGACGAGGTCTTTGGAGTTTGGTCTTCAGCCAAAGGATGGAATTGACCTTCCCGAGATAGGCCGCCTTGAAAATAGCAAGAAGGTCAAGCACATCACTGTCTGATAACGACCGATCATAGTTCCGGAAGAACCGCCCCCACTTGGGTACCATGACATCTTCATCCTGGAAAAGGGCCTGTTGGGTGGGCCGTGGCGGCAGTCCGGCTGGGGCGCTGATCGGGAGAGTCAGGGGGTCCGGGGAAGAAGTGTAGAGATTCCTCAGGAGGTCCAGATCGGCGATCGTGAGAGCCTTCATCGTTGGCACAGACTTGCCCGTCCAACTCATTGACTGCGGATCAAAAACGGGCCAGATGGAGTCCTGAATGAATTGCAGCGTATCGTTCCGCCACTTCAGAAAGGATGACTGGCCCCCAATCCAGTCGGGCGGAGGAACCGTCTTGGCGGCGGCTGCGAGGTTATCCTGGGGCATGAAGCCCCAGGGCGGGAAAATATCCCAGGAAGCCGGCGTGGAGAGATACTCTTTTTCGCTCATTCAACTACTCCTTTGATGGTTTTCGTTTTGGAACACAACTGGCGCCAGATGGCGCGATATTCCCGTTCGATGCCGTCCATGACGAGACGGGGATTCATGAAGACGGAGCTTCGAAGGCGTTGCCGCAGGCCCTCGCGGATTGGCGCGAGCGCGGTGAAATCGGTACTGTAATGAACGGCCGTCTTCACGTAGTCATCGGTGGAATGGACGATAAAACCATCCAGCCCCAGACGGGAAAGAAGACTATGGCCAACGCGGCCTGCATGCGTTTCGCAGGCCAGCGTCAATACCGGGACGCCCATCCACAGGCAATCGAAGGTGGTGGTTGTACCGGCGTAAGGGAACGTATCGAGGGCAATATCACAGGTGGCCACCAGCGCCAGGTGAGCGGTGTTGTCGCGAGCACCGGCGAAACTGACGCGTGAGGGATCGACGCCGCGAGAGGAAATCTTTTGTTCGAGAAGAAGGCGCGTGGCGGAACCAGGAATGTCGAGCGCGGCGGAAGGGTGGTGGATCAGGAGCCTTGCGGACGGACTGTCCCGAAGAATCCGGCATACGGCATCCCAGACAAAGTCATTCATCTTCGCGGGTCGCTGAAAGAGTCCGAAGGTACAGCCACCGTTGTGTATAGCAGGCAGCGGCGACAGGTCCGGGGCTGAGGGCGGTGGATCCCAGAGCAGGTAACCGTGGGCGGGACGCCGGAGCTGCTCGACGTACATGGATTCTTTGCCGGGCGGACAGATCCATTCGTCAGTGAAGATGAAGCCGGTATCGGCGGAGCCTGTGGTTGCGGGATAAAACGGCAGTTCCACGCAGGCGGGGGCAGGCCGGTAGCCGAAGACGGCGAGGTGCCGGTGGCGGAATTCCCAGCTGAGATTTACGAGGATATCGATGCGATCTTTGCGGACCATCTGTGCGATTTTGCGGGGCGACCTGCCGCGCGCGTCTCGGGCATGGACAGGCATCTGCGACAGGGTCTCCCATGCGCCGGAATCTTCCGGCGAGGCGAGGTAACCGAAGATCTCAACGCCTTCGCGGGAGTGAGAACTGAGCATGGGTGGAACGAAGTGAGAGTTGGGGAGTCTATGGATTTCGTCGACGAGATACCCGATGCGGAGACACCTTTCGGAATCGTCAAAGACAGAGACAGGGAAAAAATGCCGGGGTCGGGGAGTGGGAGGCGTCGGTCCCCACTCACGCCAGGCGTCACGGGATTCGGAGGGATTGAAGGTGGTGTGATCGACCGCGCGCAGCCAGTTCTGCCGGGCGTGTTCATGCAGCGGCATGGCTTCGAGAGCGCGGCGTGCGACGGTGAGAGATTCTTCGGGCTCACCGGCCTGCCACAGAGCGGTGGCAAGGTTCGATTGGGTCTCCGGATCGTCTGGATGCAGAACGGCGAGGCGACGCCGGAATTCCAGAACGATGTCCGGACGGGCAGCGGCCCAGGCGCAGGAAATCAGGCATTGCAGATCCGGTTCGGAGTCCGGTTCGGCCGCGACAACTTCGAGAAGATATTCGAGGGCGGACGGGAAACGGCCCGCGCCGAAAAGCGCAAGGCCACGGGCGCGATTCCAGGCGACATCGCGCGCCGAGACAGCGACTTGATCCAGGACCTCGAGCGCTTCGGTCCATTGGCCGCAGGCCTGCAAAGCATGACTCAGATCCAGAAGAGTGGCGGGGTGTGGCGAACGTTTCGCCGCACCCCGGAGCCGATGTAGTCCGCTTTTGTGATCCCCGCCGGCGAGGGCGGAAAGCCCACTCAGGCGCAATGCCTCCGTGTGGAGAGGGTTCTTTTCCAGCAGACGGTCAAGGATTAAAAGGGCCTCAGAATAGCGCGCCTGCAGAATCAGGCGCTCCGCCCGGACGAGATTCACCAGAATTTCCTTACGAGGTTTTCTTAGCGGCTTTTTTCGCGGCTGCCTTCTTCGTGGCCTTCGCCGGAGCGGGCTTCTTACTGGAAGAAGCGACGCGAATCACAAGTCGGTTTGTCTCCGCATCCCGCTCCACAATCAAAGACGGAGTCTTACCGTCTTTCGCGTGGACCATGATATAGCCGTGTCCGTAGAACGGATGAAAATGAAGCTCAGAACCCTTCAGTTTCAGGTCAATTTTCTCATTCTTGCCAAGTGGTTCGCTTAACAGATTTGTCGATTTGCTCATTGTTCGATGTTCCCTTTCGTTCCACCGGTTTTGCCGCACCGGCAACGGTTCTTTGGCACCGTTACAGCTTCATCCCTGCGACGATTGCCTGAAATCGAGGTTCCGCATGCAGACTTGCCAGGGCGGGAAAGAGCTTCACATAAAGCATTCGCCGGTCCCGATGGGCATAGCCTTCTTCGAGTAAAGTAAGAGCCCTGTTTTTATCGCCGCGCAGTGCGCAGAGCCAGGCGAGTATAGAGGGCGAAGCGACGCCAGCCTGATACTCAGCCTCCATTTTGAGGTAATAGGGCTCGGCGGCGGATGCGTCACCCATCATCGTTAGGTAGTGCGCATGCATCTCGTCACCCGTGGGGGTGAAGCCGCCGGGTCCGGCACTCTTGCTTTCAATGAGCGTTACCCGGTCCGCCTGCGCGAGTGCGCGCCGGAACAGCCGGGCGCGTTCGGCGGGCGCAGCGGCGATGGCTGCCTGTGCAAGAGAGTCGCCGAGGTTGTGACGTGCGGCCTGCATGTCGCTCTCTCCGATCTGGGCTTCGAGAAAACTGATCGATTCCGCGATTCTTCCGGAGAGGAAGTAGTACAGGCCCATGCCGGGAATCGCACCCCGATCATACGGATCTTCGGCAAAGGCCTGTTCGGCGAGAGGAAGCGCTTCCGCAGTGCGCCCGAACTGCAGCAGCATTCCCGCATAGCGGCGTTTGGCCGCGGGATAACGGGGTTTGAGGCTGAGCGCCTTGCGGAAGTGCTCTTCGGCCTTTTGCCAATCCCACTGGACCTGCAGAACTATTGCCTGAGCGGCCTGCGCTTCCGGCAACTGCGGATCGAGCGCAATGGCGATACCGGCGGCGCGCTGCGCAGCATCCATCATCTGCTGCTGGGGAGTCTGCATGAACGTCATGACGCTCAGGTTGGCTTCCGCCAGGGTGGCGTAGCCGAGCGCGAACTTCGGATCGAGTTCGACGGCTTTGTTCAGATAAGGCAGCGCTGCTTCGAGACTGGCGCGGGTGAACTCGTCCATCAACTGGCGGCCTCGCAGGTAAGAATCGAATGCAGGGCCGTTGGTGGTGGGTCCCGCGGCCACCTGCAATTGTGGATGGAAGCCGGCAGAGCGGAACCAGGACGTGAGGAAGCTGGGCAGGGCGGGAGTCAGGACGCTGCCGATTACGCCGCTGCCGGAGACCAGATGCGCTTCCAGTTTCGCGGTTGTGTTCAAGGCCAGTTCGTTCTCGACGCGAAGCGATTCGCTGGCTTTTGCGTCCAGATTCTCCGTGCCAAAAACGGTTCCGGATTTCAGATCGGTGAGCAGGACCGTGAGGCGCAACTGATCGCCCGAGCCGAGCAGACTCCCTTCGACGGCGATGGCTCCGCCTTTCGCGGCCGCACCCGGACGCCGCACCTCGTGCATGGGAACCACGCGAACACCTTCGAGACGCGTCATCCGGCGGATCAGTTCGTTGGAGGTGCCTTTGCAGAGATAGGCCATGGTGGAGTCACCGGTGGCATTCTCGACGTCATAAACCTGTACGACGGGAATTTCGGCACGCGATGTCGCGAACGTCATGGCGAGGCCCGCGGCCAGAGCGAGCGCACCCGCGAGGCTCAGCGTGACGGGACGTGCCGCGATGGGGGCCCAAACGCTCTGCAGGCGGGGCTTCCACGCCGGCAGACGAATTCCCTTCCCCGCGGTTACCACCACGGGCGCGGTCGATTCGAGCGCGGCCACGAATGCTGAGGCACTGGCGAAACGTTCGGAGGGCTGGCCGGCGAGACATTTCAGGATCGCCGCCTGCCAGGCAGGCGGAAGACCGTCACTGCGTTCGCCAGGGGGAATGGGAGATTCCCAGAGTTTCGCGAAGTAGAGCGACTGCAGCGATTGTGCGGCGAAGGCACGGCTGCGGGTCACCATTTCATCGACGATCAGGCCGAAGGCGTAGAGGTCTGAGGCGATGGAGGGCTGTTCGTCCCGCAGCAGTTCGGGCGCCATGAAATAGGGCGCGCCCATCTGCTGTTCAATGCGGGTCTGGAAAAGTTCCTCTTCGGGATTCAGGAGCTTCGCAAGCCCGAAGTCCATCAGCACGACGCGGAGTTGCGGATGGCGCGCGAGCATGATGTTGGAGGGTTTCAGATCGCGATGAACAATGCCGCGTTCATGCAAAGCGTCCAGACCGTGGGCGATTTGCCGGACCAGTTCCAGGGCAGCGTCGGAAGCAAGCGGGCGTTCCCGATCAAGCAGCGAGGCCAGACTCTCGCCCTCGATTAATTCCATGGTGTAACAGGGAATGCCGCCATCGCCCTCGACATAGTCGAAAACCCGGCAGAGGTTTTCATGGGTCACTTCACGGGCCATGCGGATTTCGCGCTCGAAACGCGACCGGGCGTCCGGGGAACGGACCAGTTCGGCGCGCACAGTTTTCAAAGCGACGCGCTGGTGAAGGCGTTCGTCAAACGCTTCATAGACTTCACCCATGGCGCCCTGATCGATAAAACGGATGATACGAAAACGGCCTGCCACGAGATTTTGATCCGCAAATACGCGCGTGCGGCACATGGGTTCCGCAGGGGAAACTTCCCGATCATTGCGGATGAGACTCTGCACGAAGGCGAGGAGGCCGGTATCACCACCGCACAGGGATTCGAGCAGCCGGGATTGATCCTGCTCCGGCGCTTCCCGCGCTTTTTCGAAGACGGATTTAATCAGATCCCAGTCACGGGTGGGCACTTAGTCCGCCCTTTTCAGGTGTCCAACGAGCCAGGCACGGGCGAGTTGCCAGTCACGCCGGATGGTTTTTGCGTCCACGCCAATTACTTCGGCAATTTCGACATATGTCAGACCGCCAAAGCAATGTAATTCGACAATCTGCGCCATGCGAGGTTCTTCCTCCCATAAGCGGTCGAGATACCGATTGAAATCGAGCATATCGACCGGTTGACGGAGGAGATCCGTACTCAGGAAGTCGAGTGTGAGAGCGGGTTCTCCGCTCCCGCGTTTGGCCGCATTTCGGGCGCGCGCGTGGTCGATCAGAAGCCGCTTCATGGCCTGCGCGGCGGTTGCCAGAAAATGCCCGCGATTCTGCCAGACCAGGTCTTCGCGCTTTGCCAACTGGAGGAAGAACTCGCTCACCAGCGCCGTGGCCTGGAGAGTATGATCCTCCCGTTCCGAACGCATGCGGGCCTGCGCGATTTTCTTGAGCTCCGGATACATATAGTCGATGAGCTGAGCTCGTGCGCCCTCGTCGCCGGCGTTCCAGCGTTGTAACACGCGGGTAATGTCCGAAGGCTCCGTATGAGCGCCTGGCGCTGACTTCTCCGGCGATACTTCGCGGAACATCGGTTTCACGGTTCTTAACAGGATACTCAACATCTTTGCTAAAATCTCCCGAAAAAAATTCACAGGCAGAAAAAAGTCTCTTATTACGTTTGCGTAAAGGAAGCGCCGAAGCGGACAAGCTCAGCGACTGATAAAGAGATTGCCGCGGAGGAGGAAGCGGAGGGGCCAATCGGCGCACCGGGTGATGCCGATGCGCGGGGTGACGTCGATCGCGAATTCGACGGGTTGCAGGGGCTCTCGGACGGTAAGCGGGCCACGCGTGAGATCAGCGCCGTAGTGGGCGCGGGTGATGCCCAGTGCGCGAGCGAGTTTGCCGGGGCCGGAAGTGAGATCGCGCGGAGTCCTGGAGGCGGGACGGCGGGCGCGCATGAGGTGGAGGCCCGCCACGGGTTCGAGCGCGCGGAGCAGGACGCAACCCGGTGTTCCCGCAGGCTCCGCCACGATGTTCAGGCACTCATGGATTCCGTACGACAGATAAACATAGGCATGACCGGGCGGGCCGAAGATGACCCGGGTGCGGGGTGTGAGACCGGCGGCGGAATGGGCGGCGAGATCCCCGTGCGCGGTGTAGGCTTCAGTTTCGACGATGATCCCCGCCGCGTCGCCGTGCACCAGAACCTTGCCGAGCAGTTCGCGGGCGACCGTGATGGTGTCCCTGGCGTAGAAACTGCGCGGCAGGATGGGGCCGGTCATGTCTTCCTGCGCGCCAAGGCGATGGCGCTCCAGTGGCCGTCAATAGAGCAGATTTTGTAATCGACCAGGCCCGCGTCGATGGCGGATTCCCGCACGAAATTCTGCGAGATACCGTTATTCGAACCTTTGCGCCAGAGGAGCCAGAGTTTGGTTTTCGAAGCGAGCGCGCGCATGTGACGGAGCGACGCGAGGAACGGTTCCGGTTCATGGAGGAACCAAATGGTGACGGGCTGCGGACCGGTGGAGTCTTCGATGAGTTCCGCGCCTTCGGGTAACGTGCCGAGGACGGTCCGGTAGTCGCGAGGAGGATCGATCACGCCAACGGTGGAACCGGGCCGCACACCCATTTTCTGCGCGGCGGTACGGCCTTTGTAGCGGTCCATCATCTGAAGAGGGACCACGGGCTGCCGCGATTCAGTCACAGCCACGCCACCGAGTTCTTCGAGGGTGGTGTAGGTGGCATCCGGGAGGAGTTGGCGAATGGCGGACACCTTGTCGGACCCGCCGCCGACAAACACGATGGGGATGTGGCGGGTGGACTTGCGGCCACGGAGCCAGACGGCCACTTCGCGGCCATGGCTGGGCAGACGGCTGAGGTCAATGATCAGGACATCCGGGGGATTTTGGGAGATGGCGCGGGTGACGGAGCCGCCGTCGATCTCATTGCCGTAGTCAGGTTCGTAACCGGCGGTGCGAACGGCCTGGAGAAGCGGGCCGGCTTCTTCCGGTCTCCAGTGGATGATGCGTGCGCGTTTCACGGGAACCACCGCCGGAAAGATGGTATCAGAGGACGGCGAACTGATGATCCGGACACTCCACGCGGACCTGCCGGTAGACTTCTTCCACCAGGCCGGGGCCGAACTTCGCGAGAAACGGAATGATGGAGTAGAGGCGCTCCTGAAGGTGATCGTCCGGGAAGACCGTGCCGCTGAGCATGGCGGAATCGCGCTGCGCCTGCTCGTCTTTGGCGAGAATCTGGACGGCCGTCTTGCGGGTGATCTTCGCGACCTGATATTCGATCTTGCGGCGGCTGGTGGCGAGCGCGGTGACAAGCGACGGGTCGAAGGCGGCGAGGTCGGCACTGAAGGCGTCGAGCGCCTGCGCGACGGTGGTTTTGGTGGTTTCGAGACTCCGGGTCAGGCCCGGCGGAACGAGCCGGGCTGCGACGGTTTCGCGGAGGGTCTGCTCGCGCACCATCAGGTCCTGCGGCTGGAAGCGATACTTCGCCATGCGCTTGGCGGCGCGTTCGTCCACCAGCGTGAAGCCGGCGCGCGGGAAGGCCACGGGCTGGCGACCGAGAAGTTTTTTGTAGAGCACCTGCGATTGCGCGAGGTAAGCGAGTTCCGCAGGTCCGCCGACGTACGCGGCGGTGGGAAACAGATAGTCCTGCAGGACGGGGCGCAACAGCGCGTTGGGCGAGAGTTCGGCGGCCTTTGCGGCGAGTTCGGCGGTGGTCCACTTCTGCTGGCCGGCGGTGAAGCCATCGGCGGAACGGCGTAACGCGAGACGCTGGCCGTCCTTCAGAAGAAACGCGAGGGAAGTTTTACTATCTACAAGAACCTGGGCATGATAGCCGCGTTCGACGAGTTCTTTGCCGCGGGCCGCGAGGTCGTCAGAAAGCTCATTCATGCGCTCGACGGCCTGCCGCATGAAGGGAGCGGCGATGCCGCGCAGTTCGGAAGACATCGGGTCGATGAGGATCAGACCGTAGGGCGCGAACAGTTCGCGAACGAGGGCGGCGAAGGCCGAGCCCATGCTTTGGCCCGGTTGGTAGGCGCGTTCCACGAGGGCGCAGGCTTCGTCAGCGAACGGGAGGCCTTGGAGAGCCTGGCGAAGCTGCGTGAGGGGAACATCGCCAATGGGCAGTTCGCCAACGGGGATGGAACCGGCATGCGCCGGGGTGGAAGTCCGGAGGCGGACCGGATGCATCGACTCGCCGAAGACATCGGCGTGGTCCACTTCCGCGAAATCGTGATCCTCGGTGGCCAGCCAGAACATAGGCACGGCGGGGGTCCCGGACGCGGTGAGTTCGCTGGCAATCCGAATGGCGGTGAGCGCTTTATAAACAGTGTAGGCGGGGCCGGAAAAGAGGCCGACCTGCTGACCGGTGATGATGGCGGCGGTTCCGGGCCTGGCGAGAATGGCGAGCGAGGGGTTGCCGGGGTTAAGGGGTTCGAGCGCGCGGACAACAGCGGCGCGGCGCTCATCCGGAAAGGAGAACTGTGCAGCACGGGCGATTTCATCCAGGCTGTTGGGCTGCCAAGGATAAAGGTCCGCAACCCGATCAAAGTGATAGATCAGATCCGCAAAGAGCTTCGAGGTGTTCGGAAGGTCCGTCTGGCGGACACACGTACACTGCATGGGCTTGAGTCAGGTTAGCAGATGATCGGAAAGCAGTTGTCGCTTCAGAATACCTGCAGGGCCGGAAGCTATTTCGGCCTTTCCGCGGTGCTGTGCGATACGGCGGACGGCATGAGCAGGCCGGGGGTAAAGCGGCGCGCAATGTCGTTATAGAGCACGAAGACCATCAGCATCATGAGGAAGACGAAGCCCACCTTGAGCATGGCTTCCTTCACGTTGAGGCTGATATCCCGACCCATCACCATTTCGATGAGCAGGGTGAGAATCATGGCGCCATCGAGAATCGGGATAGGCAGCAGGTTCAGGATGGCAAGGTTCAGGCTGACCAGGCTCATCAGCGTGAGGAAGGCCACAGGGCCATCCTGAGCGGCCTGAGTGGCCTGCTGCGCGATGCCGACCGGGCCCTGCAGGTTTTTCGCGGGCATACGGCGTTCGAGAATGCCGCCCAGGAGGTCGAGGATCAGCGTGCCGTATTTGCGGTTCTGGCGAAGAGATTCCGAGAGCGCCGCCGGGAAGGAAAGCTGCGTTTTCTGGATGTGCCACTTCACGTCCGAGGCGACGCCGATCATCCAGCGCGCGGTGCCATCCAGATTCTTAAAGACCGGCACCATAGCGACGGTACGCGTCTGGCCGTCCCGTTTGTATTCAAGCGTGACGGGTTTGCCGTCGCTTTTGCGGATGATTTCCGGGAGCGTGAAGCGGGAGTGAATGGGCACGCCGTTCACGGTGAGCAGCAAATCACCCACCTTAAGGCCCGCCGAGGCCGCGGGCATTCCCGCGGTGACACCGCCGACCTGGATCTCGTTTTGCCCGGCCCAACCGGCGTCACCCATGCCGGAGCGCTCTTCGAGCACCGGCGTGACGGAAACCGACGAGATCTTGCCCTGGCGCTCATAGCTGACCGTAATGGGGCGGGCGACACTGCTGATTTCCGTGGTGATGATGTCTTCCCAATCCGGGTTGTCTTTGCCGTTCAGGCGAACGATCCGGTCGCCGGGCTGGAGGCCGGCTTTGGCGGCGGGGGAGTCCGGCATGATGTGACCGATGACGGCACCGTTGTCGTCGATAATCTTTTCGTAGCGCACCATGAACAGGCCGGTCAGGACGCCGACGGAGAGAACGATGTTCATGAACGGTCCGGCGAAGGCGATGATCAGCCGCTGCCAGCGGGGCTTCATCATGAAGCCGCAGGGGTCGTTAGCGCTCTCGTCACCTGGCTGGTCTCCGGCCATTTTGACGTAGCCGCCGAACAGGAACAGGGAGAACCGGTAGTCGGTGTCGCCGCGCTGAAAACCGAACAGGCGGGGGCCGAAACCGAAACTGAAGATATCCACCCTGACGCCGAAGGCGCGCGCGGCCCAGAAATGCCCCAGTTCATGCACCAGGATCATGACCCCGATCAGAACCAGCAACCACCAGATGTTGGAGAGAACAGCCAGAATATTCATTCGGAATCCTTATTTTGCCGTCACGGGAACCGGCCCCGTCACTGCAAACGTTACGCCATTGGCTTCAATTACCTGACGCGCCACACGGCGCGCCGTCTCGTCCACATCCAGAATGTCCGCCACGCCGGCGGGTTCGCGATGGGGCATTTTCTCCAACGTTTGGGCGACTACACGGGCGATGGACGGAAAGCTGATTCGGCCTTCGAGAAAGGCCTCGACAGCAACCTCATCCGAAGCATTCAGGATACAGGAAGCCGAGCCGCCCATCCGCAGGGAATCGTAAGCAAGGCCGAGCAGGGGGAACTTGTCGAAATCGGGAGCATGGAAGTCCCACTGGCGGGCCTGGGTCCAGTCGATTTTGGGGACGGGCGCCTGCCAGCGGTCCGGCCAGGTGAGCGCATACTGAATGGGCATGCGCATGTCAGTAGCGGAAACCTGCGCTATGACCGTTCCATCCTCGTATTCCACCATGGCGTGCACGGTGGATTGCGGGTGGACAACAACTTCAATATCATCCGGGCCGAAATCGAACAGCCAGCGCGCTTCGATGACTTCGAAACCCTTGTTCATGAGGGTGGCGGAGTCGATGGTGATGCGGTTGCCCATCTTCCAGGTAGGATGCTTCAGGGCGTCGGCCGGAGTCACGGAGTCGAGGAGTTCTTTTGGAGTCGTCCGAAACGGACCACCGGAGGCGGTGAGGATGAGCTTTGTTGCCTCGTGGCGGAGTCCCGCGCGAAGGCACTGGTGAGCGCCGTTGTGTTCGGAATCGACGGGAATCATTTCGGTGCCGTGACGCCGGACGGCATCCATCACAAGCTGACCGCCGGAAACCAGCACTTCCTTGTTGGCGAGCCCCACGCGCTTGCCCCGGCAAACCGCTTCGTAAGTCGCTTCGAGACCGGCGACGCCGACGATGGAGGACATCACGGTGTCGGCTTCCGGTGCGATGGAGACCTGGACGCGGGCAGCCGCGCCACTCAGTAATTCCGGGATTCCCGTTTTTGGTAGAAGAGCCCGGAGCCTGGCGATATCTTCGGCGTCCTGCACGACCGCGACCTCGGGTCGAAATTCCAGAATCTGTTTCGCCAGCAAGTCCACATTCCGTCCGGCTACCAAGGCGAAGACCGAAAAACTCTCCGGATTCTGCCGGACGACATCGAGAGTGTTGGTGCCGATTGACCCTGTGGAACCCAGAATCGTAAGCCGGCGGGACTTCGGTGGAGTGCGGGAAGGCATGAGAGAGGGGGTCCGGAGACATCCTTATCATATCACGCAGACGCCAAAGAGGCCCACTATCGCAAAGGCACGACAGGACTTGCGGGTTTTGCCGGTACTCAATTTTTGTTTGGGGGAAGTGACTGTGTTTTGCGAGGCTGACTGAAATCCCAAACCCTTGCGGGCGCCGGGGAGGTTGCTTCAGGGGTCTTTCAGTTTAGAGGTTAGTCTCGCTTTGGTGGGAGTTAATTGACCTCCCCGGCTTGATTCCAATATTAGTAAATCCAGAAACAGGAATCAACTAAAAAAATGGATATTATTTTTGGTACCGTGCGAACCAGCACGGTCAGCCCTTTACTTCCACCCCAGTCAAGCCCTCTAAAACCTTGATTGTAGAGCAGATATCCTCTTCTCCATGGCCTGTGGCGATGGCCGCCTGGAACATCTGGCGGGTCAAAGCGGTGAGCGGAAGGGGCACATTGAGCTCGGCGGCGCTGTCGAGCATGAGTCCGATGTCTTTGTGCATCCACTTTACGGAAAAGTTGGTGGTGAAGTCGCGGCGGAAGATGAAGGGGGCTTTGTACTCGATGAGGCCGGATTTGGCGGCGGAGTTGGAAAGGATGTCGAGCATCATCTTCGGGTCGATGCCAGCCCTGGTGCTGAGAACGACGCCTTCGTTGAAAGCCTGGAGGATGTTGGAGAGGACGAGGTTCTGGGTCAGCTTGGCGTGCAGGCCGGTGCCGGGACCGCCACAGTAATAGAGTTTCTTGCCCATGGTTTCAAAATAAGGGCGCATGGCTTCGAAAACCTCTTCTTTGCCGCCGATCATAAAGGTCAGCGTCCCGTTGATGGCGCCCGGAGTGGAACCGGTGCAGGGTGCGCCGAGGAATTCGACGCCGACCGCGCCGAGAGCTTCGGAGATCCGGACGCTGGCCGACGGGCTGATAGTGCTGGCGTCCACCACGACAAGGCCGGGCTTCGCGCCCGCTTTGATTCCGTTCTCACCGAGGATTACGGCTTCCGCCATTGCCGTATCGCCCACGCAGAGGAAAACGGCTTCCGCGTCCCGGGCCACATCCGCGGGAGTGGCACAAACGGTCGCGCCGGCTTCGGCGGCCAGCTGCTCGCATTTGGCGGCCGTGTTTGACCAGACGGAGACTTCGTGTCCGGCTTTCAGAAGATTGCGGGCCATCGGGTAGCCCATGAGTCCAAGTCCGAGGAATCCAAGTTTTGCCATAAAGGGAATTGTATAAGGATCGGTATACTGGTGCCGGGAAAAACCTGATGACAGTGGAAAGTTTGTTACTGACGGCGGCAGTGTCGAAACTGCGCCTGTTCACGGACCGGATTGTGATCTGCGTGGGGAAACTGACGGACGACCAGATCTGGGCGCGCGGACAGGAGAATGAGAACGCGATCGGCAACCTGATTCTGCATCTGGCGGGGAATGCCCGGCAGTGGATTGTTTCCGGGCTGGGTGGCGTGCCGGACACGCGGGAGCGGGATCTGGAGTTCGCCCTGGAAGGTGGGGTTTCACGCGAGGAACTGACCGGGAAGATCCGGTCGACGGTTGCGGAAGCGACGGCAGTACTGGAAGGGCTGACGCTGGAGCAACTGACCCGCATGTACCGGATTCAGAATCGCGACGCTTCCGGCGTGGATGCGGTGATGAATGTGGTGGAGCATTTCGCCCAGCACACAGGGCAGATCATCTATGCGACGAAGTTTCTGACCGGCGAAGACCTCGGATTGACGATTCCGAAGAAACCGAAGGCCTGAGACTCTGAGGAAAATCCGGGCACTGATTCGCGAAGCGCTCGCCGGTTCGGACCGCGACCTGACCGAGGGCGACCTCCGGCGGGCGGTGATGCTGCTGGCGATTCCGATGATCCTCGAAATGGTGATGGAGTCACTGTTCGGGGTGGTCGATATGTTCTTTGTCGCGCGACTCGGCGTGGATTCGCTGGCCACGGTGGCGCTGGCGGAATCCCTGCTGATTCTGGTGTTCAGCATCGCGATGGGGCTGAGCATGGCGACCACGGCATTTGTGGCGCGCCGGATTGGCGAGAAGGACCCAGGCGGCGCAGCGGAGGTGGCCGTTCAGGCCATTGCGGTGGGCGTGGTGGTTTCGATTGCGGTGGCGGTGACGGCCTGGTTTTATGCGCCCGGGCTGCTGGGCATGATGGGTGCGACGCCGGGAGTGATTCGCACCGGAACCAACTACACGCGGGTGCTGCTGGGCGGGTCGGTCACGATTTTTCTGCTGTTTCTGATTAACGGAGTGTTTCGGGGTGCGGGCGACGCGGCGCTCGCCATGCGTGTGCTCTGGGTGGCCAACGCGATCAACATGGTGCTGGACCCCTGCCTGATCAATGGCTGGGGTCCGTTTCCAAAGCTGAATGTGATGGGCGCGGCGGTCGCCACCACAACCGGGCGCGGCGTGGGCGTGGCGCTGCAATTGTTCTTCCTGCTGGGCGGATACAGCCGGGTACGAGTCTACCGCGAGCAGGTGCGGGTGAACGTGCGGGTGCTGTGGGAGTTGCTGAAAGTTTCCTTCAACGGGATTCTGCAGTTCGTGATCGCGACGGCGAGTTGGGCGGCGCTGGTGCGGCTGTGCGCGACGTTCGGTTCCGTTTCGGTTGCCGGCTATACGGTCGCCATGAAGATTTTCATGTTCGTGATCCTGCCATCGTGGGGACTCTCGAATGCCGCCGCGACCCTGGTGGGGCAGAGCCTGGGAGCGAAGAAGCCGGAGCGCGCGGAGGCGGCGGTGTATCAGACCGGCCGGTACACCATGGCCTACATGGGTGCGATTGCGCTGGTCTTTTTGATTTTCGCGCCGGAATTGGTCGCATTCTTTACGACGGATGCGGCGGTGCGGCGGGTGGCGGCCGATTGCCTGCGGTTCATCAGCGTGGGCAACCTCAGCTACGCGTGGGGCATGGTGATTCTGCAGGCGTTCAATGGTTCAGGTGACACGCGAACGCCCACGTTCATCCATTTCTTTTGTTACTGGTGCTTCCAGATCCCGCTGGCGTGGCTGCTTTCCACGGCGCTCGGATGGGGCCACCGTGGGGTGTTCACCGCCATACCAGCGGCGGAGACCGCCATGACGATCTCCGCGCTGGTTTTCTTCCGTAAGGGTAAGTGGAAGGGGACGGTGATCTAAGGCCCAAGCAGTTCGCCCAGACGGTCGAGACGCTTTTCCCAGGGGGAGCGGCGATCGCGGATCCACTTTTCGAGCGGTGCCAGGCCCCCGGGTTCCAGACGGCAACTGCGGACGCGACCGGTCTTTTCCGTATACACCAGACCACACTCCTGCAGAATCTGCAGGTGCTGCATGACGGCGGTCAGGGTGACGTTCAGAGGTTCAGCGAGCCGGGAGACGGAGAGCGGGCCATCCGTGAGACGTTCCATGATGGCGCGGCGCGTGGGGTCACCGAGCGCGTGGAAGACCCGATCCAATTCAGAGGAAGGATCAGACATGTTCGAGGTAGTTCGAAAGGTTGTCGAACAACGTCTGCCAGCCAGCCTCGCGACGTTCGGGGCCGTCCGACTGCTCGGAGAAGGCGGCCTGATGGGTGCAGACCAGAGTTGTGCCCGTATCCGACGGCAGGAACTCAAAGGTAACGAGTGTGACGGAAATCAGATTGCCGCCCAGAGCCATGCGGGACGCCATAATAATGCGCCCGCCGGGGATGATTTCCTCATAGACTCCGGCGCTGGTGATGGCGACGCCGGGGAATGGGGTGCCCTCGCGGAAGCGGTACTGGAAGCGCTCTTCGCCGTCCACGCGGAAGTCGGAAGAGTATTCCTCGACGGTGTGATTGCGGCTTTCGGCATACCAGAGGCGCTTCTTTGCGGGGTCGGCAAAGGCGTCGAAAACGGTAGCAGGGGATTTGGGGTAGCTGCGTTCGATTACGAAGGTGTGATGAATCAGGGACATTAGTGAAGCCTCCACTTCAGTATCAGGTCACGGGCCTGGATAGTCAAGCGGTGACTTCAGTAATCAATTCACCTTTGCGATTTCGGAGAGAGTGGAGACCAGGGAGGCAGCTTCTTCGTCGGTCAATTTTTGCCCGGATTTGGTGACGTAGAAAACATCGAGAGCCTTCCGGGCCTCGGTGTCGACCAGCACTACTTCGATGTTGCAGTTGTGCCGGGCGAAAAGCGAGGCCACGTCGTACAGCAGTCCGGGGCGATCCTGTGTGACGAGTTCGATCAGTGTGGCGGCGGGCGAGGCCTGGTTGTCCCAGGTGGCGCGGAAAGCGGCGAGGGCGTACGGATCCGGCTTCACGCGCGGACGACGTTTCAGGAGTTCGGAGACCTGCACTTCGCCGCGCAGCACGCGGATGACGGTGCGGATCACTTCCTGGGACTCGGTGGGATTGAGATCCAGATTGCGATGAGGGTCTGAGAAGGTGAAGCTGTCGATTACGGTCGAGTGGGCGTTACAGAAAGCTTCGGCCTTCAGGATGTTGAAACCGAAGCTGGAGAGCGCTGCGGCGATGGAGGCAAACAGAAATGGCCGGTCGGTCGCGACCACGGTAAGCACCCAGGCGGTGGAGCGATTGAGCGATACGGCAACGCCCTTTTCGCGGGACGCGGCTTCGAGACGGAGGTGTTCCCGCACCTCGGCTGGTTCGTGGATGCGGAGGTAGCGCGGGGGAAGACCTTCAAGGAAGTGCTTCAGCTCCGGAGTGACGTCGAGCGCCGGGGCTGCGATTTTTTCGCTGAGTTCGCGGGTGAGTTCGGCGTAGACCTTCGCGTAGAGGTTCCAGAGTAACTGCCGCCGCCAGGGCGTCATGGCGGTGGGGTGAACGGCGCTGATATCGGCGTAGGTGAGCAGGGTGAGCAGGCGGAGACGCTCGACGGTACCGGTGCGTCCGGCCATATCGCGGATGGTGGCCGGATCAGAAATGTCGCGGCCGTGCATGGCGGCGGAGAGTTCGAGGTGCGCGGCAATGAGGAAATCGACAATGCCCTGCACGCGTTCGCTGGCGCCGATGCGACGGAGGGCCTGGGCGGCGACGCGACGGGAGGGTTCGACGTGGCCCTCTTCGGGTTCGCCCTTGCCGGCGTCATGAAAGATGAGGGCGGTGACCAGGAGGTCGATGTCGTCGGTCTCGGAAACGAGGTCCCCAAACAGATCGCCCTGTTTCCCGCGCAGATCGAGCAGGGTCTGGATTGCAACCAGGGTATGTTCGTCGACGGTGTAGCGATGGTTGAAATCGCGTGTGACCAGGGCTTCGATTTCGTGGATTTCCGGAAAGATCGCTTCCAGCACACCGCAACTGTACATGGCTCGCATGGCTTTGCCGCCGTGCGGGAGGCGGGGGATGGCGCGGAAGGCGGGCCAGACGGGCTGGTGGCTTTCGAGCCAGACGCGGAAACCCGGCACGGCCTTTTCGACGCGCTCCTCGGTGTCGCCGGCGAGCGAGAGTCCGTGGCGTGCGACGAATTCAAAGAGCCGCAGCAGGACGGACGGGTCGGTCACAGCCGCGGTGGAGGAGCGAAAGAAGACTTCGCCGTGGACGATGGAAAAATCAGAGTTGGAGAGGCGGGCCCAGCGGTCGCGGAACTGGGAGAAAAGTGAACTGCGTTTGGCCTCGAAGCGTTCCAGACGGCGGTTGGCGAGGCGGGCGATGCCCCGCACCGCCTTGTAATACGAGCGCATCAGTTCTTCCGGCGTGATGTTGCCGGCGAGTTCGGCGATCTCATCCTGACGGTCGAAGCCGAGTTTGTTATCGTCGCGACCGGCGAGGTAATGCAGGAAGCAGCGGATTTCAAAGAGCGCTTCCACGCCGGGGGGCGTTTCCTGATCCCCTGCCCCGAGGCGGGCGAGCCAGCGGAGGACCTGCAGGTCTCGAAGACCGCCGGGTGCGTCCTTGACGTTTGGCTCCAGGTGATAAATGGTGTCCTGATAGCGTTTATGGCGTTCGCGGGTGAGTTGCGCGATGTTGCGGCCAAGGTCGGCGCGCGGGTCTTTGATCTGAAGGAAGAGGGCTTCGTCACCCGCGAGGAAGCGGCGATCGAGAAGGCTGACGGCAAGCTCCGCGTTGGCGGCGTCAATCTGGTTGCAATCCTGGGGAATGTGGACGGACTGGCTGATGCGCAGCCCGTGATCCCAGAGGTCGCGAAGGCAGAGCGAGAGTGGCTCTTTGATGGCGGACTGGGTCTTTTCGTCCGGCGTGAGAATCAGCAGATCGATATCGGAACAGGGGAACAGTTCCCTGCGCCCGTAGCCACCGACGGCAACCAGGGACACGCCGTCTGGCATGCCCGCGTCCCAGCGTCCGCAGACGATGGAATCGACCAGCGCGGTGCGGGAGGCGAGCATGGAAGCCGCGTCCCGGGTGGCAAAGAATTGTTTCCGGATGTCCTGTTCTGTCACGAGAGAGTTACTTAAATGGCCGCGTCGCCACGGTCACCATTTCGGATGCGAATGGCTTCGGCGACTTCGTATACAAAGATTTTCCCATCGCCGATCTTGCCGCTGCGGGCGGCGTTGGTAATGGTCTCGAGAACCTCTTCGAAACGGAGGTCGGAAACCACGAGTTCGAACTTCACTTTGGGGAGAAGGTCGACGTTGTACTCCTGGCCGCGATAGACCTCTTTGTGGCCTTTCTGGCGACCGTGGCCGCGGACTTCGCTGATGGTCATGCCATCGATGCCAATGTTCTTCAGAGCCTCTTTGACTTCTTCAAGCTTGAACGGCTGAACGACTGCTTCGATCTTCTTCATTTTGGTCTCTCTCTCAATCAGGCTTCCGGGATGTAGCCTTCTTCGCCGTGCTGGCTCAGATCCAGGCCCTGCTCTTCCTCGTCGCCATCAACGCGCATGCCGATCAAAGCATCGCAAACCTTCAGGATAATGAATGTACCCACGACGGCGAGACCGACCGCGATCAGGATGCCGATGCCCTGGTTCACAATCTGCATCGCGTTGCCATCGACGAGGCCGAGCGGGACGACTTTACCGTTGATAGGCGCATCGTTCACGGCGCTGGTGGCGAAGATGCCGGTGAGGATTGCGCCGAGGGTGCCGCCCGCGCCGTGCACGCCGAAAGCGTCCAGGGTGTCGTCATAACCGAACTTCTGTTTGACGGCTGTGACCATCCAGAAGCAGAATAGCCCGGCGAGCAGGCCGATGACGAGCGCGGGCATGGGCTTGACGAAGCCGGAGGCGGGGGTGATGGCGACCAGACCGGCGACCGCGCCGGAGATGCCGCCGAGCATGCTGGGCTTGCCGGAGTGGAGCCATTCGGCGAGCATCCAGCTGAGCGCGGCAGTGGCAGCGGCGAAATGGGTAGCCACAAAGGCACTGGTGGCAAGGCCCGAGGCGGCCAGCGCGCTGCCGGCGTTGAAGCCGAACCATCCGACCCACAGCATGCACGCGCCAATGACGCTGAGCACAAGGCTGTGCGGCTTGATGGGTTCATTCGGGAAGCCATGCCGTTTGCCAAGATAGATGGCGCAGACCAGAGCGGAGACGCCGGAGGTGATGTGGACGACGGTGCCGCCCGCGAAGTCGAGCGTGGCGATGGAGCCGCCGAGGTAGGCGTTGAGGAGTCCGCCTTTGCCCCAGACCATGTGCGCCATGGGGAAGTAGACGACGAAGATCCAGAGGGTGGTGAAGAGGGTCATGGCGCTGAATTTGATGCGTTCGGCGTAGGCTCCGGAGATGAGCGCCGGGGTGATGACGGCGAACATCAACTGGTAAATCATGAAGGTCTGCTGGGGGATGGTGGCGGCGTAGTCAGCGTTCGGGTCTTTGCCGACGCCATTGAGGAACAGGTACTTCAGGCCGCCGATGAAGGGATTGCCTTCGGCGAAGACGAGGCTGTAACCCACCACCGCCCAGATGACCGTGATGAGCCCCATCATGACAAAACTGTGCATCATGGTGCTGAGAACGTTCTTTCGGCGGACCAGACCACCGTAAAAGAGGGCGAGGCCCGGGCCGGTCATCATCAGGACGAGGGCGGCGCTGAGGAGCATCCAGGCGTTGTCGCCGGCGGATTGCGCGCTTTTGGCGGCGGCTTCGAGCGCGTTCAGGCGCGCAGTAAGGTCAGGTGCTGCCTGAAGCAGCAGAGCGGTTGGATTCGACATGGTGGATTCGACAGGGACTTCTGGTTCTCTTACCCGGAGAAGGTTCCATTATTTCGTGTTCGGGAGCCGAGGCGAAATAGATTGAGTCGATTCATGGTATCGATTTTTTTGATATATACAATTTGCAGAATCAGAGTACATCGACAATCGGAACCGCGGGTAGATGGGAATTGGAGTATAGTAAACGGAATCTCTGCCCATGCGAATACCCACTCTGATTCCCGCCGGATTGCTGATGGCCGCCGCAATGGCGGCGCAGACGCCAACGCCGCCGGTCGCGGCGCCGATCGTTATTCCCCCCGTAAGTCCGGCGGTGGAACTGAAGATCGACCATGCGGCCTGCCATGATCCGCATCAGGTGGCTTCGAAGACAGTGGATCCGAAGATGACGGACCCGGGCGACCACTGCGAACTCGGGCAGACCGTGACGATCCGGTTCAGCAATCTGGATGATTGGGTGCGGGCGGACAGCGCGAAACATGACCCGCGAAACCTGGTGATCGCGCTGAATGGGCATGCGCTGATGGGCACGCATCCGGCGGTGATGGTGGCGGGGAGCAATACGCTGGCCTTTGAGCTGAATGCGCCGGAGAACACCGATACCGACGCCGAAATGAACCGGCAGGCGTGGCGCGCGATTCTGCGCAAGCACCGCTCGCCGACCCTGCTAATGCTGAGCGTGGGGCTGAAGGACGCCACGACGTTCTATGGCAGTTATCCGCTGGCGTTCCGGCTGTATCCTCCTTATGCGACGCTGGTTTTCATTTTTATCGGGATTCTGGTGCTGACTGTGGGCTATCTGGCGGCACGGAGTGGGCTGATTCGCGTGCCGGGTCCGAATCCGGGCGATGGCACGACGCGGCCTTACAGCCTGGGCAGAAGCCAGATGGCGTGGTGGTTCCTGCTGATTGTGGCTTCGTATCTCTATATATGGCTGATTACGAACAACCGGGATTCGCTGACGCAGGGTGTACTGATTCTGGTCGGCATCAGCGCGGCCACGGGGCTGACGTCGCAGATTGCGGGCAAGCCGTCGGGGGCGGCGGCAGCGGTACCGGCTGATCCGGCGGCAGAGCCTGTACCGGCAACAACCCCGACATGTTCGAAAGGCTTTCTGACGGACATTCTCACTGACGAGAACGGGATCAGTTTCGACCGTTTCCAGATGGCGGCGTGGACCGTGGTGCTGGGTCTGGTGTTCGTGGTGGAAGTGTTTTCCGACCTGCACATGCCGGACTTCAGCCCTACCCTGCTGGGGCTGATGGGGATCAGTTCGGGAACCTATGTGGGTTTCAAGCTACCGGGCAAGTAGGATTTTCGTCAGCCAGTCGGCCACCTTCCGCAGCGCAGCGGGGGCAAGCGTCTCCTCGATATCGCCGTACTCGGTGGGGGAACCGGTCTTCGCCGTCTGGAACAGGTGATTGAGGCCGGGCAGTTCCGCCGTTTCAAAACGCTTGTTGCCGCCCTCTTCGAGGGCCTTGCGGATGGCGGGAAGGTTTTGTCCGGGCGGGACCTGCGTGTCCTTTGAGCCGTTGAGGGCAAGAACCGGACACTGTACTTTGCGCAGGGCCGGGGCGGGGTCGTAGGCAAGGAACTCCCGGAACCAGGGCGAGCGCATGGGCTTGGCGGGAGCGGGAATTTCGCTGTCCGGAGCCGGGCTTTGCACCAGTTGGATCACCTCGCGTTCCTGTTTTGTCACCGCGGCAGCCTGTTCCTGAGTCGCGCCGCGCGCAACCGCCAGCGCCGTTACCTGCGCCACCAGGAGTTCGTCACCGCGCACGGCGCTGCCCGCGAGCAGGACAATGAAGGCAACGCCGGGATCACGGGCAGCGACTATGGGCGCGATGATACCGCCTTCGCTGTGGCCGATGAGGCCCAGTTTCTTCGGATCGGCTTCGGCGCGGGTCCTCAGATACGCGAGCCCGGCCTCCGCGTCAGTGGCAAAATCGGACGTGGTGGCGGTGGCGAAGTTGCCGCCGGACTTGGCCACGCCTCTGTCATCGGCGCGCAGAACCGCGAAGCCGCGACGAGTGAGGAAATCGGCGAGGACGAGAAACGGGCGGTGGTCCAGGATGGTTTCGTCGCGATCCTGCGGACCCGAACCGGTGATGAGCACAACGGCGGGGAACGGACCCTTGCCCGGGGGAATGGTCAGCGTGGCGGCGAGGCGGAAGCCGGCCGCTTTGTTCTCGTAGGTGACTTCTTCTTCGCGGTAGGGGTAGGGCTTGACGGGGTTCTGCGGGCGATTGCGGCGCAGACTGGCCATGTCCTTGAGCGGCTTCAGGGTCAGGGGCAGGGGTCGACCGCCCTGCGTGAAGGTTCCGACGATCTCCGCCCGGTCGGCGGAAACCTGTCCTGAATAGGTTGCACCGAGGTTCTTCAGGACGAGAGTCAGGGTTGCGCCATCGAGGGTTGCGCCATCGAGAGTTGCGCCATCGAGCGTTGCGCTCGTGACGGGCAGCCCGTTGGCATTCTGGTCGGGACTGTCGAGAGTGGCGGTCAGCCCTTCCGCAGTTGCTGTGAGGTGGACCACCAGACGCAGCCTGGCCGCGCCGAGGTCGAGGGAGCCAAGCCAGTCGCCGACGACGTGCTGAGATAAGCTGGCTGGAGTTGAGCTCTGGGCCGCGAGTGCAGCCGGCAATAAGAGGTAGAGAAATCGGTTCAGCACGTGAGGCGGACTCCCGCCATCAGGGTAGCGCGTCTGGCGGAAGAGCAGGCGCGGAATAACAAAAACTCCCTCCTGCAACATTGCGGGAGGGAGTCTCAGCCGAGCACGAAAACTAAGGATTCGTCGGAGGTGCGGTTATCGGAACATCCGGGTTGCTATGCACTCCTGTTCGTGAAACGCGGGGGGAGCTGGACTCTGTTTTCCATGGGTCCGCGCCTTCGGCGTCCGGTCCTGTCTTGTCGTGTGCGTCTGGTTCTTCTTCGTGGTTTGTTTGGTTTTGGTGTTCATACGTGGAACACTCCTTTCAGAAACCATTACAGCACGAGATCAGGATTCAGTAAAGGCCTCATCCAAAATTTTAATCACTGCAATTCGTTTTAGTGATACAAGACACCGCGGGTCTGAACCGTTACACTCAAGCCATGTCGGATCGGCGGCAGAAGCTGTGGACGGTACTCTCTCCCGCTTTTGAATTCGGCCGCGGGTCTCCGCTACCCTATGGCGCAACGGTGCTGCGGGGCGGCGTCAACTTCAGCATCTATTCCCGGCATGCGACGGCAGTCACGCTGGTTTTGTACGCGCCCGGCGAGGACGAACCGCTGGTGGAGTTCCCCTTCGATCCGCACCTGAACCGTACCGGCGACGTCTGGCACGCCTTCCTGCAGGGGCTTGACGCGGGCATTCACTATGCGTTCCGCATGGAACGGCGGCCCAATGAGAATCCGCTGCTCTACCGGTTTGACCGGGAGAAGACGCTGCTGGACCCGTATGCGCGCGCCATCGCAAAAACGGAGACCGGCTGGCGGGCAGCGATTATTGAGAGCCACTTCGACTGGGAGTTCGACCAGCCGCTGAACATTCCGCTGGCCGACAGCGTGATCTACGAGATGCATGTGCGCGGGTTTACGCGGCACTCTTCATCCGGGGTGTCACAGCCGGGGACTTACGCGGGGGTGATCGAGAAGATCCCCTGGCTGCGGGCGTTGGGTGTCACGGCGGTGGAACTGCTGCCGGTGTTTGAGTTCGAAAAGACGCCGGGCGAGGGCCGTTGTGACTTCTGGGGCTACAACCCGATTTCTTTCCTCGCGCCGAAGGCCTCGTATGCTTCGGCCGACGGAGAGACCGGTTCCGGAGAGACCAGTCCGGTGGATGAGTTCAAGGCGATGGTGAAGGCGCTGCATGCGGCCGGGATTGAAGTGATTCTGGACGCGGTTTTCAATCACACTTCGGAAGGCGACCACACCGGCCCGGTGCATTCCTTCCGGGGGATCGACAATCCCACCTATTACTCACTGGACATGACGACCGGCGAGTACCGGAACTACTCGGGCTGCGGCAACACGCTGAACTGCAACCATCCGGTGGTGCGGGACCTGATCTGCGATGTGCTGCGTTACTGGGTGACGGAGATGCACGTGGATGGCATCCGGTTCGATCTGGCATCGATTCTGGGCCGGGGTCAGGACGGCTCGGTGTTGGCGAGTCCGCCGCTGCTGGAGCATCTGGCGCATGACCCTGTATTGGCAAAAACGAAGCTGATCGCGGAGGCCTGGGACGCGGCGGGACTTTACCAGGTGGGCACGTTTCCGGCCTGGGGACGGTGGGCCGAGTGGAATGGAAAGTTCCGCGATGATATCCGGCGGTTTGTAAAGGGCGACCCGGGGATGGCGCCGGCCCTGGCGACCCGGCTGCTGGGCAGTCCCGATCTGTATTCGGCCAATTTCCGGCAGCCCTGGCACAGCATCAATTTCGTCACCTGCCACGACGGATTTACGCTGGCGGACCTGGTGAGCTACGACCGGAAGCACAATGACGCCAACGGGGAACAGAACCGGGACGGTTCCGACGAGAACCTGAGTTGGAATTGCGGGGTGGAAGGGCCGTCGGATGCGCCGGAAGTGGTTGCCCTGCGTGGGCGACAGATGCGAAATCTGCTGGCGCTGTTGCTGCTTTCGCAGGGCGTTCCCATGCTTCTGGCGGGCGACGAGGTGGGCCGTTCCCAGGGTGGCAACAACAATGCTTACTGCCAGGACAACGCGCTCAGCTGGTTCGACTGGGGTCTGGCGGAGACCAATGGTGAGTTGCTCCGGTTCCTCCGGCGGCTGATCCGGTTCCGGCGGGAACACCCCGTGCTGCGCCGGGGAAGCTTTTCAGCGGAGCCCGAACCCGGTACGCCAAGAGTGGAGTGGCATGGAGTGCGGTTGCGGGAGCCGGACTGGTCCTACGAATCCCGGTCGCTGGCGATGCATATGGAGGGCTGCCCGGACGGACGGCAGGATCACGTTTATGTGATCGCGAACGCGCATTGGACGCCGCTCGATTTTGAGTTGCCAGTGGTGCCGGGGTGGGATTGGCGGCGGACGGTGGACACGAATGAGCCGGAACTGGAGGCACCGGAACCGCTGCTCGTTCCGGATCGGTATCGGGTGCCGGAGCGCACCGTGGTGGTGCTGGTGGGAGAGCCGGTTTCAAACAGTGGATTTCAACACGATGAAACGCTATGCTGACCCAAGGCTGACATGCGAAAAGCGTTGTACTTCCTCGGCATTCTGAACGATGCCGATATCGACTGGCTGGTGACCGCGGGGAACCGGCGCGAAGTGGGCGCGGGGGTGAACCTGATCGACGAAGGCAAGCCGCTGGATTCCATTTTTCTGGTTATTGACGGCAGTTTTTCGGTCCGGAGCGCGGCGGTGGGCGGGAAGCAGATCGCGCTGCTGATGTCCGGTGAGGTGATGGGCGAAATGTCGTTCGTGGACGCGGCCATGCCTTCAGCCACCGTGCAGGCGGTGGAACGATCATTCGTGCTTTCGATTCCCCGGCGCAGGCTGAACGCCAAGCTGGCCGAAGATAACGGCTTTGCGGCCCGTTTTTACCGCGCGCTTTCCATGTTTCTGGCTGACCGCCTTCGCAACACCGTCGCGTCAGCCGGCAGCGGCAAGCCTCCCGGGGGGCACGACGACGAACTGCATGGCGATGCGATGGACAATATCGGGATGGCGGGAGCGCGGTTTGACTGGATTCAGCGGCGTCTGCAATCCGCCTGAGGCTGCATCCGCAAATCCATCATGGCAACGCCAGGCAAAAAACTCTTCCGCGCGGAGGCGCTCGACAGACTTTCGTCGCCGGATAATCTGGAACGGCTCATGCCGGTCGCCAGCCCGCAGCACTGGCTGTTGATTGCGGTGACCGGGCTGCTGCTGGGTGTTTTCGTCGTGTGGTCCGTAATCGGCCGGGTGCCGACGATTGCCGCGGGGCGAGGCGTGATATTGCGACCGCGTCAGCTGATGCAGGCGCAGACCACGGTGGCGGGGCGGATTCTGACTTTGCAGGCGCGGGCGGGCGATCCGATCAAACAGGGTGATGTGATTGCCACGCTCGATCTGGCGGACATCCTGAAGCGCATTGAAGAGAACCGGCGTTCCGTGGCCGTACTGGAAGAGCAGGACCGGAGCCGCACCGCCGCCGCGCAACGCCAGATGCAGTTGCAGGCGCAGCAGGATAAGCTCGAACGGGCCGGACTCGAAGCCCAGCGGGCCACGTTGCAACGCAGTCTGGCGGACGCGGGCAGCCTGAAGCCGATTCTTGAAACCTACGCGGAATCGAACCGGAACCTCGTCAAAGAGGGCCTGATGGGCTTCGCGACGAAGGAGGTTTCCGACGCCGAAACCGCCGTGAGGGATAACGGTGCGAAGATTCAGGACTATACGTCCCGGCTGGGGCTGATCGACGGGCAACTGCAGCAGATTGAGACACGCTACGGCGCGCTCACAAGGCAGTTTCTGGATGAGGCAATTGCCCGGAAGAATGAGATCGCACTGCTGCGGAAGACCATTGAACTGGACGATTTCCAGTTAAAGAATGATGGCAACGTGCGCAGCCAGTATGCCGGACGCGTGGCGGAATTGATCGCGTCCGCCGGGCAGGTATTGCCCGCGGGCGGCAGGATTCTCACGCTGGAGGCGGAGGCGGGAGAGACCGGGCTGATCAGTATTTCGTACTTCCCGGTGCGTGACGGCAAGAAGATTCAGCCGGGCATGAAGCTGCAGGTGACGCCGGATACGGTGGAGCGTGAGCGGTTTGGCGGTATTCTGGGCACGGTGCTGGCGGTGTCCCCGATTCCGGTGACGAAGGAAGGGGCCACGAGCACGATCGGCAATCCGGAGACGGTGCAGAATCTGATGCCGGAGGGTGGGTATATCGAGGTCCGGGCGCGCCTCGAAACGGATCCGGGCACGGTGTCCGGATACCGGTGGTCGTCGTCGAAGGGGCCTGATATGAAGGTGACCTCCGGCCTGACGCATTCGACGCGGGTGACCATCGAAGGCCGTGCGCCTGTGACGTATTTATTGCCGATTCTTCGGGAAATCACGGGAGTTTACTGAGGCCAGTGCCCGGCGCGCCGAATGACAAGCCGAAACAGCCGGCGGGGCTGAAGCCGGGACGCGCGCGGACTCCCATGATCCTGCAAATGGAGGCCGTGGAGTGCGGTGCGGCTTCGCTCGCGATTATTCTGGGATACTTCGGGCGAATTGTGCCGCTGGCCACTCTGCGGCGGGATTGCGGAGTGTCGCGCGACGGATCGCGCATGTCGAATATCCTGAAGGCCGCGAAAGCGTATGGCCTGAATGCGAAGGCCTTCAAGCGCGACATTCCGGCGCTGCGGCAGACCGCGTATCCCTACATCGTTTTCTGGAATTTCAACCACTTTCTGGTAGTGGAGGGCTACGGCAAGGGCCAGGTCTATCTGAATGACCCGGCGAGCGGGCCGCGTTCGGTGCCGCTCGAAGATTTCGACCGCTCCTATACGGGCGTCATGATGACGTTCGAGAAGACCGAAGAGTTCCGGCGTGGCGGCGCAAAACCCAGCGTGATCCGCGGGATGTGGCGGCGGCTGAAGGGCTCGCTGTGGCCGGTAGCGGCGGCGGTCTCGACGGCGCTGCTGCTGGTGATTCCCGGCCTTGCGATTCCGGCGCTGATGGAAGCGTTTGTCGATAAGGTGCTGGTGGAAGGCCTGGCCGACTGGGGACGCCCGCTCGTGCTGGGAATGTTTCTCGCGGCGGCGCTGCGCGCCTTTCTCGGCTCCATTCAGCTGGGCGTGCTGCGGCGGCTGCAAAACAGGTTGGCGGTGGCGGAGACCAGCCGGTTTGTGCGGCATCTGCTGCGACTGCCGGCGTCTTACTATGCGCAGCGGTATGCGGGGGAAGTGAGCAACCGCATCGGGCTGAACGATGACGTGGCGGAGATCCTCTCGGGACGGCTGGCGACGACATCCATTGACGCGCTCATGATGGTCTTCTACATGGTGGTGATGTGGCAGTTCAACCGGCCACTCACGCTGGTGGCGACGGGCTTCGCGCTGGTGAACTTCGCCATGATGCGCTGGATCGCGCGGGCGCGGAAGGAAGGCAACGCGCGGCTCTCGATGGCGCAGGGCAAGACGGCCGGCATGGGAATTGCGGGCCTGCAGAGCATCCGGACACTCAAGGCATCGGGCCTTGAATCCGACTTCTTCGCGCGGTGGTCCGGATTTTTCGCGGGCTTCTCCAACAGCCATCTCGAAATGAGCATGGTGAATTATTACCTGGGTTCCCTGCCCCCGCTGCTGCTGGCGCTGATGACGGCGGCGGTATTGGTGGTGGGCGGGTTCGAAGTGATGCGGGGGCGGATGAGTATCGGAATGCTGGTAGCGTTTCAGAGTCTCGCAATCAGCTTCCTGCAGCCCGTGAACAGCCTGGTGGCGCTGGGAGCCAGCATGCAGGAACTGGAAGCGGATCTGAGCCGGCTCGACGACGTGCTGGACAGCCCCGCGCCCGCGGAAGTGGTGCATGTCGCGAGGGCGGACAGCCCGGTACGGCTGCGCGGCCACGTGGAATTCCGTAACGTGACGTTCGGTTACAGTCCGGTCTCCCCGCCGCTGCTGCAGGATCTCTCGTTCACCATCCGGCCGGGCCAGCGCATCGCGTTTGTGGGCGGCAGCGGGTCCGGCAAATCGACCGTCGCCCGGCTGCTGGCGGGCTTGTACTCCCCCACCTCGGGCGAGGTGCTTTTCGACGGCACGCCCCGCGAGTCCATCCCGCCCGAAATCCTGGCGAATTCGCTGGCGCTGGTGGATCAGGACATACTTCTTTTCAAAGGTTCGGTGCGGGAAAACCTGACGCTGTGGGATGCTTCCACGCCGGAAGAGCGCGTACGACGGGCCTGCGCCGACGCGTTGATTGAAGGTACCATCGATGCCCTGCCCTCCGGCTATTCCAGCGAGTTGCTGGAAGGTGCGGCGAATCTGAGCGGCGGGCAACGGCAGCGGCTGGAGATCGCGCGGGCACTGGCGACGGATCCCTCCATCCTGATCATGGATGAAGCCACCAGCGCGCTGGATGCGGAGACGGAAAAGCTGGTGGATCGCAATATCCGGCGGCGCGGCTGCTCGTGCTTCATCGTGGCGCATCGACTGAGCACGGTGCGGGACAGCGACGAGATTATTGTGCTGCAGGAAGGCCGCGTGATGCAGCGCGGCACGCATGAGGAACTGATTGCCGAGGGCGGGCTCTATGCGAACCTGTTGGCGGATGACGCGGCGACGGATGCGGAAAACGCGGAGGAGTCGATCGCGTGATTTTCTCCGGCAACCAGAACATTGCGATTGACGCAAGTACGCCGCCCGCTGTGCTGGCGTCCGGCAGTGCGGTGGTGTTTGCGGTGGATCAGCAATCGGGCGAGCGCATCCACCTGTTCTCGATTGAGCCGGGGGACGCGATTCTGCCGGTTTCGAACCCGGCGGGGTCCGGCTGGGATCTGGTGGCCGTGCCCCTCGAAATCAGCGAGGTGGAACCACGCGAGCCCACGGTGTTCGCGCGTGAAAACTGGCTGACGCGGCTGGGGGAGGCCCTGCGGGTGTTCTGCCCGCCGGGCGAGATCCGGATGGCCGAGCCGGGGATGTTGATATTACCGCGAGGGAAGCGGGTCGCGATCGACGCGGGACTGATTTATGTCCGGCTGGATCTGGCGGGCGGGCGGCTGGCCGGAACGGCGATTCCGGAAGGCGAAACGCTGGCGCTCGTACCCGGCCTGTGGCTCGAACCGGACGGCGACGGCCCTGATCCGGAAGCGGAATGGACGGTGCTGCAGTCACCGCCACCGGACGCGGCGGACACGCTGCGCAAGACGCTGGACCTGGTGATCACAGCATTTCTGCAGGTGCTGGGCGACGTGCGGCGGCGCAGGCGGGATGAGGATCGGCGACGCCTGGCCGAGAGGCGGCGCATGGAAGCCCGGATGATGCGCACGGCGGTTCAGGCGCTTTCGGGCGGAAGCGGGCAGGATGGGGCGGAGGTAGAGACGGTCCCGGATCCGCTGGAAGCGGCGGTGCGCGCGGTGGCGGCTGCGCTGTGCGTGAAGCTGCGGCCCGCGCCCGAAGGCAGCAGGAATGTGGAAAGGCTGCGGGCGTTGTGCGAAGCCTCCGGCCTTCGAACACGGATGGTCCTGCTTTCCGGCGAGTGGTGGAGACAGGAAAACGGACCGCTGCTGGCATGGCGTGAAGATGGCGCGCCGGTGGCGCTGTTGCCGCTGCGGACCGGCTTTTTCGGAAGGCCCCGCTATGAGATTTTCGACCCCGCCGCCGGTACCCGCGAACGCGCCACGGCGGAAAGCTCCGCCGGGCTGAATGCTTTCGCCCGCATGCTTTACCGTCCGCTGCCGCAGGATCTTTCCAGCCTGAACCTGATCCGCTACCTGCTGGCGGAGCGGCGGGGCGATATCCGGACCATCGTGCTGGCGGGCATTGCGGCTTCCGCGCTGGGCATGGCTGCGCCGCAGGGCGCGGCGATTCTGATCGGCCAGGCGATTCCGGATGCGGATTCGGGCATGGTGTGGCAGGTGGCGGCCGGAATGGTGGCCGCGGCGTTCGGCTCTGCCCTGTTTCTGCTGGCCCAGTCTGTCGCGACCTTGCGCGCGCAGAGTTCGGCCTTCCAGACGCTGCAGTGCGGGGTCTGGGACTATCTGCTGCGGCTGAGCCCCGCGTATTTCCGGGGCTTCACGGTGGGGCAACTGCGCATGCGGGCGGACGCGGTGACGCGCATTCACCAGATGCTCACGGCGGATTCGCTGCGCTCCCTGCTGGCGGGCGTCACTTCTTTCCTGACGCTGGCGCTGATGTTCTGGTACAGCCCCGCGCTGGCGCTGATCGCGCTCACGAGCGGGCTGGTGGTGGTGGCCGTGACGTGGTTCGGCGTGCGGGCGCTCTACCGTGTGCAGTCTGAATGGCAGAACGTGGATGAGATTCTGTCCGGCCTGGTGTTGCAGTCTATCAACGCCGTGTCGAAGCTGCGCGTGGCGGGCGCCGCGAACCGGGCCTTTACCCAGTGGGCGTTCGAATACAGCCGCAAACAACGGCTGAGCATTGAGATCCGGACGATTCGCGACCGAGTGCGCATCGTGAATATGACGATGCCCGCGCTGGCAACTGCGCTGGGCTTCCTGTGGCTGCTGAGCACAAAGATCGCGCTGGGCCCTTTTCTGGCCTGCAATGCCGCGCTGACCTCGTTTCTGGGAGCGGTCACGGCCGCGGGTGACACGTGCGCCGGCCTTGTACTTGCCGCGAATCTCTGGCAGCGGATGCGCACCATTCTGGAGGCAAGGCCGGAGATCCGAAGTTCCAGCACGCATCCCGGCAAACTGCGCGGGGCCATCGCCGTCGAAAGCCTGACGTTCCGGTACCGCGACGATGGTCCGCTGATTCTGGACAGCGTTTCGGTAAGAGCCGAACCGGGCGAATGCATCGCGCTGACAGGGCCATCGGGCAGTGGCAAATCCACACTGCTGAACCTGCTGCTGCGGTTTGAAATTCCGCAATCCGGCGCGATTTATCTGGATGGGCGCGAGCTTTCGAGCCTGGACATTGGCGCGGTGCGCGGGCAGATCGGCGTGGTGACGCAGGATGGGCGCGTGATGGCGGGGTCTGTGTTCGAGAACATCTGTACGGGTGGGGTTCGCACGATGGATGACGCGTGGGAGGCGGCGCGCGCGGCCGGCATGGCGGAGGATATTGAGGCGATGCCGATGGGGATGCACACCGTGGTTTCCGAGGGGGGCGGCAATCTCTCCGGCGGACAGCGGCAGCGACTGCTCATCGCGCGGGCGCTGGTGCTGAAGCCTTCGATTCTGATCTTCGATGAGGCCACCAGTGCGCTCGACAACCGAACACAGGCCGTCGTAACGGAGAGTCTGAAGCGCATGAAGGCCACACGGATTCTGGTGGCGCACCGGTTGAGCACCATCCGGACGGCGGACCGGATTTACGTGATCGAGAAGGGCCGCGTGGTGCAGGAAGGCACCTACATGCAGCTGGTGGACGAGCCGGGGTTATTCCGGAATCTGGCGAGGCGGCAAACGATTTAGGCAGGCGTTTTTTCGAAACCCGTTCCTTCGCGGACGGATCGAACCAGCATAGGAATGCGGAACTACTTCAGTACGGGCCTTCTCACACTGGCGCTGGGGCTGTCGGTTGGGCAGGCGAACGCGCAGTTTAAGGAAATCAAAGCCGCGCCGTTTGCTCCGGCTGCGGCCCGGACGAAGATCCGTACTTTGCTGCAGGCCACGGACGATGCGAACCGGGATCACACGGTGGCGACGTTGACGGAGTGGGTCAGCTGGTATCGGGACATTCTTGATGACGAACTGATCGCGCGCTGGAAAAGCGACGGCCGGGGAAACCTGCCGCTGATCATGAAGCCTCTGGCAGACGCGCGCGTGGCTCGCGAACTGGTTCAGTTCGCGATGACGGATGACGCCGCCCTTTCGCCCGAATTCGCACCCATGCTGGCGGATCTGATGGCGCGTTACACAGACGGCGGCAAGGTGTTTCTGGACGCGCTGCTGCCGCCCGCCAATCCAAATCTGAACGCGAAGCAGGCGGAAGCCGTCTGCCGCATCCTGCTGAACATGCCGGACACGGGGAACTGGCGCAGGAGCGCGCTCCTGATTCTGCCTCGTTACCGCCCGATAGTGGACAGCGTGCTGAAGCAGGATGCGGCGGGCACGGATGAAGAAAAGATGTACCGGGCGCTCCGCTGGCGCGCGGACCTTCGTCTGGACCCGCCGGCGCCTGTGGTCAGCCAGAAGCAAAATAAGCGGGGCCTGGTTCCCGCAGGGGCGACTCCGCAGGCGAGCCTATCCCCGACGGCGTCGGACAGCTTCACCAACAGGCCCCACATTATCGGTTTGCCCCCGTCCGACGGTGAGTATACGGGTCCGATGTCCGGTACTTTCGAGTGGCATGGCGAGCCCATTCCGCAGAATGGCGAATGCGTATTTCCGAACATCCCGCCGGTGCACCTCATGCTGGATTTCGACACGAAACGCTGGGATGCCAGACTCGACAATAGCGAGGGGCAGACTCAGCGGCTCGTGATGACGAACAAGAGCAAGGGGACGCAGAAGAAGCTGGTGGTGCGGTGGTCGATTGTGCCTTGAAGTGTTCCATCAGAGCAACGGCAGATAGACGTCCGTGATCATCTCCGCGTCCGTCACATCCGGCCCCACGTTCACGTAGTGGAAGAACAGGGGGAAGTCGCGACGCGCTTCTCCGCTGTGGGGCAGCCAGACCTCGCATAACCAGAGAGCCGCCGTCACATTTTCCCGTGAGCCGTGATGGCGCACTCTGGCGCAGCGCCCGCCGGGCAGCACCTTGCTGAGCACGCCCTGGGGATTGGGCGGCACATCGGCATCCCAGGAAACACAGAAGTCCACGCGGTACTGATCAGGCGGCGTGGTTCGGGGATCGTCATAGTGAACGCCGTAGGTTTGGTGGCGGTCCGGCGGCACGCGATTTGCTTTGCGCCAGACAATCAGTTTGGAGGCGGACTCGTACTCGCGCTCCGGCGCGCCGCGATGTTCAACGGCGGCCACCTTCGTTTCGGTGAATTCAATAATTTCCACGTTCATTCAGGCACTCCGAACGGCGTAAACGATAGAGGAGACAGGAATTTCCGCACCCGGAGAATTCCGATTCCCCTTGGTTATCTAACCAAAAGGCACCTTGTGAGAAGAGTACCAGTACTCACAAAATCGGATTGACGGCAGGGAAAGCCATCCTGCCGCAGAGCCAGGAGGGCCGCTTGATTCTCACAAATACCACCAAAAGCACTTTGCTTCTGTCTATGATGCTGGTCGCTTTTTCATCCGCGGGTGAAGGGGTCGCCGTCGCGGGACAATCGCTCGTGCTGACACCCGGAGTAAAGATCGGACCGGTGCCGAACGCCAACATGGCGGATTCGCAGTCGTGGAGGGTAGAGTTTCAGTTGCACAGCTGGACGCTCCCCGGCGTGATGACCAATGACAGTTTGCTCTGGGGCATGAACGGAATCGGAGCCGACCTGGCGCTGGATGCGATGAACGAACTGAGGATCTTTGACAAACGCGACAGCGTCGCCGGAGGCTCGCCCTGCGCACTTTCTCTTGCAGGGCTTTCCAACGTTTTGGTACGCGTGCAGCGCGATACGTCAAAGATGCGCCTTGTCTGTGAACTCTGGGACAGCAGCGGCTTGAACTACCGGCAGGACTCCAAAGCGATTCTGAGTACGTTGCAGTGGCCTTATGCCGACGGACAGTTCGGAAGCGATTACACCACCGCGCAACTGGGCTTCTTCCGCATCTATAACACTGTGCTGCCCGATGCCAGCCGCCCACCGGTTACCGCAGACATCGGCAATGTCATGGATTTGAAGTTCGACGGAAATCTGAACGACAGCAGCCCGGCAGGCAACTGTTCGATGACCAGCACGACGGCGAAATATTCCGCGACTCCCGGGCTAGTGCCAACCGCCTTCCTCAAGACCGACAATGCGCCCTGGTGGTCCTCGTGGGTTTCGCTGCGGGCCGGGAAGCCCGCCACGCTTGATGGGACCAGCAGTTTCTCGCTGGCGGACACCAGTTCTTCCGTCACCTATAAGTGGAGCCAGGTTTCCGGTCCAACCACGGTGACATGGTCAGCCACTAATGTTGGCAAACCGGTTGTGAGGGGACTGGTCTTTGGAACTTACCGCTTTCAACTGGTAGTGACCGACGTAACTGGAAAAACAGCCACCTCCTCCCTGGATGTGGGCGCGGTAGCGACTGACGACAACGGTGTTGTGGTGCAGGCAAATCCCGCAGCCGACACGCTGTTTGGCCCCATGATCGCCTTTGGGCGCAACCCCTGGCCCTGGCAGGATCAGATGGCGCTGCACGCCTCGACCGTGCGCGCGCCGCAATTGGCCGCCATGAGCCCGCCATCCTGGAGCACCAACCTCAGCGGCACTGTGTCTTACACACCTGCGTGGGCCAGTCAAAGTGCCCAGACCAGCCTCGCGGCCCCACTCAACGCAACCGACATGACGATCCAGGTTGCCAATGCCAGCAAACTGGACCTCACCAGCCTGCCCACCATGGTGATGGTGATCAACCCTGGTGGCTGGAACTATTACGAGGAAATGCGCATCTGCTCGGCCTCAGGCAATCTGTTGACTGTTTGTTACGACGGGCGCGCCTGGCATGCGGGGCAGTATCAGGAAGTACCCTCGCCGCAAGCCTGGGCCACAGGTTCCACGTTGTATCAAATCAAGACCACCGGCAGTTCGACAAAGTTTCTGACAGACTTCTGTCCGGCCGGAGTCGGCGAGGAAGGTCAGATCATTTACTCAGCCGGGACAGTCGGCGTCACCCCTGGCAGTGCAGCACTCACAGGAACGGGAACCAACTGGACCGGTTCACTGCAGTCACTGCGCGTCCGGATTCAGGGGACACACGCGGGCAAGGCATTCGTATTTTTTGCCGGTATTGCGAATGTGAACAGCCCGACCTCCATCACACTGACCCGGATATGGCCCGCGGATGCCGACAGGTCCACGCGCCTGACGTACGCGGTGCTGCAGTCGAGCCGGGCGATCGTTCGTCGCTGGGTAAGACCGGATGGCACCAGCGGCCAGCAGTCGGAAGGCATCTCCTCCTGCGAGAGCAATACGCGGATCTACCACGCGAATATCTTCTCCGCAATTATCGGGCAACAGACAGGCCAAACTTACAGCTAC
>CAIUOG010000038.1 GCA_903900705.1 uncultured Acidobacteriia bacterium
GAAGCCCATCAGGACAGTGGCCGAAAGAGACATCAGCGACATGGCGGTGAGGCTCTTGCGGACGTTCTCAAACAGCCGCTGTACCCCTTCACCGAAGATCTTCGCTTCCCGCTCTTCGGCGTGATAACCCTTAATGACGCGCACGCCCCCGAGGGATTCCGTCAGGCGTCCGGTCACCTCCGCGCTGATCTTGCCGCGCTCCCGAAAGATGGGGCGAATGGTCTTGAACGCCTTGCTGAGCGCCGCCCCAAAGCAGAGCACAATCGCGAGTGAGAGACCTGTCATCAGCGCGCTGATGCGCAGCAGGATAAACAGGGACGCAATGGCCGTCAGCAACCCGCCGAAGAACTCGATCAGCCCGGTGCCGACCAGATTGCGCATGCCTTCCACGTCCGACATGATTCGGGATACCAGTTGCCCGGTCTTATTGGAGTCGTAATAGGTCACCGGCAAGCGTCCGATGTGTTCCTGCACTTTGCGACGAAGCTCCGCGATCACCTTCTGGCCCTCAATCGAAAGAAGCTGGGTGAGGGTAAAGGCCGTAATGCCCTGAATCACTGTCGCGGCCAGGACGGCCAGAACCAGGGGCACCAGCATGCCCTGGTTGTTCTTCCCAATCACGTCATCGATGAGATAGCGAGACGAAAGTGGCAGTACCAGCCCGCACAAGCGACTGATGACGATCAACACAAAACCCAGCGCCAGCAACTTACGGCGCGGGTAAAGCAGTTCGCGGATATTTGGCCAGAGATCCCGAAAGCGTTCGGATGCGGGTTTCTTCGGAGCAGCCTTCTCCGGAGCGGTTGCGGTCATGTGCTTACTTCGATGCCCGCCTCGCTCGCCATGACTCAAACCGGATCGGAGTTTCAAACCACTATTGTCGCCCGTCGCTACTTCGTTCCGCCACCCAGCCAGTAGCCGGGGCGGGTCTTGCACAGAAGGTCCGAACGGTCAATATTCACTTCGATGGTGTGGTAGCCGCCTTCGGACTGATTGTTCGGGTTATAGCTGATCATGTAATGGCTGCGGATTTCGGTGCTGATTCGCTGCACGGCATCCTCCAGCCCTTTTTGCCGCAGGAACATGAACTCGCGTCCTCCGGTCGCCCGCGCGAACTGCGTGGCCGGGTCGCGGACGAAGATTCCCTTGGCATCGATATAAATCTCTTTGAGCAGAGGAACGAACTGGGCGCGATTTCCCATGCCGTAGTTCTGGTCCATGGTGGTGGGGGTATTCGGCAGACCCATCGGCGCGTTCATGGTGGTGGGATCCATGCGCGTCGGACCCGGATCCGGCGCACGTTCCGTCAGACGGACCGCCAACTGCGTAATATCCACCGTGTAGATCAGAACGTTGGTCAGATTTGCGCGAATCAAAGCTTCCCGCAACCGGGTTTCGCTGCCCTCGTCACGGGTTTCGCTCACCAGCAGAACGATGCGGCGGTTGCCCTTGGGCCGGTTCCGCAACATATAAACGCTGCGGTCCACCGCATCGATCATCCGGGTTCCGGAACTGCCCGCATTGATCTTATTGATGGCAACTTTCACCTTGTCCGGATCATTGGTAAAGTCCTGCATGGTGATCAGCCGGCCATCGAACTTGATGACGGCCGCTTCACCCTGCCGGCCAATCACGGTCTGCACCAGAGAGCCCAGCTTCCTGATCTGCGGCAGAATGGATTCCACGCGCGCCGAGCATTCAATTGCAATCACCAGAGAGATCGGTTCGTAGGTGACGTCCACCTGAATGTTCTGTTCCTTGCCGTTGTCCCAAAGATGGAACTGGTTCGGCTGCAGGCCATCGATAATGTTGCCCTGTCTGTCGGTGACCAGCACCGGCGCCACGATGTTGGTGACGGACGACGTAGCGATCTTCTCGCCGAGTTCGATGACCTGCTTGTCCTCCGGCGGTTGCTGCGAGAAAGCGCTGAAACAACAGAGTATCGGTACTGCGATGTGGAACAGTTTCATGCGTTTAGTGTCCTGTGCGCCCGTTGATCAGATCCAGCACGTGCGGGACCAAATCTAAAATAGCATCGAGCGATTCCACCGCTCCGCGAGTCGACCCTGGTAGATTGACGATCAGCACGCCTCCCAGGATTCCGGAAACTGCGCGCGAGAGTACGGCATTCCGCGTGGACGCCAGCCCTTTTGCCCGCATCAGTTCACCGAATCCGGGTAGTTCTTTTGTGATCACGTCCCGCGTGGCCTCCGGAGTGATGTCGCGCGGAGTGATACCGGTCCCGCCTGTGGTGACGATTACGCCTCGCCCCATGTCGGTGGCCAGTTGGCGCAACCGGGCCGAGATTTCGCGGCGCTCATCAGGCAGCACCAAATGTTTGGTGATGGAAAAACCGGCCTCGCGGAGCCGCGCTGCCACGGCCGGTCCGGATTTATCTTCGCGCGTACCGGCGAACGAACTGTCACTCACCGTGATTACGACCGCCGAAATGCCGCTCAACGGTGGAAATCTCCACTCTTTCCGCCCGTCTTTTCCAGCAGGTACAGATCCTGAATTTCGATCCGTTTATCGAGCGCCTTCGTCATGTCGTAGATCGTCAAAGCCGCCAGCGACGCCGCCGTCAAAGCCTCCATCTCCACACCGGTCTGAGCCGAGGTCGCCGCCGTCGCGATCACGCGGATGCCATCCTCTTCAATCGTCATCTCCACATCGGCAAACGAGAGGGGCAGGGAATGGCACATCGGGATCAGGTCGGCCGTTTTTTTCGCCGCCAGAATACCGGCGATTCGCGCGACCGCCAGAGGGTCTCCCTTCGGATTCTTCGGCAGCGCGTCGAGCACTTCCCGCGACATCTTGACAAACACGTGAGCTTTCGCCGTCCGGCGCGTCTCCGCCTTGGCTCCCACGTCTACCATCCGGGCTTCCCCGGCCGAATCATAATGCGACAGCCCGTTCATTTCAGCAGGACTCCAATCAGTTCCCCGGCGGCATACTCCGCCTGGCCGGCTTCCGCCACCAGAAAGGCGTTGGCCCGTGACAGCGCCGGTACATCGCCCGACCCCTGCCAGTCTACAGGTGTGATTTCAAAACCACGCAAAACTGCCGGAAGAAAACGCGTGAGACCGGGCTTATGGCGGAAGGGCCTGCTCAGTCTGGCCAATGTCATCGGCAAGGGCGGTTCGGCCATGCCGGAGAGCAATTCAAGCGCCGCGCGAGCGAACAACTCAAACGTGACCATGGTGGAGCCCGGATTGCCAGGCAGCCCGAAAAAGAACTTTTCCCGCGCGACACCAAACACAAGCGGCGCGCCTGGCTGAATCAGCACGCGGTCAAAGAAAAAATCCGCGCCGAGTTCAGCCAATGCGGGTTCCACCACATCGAATTTGCCGGCGGAAACGCCGCCCGAAAGCAGGAGCAAATCCGCCTGCAGACCTTCTTCCATCAGCCGCCGCGTTCCGTCCAAAGTGTCCGGCGCGACCGGCAGAACCACCGGAATTCCACCCGCGCGCTCCACCTGCGCGGCGAGCGACCAGGCATTTGAATTCCGAATCTGGTGCGCGGCGGGTTGCTCACCGATGCCCACAATCTCGTCACCCGTCGCAAGAATCGCCACGCGTGGCTTCTCGTAAACCTGCACATCCTGGTGACCGGTTGTCGCCAGCAGGGAAACCGTGGCGTAATCAATCCGCAGACCCCGCGCCGCCACCAGGTCACCGGCAAGGGCCTCACACCCGCGCCGCGCTATGTTTGCGCCACTCTCCGGAATCCGGTCCGTGGAAACGATTCCGTCCGCACCGCGAGTGCAGTGTTCCACCATCACGACTGCGTCGAACCCAGCCGGAACCGGAGCGCCGGTCATAATCTCGACGCATTCGCCGGGGCCTGCCAAACCCTCAAAAACCGTGCCCGCCCTGACTTCTCCCACCAGTCGCAATGAACCCGGAGTCTCGCCGGATCGCACCGCGAACCCATCCCGCATAGACCTGTCAAACGGCGGATAGTCCCGGTCCGCCCGGATATCCTCCGCCAGCACACGTCCGGCAGCCAGGCGGAGCGGGACCGTCGCGACGCGGGGCGTGTTCAGACGCCGGCTCACCTCGCGCAAAACGGCGGATCGGGCATCGGCAAATGAAAGCGGCTGCAAACCCTCAGTGTAACGTTACGCGGCAGTGTAGCCTGAAGAGGAAATGGCTCATGTAATGGCCGCGATGCTCCTGGTCTTCGTCGTCGCCCGCCTGTTGCGGGAGGTGATGGAACGCCTGAAGCAACCGGGAATTGTGGGGGAGATCCTCGCCGGAGTGGTGATTGGCCCTCATGCTCTCGGCTGGGTGCAGTCGAGCGAAACGCTGACCACGCTTTCCGAACTCGGCGTGATGTTTCTGTTGTTTCGCATCGGTCTCGAAGTTCGGCCCTCACACCTGCTGAGTCTGGGCGCAACCGCCGTGTCGGTGGCCGCCTCCGGGGTGGTGGTGTCGTTTGGTATGGGCGTGGGCATTGCGCTGTTGTTCGGGCAGACGCTGCTCCAGGCGCTCTTCGTGGGCACGGCAATTTCCGCCACCAGTGTCGTCATCACGGCGGAGGTGCTGTCTTCACGCGGACTACTTCAGGAGCGGGCCAGCCAGACGATCCTCGCCGCCGCCGTGGTGGATGATGTCCTGGGGTTGGTTGTCCTCGCGCTTGTGACCAACGTTGCAAGGGGGAGCGTGAACTTCCTCGAAATCGCGTTTACCGCCCTGCTGGCCGTGGCCTTCGTGCTGCTCTTCGCCTTCTGGGGACACCGCGCCGTGCGCCATGTGGTGCCGCGCGTGGAGGCCTCCATGCGCACGGCGGAAGCGCAGTTCGCGATTTCGATCGCCCTGCTGTTCGCCCTGTCACTGCTGGCTGTTTACGCGGGTGTGGCCGCCATAATCGGTGCGTTCCTCGCGGGCATGGCGCTGTCGGAAACGGTGGACGAGCGCGTTCACATTATGACCGCGGGCGTCTCGGAGTTCCTGGTGCCATTCTTTCTCGCGGGAATCGGCATGAGTCTCGATCCCGCGGTTTTCCGCAACACCTCGACGGTACTGCTGGCCGGCGTTCTATTGGTGGCCGCGCTCCTTGCGAAGTTGCTCGGCTGCGGCCTGGGCGCCTGGCGACTCGGGCGGACAGACGCTCTGCGGGTGGGCGTGGGCATGGCGCCGCGCGGAGAAGTCGGCATGGTGGTCGCACAGATCGGGCGTGGTCTGGGCATCATGCCCGAATCCATATTTGCCATCGTCGTCTTCCTCTCCATCGCGACCACCATGATTGCCCCGCCGCTGATCCGGCTCGCATTCCGGGGCGTGGAATCAGCGAAGCGTCCATAATCAGACTTGGCGAGCAACCGCTCCAGGAAGACGATCAACGACTGGTTCGCCTCCCGCGGCTGGAAGCCGTTTCCTTTTCAAAAGCAGGTCTGGGAGGCTTATCGGAAAGGCGAATCCGGCCTGATTCACGCGGCCACCGGCACAGGGAAAACCTATGCTGCCTGGCTGGGTCCGCTCATGGAATGGATGGACGGGGATGGTGAAGCTTATCCGGACCTCCGCGTCCTCTGGATCACACCCCTGCGCGCCCTGGTCGCCGATACCGAAAAAGCACTTCGCGCGCCGCTCAAAGATCTTGGTATCCCGTGGCGAATGGAATCGCGTACCGGTGACACCCGTCAGTCCGTCCGCGCGCGGCAGGAGAAACGCCTCCCCACGGCGCTGGTCACTACCCCCGAGAGCCTCGCGCTGCTTCTTGCCAGACCCGAAGCCCGGCAGCAGTTCCGGCGCCTGCAAATGGTGATCGTCGATGAGTGGCATGAATTGATGGGATCCAAGCGAGGTGTCCTCGCCGAACTCCTGCTCGCACGCCTCCGCCGCTGGAATCCGCTGGTCCGCACCTGGGGTCTCTCGGCAACGCTGGGCAATATGCAAACCGCCGCCGCCACGCTGCTGGGGAATCGCGCGGAGGGCGCGCGAGTCGTGCGCGGACTGGTGCCCAAAACGGTCCGGATTGATTCGCTGCTCCCCGAGCAGATGGACCGTTTTCCCTGGGCCGGACACCTCGGGATCAACATGCTCCACCAGGTGACCGGCGCGATTGAAGAAGGCGCAACCACCCTGGTGTTTACCAACACCCGATCGCAGTGCGAAATCTGGTATCAGGCCATCCTCGAAGCGCGGCCGGACTGGGCCGGCCTCATCGCTATCCACCACGGCTCGCTGGAGCGTAAACTCCGCGACTGGGTGGAAGATGGCCTCCGCGCGGGTACGCTGCGGTGTGTTGTCTGTACTTCCAGCCTCGATCTCGGCGTGGATTTCTCTCCCGTGGATCGCGTCATCCAGATCGGCAGCCCGAAGGGCGTGGCGCGTCTGCTGCAGCGGGCCGGGCGCAGCGGGCACCGCCCGGGTGAGACCAGCCGTATCACCTGCGTGCCCACCCACGCCTTCGAACTGGTGGAAGTGGCCGCCTCGCGGGATGCCTGGAAAGCGGGCGCCATGGAAAGCCGGTTCCCGGTAGAGCGGCCCCTCGATCTGCTCGCGCAGCACGCCGTCACCATGGCTCTGGGCGGCGGCTTTCAGGCGGACGACCTGCTGGCCGAAGTTCGCACCACTTACGCCTATCGTGACCTTTCGGGCATCGAATGGCAGTGGGTACTCGATTTCGTGACGCGGGGCGGGGAAGCACTCCGCGCTTATCCGGAATTTCAGCGCGTGGAAGTGACCGCGGATGGCGCTCATCAGGTGACCAATCGCCAGATCGCGCGCCGTCATCTGCTTTCCATCGGAACGATTGTGGCGGATGCCGCCATCGACGTCCGGTACGTAACGGGCGGCCGTCTGGGCAGTGTGGAAGAGAGTTTCATCTCGCGGCTTCGCCCCGGCGAGCATTTCTTTTTCGCCGGAAAGTCGCTCGAATTCATCCGGGTTCACAACATGGTCGCGCAGGTGCGTAAAGCTCATGGCGAGGCGGGCAGCGTGCCCCGCTGGGATGGCGCTCGCATGGCGCTTTCGAGCGAACTGGCGGAGGCCGTGCGCACCCGTCTCGATCAGGCTCGCGCCGGAGTCTTCGAAGGCCCGGAGATGCGTTCCGTCCGCCCCGTGATGGATACGCAGGCGAAGATCTCCGCCATCCCCGGTCGCGAAGAACTGCTGATTGAACGAGTGGAAACGAAGGAGGGCCACCACCTGTTCTTCTACCCTTTCGAAGGCAGACTGGTGCACGAAGGTCTTGCGGCTCTCTTCGCGTGGCGAATCGCCAGGCTGCGCCCCATCACCTTTACCATGGCCATGAACGATTACGGCATTGAGCTTCTCTCCGCGGACCGCGCGCCTCTTGAAGCTTCCCTGGCCTCCGGACTGCTCAGCCCCGCCAATCTCGCCGAGGATATTCCCGCCAGTCTCAACGCCGCTGAAATGGCGCGCCGTCAGTTTCGGGAGATCGCACGCATCGCCGGCCTCACCTTCACCGGCTACCCCGGTCAGAACAAATCCGTAAAGCAGTTGCAGGCATCTTCGGGCCTCCTGTTCGACGTCTTTGTGAAGTACGACAGTGGCAACCTGCTCATCGAACAGGCGCATCGTGAAGTGCTGGAGCGCAATCTGGAACGCAGCCGCCTCGGCCAGACATTGGACCGCCTTTCGCGCGGCGTGGTACGTCTGCTCGATATCGAACGCCCCTCACCGCTCTCGTTTCCGATTCTGGTGGATCGCTCCCGCCACCGCCTCAGTTCGGAGAAACTGGCCGACCGGATCCGGCGCATGTCCGCATGAGAGTCGAGGTCGCAGGCACGGAACTCGAACTGATGGCCGAACGCGCGGCTTACTGGCCGGAGCGTGCGACTCTCTTCGTGGCCGACACCCATTGGGGCAAGGCCGCCGCTTTCCGCGCGAACCTGATTCCCGTGCCGGGCGGTACCACCGAAAGCGATCTCGCCCGCCTCACCAGCGCCATTCTCCGTACCAGTCCGCGCCGCATCGTGTTGCTCGGCGACGCACTGCATTCGCGCGACGGCCGTTCGGAAAAAACCTTCCAGTCCCTCGCCGCATGGCGCGCCCGGCACGCGGAAATCGAGATTCTTCTCGTGCGCGGCAACCATGACCGCAAAGCCGGCGATCCTCCGGAGGGACTTGGCATCCACTGCGTGGATGCGCCCGTAATCGAAGCGCCCTTCGTCTTCCAGCACCATCCCTCGGAGACGCCCGCCGGCTACGCCCTGGCCGGTCACATTCATCCCGCCGTCCGTTTGCGCGGCCGCGGACTGCAGCGCGCCACGCTCCCCTGCTTCCACTTCGCCCCCGGCGTGGCCACCCTTCCGGCCTTCGGTTCGTTCTGCGGTTCCGCCCTGATTCAGCCCGGTCCGGCGGACCGCGTCTATGCCATTGCGGATGATGAAATAGTGAATATATGGCGACGGTAGCGATCCTTGGCGGCGGACTGGCCGGACTGGCGGCGGCGACCGCGCTTGGCAAGGCCGGCTATGACGTGGATCTTTACGAAGCCCGCGCCTTTCTGGGCGGTCGCGCCACTTCCTGGCCCGTGGGCACTGGCGAGGAGGCGGAGATGGTGGATAACTGCCAGCACGTGCTTCTGCGGTGCTGTGTGAATCTGCTCGACCTCTACAAACGCCTGGGCGTGCAGGATAAAGTACGCTTTTACAAAGAGTTCTGCTTCATTGAACCCGGCGGACGCCGATCTTACATGAAACGTGGCATGTTGCCCGCGCCCGCGCACTTTGCCGGATCATTCCTCGGCCTGCGGTACCTGGGCCTCGGCGACAAGTTTGCCATCGCCCGCGCCATGAACGCCATCCCCGGCGAACTGAAATCCCGCCGGGATCTCGATCAGATCTCGATGCTCGACTGGCTGAAGGAGAAAAAACAGCCGGCGCGCGCCATCGAGCGCTACTGGCGTCAGGTCCTGGTCAGCGCCATCAATGAGGAACTCGACCTCATGGCCGCCTCGCATGGCTTTCAGGTCTTCTGGCTCGGCATGATCGCGAAGGCGGATTCGTACGAAATGGGCGTCCCCGACGTTCCCCTGCGTGAACTCTACGATCAGAAATCACTGCCGCCCAACGTGAAGATTCACGAACGCAGCGCCATCACCGCCATCGAGACGGAACATGGCTCGGTAACGGGCATTGTGGCCGGTGGTTTGCGCCGCGGCGCGGATTACTATCTTTCCTGCCTGCCTTTTGAACGCCTGCAGTCGCTGCTGCCGGAACTGCCTGTTGACTGGGCAGCCTTCAGCCACTCCCCCATCACCGGCATCCATCTCTGGTTCGATCGTGCCATCACCGATCTGCCGCATGCCACCCTGCTTGACCGCACCATCCAGTGGTTCTTCAACAAGAGCGAAGGCCGTTATGTACAACTCGTGGTCAGCGCGTCGCGCAGTCTGACGGAGATGCCTCGCCATGAGGTGATCGACCTCGCGGTGAAGGAACTGGCCGAGTTCTTCCCCGCCGTCCGGGAGGCGACGCTCGAAAAGGCGCAGGTCATCAAAGAGATCCGCGCCACCTTTTCCGCCCGGCCTGGTCTGGAAGCCAAACGACCGCCAAGCCCCACACGCTATCGGAATCTGTTTCTGGCCGGAGACTGGACGCGCTCGGGTTGGCCCGCGACGATGGAGGGGGCGGTCCGCAGCGGCTACCTTGGGGCCGAAGCCGTCACCAGGGCCAACGGCGCTGCCTGCAGCTTTCTGTTACCGGATATCGCATAATGGTTTGCATGCGTACGATTTGGGTGATGGTTCTGGCACTGGTGTCTCTTCCTGTTTTTGCCGCCGATTGCAGGCTGACTGTGCAGGTGAATTCGGCCGATACGGGCAAGCCGATTGACCGCGCCAGTGTGGTGGTGAACTTCAAGCATGGCCTCAACGTGAACATGAAGAAGATCGTCACAAACTGGGAAACCAAGACCAGTCAGGATGGCGTCAGCAAGCTGCCGCCCATGCCGCAGGGGACCATTACCGTGCAGGTGATTGCGCAGAACTACCAGACCGCCGGGGATACCTACGAGCTGACGGACAAAGAACAAACCATCACCATCCGGCTGAAGCGTCCGCAGGCGCAGTACTCCGAAGACTCGAAATCCAAATCAATCAAGTAACCGCGACGCGCTATTCCTGTTTCGGCCTCGGCGAGCGCACATTCACGCGCACCGGCTTTGCATCGGCCGCAACCTTGCGGATCTTGCAAACCAGTTGCGCTTTCTCCGCCGGCACAATCACGCGCATGACGTTCTGTTCGCCGTCCACGCCGGAGAGCACGAATACCTGAATGGTGGGGACGAAGATCTCCAGCACCCGAAACATTTCGCTCCCCGTGTGGAACTGTACCAGCAGTTCCTGATCTTCGGGCAGCGGCCTCTGCATTGCCTGCAACTGGCCCAGAATCATGGCGCCGATGGCTTCCGGCTGCGGTGGCGCCGGAGGTGTCGCAGGCGTCTTCGAGGGTTCGGGTCCGGTGATCGCGTTGATCACGTTCTGCTTCGTCGCCTCGATGGCCGTTCCCGCTATCAGCTGTCCGATGTTCCCAAATGCCATGCCCGATCCTAGCACTCCCCGCTACTGAAGGATTCTCAACTGAATCCGCGAACCCTCCGCGCCACCCCAATAGACGCGTTCCGTCGCCTTCTGAAAGTCCGAATTCTTCGCCTGCGGGATGCTCATGAACTTCTGCGGATTCCGGTCCACCAGCGGGAACCAGGTGCTCTGGATCTGCACCATGATGCGGTGGCCGGGGCGGAACGTATGGCAGATGTCCGGCATCACGAATTCGATCTTCGCCTGCTGCCCCGGCACGAACGGCTCGGGCTTCGACATGCTGTTCCGGAACTTGCCGCGGAACGGCTCACCACGTACCATCTGTTGATAGCCGCCCATGTGAACGCCTTTCGGGTTCTGCGCCGGGTCCGGATAGTCGTCGGGATAGACATCGATCAGTTTCACGACGAAGTCGGAATCGGTGCCGGTGGTCGACACGCTGAGTTTCGGGGAGATGGGGCCCGCGATCGTAATATCGTGGTCGAGCGGGTCCGTCTCGTAAGTCAGCACGTCGGTTCGGGCGGAAGCAAAGCGCTGGTCGTACGTCATGAAATCTCCCGGAAACCCAGGTCCGATCTCGCCGATCAGCGGGACGGGTTTTGCCGGATCACTGACATACTCGTCAGAACCCTTGCCCGAGGGCGTCTGCCACACCAGTTTGCCGGAACCATCCAGATACAACGTCTTCTCGGATGAATTAGCGGGCGGCCAGTTCTCAAAGCGCGCCCATTCATTGATGCCGGTCTCAAAAACATACGCTTCCGGGACTTTGGCATTGGCGGCGGCTTTCAGGCCATCACCCTTACCCTTGAGGTTGTAAAGGAAGAAGGGGAACTCAATCTTCTCGCGGTAAAACTCGCCGGTCTTCGAATTGAAGCTCAGGTTGCCAAGCTTGTCTCCATCGGCGCGAGACCATCCGCCGTGCAGCCAGGGTCCCATTACCAGTGTTTCGGGCGCCTTCGGGCCATTTTCCTTCACGGCGCGGAAAAGCTTCAGCGGTCCGGCAAGATCTTCGGCATCAAACCAGCCGCCCACGAAGAGGATGGAAGGCGTCGTGTTCTTCATATGGGGCGCCTGCGCTCGGCTGGCCCAGTATTCGTCGTAGGTGTCGTGCTTCAGAATGTCGTCCCAATAGACGTTCTGGTGCTTCAGGTACTTCTCATTCGCGTTGGCGAGAGAGCCCATACGGAGGTAAAAGGCGTACTGGTCCGCGGTTCCATAGTCGAATCCGGCGGTGCGCTGCGGACGCTCGGGTTCAGGTCCGCGCGGCTTGAAGCCGGTATAAAAACCGAAATTGCCGGAGAGATGAAATGCCCCGTTGTGATACGCATCATCGCCATTGCCGACGTCGCCCATTGGAGCCTGCGGAGAAGCCGCCTTCAGCGCCGGATGCGAACCGATCAGGCTGTATGCTGCGTAAAAACCCGGATAGGAAATCCCCCAGATTCCGACGCGTCCGTTGTTGTTGGGGATATTCTTTACCAGCCAGTCAATGGTGTCGTACGTGTCCGTGCTCTCATCCGCGTCTTTCGGGCCACTGAAGGTGGTCTTGTGCGGCGGCACATCGATAAACGCGCCTTCCGAAAGATAACGACCGCGAACGTCCTGATAGACAACAACAAAGCCCTCTTTCGTGAACAGGTCGGAAGGGCCGACGAAGGGGCGGTAGTTGTCAATTCCGTAGGGCGCAACCGAATACGGCGTGCGCTGCATGAGGATCGGATACTGCTGCGTGGTGTCCTTGGGAACGTACACGCTGGTGAACAGCTTCACGCCGTCGCGCATCGGAATGCGGTAGTCAAACTTGGTGTAATGCGCCTTCGTGTACTCGGCCTGCCGGCGGGCGGTCTCTTCGGCCGAGGGCTGAGCCTGAGCAAGAATCGTAATTGGCAGCAACAGGGAGGCGGCAAGCAGACGCATCCCAGCAAGATAACACTATGCTTCGAGTATTCCCGGAATTTGCCCCGTGCCTTCTTCAATGAAGCGGAAAGGCGCGCTGGTCTCCCGCGGACTATTCCGCAACAGGCAGCATTCCGGGCATCCGGTGTTTACGCCAAATCGCTGACGCCAAAAAGCGTGGCGAGGTCGCGGAATGTTTCCACCACAACCAGCCGCCCCTGTGGGTCCCGAATGTCTTCTCTTTCGAGCGTCCAGGTTCTTTGGTGCGGCACAAAAACCGCTCGCAATCCCGCCTCCAGGGAAGGGTTGATGTCCGACTTCGGACTGTTGCCGATCATCCACGTGCGCTCCGGATCAAAGCCCCGCACGTCCGCCAGATCCAGATAGGTCTGCCGGTTCTTCTCCTTCACCACCGCGCAATGCGCAAACAGCGGCCGCAGACCGGAGCTGTCAATCTTGCGGTTCTGCTCTTCGGGGTCTCCCTTGGTGCACAGCGTGAGTTCATGTTTATCGGCCAGAAACGGCAGGGTTTCCGCCACACCGGGCATGAGCTCAATCTCCTGCGCCAGAATCTGGTGCGCGATTCCTTTCACGCGTTCGATGTCGTGATCATCCACCGCCCGCTCCGCCAGTCGCAGGAAGCACTGGCTCAGATTGCGGCCGAAATTCACCGCGCCGTAGCCGTGGATTTTATTGTTCACGATCTCAATCTCGTCGAGGATGTCTCGAATCTCCGGCGGAGTGAGCGAGGAGTGGTTCAGGTATTCGCAGAATTCCTGAAAGGCCTGCTCAAAGTAGACGTTGTTCTCCCACAGGGTATCGTCGGCGTCGAAAATCAGGTGTTGGCGTTCCGTAACAGGAGTCATCAGCGTTTGGGTGTTTTCGGGGCAAGCCGGAATGGGATCTGGACCAGTACATCCACGGCAACGGGCGTCCCCTTCCGGGTGGCCGGATAGAACTCCCATTTTGCCAGTGCCTCTTCCGCGCTTTGATTCAGACGGGCGTCGATGCCGCGAACGACCTCCACGCCCTTCACGTTGCCTTCTTCGTCAATCACACAGGCCAGCGTGACATCTCCCTCGATTCGTTCCTCCACCGCCGCGGCGATGTATTTGGGGTCCACCTTTCGGTGCGCCACCGGCGCTGCGATCGGAGCAAGCCCGACCTCCCGCGCCGTGCGGTCGGCGTACCACATGAGCCAGCTGCCGGAATAGCTGGTCAGGTTGGGCATCTGAATCGCCATCATGAAGACATCGCGGCCGTTAAAGCGCGGGTCGGGCGCGCCGGAAACCTTCGTGGCATTGACGTGCGGGACCGCAGGTTCCGCCGGAACCCGTACGGTCATCACCGGCTCACCGCCCCGCATCGCTGCGCGCAGCGTCTCCGGCGCCGTGGGCGCGGCGTAAGCCTGCGCCAGCAGGTCGGATTTCGGCTCTTTTGGACCCCGCACGAAGAGGTCCGGAACGCTCAGCCCCGGGCCGCCGGCTTCGGACGCCGCGCCTTTTGGGTTGATTTTTGGACCGGCGGAAAACGCGCCGGCCGTCGATGCGGAAGGCGGCGGTCCCAGTTTGTCCACCGGGTTCAGGCCAACCACCGCGAGATTCAGTTCCTTCGAATTTGCCTCCATGGGCGGAGGGGCGTCCACGCTCACACCCACCTTTTCGCCCCTCGCCGAGGCCGTGCCGGCCGGAGCCGTAAACGGACGGGGCGGGAGTTTGGCCGTGGGCCCGGTAAACCCGCCCCCAGGCGTGATACTCGCCGCCAGTTGCGGCGCTTCCGCCAGCGGCGAGAAGGCGGTAGCCGCCCGCTGCTGTGTGGGCGGAGCCGTGTAGGGCCTGGGGGGAAGCTTCGCGGAGGGAACCGTTGCCGTGATAGCCGTTTGCGCCGCCAGTTGGGGCGCGTCGGCGGCCAACTGCGGCGCCGAAAGAGCTTGCTTCGGGGCTGCCGGAGGCTCCACAAATGTCTTTGCCGGCAACGGCGTTTCGAGTTTCGCCGCCTCGGTGGCCGCGGGCTTCAACTCGGGAGCGTCCGGGGCCAGAACCGGTTGCTCGGGCAATTTGATCGCGAGAATGTTCGCCGATTCCAGCGGTTTGGGGGCGTCGAGCTCCGGCGCCGCGGTCCACACCATCTGATCCCGTTTCGGGGCATTCCCGGGGGCCGAAACCATCGCCTGCTTCGCCTCGGTTTCTGCCTTGAGGGAGCGGGAATCTTTCTTTGTCCGCGCCGGGTGCACCGACGGCAGTTCCCGGCGGAACTTATACCAGACAATCTTTTCTTCCTTACCCTGGAAAGCCTGTTTGTATTCCGTTTCCGAGGCACGGGGAATTTCGATCCCCGGAGCTTCCATAAACCCGATGAACACGGCCAAATGCAACACCAGCGACACCGCAACCGCCGCGCTTTTGTGTTGCCTCGTGGTCATGTTTACATTCCCGCTGGCTTGTGACCGTGTCCGTTAGTGGGAGCCAGTTTCCGCATGACTTCCCGATAGCGCCGCTTTTCGAGATACGGCTCAATCACGTCCAGAAACTGTTGGAGGCGCTCCGTCTCCGATCTGGTTCGCAGAATCAGGTTCTGGAAGTCCAGATCTTCAATCGCCTGGGCGAGTTGAAAGCTCAGATGGGGATCGTCCGCCTCCGGCTCCGGCTCCGTGCCCGGGTCGCCATCCGGGCTCTCCCGCATCCGCTCCCAGGCCGCGATGGCGCGTTGCCGAAGCGCTGGGTTGGGTTCTGTGCGGTCGACGTCATCGAAAAACTCCACCTCGCCCCGCAGATACTCCAGATCCTCATTGACAGACAGCAGCGAGAAACGGCGCATGCCGCGGGTCATCACGTCAAAGCGCCCGTCCGGATAGCGCTCCATTACGGACTCCACCACCACCGTACAGCCGGCATTCACAATGCCGCCATCCCGGGAGAGAACGATCCCGAATTCCGTGCCAAGGGCCTCCGCCTCGCCCACCATCTCCCGGTACCGGGGCTCGAAAATATGCAGGGGAATGGCGCTGCCTGGAAAGGCGACAAGCTGTAAGGGGAACAGGGGCAACAGCTTGCCGGAGTGGAGGCGTGACATATCCGTATTATCCAGCAATGCTATGATTGCGTTTCCCGCTTGAAGACAAAGAGCTTGAAAACAGAGGGTTCCGTTGTTGTCATCACAGGCGCGTCCGATGGCATTGGCGCAGAACTCGCGGCGCAGCTTCGCGCCATGGGTTCGCGGCTCGTGCTCGCCGGGCGGAATGAAAGCCGGCTGCGGGCGGTCGGCGGACCGCAAGATCTGGTAATTCCGGGCGATCTGACTGTGGCCGAAGATCGGGTGGCCCTGATTGAACAGGCGGTGGCCCGTTTTGGCCGGATCGACGCGCTCATCAATAATGCCGGTCGCGGGTCTTACTACCGCGCCACCAGCGCCCCTCTGGACGACGCGCGCAGCCTCTTCGAATTGAATTTCTTCGCGCCCCTGCATCTCGCGCAACTGGCCTCGCCATGGCTATGCGAGTCAAAAGGGACGCTGGTGAATATTGGCTCCATCGCGAGCCAGATCAGTCTGCCCTGGCTGCCGGTCTACTCCGCCAGCAAACATGCGCTCGCGTCACTGACGGTGACGCAACGAATGGACCTCCGTCGTCACGGAGTGCATGTCATGGCCGTCTATCCTGGCTACGTCCTCACCGGGTTTCAGGAACACGCCGCGGGCGCCATGCCACCGGCGGAGGTCGTCAAAGGCAAACGCTTTGCCGTAACGGCGGAAGAATGCGCAACCGCCATAATCAGAGGGATGGAGAGGAGAAGCGAACTGGTGGTCACGCCGAAGATCGGCTGGATCCTGGTCTGGCTCAGCCGCCTCTTTCCGGGTCTGACAGAAAGTCGAATGGAACGGGTTTGAATGCACATTAAGTTGAAGCGCACGCCGGGAATCTATCTGGCGGGATTCATGGGATCAGGGAAGTCCACGGTCGGCAAACTGCTGGCTGACCAGCTGGGCTGGGAGTTCGTTGATCTCGACGCCGAGATTGAATCGCGCGAGCGGTCGAGTATCAGCCAGATCTTCGAGGTGCGGGGCGAGGCCGAATTCCGGCGAATCGAGACGGATATGATTCGCCACTGGGTCCGGATGATCGAGCGCGGCGTTCCCACCGTGGTTGCTCTGGGCGGCGGCGCATTTGTGCAACCGGGGAACTTCGAACTGATTGAGAATCATGGCATTTCCGTCTGGCTGGATTGTACGTTTGAGACCGTCCACGCGCGTCTGACCGAGGAACAGGCCAAACGTCCGCTCGCCCAGGATCCGGAAAAATTCCGCCAGCTTTTCGACGGTCGCCGCGAAAGTTATGCCCGCGCCGATTTTCGGGTGGACGGCAACTGTGACACCACCGGAACGGTGGCGGCCATTATGACCCTGCCCATCTGGAAATGAGCCTGCGGTCCCACGCTCGCTCGATTCTGAAGGCTGCGCTCGCAGCGGCTGATCCTTCGGCTGCGGTCATCGGGGCGCTGCGTGCCCGGCGTGATCTGGATCAATACCGCCGGATCTACGTGGTGGGGGCGGGGAAAGCCGGCGGCACCATGGCCGTTGCCGCGGAAAAGGTTCTTGGCAAGCGGATTTTCGCGGGTCGGGTCAACGTGAAAGACGGTGACAACGCGAAAACGAAACGGATTGAACTCGGGGCCTGTGGGCATCCGGTTCCGGACTTTCGCGGAGTCGAAAAAACGAACCCAATTTTGGAGCTTTGCCGGGATGCCGGGCCGGATGATCTGGTGGTTTGTCTGCTCTCCGGCGGGGCTTCCGCGCTGATGCCCGCACCCGCCGAGGGAATTTCGCTCGCCGAAAAGCAGGAAACCACCCGGCTGCTGCTGGCCTGTGGCGCGACCATCCATGAGCTGAATGCGGTCCGCAAGCACATTTCCCGGATCAAGGGCGGGCAGTTGGCGAAATTTGCGGCGCCGGCCCGGGTGCTGAGTCTGATTCTTTCGGATGTGGTGGGGGATGATCTGGACGTGATTGGTTCCGGCCCGACCGCGCCGGATGCGTCCACCTTCGGCACGGCTCTCGCTGTTCTGGACCGTTATGACTTACGGGAAAAAGTTCCGGCGAGCGTGTGTGACCATCTGGAACGTGGAGAAACGGAAACGCCCAAACCCGGCGACCCGTTATTCGGGAGAGTGACGAATCTGATTGTGGGCAGCAATCAGAAATCGCTGGAAGCGGCCGCCGTGAAGGCGAAGGAACTTGGATACCAGACCTTGATTCTGGCCAGCACTATTGAGGGCGAAACCCGGGATGTCGCCCGGATGCATGCGGCGATTGCGCGACAGATCCGGTTTTCCGGGCAGCCGATTCCGGCTCCGGCCTGCGTGATTTCGGGTGGAGAAACGACGGTGACGATTCGGGGTTCCGGAAAAGGGGGCCGCAACCAGGAGTTTGTCCTGGCCGCGGCGATTGACCTGGCGGGTTTGCCGAAGTCACTGATTCTGAGCGCGGGGACGGACGGCACCGACGGACCCACGGACGCCGCCGGCGCGATCGCGGACGGTGACACCGTCCGGCGATCTGCCCGCAGCGCCGGAGCGGCCCTTCGGAACAATGATTCTTATCCGTATTTTGAAGAGCTGAACGACCTGATCATCACCGGATCCACCGGCACCAACGTGATGGACCTGCATCTGATTCTGGTCGGATAATTCGCTATCGCAGGAACTCTTTCCAGTCCACCATCGCCCCCCGGTTGTGTTTTTCGAGCGCCGCAAAACCACGTCCTGGCGCCCACCGGCTGGAAAGCAGTCTGAGGCCCACCCGGGCGATATCCCCGGCGTCGTCCACATCCGCTTTCCAGTTGTCCGGGGCCCAGTCAATGGCGCTGGAGACCACGCTGGGAACGCCTTCCGCCACGCCATCGGCGGTGACGACGTTGAAGCTTTCGGTGTAGCTGGGCTGCAGCAACAGGTGCATGTGACGCACCGTCTGCCGGAATTGAGGCCATGTCTGCCAGCCGTTTTCGACAAGCCTGACATGTGGAAGACCCTGCATCATCTGGCGCACCGCATCGAGCACGGGTCCCGCGCCCTCGTTTCGGCCGGCGGAAATCCAGAATTCGAGGTCCGCCCGCCGGGCGTTGGCGATCTCAATGGCGGCGCCCGCGGCAGTCAGCAGATTCTTGAGGGCACGGGTCGCCCCGAAGGCGCCGATACGCAGGGTACCAGCCTTGTAAAGCTCCCGCTTTGGGGCTTTGGCAGGAAGATAGTACAAGTTGGGCAGCGTGAGGCACGGCGACGCATAGGCCGCGCGGACCCACCGCGTAAGACGATGGCAGTTGCCGGCAACATGGAAGTTCCAGTTGCAGCGCGAGAGATCCAGACCTTCGCGTACCAGTCGCATCGCGCTGGGGTCCGCCTGCAGAAAACCGAGATTGGAGTGACAGTTCACGGCGAACTGAGTTTCCGGGAAGTCGGCGCAAAGGCGGGCAAGGTCCGCCGTCTGGATCCAGGGCGCCGAGATCACCACATGCGAAACGGGGGAGGTGTGCAGCCGGCTCGAAAGATCCGCCGCGTTCACGATCGGCCAGACGTCCGCATGGACACCGGCTGCACGAAACGTCTGTGCTGTATTCAGGGCTGTGACACCCAGACCAATGTGGCTCACCGCCCGATTGGCGGCGAAGTTTTTATAGGCAAGTGCGAGTTGCATCTGCCCCAAAGTTAGGCAGCGACCGCTCGCGCCGCAGGACGCGGACCCGGCTACATTATTGAAAACAAGACGAAAATATTCCCGGCCCGCCTGTGATCACTCTTTCACTTCGTACGGAAAGACCTTGGTTGCGGATTTGTCACCCTTCTTCGCCCGCACCGTCACGTTCCATTTACCCACCATGAAGAAGTTCGGCGCACCTTCATAGACGCCGGGTTTCGTCATTTTGGCGGGCGTTTTGAATTCGCCATGGTCCATTTCCACCATGGTGAGAACAATCTCCACTTCCGCATCCGTGACGGGTTTGTTTTTCTCGTCCTGAATGCTCACGCTCACGTTGGACGGGAAGTTCGCCTTCACATTGCCCACGGGTACCATGGCAATCTTCCACTGCGCCGGTTCCGCCGCTACCGCGGAAGTTCCGGGAATCATCATCATTACAGCGACGACAAGGCCTGCAAAGGTTCTCATTCCGGGTATTATAGAGCCTCCGCGGGACCGTTGTGTGTCGAACACGGCGCGGGTGTGGTTCGATAGTATAGTTCCCGTTGAGGGAAGGGGAAGGAATCTATGGAATACAGCATTGGTCTGGATCTGGGTGGCACGAATCTTCGGGCCGCGGCCGTCGACCGCAACGGCAAAATGCTCGACAAAGTACAGGGAAGGACCCAGTACTCGGAGGGCCGCGAGGCGATTATCCACGACATGGTGGATGCGATCCGCGTGATGCGCGACCGCTTCGGCAAAGAAAACCTGGCGGGGATCGGCATCGGCGTTCCCGGCTTTATCTCGCTGCAGGACGGAGTCATCAAGAACTGCAACAACATTTCTTCCCTGGAGAACTTCCCGATCCGCGACGAGATCGGGCGGAGACTCGAAACGACCGTCATTCTGGAAAACGACGCGAACGCCGCGGCGCTGGGCGAGAAGTGGATCGGGGCGGGGCGTGACGTCAATGATCTGGTGATGTTGACGCTGGGCACAGGCGTGGGCGGGGCGATCATCTCCGGCGGGAAGGTGCTGCGGGGAGTGAACGGTATGGCGGGCGAACTGGGGCACATTACAATTGTTCCGAACGGGAATCCCTGCGGTTGCGGCAATCGCGGTTGTGTGGAAAAGCACGCTTCCGCAACGGCTATCATCGCGATGGCCAAACTGCTGGGTCTGGGCGACAACATGACGGCCAAAGCCGTTTATGATCTTGCCATTAACGGCAACCCGAAAGCGCAGATGATCTTCACCTCGATGGGTGAATCTCTCGGTATCGTGCTGGCCATGCTCATCAATGCGTTTAACTTCCCGCTCTATCTGGTTGCGGGTGGTGTGATAGGGGGCTGGGATCTGTTTGCTCCCGCCATGCTCGAAGAAACCAGTCGCCGGTCGTTTACCTATCGCCTGACTCAAACGCGCGTGGAACGGGCGCAACTGGGCAATGAAGCGGGTCTTTACGGCGCGGCGTACCTACCCTGGAGCGAGATCTAAAGTTCATGTGGCTCGGCATTGATATTGGAACGGGCGGCAGCCGCGCGCTGCTGGTGAACAGCGTCGGCGAAGTGGTGGCAGCCCATACGGTTGCGCATGAAGACATCCTGATGCATGCCCCGCTGTGGGCGGAACAGCGTCCGGAGAACTGGTGGGATGCCGCGGTAGAGGCGATTCGCGGGGTACTGGGCAAGTCAGGCGTGTCCGGCGCGGAGGTTCGGGGGATCGGTCTCTCCGGGCAGATGCACGGCCTGGTCATACTCGACGCCGAAAATCAGGTCATCCGGCCATCGCTGATCTGGTGCGACCAGCGAAGCCAGGCGCAGGTCGACTGGGTGAACCAGAAGGTCGGCCGCGCACGCGTGCTCGAATGCATCGCCAATCCGGTATTGACCGGGTTCACGCTGCCAAAACTTCTCTGGGTAAGGGATCACGAACCCGCGCTCTATGCGCGGGTTCGGAAGGTTCTGCTGCCGAAGGACTACGTGCGCTTCCGCCTCACCGGCGAGTTTGCCACTGAGGTTTCCGATGCTTCCGGCACGGCGTTGTTTGACGTGGTGAACCGGCGCTGGTCATACGATCTCGCCGACGCCGTGGGCGTTGACCGGGCATTCCTTCCGCCCTGTTTTGAATCGAGCGAAATCAGCGGCGCCATTACGGCGGAAGTGGCGGCGCTCACCGGGTTGCGCGCCGGCACTCCTGTTGTCGGCGGCGGCGGGGATCAGGCCGCGAGCGCCGTCGGGAATGGCATTGTCGCGCCGGGTATTGTTTCCTGCACTTTGGGGACCTCCGGCGTGGTGTTCGCGCACATGGAAGAAGTGGCCTATGATCCCGAGGGGCGGGTGCATACCTTTTGCCATGCCGTGAAAGGGAAATGGCATGTGATGGGTGTCACACAGGGCGCGGGACTTAGCCTGCAGTGGTTCCGCAATCAACTGGCGCCTGGCGCGGAGTACGACGCCCTGATGGCTGAGGCGGCACTGGCTCCGGCGGGGTCGCAGGGGCTGTACTGGCTGCCCTACCTGATGGGTGAGCGCACGCCACACCTCGATGCACTTGCGCGGGGAGGCTGGATCGGACTGACGGCAAAACACCGTCGCGCGGACCTGATCCGCTCGCTGATTGAAGGCGTTTCCTACAGTCAGAAAGATTGCCTCGACATTGTGGAAAGCCTGGGTGTCGGGGTAGCATCCGTGAGAGCCTCCGGCGGCGGGGCGAAAAGCCCGTTCTGGCGGCAGGTGCTGGCCGATGTTTTCGCGAAACCGGTGGTAACTCTGGCCTCGCAGGAAGGCTCCGCGCTGGGCGCTGCGTTGCTGGCGATGGTGGGGACCGGAGAGTATTCCGGTGTTCCGGAGGTTTGCGCGGCAGTGATCCGCGAAGAGGCCCGAGTGGAATCCGGAGCCGATGTGGCGGCTTATGAACGAGGGCACAAAGTCTACCAGGCTTTGTATCCGGCTCTGAAACCGCTGTACGGTGCTATGTAGTCCGTCAGGGTTGCGATCCGTTCGGACGGTTGAGATTACAATAGGCCCATGCGTTCCGGCGTCCTTCCGCTTCTCATTTTCTTTGCCATTGTTCAGAAGCAGGCCCCGGCGCAGAACCCCCGCCCCATTACGGATGCCATGGTGCGGGAGGTCCACAAATCCGCCATCCTGATCGACACGCACAACGATGTGACCAGCCGTACGGTCGATGGTTTCGATATCGGCAAGGCGGGTTCGGACAGCCATACAGACATCAAACGGCTGCGCGAGGGCGGCGTCGGGGCCGTTTTCTTCGCGGCGTACGTATCGTCGGACTACGCCAAAAGCAAAACCTCCGCGCACCGCGCACTGCAGATGATTGATACGGTGCGGACAGATATAGTGGCGCGTTATCCCAATGTCTTCACGTTCGCCACCAATGCGGCGGAGATCGAAGCCGCGCATCGCCAGGGAAAAATCGCGGCTCTGATCGGCATTGAGGGTGGCCACGCCATTGAAGACGATCCGCGGCTTCTGCGCGATTTTTACGCTCTGGGTGTGCGATATATGACGCTGACCCACACCAACACCAACAGTTGGGCGGATTCTTCCGGCGACGGGGCGGACCGCTCCGTGAAGCATCACAACGGGCTGACGCCGCTGGGCCGGCAGATTGTGGAAGAGATGAATCGGCTCGGCATGATGGTCGATATCTCGCATGTCGCGGATAAGACGTTTTATGACGTGATCGATGCGTCGAAAGCGCCCGTTATCGCATCCCATTCCTCGTGCAGGGCACTGTCAAATGTGCCGCGGAATATGACGGATGCCATGATTACGGCCCTTGCGAAGAAAGGCGGTGTGGTGCACATCAATTTCAACTGCGAATTCCTGTCCCAGAAAACCGCCGACGCGCAGCGAGCCCGTCCGCTGAAAGAGCGCGAGAAGAATATTCTGCCGGCAACCCTGGCGGACGTGGTGGCGCACATCGATCATGTGGTGAAACTGGTGGGGGTGAACGCGGTGGGAATCGGGAGCGATTTCGACGGTGTGCATTGCACGCCCGCTGGCCTTGATGATGTGTCGAAGTTCCCGAATCTGACCCGCGCTTTGCTTGAACGCGGCTATTCGCCGGACGACATCCGGAAGATGTATGGCGGCAACACCCTGCGGGTGATGCGCGCCGTGGAACGTGCGAGTGCCAACTAGCTCGCTGCGCGCCGAGTTGTTTGCCGCGCGGGAGCAGACCGATCTGCTCTTTCGAATGATTGCTCCGGCCGCTCTGTACGGGCGCCCTGTGGCGGAACGTCATCGGATCGTTTTTTATCTGGGGCACCTTGAGGCCTTTGACTGGAATCTGCTGGCCCGGCGGTCACTGGGAGAAAGCAGCTTTCACGAGACTTTTGACCGGCTGTTCGAGAGAGGCATTGATCCCCCGCCGGGCGAGGAGCCCGTGGATGCCGCGTCAGACTGGCCCACGCGGGAAGAGATCGCGGATTACAACCTCCGCACCAGACACTGGATCGACAAGCATCTGGAAGAGTGTGATCCCTGGGTTCTGCGGATGGCGATTGAGCACCGCCTGATGCACGCCGAGACGCTGGCCTATGTGCTGCACCATCTGCCGTATGCGGAGAAATCAGGGCCCGCGCCGGTCTTCGCGCCGTCTGAAGCGCCTGCGAATCCGCTGGAACCGGTTTCGGCGGGCAGCGCGCGGCTGGGCCAGACATCGGGCGAGTTTGGCTGGGATAACGAGTTTGCGGCTCATTCGAAAGCCGTTCCGGAATTCGCCATCACGCGGTATAAAATCACCAACGCCGAGTATCTGGAATTTGTGAAAGAGGGCGGGGAAGCGCCCCTTTTCTGGCGGCGCGAGGGCGAGCAGTGGTTCTGGAACGGGATGTTCGGCAGCGTGCCTTTACCGCTCGATTGGCCGGTCTGGACAACCTGGAATCAGGCGTCCGCGTTCGCCCGCTGGCGCGGTTTGCGGTTGCCCTCGGAAGCGCAGTGGCACCGCGCAGCGGAGGCGCGGGGCCCCGGAAATTATGGCTTTCGGCATTGGGATCCGGTCCGTGTGCAGGCGTTTGAGTTCACCGGGAATGGCTGGGAATGGACGCGCGATGTCTTCGCGCCGTTTGAGGGATTTGCGGCACACGGCAGTTATCCCGGTTATTCGGCCGATTTTTTCGACGGCAGTCACTATGTGATGAAAGGCGCATCTCCCCGAACCGCGCCGCTGCTGGCGCGCACCAGTTTCAGAAACTGGTTTCGACCGGAATACCCCTATATGTATGCGGGATTCCACCTTGTCGAGGAACGAGCATGAGTCCGCTATGATCGCAAGCATCCCCTTACAGCCCCCCGTACAGACCGCAGCCGGTACGTTCGCCGCCGATGTCCTCGAAGGTCTCACGCGGCCAGGCCAGAAAACCCTGCCGTCGTCGTGGCTTTACGATGACGTGGGATCCGCGCTTTTCGAGGTGATTACGCTCCTTCCGGAGTACGGCCTCACCAGAGCTGACGCCGCGTTGTTGCGCGGCGCGGCGGGCGCGGTGGCGGAGATGGCGGGGCAACCAGCGCGAATTGTGGAATTCGGCAGCGGCAGCGGCTCGAAAACGCGCTGCATTCTCGAAGCCGCGCTGGCCTCGCGCCCGGTTGAGTATGCGCCGATTGATATCTCGCGGGCGGCTCTCGAAAACTGTGCCTCCAATCTGCGCGGCCTGCCCGGTCTGACGGTGCGCCCGGTCGAAGCCTGCTATCTCTCTGGCCTGGCCGAGACGCTGGCGGGGCGCGGGACGGACGATCGAACCCTGCTGCTTTTCCTCGGCAGCACGATCGGCAACTTCAGCCCCGACCAAGCGGCCACGTTCCTTCGCTCGGCCCGCCAACAGATGCGGCCCGGTGACTCGTTGCTTCTGGGCGCTGACCTGGTGAAGCCCCGCGAGCAACTACTCGCCGCATATGACGACCCGCTCGGTGTCACCGCGGCGTTCAATCTCAACCTGCTGGCGCGCATCAATCGCGAGTTGGGCGGCGAGTTTCAACCGGGGCGATTCGCCCATGAGGCCCGGTTTGACCAGCAACATTCGCGGATTGAAATGCACCTGCGCGCCCGGGTGGCCCAGAAGGTCTGGATTGAGGGACTGCATCGCATTGTTTCTTTCGAGGCGGGTGAGACCATCTGGACGGAGTCGTCCTACAAGTTCCTGACATCCGACATTGCGGAGATCGGCGCCGAAGCAGGCTGGACCATTGCGCAACAATGGGTGGACCATGAGTGGGGCTTTGCGGAGACGCTGTTTTCCGCATGAGCCTGATTGAATTTCACCGCGTTGGTTTTCAGATCGGCCCGAAGGTCATTCTGCGGGAACTGAATCTTACCGTGGAGGCGGGCGAGACGCTGGTCCTTTTGGGACGCAGCGGGTCCGGCAAGACCACCGCGCTGCGATTGATCAATGGCATGTTGTTTCCCACCAGCGGGCAGGTCGTGGTGTCTGAGCGCCCCACCACCGAATGGGATGCGGTGGCGTTGAAGAGGTCCATCGGGTATGTGATTCAGGAGAGCGGCCTTTTTCCGCATTTCACGGTCGGGAGAAACGTGGGTCTGCAACCCGAACTGGCCGGCTGGCCGAAGGAGAAGATCGGTGAGCGCGTCCGCACCCTGCTGCGCACCGTGTCGCTGGACCCCGATGAGTTTCTGGCGCGTTATCCCCGTCAGCTGTCCGGTGGGCAGCGGCAGAGGGTTGGCGTGGCACGCGCACTGGCGGCAGACCCCGGAATCCTGCTTTTCGACGAACCTTTCGGCGCGCTGGATCCCGTGACCAGACTGGATTTGCAGCGTGAGTTTCCGCGCCTGGTGACCGAACTTGGCAAGACCGCCGTGTTCGTCACCCATGACGTCCGCGAAGCGATGAAACTCGGCACGCGTATCGCGCTCCTCGAAGCCGGCTGTCTGGTATTTGCGGGAACACCCGGCGAGTTTCAAATGTGCGGGCATCCGGAAGCGCGAGCCTTTCAGGAGGTGTTTCGGGATGCCGGATAACGTGGTCGACTATGACGTGCTGCGGGACATTCTTGAAGAAGGGCTTCCGTTGCTCGGAGAACATCTGGCGCTGGTGATCACGGCTATGGTTATAGCGGCGGCCATTGCAATTCCGCTGGGAATTCTGGTGGCGCACACCCGACGCTGGCGAGCCCTTGCCACCGGCATCGCCGGCATTGGCCAGACCATCCCCAGCCTCGCTCTGTTTGGATTCCTGATTCCGCTTCCGCTGATTGGCGGCATTGGCGCGCACACCGCAATCGTCGCTCTTGTTCTCTATGCCGTGTTGCCGATTCTGCGCAACACCATCACGGGGATTCAGGGAGTGGACCCCGCCGTTCGCGATTCCGCCGTGGCTATGGGGATGACGCGGGCGCAGATGCTGCGCCTGGTGGAATTGCCGCTCGCGGCCCCGGTGATTCTCTCCGGCCTGCGGATTGCGACCGTTGCGACGATCGGCACCGCGACCATCGCGGCCGCGATCGGAGCCGGAGGACTTGGCGTTTTCATCTTCCGGGGGATCGCGTCGGTGGACAAGTGGCAGATTCTCGCGGGAGCTATTCCGTCGGCCCTGCTGGCGTTGTGCGCCGACGCCGGCATCGGCTGGCTGGAGAAGCGATGCGCCTCATCGTAGTGTTTTCGCTGCTCCTGACGGTCGCGTGTTCTCGTGAGCCGCGAATCCGGGTGGGATCCAAAAACTTCAGCGAGCAACTGATCCTGGGAGAGATTGTCGCGCAGCATCTGGAAAAGCGGCTGGGCGGGCACATCAGCCGGAAGTTCGATCTGGGCGGCACGCTGCTGGCGCATCAGGCGCTCGACTCGGGAGCCATTGATCTCTATCCGGAGTACACGGGAACGGCGCTGACGGGAGTGTTAAAGAGACCACCGCTTACCGACCCTCGCGAGGTCCTGGCGCAGGTGCGAAAGGGCTATGCACAGTGGCATCTGCTGTGGCTCGATCCTCTGGGCTTTGAGAATACCTTTGCCATGACCATACGAAAGGAGGACTCTGCCGCGATTAACCTGTCCGAGGCCGCGCAAACGCGGGCCTGGCGTCTGGGAGCGGGTTACGAGTTCGCGCACCGGCCGGACGGCCTGCCCGGACTGCTGGGCACGTATGGCTTGAAAATGCGGGGTTCGCCGAAAACCATGGACCTCGGGCTGCTCTATCAGGCGCTCTCAGGAAAGCAGGTGGATATGGTCGCGGGGAACAGTACAGATGGTCTGCTCTCCGTGCTGCCACTGAGAGTCCTCGCCGATGACCGTCACTACTTTCCGCCCTATGAATGCGCGCTGGTGGTGCGGGAGGATCTGGAGCAGCGGTTTCCGGGAGCCACCGCCGCGTTGCGGGAACTTTCCGGCCGGATCGACAGCGACACCATGCGCCGGCTGAACTACGAACTCGACGGCAGGCACCGTCCGGTTCGCGAAATTGCGCGAGGATTCCTGCGTGCGGCGGCGCTGTAATCATCGCGGCGTCAGGTTCTTCTTCTGCTCTTTGAGTTCCTGAATGTGGGCCGTGACCTTCCTTGCGTCCGCCATGCGTCCGGCGCCGCGCAGAAAAGTAGCGTAGGCCTCCAGCGTTTCGCCCATTTCCAACTGATCGCTGCCGAGCGGCTTCTCTCCAATCAGCAGCGCCCGCTGAAAGTATTGGTCGGCGCTCTTCGGGTCGTTCTTCGCCTGAAAAATCAAAGCCAGATTCGAGAGGCTTTCCACGTCCTGCCGTTCGCGGATCGAGAGCGCGCGGCGGAACAGCGGCTCAGCTTCGTCGAAGCGCTGTTGCGCCGAGTAGAGTGCCGCCAGGTTATCGAGTGACTGCGCAACGAGCGGGCTGTAAGGCCCCTGCGTCGAAAGCCAGATCTGCAGGGACCGCTGGAACAGCGGTTCGGCCTCCGCGAACTTATTGTCGTAGAAGTAATTCAGCGCCAGATTATCCAGTGCGGGCGCCACATCGCTGTGCCGCGCGCCGAGCGTCTTCTCGCGAATGGAAAGAGCCCGCTGCAGCACCGGCGCGGCCTCCCCGTAGTTCTTTTCGCGGCGCAGCATCAGACCCAGACGGTCGAGTATTCCGGTAAGAGAGTAACTCTCATCGCCCAGCTTCTTTTCGCTGATCGACAGGGCTTTCTCGAAATTCAGGCGCGCGACTTTGGGCTTCGCGTCGCGCTCTTCGAGCATGGCGATGTTCAGGTAATTGGTGGCGATCTCGATGTTGTCCGGTCCCAACCGGTTGACGCGGGTCGTCAGGGCTGCCGCAAATGCCTGGCGGGCCTCCGCATACTGCTTTAGTTCTAGATAAGCGCTGGCCAGGCTGTCATAGTCAGTCGATACCTTGGCGTCGTCCGGACCCGTGGCGCGAATATCAAGCGCCAGCGCGCGTTCCAGCACCGGAATGGCCCGGGGTGTCTGGCTCCCGGCGCGATAGGCGCCCGCCAGGCGCAGCAGATGCGGTACCAGATCATGGCTGTCCGACCCCAGCGGCTTTTCGAGCGCGCCAACCGCGCGTTCCTCAAAGGCGATCGCCTCGTCGTATTTGCCGGTGAGCAGGTCCAGGTCACAGAGGGCTTCCAGAGCATCGGCCAGATGCCCGGGCGTGGCGGGATCGGCTTCATCGAGCGCCTCGGAGTCCTGGATGGCCAGCCGCAATTGCCTGTCGGCCTCCGCGTAACGGCTCTGTGTGGCCGCCGCGCGGCCAGATGCCAGATGTATCTCGAAGGGACTCAATTTGGGCTGGGCAAACAGCGCCCCGTACGGTAAGGGCGGAAATATAAGCGCAACGAAAATCAGCGCAACGATGACGGCGGAACGCATGGCTCTATGATGACGCGTTAAGATTGAAAATTGTTCCGCCATCTGACCGACATCCTTGTGGCGTGGGGTCCCGCCGGCATTCTGTTGCTCTCCATTCTGGATTCTTCGGGGATTCCCGTCGCCGGGGTCTTTGATGCCCTGCTCATTTTTATCGCCGTGAAGAATCCTTCGGTGGCCTGGCTTTGCGCGGGCCTGGCGGTGGTGGGTTCCACCACCGGAAACGTGATGCTGTTCTGGGCCGCGCATAAGGGGGGCAGCCGGTACGTGCAGAATTCCGCGCCGGACGGTCGTTCCGCCCGCTTCCGCGAATGGTTCCGGCGTTACGGCATGGTAACGGTCTTCGTGCCTGCGCTGGTGCCGATTCCCATGCCCCTGAAACTCTTTGTCGTCAGCGCCGGGGTGATGGGGACGCCGCTGAGTGAGTTTATCTCCGTGGTGGCCGTCGCCCGAATTCTGCGCTATTTCGGCGAAGCCTGGCTGGGCATGAGACTCGGTCTGGAATCGACGGCATTTTTGAAATCGCACGTCTGGCATTTCGTCGCCGGGGCACTGGTGCTTTCGGGGCTGCTTTACGTTTTCATCCGCCTGCGTGACAGGGACCGCGTGATTTCGATATAAAAGTCCACATGCTTGCCCAATCCAGACTCATGGCCTTCGTCTGCACCGCGAACGAAGACAAGGCGCGCGGCTTTTATCGGGACACCCTGGGGTTAACGCTGCTGGAAGAGCATCAGTTCGCCATGGTCTTCGACGCCAATGGAATTGAGTTGCGCGTCTCGAAGTCAGCCACCCATCAGCCAGCCAGGCACACTGTGCTCGGGTGGCAGGTGCCCGACATCGTGGCCTCGGTGAAACAACTGGAAAACGCCGGTGTAGTATTCCATCGCTACGAAGGCATGGGGCAGGACGAAAACGCAGTCTGGAAGGCGCCGGGCGGTTCGAAGGTAGCGTGGTTTCCGGACCCCGATGGCAACGTTCTCAGTCTCACGGAGCATCCTCTATGAAGAAATTCCTGCCGGGAGCGCTGATGCTCCTGTCATCCCTCGTGTTCGCCCAGCAGATCCCGCAGAACCCCGCCTATGTCCTGGGGCCGGATTCGCAGCCGAAACCGGGCGTGCCCAAAGGCAAGGTCAGCCGGTTTGATTTCACGGGCAGCCGTATTCTTCCGGGCACCACGCGCTCCGTCTCGGTCTATGTTCCGGCACAATATGACGGCTCCCGGCCGGCCTGCGTGATGATCTTTCAGGATGGATCGGGCTATGCGAATGAGACTGGCGGAACGCGCGCGCCCATCGTGATGGACAACCTGATCGCCGAGGGCTCCATGCCGGTGACGATTGGCATCTTTGTCGACCCTGGTGTTACGCCCGCGCTCAACGATTCGCAGATGGCCCGCTATCACCGGAGCCTCGAATACGACGGCCTGGGCGACACCTATGCGCGCTTCCTGATTGAGGAACTCGTGCCGGAAGTGGAACGCCGTTACAGCGTGAAAATCTCCGCGAATCCGGACGACCGAGGCGTGGCGGGAGGAAGTTCCGGCGGCATCGCCGCCTTTAACGCCGCGTGGGAGCGGCCCGATTCCTTCCATCGCGTGATCAGCTACATCGGCAGCTTCACGAATCTGCGCGGCGGAGATACGCTCGCCGATATGATTCGCAAGGTGGAACCGAAGCCCCTTCGGATCTTCATGCAGGATGGCAGCAATGACCAGTCCATTTATTCCGGCGCCTGGTTTCCGGCCAATCAACTGGTATTCGGATCACTGGAGTATGCGGGGTACGACGCGAAGTTTGTGGTCGGGACCGAAGGGCACAGCGGCCGGCATGGCTCGTCGATCCTGCCCGAAGCTCTCCGCTGGGTGTGGCGCGGGTATCCGAAGCCGATTGTGGCCTCCAAAGGCGGTCCGGGCGCGCGTCACTATGTGACCGACTTCCTCGATCCCGATCACGACTGGGAATTGGTGGGACAGGGCTACGGGATGGCGGAGGCCCCGGCGGTGGACAAAGATGGCACGTTGTATTTCGCGGATTCGAAGGCGTCTAAGATCTACAAACTGGCCGGCGATGGCAAACCGGTTGTGTACAAAGACAACACCGGTGGCGCGACTGGCCTGATGTTCGGTCCGGATGGCCGCTTGTATGCCACGCAGCCGGCGCGCAAGAGGATTGTTGCCTACACGACGGCAGGAGCGGAAGTAGTGGTAGCCACCGCGGTGGACGCGCGTGATATCGCGGTGACCAGCCAGGGCGTGATCTATTTTACGGACCCGGCCGCCCGTCGCATCTGGATGCTGGGTGCCGACAGGAAGAAATCCGTCGTATTTCAGAGCACGCCGGAGAACAACATCACCTTCCCGGCAAGCCTGCGCCTCACGCCGGACGAGCATTTACTCAACGTGACGGATCGTGACAGCCGCTGGGTGTGGTCTTTCCAGATCGCGGAGGATCATTCGCTTCGCTACGGCATGGCATTTCATCATCTGGAAGCGCCGGACGAAGCCACCGTGACCGGGGCCGCCGGCATGGCAACCGATACCACCGGTCATTTGTTTGTGGCGACGAAGCTCGGGATCCAGATCTGTGATCAGCCGGGGCGAGTGGTGGGAATTATCCGAAAGCCGGAGAGCGGAGCGGTCACCTCTGTGGTGTTCGGCGGCCCCGGCCTGCACACGCTCTATGCAACCACCGGCGACAGGGTTTATTCGCGTGTGGTGAGGCGGACGGGAGTCCTGCCGTGGGTTCCGGCAAAACTCCCGCGCCCGCAATTGTAGAGGCACTTACCAGTTGGTAATGGACCCATCCGGGCGGAAATAGGTTTGCGCCCGGTTGGTGTCGTACTTCGTCACGTCGAGAAGCGGGGTCAATTGCTTCATGTCGAGTTCCACGCCGAGGCCGGGACGTTCATTCGGATAAAGCTTCCCGTCTTTGAAATCGAGACAGACGGGGAGGTGTGGCAGTGTCTTGCCCTGGAAGTTGTACTCCATCAGCACCGGGCCGGAGAAAGTGGACAGACAGTTCACGAGCGCGGCGGTGGCGATGGGGCCGGTGAAGTGTGGAATGATCCCGATAAAGTGCGTCTCGCACAGCGCCGCGACCTTCATCATCTCGGTAATGCCGCCAACGTTCGGCAGGGTGGCGCGAACATAATCGATATCGTGGTTTTCCACCAGCCGGTTGAAGTCCCATTTGTTCCCCCACTCCTCGCCGGCGGCAATGGGAACCTTCACCATGGTGCGCAGTTTCGGAAGATCCTGATCGAAGACCTCGGTGCGTACGGGATCTTCCACGAACAGGGGCGCGAGTGGTTCGATCAGGGTGGCGCAGCGGACGGCGTCAATCAGATCGAAGCGCTGGTGGAAGTCGATACAGAAATCACCGTTCGGACCAACGCCTTCGCGAGCCTGCCTGCAGTCTTCGTAGACCTGCAGCACTCGTTCGCGCGTGTTGTAGACGGAGCCGCCGCGCCCGAGCGATGCCGCGTCCATGCGGTAGGCGCGATATCCGGCCGCGATGGTCAGCGCCGCGCGCTCTTTCACGCTCATGCCGGGCTGAATGCCGGGAATGGCGCCAGCCGTGTTGTAGCACTCGCAGTAGTTGCGCGATGCGCCACCGAGCACCTGGTGCACGGGCAGTTTGAGGACCTTGCCCCGGATATCCCATAACGCCATGTCCAGCGCACCCAGCGCGTGCTCTTTCTCACGTCCGGGCGGGTAGAAGAACGACCGCGTCATATCCTGCCAGAGCCGCTCAATGTGCCCCGGATCCTGCCCGATCAGCCGGCCCGCGCACTGCCGCAGGGTATCGGTAAAGCCGCCTTCGCCAATCCCGGTGATGCCCGCGTCCGTCTCGATGGTGACCACCGTATCCGCCTGATTGAACAGGGGATTCGGGTTGGGCGGGGCATATGCCCGGACCCGGGTGATCTTCATTTTGGGCAAGGCCGCCTGGGCGCGGGGAACAGCAGTCACGCCCGCCGTGGAAGCGGCGGCCAGGGATTGCAGGAAGGTTCGGCGATTCATGATGCCCGCCAGTATATGACAACCCGTCGGCAGGGCCGTATAGGACAATGAGAGTTGCCCGCATGCAATCTCTGGTCCTCTGCTACGCCCCCGAAGACGAAGCGTTCGCCCGCCGTGTGGGCAGCTACCTTGCAGCCAACCTGCCGCTGACCGTTTCGTACGACGAAGGGCGTCTCCGTCCGGATTTCGACCTGATCGACTCGGTGGAAATCGCGCTCTCGGCGGAGATTGCGGTGGTGTTGCTTTCCGCCGCATCCATGCCCCGCGCCTGGGAGCGGAGCCGCTGGAATCCCGTGTTTTTCACGCAACCGGAAGAGTTCGGGACGCTGCTTGCCTATGTGCAACTAGGCGACTGTAAATTTCCGGAACTCTTCCGCCGGGAGAGATTCTTCGATGGCCGGGAGAACCTGGTGAGTGCGCTGCGACTGATGAAGCGCTGGCTCCTGCGGCCGGAACAGAAGGAGATTGCGCCGCTGTCCGCCGAACTTCCGCTCTCTGAAGTCGTGGATCTGCCTGGCATAACCCGCGACGCCGCGTTCCAGGATGCGATGGAGTTCGCCGCCGGCCATGAGCAGGACTTTCAGGCGGTTTACGCTCTGGATCTTGCAGGGCGTAGCAACGCCGGTGCGCTGGGCGATCTGGGCCACGCCATCGGGCTTCGTCTTTCGGGTACGGTACAGGAAAACCGCCGCACGCTGGCGGCCTACTGCGCCACCCATCGAATTCTTCTGATCATTTCTCACGCCAGTCCGGAAAGCCGGGAACTATTGAGCCTCGGAGGCAGGGCTTCCGTGCTCTTTCTCACCGATGCCCCGACGCGCCGCAGGGCCACTGTGCAGGAGGTGGAGGAAGCTTTTATCTCTTCCAACCGCGATGCGGCACTCTGCGCGATGCTGTTGGGCGACGCCGCTTTCCATCTGGCGGAACTTCTCGACACGGATTTCGAGTTCGCGCTGCGGTTCGGCTGGGCCATGGTCGGCTTTCTGCAAGTTGCGGCGCGCTACGCGGAAGTGATAGAAACGCTGGGCTCCATGGAACAGGCGGCCCTTCTGCGGGACGACGCCTCCGCGCTTTTTAAAATCAAGTGGGAACTCTCCTGGCTGGGAGAAGCCTCCCCCGAAGACGGAGAGGTCATCTGCATCCTCCCCACTGCCGGCGAAGAGGCCAAACAACTCAGCCTCTTTGGTTAGAGACTCGCCGCTCGAATTGATACCGTAGAACTAACCAATTCGTGCAGATTCCATCTTCCATCCTGATCCTTAGTATTCTCAGCCTGACACTCGCGGGCTGCAACCGGACCGCCCCGGAAGCGGCTCCAGCCGCACCGCCACTGACCGCTGTTAGGGTCACCCAGGCAACCGCGTCAGACGTGCCGCTTGAAATCACCGCTATCGGCAACGTGGAGGCGATCTCCACGGTCGATGTGAAAGCGCGCGTCACAGCACCGGTGCTCCACGTTCATTTCGCCGAAGGGCAGGACGTGAAACAGGGCGAACTGTTGTTCGAGCTCGATCCGGAATCGCTGAACCGGCAGATTGCCGAGATGGATGCCAATATCGCCAAAGACATTGCGCTTGAGCGACAATCGGATGCCAACATCGCCCGCGACGTGGCCACGCTGAAGAATCTGGACGCGGTCGCGCTGCGCAGCGCGAATCTCCTGAAAGAAGGAATTCTTTCGCGTGAACTGGCGGAACAGGCATCCTCCGGCGCGGAAGCGGCACGAGCCTCGGTGGAATCGGATCGCGCCGCGCTCGAAAGCGCCAAAGCCTCCGAGAAGGCCGACCGCGCCAAACTGCAGCAGATCCGGCTGCAACTCGACTACACCAAAGTCTACGCCCCCATCTCCGGGCGCGCCGGTTCTATTGCGATCAAACAGGGCAGCCTCGCCAAAGAGAACGACAACACGCTGGTGACGCTGCTGCAAACCGCGCCTGTGTACGTGTCCTTTCCGGTGCCCGAAAATCTGCTGCCCAACATTCGCCAGTTCAACGCTGCGCACCCCATCAACATCACGGCCATCATGGCGGATCAGCAAACCAGTACCGGCACGCTGCAGTTTATCGATAACAGCGTGGATTCCACCACCGGAACAATTCGTCTGAAGGGCACTTTCTCCAATGGCGATCGCAAGCTCTGGCCCGGCCAGTTCGTCAACGTGCGGGCGCGTCTGAGCGTGGAAAACAACCGCATCCTGATCTCGTCGCAGGTGATTCAGTCTGGTCCTGAGGGCAAGTTCGTCTGGATCTATAACCCCGGTGACAGCACGGTCGCCATGCGCCCGGTCACTGTTCTGCGAAATTACACGCCGCCCGGCGAAGGAGAAAAGGCCGTCATCGGAGCCGGCCTGGTGGCCGGTGAGAACGTGATCTCCGAGGGCCAGTTACGCCTCACGCCCCAAGCGAAAGTTCGCCTTCTCAGCCAGGGAGCGCAGTAATGGCCGTTACCGATCTCTTCATCCGCCGCGCCGTGACAACCACCCTGGTCATGTCCGGCATCCTGGGCTTCGGGTTGCTGAGCTATTTCACCTTGCCCGTCAGTGACCTGCCTTCGGTGGAATATCCCACCATCCAGGTCTCGGCCGCGCTGCCTGGCGCAAACCCGGACATCATGGCTTCCTCGGTTGCCACACCCCTCGAGAAATCCTTCTCGAATATTGAGGGAATTGAGAGCATGTCGTCATCGAGTACGCTCGGGACGACGAACATTACTCTCCAGTTCGGTCTGAATCGCTCCATCGACGCGGCGGCGCAGGATGTGCAGGCGGCTATCTCGCGGGCGAGCGGCAACCTTCCCACGAACATGCCCGCGCCGCCGTCGTATCAGAAGGTCAATCCGGCATCGCGCGCGGTTGTGTACCTCGGCATCCGCTCGGACACCATGACCATGGCTGCTCTCGATGAATACGCGGAGACGCTGATTGCCCGCCGGATCTCGATGGTGAGCGGCGTCGCGCAGGTGCAGGTGTTCGGGGCGCAGAAGTATGCCGTGCGCGTACAGGCGGACCCGAATCGTCTGGCTTCCCGCCAGGTGGGTCTCGAAGATGTCCGCACCGCGCTGGGTCAGCAGAATGTCAACGTGCCCGCCGGTTCGCTTTATGGCTTCACCAAGGCGTACACCGTTCAATCGAACAGCCAGTTGAACACCGCCGCGCAGTTCCGGCCCATGATCATCTCCTATCGCAACGGCAATCCGGTTCGGCTCGAGGACATCGCGAACGTGAAGGACAGCGTCACCACGGACAAAACCGCCTTCTGGGTGAATGGCAATCCGGCGATGATCGTGGCGGTGCAGAAGCAGCCCGGCACCAATACCGTGGAAGTGGTGGATGGCGTGAAGAAGTTGCTCCCCAGCCTTACCTCCAACATGCCGGCCGGAATTCAGCTGCATGTGGAATTCGACGCTTCTCAGAACATCCGGCAATCCATTCAGGACGTGAAATTCACGCTGCTGCTGACCATCGGGCTGGTGATTCTGGTGATCTTCGTCTTCCTGCGGAACTTCTCCGCGACTGTGATTCCGAGCCTTGCCGTGCCGCTCTCCCTGCTGGGAACCTTTGCGGCGATGAAGGTCCTCGGGTTCACCATCGACACGCTTTCCATGATGGCCATGACGCTTTCGGTCGGCTTTGTGGTGGACGACGCCATCGTCATGCTGGAGAACATCGTGCGCCACATGGAGATGGGGAAAAGCCGGATGGAGGCGGCCTATGAGGGCGCGCGCGAGGTGGGGTTCACCATTATTTCGATGACGATTTCGCTGACCGCCGTCTTTATTCCCGTGCTGTTTCTCGAAGGTATTATCGGCCGGCTGCTGCGCGAATTCTCGATTACCATCGCCGTCGCCGTTCTGATTTCCGGGTTTATTTCGCTCTCCCTCACGCCAATGCTGTGCAGCCGCTTTCTGCACCACGAAGAGAATCACGGCAGGCTCTTCCGGGCCTCCGAGGCCTTTTTCGATGGCATGAATCACGTCTATCGCCGGACCCTGCAGTTCACGCTTCGCTTCCGCCTCGCGACTCTGCTCGGAACCCTCGCGCTGACCGCCTTCACGGTCTGGATGTTTATCTGGATGCCGAAGAGCTTCCTGCCCTCCGTGGATACCGGCATGGTTTCGGGCAACACGGAAGCCGCGCAGGATACCTCGTTTGAGCAGATGGTGAAGCTCCAGACGGCGGCCATGCGCGTGGTGCAGAAGAACAAATGGGTGACGCAGTTCGGCACCGGCACTGGCGGCTTCTCCGGCCAGAACCAGGGCTTTATGTTCATGCACTTTTCCGATGATCCGAACCGGCCGCATGCCACGAAGATCCTCGAAGAACTGCAGCAGGGCTTCGCGCAGATTCCGGGCCTTTCCGTTTATCTGAAGCTGCCGCCGCTGCTCACGCTGGGCCAGAATGAGTCGCGGTATCAGTATTCAGTGGCTTTGCAGGACGCCGATACGGCGGTGCTCTACAAGTGGGCGCCTCGCCTCGAAGCGAAACTTCGCACCATGCCGGAGATTGCGGATGTTTACAGCGACCTGCAACTCAGCAGCCCGCGCGTGAACGTCGATATCGACCGCGACCGCGCGCTCGCGCTGGGCATTACGCCGGAGCAGATCGCCAATACGCTTTACGACGCCTACGGCAACCGCCGAGTCTCCACCATTACGGCCGCAGCCAATGACTATGACGTGATTCTGGAAGTGCTGCCGCAGTATCAGCGGGACCCGGAAGGGCTCGCCAGGCTCTACATCCGGTCGACCAATAACAAGCTCGTTCCACTATCCAGCGTCACCCGACTGATCCAGGGCGTGGCGCCGTTGTCCGTCAATCACATCGGCCAGTTGCCCGCCGTCAACTTCGAATTCAACACGAAGCCAGGTATTTCGCTCAGCCAGGCGACGGCGCAGATTGACGAAGCCGCGCACCAACTCGGCCTGCCGGACACCACCAGTTTCACCTATCAGGGCACGGCTCAGGTCTTCCAGAAGTCCCTGGGCGGCCTGACGATTCTGCTGCTGATCGCCGTGCTGGTGATTTATCTGGTGCTGGGAATTCTGTATGAGAGTTTTATTCACCCCATCACAATTCTTTCCGGCCTGCCCGCCGCCGGACTGGGTGCGCTGCTCACTTTGTTGATTTTCCATGACGATCTGAATCTTTATTCGTTCGTCGGGATCATTTTGCTGATCGGAATTGTCAAAAAGAATGCCATCATGATGGTGGATTTTGCGATTATGGCGAAGAGGGAAGGGAAGTCCGCCGAAGAGGCGATTTTCGAAGGCTGTATGCAGCGCTTCCGTCCGATTATGATGACCACCATGTGCGCGCTTCTTGGAACACTGCCCATCGCGCTCGGCTACGGCGCCGGCGGCGAAGCCCGTCAGCCGCTGGGAATCGCGGTGGTGGGCGGTCTGGTCGTTTCGCAGTTGCTCACGCTCTACATTACGCCGGTGATCTACCTGTACCTGGAGAGACTGATTCCGGCCGCGGCGGGAAACAAATCCCGGAGTCCTCTCGTACTGTCTAAAGAACCCTCATGAAACTGTCACGCGTTCTTCTCCCTTTCGGGCTCCTCACGCTCGCGTCTTCTCTGGCCCTCGCGCAAACGCCAACAGCGAAGCCCGCCTTCGAAGTCGCCTCCGTAAAACCTGCCGCCCCCATCAACCCCGCACAGATCGCATCCGGAAAACTGCATGTCGGGATGAAGATTGATGCCGCCCGCGTCGACATCGGCTTCGTGTCCCTCGCCGACCTTATCCGAACCGCCTACGAAGTCAAGCCCTACCAGATTTCCGGACCCGACTGGATGAAGACGGAGCGATTCGACATTGTTGCCACCCTTCCCGCCGGCGGGACAAAGGAACAGGTTCCCGCCATGCTGCAGGCGTTACTCGCTGAGCGGTTCGGACTCACTCTGCACAAGGAAAGCAGGCAGGTTTCGGTCTACGCCCTGGTAGTGGGCAAAGGCGGCGCGAAACTGAAAGACGCCGAACCGGAGCCGGTGCTCAGCGAAACTCCGGAAAAGGGCGTGATGTCACTGAATACCGCGGATGGCGAGGTGCGGGTTAAGGCCAGCGGTGATGGCAGGGGAGCAACGGTTACGTCCGCCAAAACCGGCACCACAAAAATGTCGATGGGCGCCGACGGCATGATGCACATGGAATCTTCGCGGGTCACGATGGCCGCGTTTTCCGATACTCTGTCTCCCTTTGTTGATCGCCCCGTCATTGACCGCACCGAATTGAAGGGGAATTATCAGATTGTGCTTGACCTCTCCATGGCAGACATGATGAAGGTCGCCCGCGCCAGCGGGATGTTGCCGCCAGGGGCAGGGGCAGCGCTGGCGGGCCCGGCTGACGCCGCTTCGGACCCCTCCGGTGGTTCCATCTTCGCTTCCGTGCAGGCGCTCGGCCTCAAACTCGAACCGCGGAAGGACTCCGTCGATACCATCGTCGTCGATCATCTGGAAAAAACGCCCACCGAGAACTAACCTATGCCCGAGCCGACCACCCCGAATCCGATCCTGTTCGAGCCGATCCGCCGTCTGATTGAGTTTGACCCGGACGCGCTTCGCAACGTGGTGATTGAGATTGCGGGCGGAACCGGCGGGACTGCGGAGCAGCGCCACAGCGTGGAAGATCGCATCGCGCGGGCGATCAGTGAAACGGGCGATCGGTCTGAACAAACCGTGCTTCCGGCCCGCGCGGCCAGTGAAATTTCCCGGCTGCACTCCCGGTTACAGGGCAAAGTCATTCTGGCGCTGGTAGCGTTGGACGCAGCCAGCGACAGTCCACTCATCACCGGAATCTCTCCGGACAGCGAAGAGCGCCGCCTTTTCAATCCGGATAACATGATCCGGTCCGTGATCTCGGTTCCGATGCTGAACCAGATCGCGGCCGATCCCGATCATCCGCACTCCGTGATGATCGAAATCAACTCTTTCTACCCGGAGGGCAGGGAAGCGGCGAAGCTGAAGGTCATTGAACTGCTGCCGCTCGCGTACACCGGCTCCCGTATCGAATTTGATGCATCCAAAAGGCTTTCCAGCTGGAAAAGTGACGCCAGCCTGCAGTACGTTTATGCCCGCCTGCCGGGCGCGGTGATTCAGAAACTGGCCGAACTCGACGGAATATTTGGTTCCATCTATCACATCTGGCCAGACTTCCGCCTGCGCGCGCAGATCTGGAAATCGAACGGTACGGTGAAGGCTGATGCGAGTCGCCGTGCGTTTGCCACCTCCGGCCGCAACATTGTCTGGGCAGTACTGGATTCCGGTATCGACGGAACCCATCCGCATTTCCAAAAGCACAGCAATCTGTCGCTGCCCTCCGGTCTGCAGCACATGGATTTCACTGGCAACGATCTCAGGAAATTCGCGGATGGCGAGATTCCAGTTGATCCCTATGGCCACGGCACTCATGTAGCGGGCATTATTGCCGGTGAACTCGATGATTCGAAATACCAGGGTTTTTCGCTCTACAGCCAGAAGAAGACTTCAGGAGCAATTGGTTATGGGTCGGAACCAGTTTCCGAGCCCGTCAGCGGTATTGCCCCGGAATGCAAGCTGCTCAGTTACCGCGTGCTGGACGAGAACGGCGAGGGTGACGTCAGTACCGTGATCGCGGCCATCCAGCGCATTCAGGAGATCAACGGGTATGGCCGTCAGATCATCATCCACGGGGTCAATATGAGCCTCGGCTATGACTTTGATCCGGAATGGTTCGCGTGCGGCCAGAGCCCGGTGTGCGTGGAAGTGGATCGCCTGGTGAGGTCGGGCGTCGCGGTGGTGGTCGCGGCCGGGAACACCGGCAAAGGTTTCGCGCTGACGATCAATGACCCTGGGAACTCAGAACTCGCCATCACGGTGGGCGCAACCCATCGCGACATGCCACATCGCTATGGAGTCTCGTACTTCTCGTCGAAAGGGCCAACCGGCGACGGACGGCGCAAGCCCGATCTGCTGGCCCCCGGGGAGCGCATCATTTCCTGCGGCGTGGGACCGGATCTGAAGCGCTATCAGCAGAAGGCGCTCACGGCGGTGCAACCGGCGACAGCGCCAGCGGCTGCCGCTTCGGGCAAAGCGCCCGCCTATTACATGGAACGAAGCGGCACCAGCATGGCCACACCACATGTTTCCGGAATCATCGCCGGTATCCTGTCCGTCCGCACCGAGTTCATCGGGCTGCCGGAAGAAATCAAGAAAATTCTGATTGTGAATGCCACGGATTTAGGCCGCGAGCCCAGCTTTCAGGGCGGCGGTCTGGTTGACATGATGCGGAGCATTCAATCCATCTGACTCCTGTCTGTTTTCGCAACGCTTTGAAAGGAATACGACGATGGCGGATTTTCCCTTTCCCTACCTTCACGTTCAATGCCGCCCGGATGGCGCCATCTGGCAGCAACAGGAAGCGGACGCGCTGGTCGCTTCCGTACAGCGCGGCGATGCCGCGCCGACTGACCTGCTTATTTTCTGCCATGGCTGGAACAACAACATTCCGGATGCCGAGGGCCTCTATCTGGGCCTTGCCAGCCAACTGAAGCCGCAGTTCGACTCGAATTCCGAACTTTCCACGCGCCGGTTCGCGAGTTGTGGAATTCTCTGGCCGTCCCGGAAATTCGAGGAGCATGACCTGATTCCGAGCGGCGCGGCATCACTGAACGACGCTGTTTCCTGCGATCTGCTGCGGACCCGCGTCGGGGATCTGGCCGCCGTGTATACGGGCTCGGAATGGCCATCCGGGGAGGGGGCGGAGACTCCACCGGTTTTCGGGCAACTCTCGGCTGCCATGACCGATATCGATGAAGCCGGAGATGAGGCGCAGGCTGGCGTCGTCGATCTGCTGCGGAGCGCTGTTTCCCCCATCGGGGCGAGCAGTGACGACGGTTCGGACGCGCTGTTCTCTCTGAAAAGCTCCGTGCTGTTGAAGCGTGCATCCCGACCGTTGAATCCCCCACCAAACGTGCCAGTCGGCGGTGGGACTTCTCTTGACCTGATCCCGAGCGACCCGCTGTCGACGGGAACCCTGAGCGGCCTGGGTGGCGCGGCCGGCTATCGTGACGTGGCGGGCGGCATCAAAGCCGGCTTTCTGCAGTTACTGAACCTTACGACTTACTACGTGATGAAGGGCCGCGCGGGAGATGTCGGGGAGAAGGGTCTCGCGCCGCTGATCGTTCGCGTACGGGATGCCAATCCCGGCCTTCGCATTCACCTGATGGGGCACAGCTTTGGCTGCCGGCTGATTGCTTCCGCACTCAACGCTTTACCGGACGGGGATAAATACCGTCCGGACACCGTCTTCCTGCTGCAGGGCGCCTTCTCCCACAACGGCTTCGCCATGGCGGGAGACAGGACCGAGCGCGGCGCGTTTCGGGATGTAATCGAGCATCAAAGGGTTCGCGGACCAATTCTGATCTCGCATTCGCGGAATGACAAAGCAGTGGGAATCGCCTATCCCCTGGCATCCCGATTGTCCGGAGTCAATGCGGCCTCGCTCGGCGGGCCGGACGACATTTACGGCGGCCTGGGCACCAATGGAGCACAAACCGCGGAGACCACGCCCGAACGCATCGACACCACAATGCTGCCTGTCGGGCGCGGCGCTGACTACCCCTTCGCCGCTGGCGTCCAGTCCTCCACCCCCTGCAATCTCAAGGCGGACGCCTATATCGGCGGGCATTCGGATATCTGCAAGCCGGAGGTTGGCTACGCGATGACGATCGGGATGCTGGCGCCCGTCATTCCGGAAGCGGACGAAGCACCGGAGGACGAGAGTCCGGCTCGATGAGCCAGACCTGGCGATCCTTGTAGTATTGCCGCAGCCTGGCGTTTTCCTCCGGGCCGAGATCGAGCGCCCAGACTCTGCGGGAGGCGTCGATATCGGCGGCGTTATGGACCCATTCCCGCAGCAGATGGGAAGGGCTGTATCGAACAAAGATCAGCTGCCTGCCCGGTGACGCATCCAGTTTGCGTTCCACCGCCTGGCGTCCTTCCGTGTCACCGAAGTTGATGTAGTCCCAGCTTTCGTAAGGGCCGGTGGCGATGAAGATACTGTCATTACCCAGCAGGTGCACGGCGTACCAAAAGGTGAACTGCGCTACGCAGAGAAGCGCGATCAGCCTCATCGCGTCGCCGCCTATTCTCCGCAAACCCGCAATTGCAAGCAGTACGAACAGGCTGGTTGCGGCAGCAATATAGTGCGGGTAGTAATAGGGATAGAAGTTCGTTCCCAGCGCAAAAACCACAATACAGCCCGCCACCCACAGAAAGCGCGTCTGCCGCAGGGCGGGCAGGAAGAATAAGATCGCGAGGTAAAGCGGCGGATAGAAAAAGAACCGGTAGAAGCGCAGCCTTTCCGCGAGCCGTTTTAGGTAGGCGGCGGGCGTCTCCGCCGCATCCCCGTGCGTTTCGATCTGCGCTCGATAGTCCATCGCTTGTTCCTGATTGAGAGGCCGGTGAGCGACGGCGTTCCGCTGGAACGTGAAAGTTGCGGGAATTCCGTATTGATACCGGCTCAGCATGTAGGGGAGGGTGGTGAGGTTGCCGGTAACCGCGTGATTCTGCGCGAGCGTGAGGCACACGGCTGGGAGTGCGGCCAGCGCTGCGATGCCGACCATCCGCCACCGGACGGGCCAGAGCGCCGGAAGGATGCAGAGGGCCAGCAGAAGGCTTTCAAACGGGCGGGTGAGCATCTGCAGCCCGAATCCGGCGCCTAACAGAATCGCGTCGCGCCTTCGAGGGGATCGCCAGAGGCGGGGCAGGGCGCCGAACACCAGACAACCGGCAATGCCGGAGACCGCGCCGCCCCAGTAGTTATTGCTCCATTGGTTCAGCGGACCGAATTCCATCACCGCGAGCAGGCCCCCCGCCAGAGCCCAGACGTCCGGCACCCACGCGCGCAGCATCCAGAAGCAGAGCGCGCACAGCAGGCCCACCGACATCAGAACACCCGCCCAGGGAAGATGAAACAGGAGTTGGCCCGCGGCCAGCACTATTCCCTGGCCCACCGGGTAGATGGAAGCGTAGCGGGGTTCCTGCAGCACGAAGACCGTCTCGAAAAACCGGTGCATGGGATGCGGCGGATTGGCGAGGCGGAGATGGGCCAGCGTGTCGCCCAATAACAGGTACGCGAAGTCATCCGCCACGGCGGGCATCGGCACCGGATGATGTGGCAACAGCAGGAGCCGCAAGCCGATGGGCAGCAGAAACAGAAGCGCCATGGCCGCCTGGGGACGTGCCGCGAGTCTGCGGAGCGCCGGTTCCGCTCCGCCGCGCAGCAGCACATAGGCCACGATGAGCGAGGCGAGGCCGAGTTCGAGAAAATCGCTGAGGCCGAAACCGGCCGGATTCCGCAGCGGCAGGAAGTACCGCAGCAGTTGGAACACATTCATGGACAGCTTCCATTATTCCCGACGCCCGGTCGCGGTGATATCCTCAAGGGCAAGGCGGTCCTGTTGCGGCTTATTCGAGCTCTGTGTTTCGCATTCTGTGCAGTGCTGTGTCTCGGAACCCTGCTGGCCGTACAGAAACCTTTCCGGCAATATCCGGGCGTTGAATACTTCTCGTTCGAAACTCCGGTGGATTGGAAAGACCCCGGCGAATTCATCTTCGCCCGCATGATGTTCCCCGGCGGCGGCCCGGAGGTTGACGGCTATTATCCCCGGTTTCAGGGTGACTGGCGTCAGGGCATGTCGCTCTGGACACAGGACTATCCCCGCGCCGACCGCCATTTCTCCCTCGCCCTGCGCCGCCTCACACGCGTGCAGGTCCGCTCCGTGGAACAACCCGTAAACCTCGATGAGAATGAACAATTTGACCTCCCCTGGCTCTATGCCGTTCAGGTGGGCGAATGGGGTCCCACCAGAAGGCAATGCGAGGAACTGCGCGAGTATCTGCTGCGCGGGGGCTTCTTCGTGGCGGACGATTTTCATGGCAACTACGAACGGCGCGTCTTCCTCGCCACGATGAAGATGGTTTTCCCGGATCGGGAAGTGGTGGAAATCCCCGAGGATGACTCGATTCTGCACACCGTCTACGACCTGAAAGACCGCATTCAGGTGCCGGGTGAGGCTCACATTCGCGCCGGCTGCAAAAACTGCGGCGACGGTGGGCGCGGCGCTCACTGGCAGGCCATTTATGACGATCACGGCCGCGTGATGATCGCGATTTCCTATAACTCCGACTTGGGAGACGCCTGGGAATGGGCCGACGCGCCCCATTATCCCGAGAACGCCTCATCCTCCGCTATCCGGCTGGGTGTGAATTATGTTGTCTACGCGATGACGCACTGAACCGGCGTCCACGCTTCTGCGTTACTACGGTTGTGACACGAATTCTTGCCTCCGTTCTCCTGACTTTGCCGGCGCTGCTGCTGGCCGATACCCAGGGGAACTGTTCGAAACCCTTTGTAGCGGCGATGGAATCGGGCAGGCAACTGTCCATCAGCGTGCGATCCGGCGACGTGGAAATCGTCGGTTCCAAGGCGGCCCTGCTCAAAATTACCTGTAGGGTGCGGGACGGCTACCGCCCGGAGGACGTCCGAATCAGTCTCGCGGCGGGGCATTTGCGAATCTTCGGTGGACCGCAAAACAATGTCCACATCCAAATTGAACTGCCCGGGAAAACGAACCTTCTGGTTCGGTCGACGGCGGGAAACATGACCATGTCCGGCGTGACCGGGGACAAGGACGTGGAACTCTACGCGGGGGATTTGACAGTTTTGGTAGGCGCGCCGGAGGATTATCGGGTCGCGGAAGGTTCCGTCCTGGCCGGAGACCTGAATGCGCGTGCATTCGGGATTGTGAAGGACGGGCTCTTTCGTAGCTTCCGGAAAGAATCCGCGCGCGGACAGTATCGTTTGCGAGCCAGACTGCTGGCCGGGAATCTGAATCTCAAATAAAAAAGCCGCTTCCGGTGAGGGAAGCGGCCTGGAACGCTTTACTGCAAAGAGAATTAGATAACGTCGACGCCCATGGAACGGGCGGTTCCTTTGACCTGGCGGATCGCGCCCTCCACGTCAAAGGAGTTGAGGTCAGGCAGTTTGATCTTCGCGATCTCTTCCACCTGCGCCTGGGTGATCTTGCCGACCTTCGCCTTGTGCGGTTCCGCGGAGCCACGGGCAATACCGACGGCACGTTTGATCAGCACCGGAACCGGCGGGGTCTTCGTGATGAAGGTGAACGAGCGGTCCGAGAAGATGGTGATGACGACCGGGATAATCAGACCTTCCTGATCCTTACCGGAGGTCTTTGCATTGAACGCCTTGCAGAACTCCATGATGTTCACGCCCTGCGGACCGAGAGCGGTACCGACCGGGGGTGCGGGAGTTGCTTTGCCTGCAGGGATCTGCAGTTTTACGGAACCTGTTACTTTCTTCGCCATACGAAAACCAGACTAATACCTTTCTCTTTTGCTTATACTGACGGAGCGAAAATGGACTCTGCCCGGAACTACGCGATCTTCTCGACCTGCAGGAAGTCTAGTTCCACCGGTGTTGCGCGGCCGAAAATCGTTACCAGCACGCGCAGAGTGTTGCGCTCCGAATTGATCTCGTCCACTTTGCCCTGGAAGTTTGCGAACGGTCCATCGATGATACGGACCATTTCGTTCTTGTCGAACGTCATCTTCGGACGCGGACGTTCCGCAGCCGTCGTCTGACGATAGAGCATCTTGTTAATCTCATCCGCGCTCAGGGGCACGGGAGTCTGACCGCCGCCAACGAAGCCGGTCACACGCGGAGTATCCTTCACGCGATGCCAGAGTTCGTCGTTCATTTCCATCTGCACCACGACGTAGCCGGGATACAGAAGGCGCTTGCTGGTGACTTTCTTACCGTTCCGAAGCTCCACCACTTCTTCTTCGGGGATCAGGATCTGACCGATATCGTCACCGAAGCCGAAAGCATCCGCCCGGGTTCGCAGGGATTCCGCAACCTTGCGTTCAAAGCCGGAATAAGTGTGGATGATGTACCACTGCTTGGTGTCAACCGGAGCGGCAACCTCTTCCACCTCAGCCACTTCGGCTGCAGATTCAGCCGCGTCCTCCGCGGCGATTTCAGCTTCTTCAGCCTGAAGTTCTGCGCCCTCAACATCCGGCCATTCAGCGGCGGCAGCGTGTTCTTCGTGGGATTCGGCGGGATCGAATGACATGTCTCTACTTCACAAGCGCGTTGTAGGCGCGGGTAACCGTGATGCCGATCACCGAATCAACCAGCTTAAAGTACGCGGCAAAAACAAACACGCTGAGGATAACAACCATGGTGGTCGCTTCGACCTGCGCGCGGCTCGGCCAGGTGACGCGCTTCATTTCATTGCGGATGTCAGTGAAGTACTCACGAGTACTCTCCACAAAGCTGGACTTCTTTACTTCCAATTCGGCAGCCATGATTTTAACTTCGCTTTATCTGGACTTTGTCTGGATTCGGTATTTGGCAGGGGCGGAGGGATTCGAACCCCCAAAGGCGGTTTTGGAGACCGCAGGTTTACCGTTAGCCTACGCCCCTGTTTGGTTGGCGGGTCAGTCCGTTCACCAGTTTACAATATTTCCCGCCCGGATGGTACCGGGCGCACTGACGCTGAAATTACTTGGTTTCCCGATGCGGCACGTGCTTGCGGCAATACGGGCAGAACTTCTTCATTTCAAGACGCCCGGTGGTCGTCTTCTTGTTCTTCGTGTTGGTGTAGTTCCGGTTCTTGCAATCCTGACACTGGAACGTGATGATTTCTCTTGGCATTCTGTTTACCCTTACCTAAACAACTCAATACAGCGTACAAACATACGACGGCGACAGCCACACCCGGACAGTTCTGAGCCCAGATGCGACTGCCGCCAAAGAGGAGCGAACTTTACTTTGCGGGAGGGAGGTCAAGGATTTCGCTGACGGTGCCGGCGCCGACTGTACGGCCGCCTTCACGAATCGCGAAACGCAGGCCCTTATCCATGGCGACCGGGGTGATGAGTTCCACAACCAGCTGAACGTTATCGCCCGGCATCACCATTTCGGTGCCTTCCGGCAGCTCGGCCACACCCGTTACGTCCGTGGTGCGGAAGTAGAACTGCGGACGGTAACCCTTGAAGAACGGCGTGTGACGACCGCCTTCTTCCTTGCTCAGAACGTAAACTTCACCGCGGAACTTCTTGTGCGGCTTGATAGAACCCGGCTTCGCGATCACCTGACCGCGTTCCACGTCGTCCTTATCCACGCCACGAAGCAGCAGACCGACGTTGTCACCGGCCCGACCTTCGTCCAGAAGCTTCTTGAACATTTCGACGCCCGTGACAACCGTCTTCCGGGTGTCCTTGAAGCCGACGATTTCCATTTCCTCGCCGACCTTGCAGATACCCTGCTCGATACGACCCGTGACGACCGTGCCGCGACCCTGAATCGAGAAGATGTCTTCAATCGGCATCAGGAACGGCTTGTCGGTAACGCGCGCCGGCATCGGGATGTACTTGTCGACGGAATCCATCAGCTCGTCAATCTTCGCTTCCCACTGCGGTTCGCCGTTGAGGGCGCCCAAGGCGGAAACGCGGCAGACCGGGAGATCGTCGCCAGGGAACTGATAAGAAGAGAGCAGTTCGCGAACTTCGAGCTCAACCAGATCGAGCAGTTCGGAATCGTCCACCATGTCGACCTTGTTCATCGCAACCACGATGTACGGCACACCCACCTGACGGGCAAGCAGAATGTGCTCGCGGGTCTGGGGCATCGGGCCGTCGGTCGCCGCCACCACGAGAATCGCGCCGTCCATCTGCGCCGCGCCCGTGATCATGTTCTTGATGTAATCGGCGTGACCCGGGCAATCGACGTGGGCATAGTGACGGTTCGGCGTCTCGTATTCCACGTGCGAAGCGGCAATCGTGATACCACGAGCCTTTTCTTCCGGTGCGTTGTCGATCGAATCGAACGAACGGAACGATACCTTCGGATTGTGCTTCGCCAGCACTTTCGTGATAGCCGCCGTCAGCGTCGTCTTGCCGTGATCGATGTGACCGATCGTGCCAATGTTGACGTGGGGCTTACTGCGGTCAAATTTTTCTTTCGCCATGGTGGGAGCTATTCCTTACAAACAGATGGTAATCTGCACTGGCGCTCTGAAATCAGCGCCTTCTAGAAATCTGGAGCCGTTGACCAGGATTGAACTGGTGACCTCGTCCTTACCAAGGACGCGCTCTACCAACTGAGCTACAACGGCTTTCTTTTTACAGCGTAAAACTAAAATGGTGGACAGGGGAGGATTCGAACCTCCGTAGCTCGCAAGGAGCGACAGATTTACAGTCTGTTGCCATTAGCCGCTCGGCCACCTGTCCGGGTGCTTACATCTACACAGTTTAACCGACTTGTGCCGAGTTGTAACTGTTCCGCCAACATCAGTCCGGATTGCCCACGCCCGGAACCTCAGGCGTTAGCAGAACAACCGCGCTGCCGAAACCTCTATAGTAGCGCATCGGCTGTCATAAACGCGAGTCCTTAAAACATATCCTTCGCTTTTCGTTTCCGGCCCTTTCGGAGGATTTCCCCTAAGGTGCTGAATCAAAAACACTTTTCCTGTTACCTGGGGTTACAAGAAGAAAGAAGGAAATCTGGAGCCCGGTGCCGGGATTGAACCAGCGACATCCAGTTTACAAAACTGGCGCTCTACCAACTGAGCTAACCGGGCCCTGAAACTGCTTTACGACTAACTGCCGATCAAACTTTTCTGATGATAGCAAATCGGGTGGAGGGAGAGAATCCCGCCTCGCGGCAACTCTCTCCCCACGTTGGAAGCCGACTATTTGGCGGAATTCGTCGGAGCTGTCACAGTCGCAACAGCGGATAGAGCGGGAGTGGGCATCACGGTCACGGTCGGCACTTCCACGGACAGTTCCGCCGGCGCCGTGTTGCCCGACTTCGCGGTGAACATTAACCCGGTAGCACAATCGAGCGGACTAAGCTGCATGCGTTCCGCCAGCGTATCGCGGTCGAAATTCAGGTATTGATGATCGGGAACATCCTTCGCCAGTTCCGGAACAATCGCCTGAAGCAGAGCCTGGAGACTGGGGAGCGCCTGGCTGAGCCCTGGCCCCAGCGATACGGCCTTCGAAATCACCAAAAAGTTGATGATGTTCATGCCGTGCGTCGCATTCCGGATAGCGATGCTCTTCCACGTGCGGCTTTCGGAATCCTGCATCGTCGAAATAGCCGCATCCCGTGAGAGCGCCTGAATTCCGTTATGCCGCAGGGCCTGGACGACCCGGCCATTGGAGAGAAGCAGCGTCGCGGGCGTGTCGTTGCAGGCTGTCACTTCAATCAGGGACACGTCTTTCGGAAGTGCTCCGAACATGGACGAAACAACGGATGCGGTTGGATAGTTAATGGTGAGGTGGAGCGTGGTCGTGGGAACGCCCCCGGTTTGGCTGACTGCGGACAGGCAACCGAGCAGTAGGGCAGTGGTTGCCCCGATGCATTTGCGCATGAGAATCTCCTGTTGCAAAAAGAAAGCCGGCGCCCCTTGGGGATGCCGGCCGTTTAGCGCTGTTGCGCCGGTTTCAATCTGCCACAGAGTCACATCGGACAGGCCGCACTTCGCTTCATCGCAGCCGCCAATCCCGCTGATAACAAAAGGGCGCCGCGTCGAGGAAAAAATCCAGGTGAACTGTGACCGCTCAGCCGTGATGGGTCGGAACGTCACCCGCCGCCACTGGAGGATGCAGCGCCAGATGCTCCGCGCCATTGTCTTCCACGCGTTCCCGGTAGTGGTAAACGTCCGCGCAAAGCAGATCCCGAACCTGGTCCTCGCGCAGGTACCGCAATGGCGCAGACTGCGGAATGCGCTGCAACACCAGCGCCAGACCGGCCAGTGTGGCAGATTCCGTAGGATTCCGCCTGCGCCTCGCGAGCGTACCGATGCCCTCGATCAGGACAAATGGTTCGTCCACCAGCGCCAACTCCGCCGTGGTCACCGACGCGCTGTAGATCCGCGCCTGCGTACTTAGAAAGATCGCCTGACAGGGATACAGAATACCCTCGGTCACGATGCGCCGGTTCACCGGGTCGGTCGCCATGGCGTGAACAGGGATACTCGGGGGTACGCGCCACACACCGGAATCGGCCAGGCGAGCGAGCAGTGCCCAGTCCGGCTCAACGGACCGCCGGGGCGCTATACGGACCCGGCACTCCACCTCACGCAGCAACGCCTCGGTTTCCTCGCACGTGTCACCGCAGACCACAAGACCGTGATTGGCCAGAATCAGAACCCGCGTCTCCGGTCTCGCCGCCACACTCGCTTCGATACTGCGCGCCAGAGGCAGCCCGGAGGACGTGTACGGGATCCACTGCCACGCAATCCCGGCCAGCAGCTTTTCCAGTTGCTCCGGCCCGTCTTCCCGCACCGCCCACGCAATGGTATTCACCGAATGGACATGCACCACAACCCGCCAGTGGAGGACGGCATGCATCGCGGTTTCCACCGATGTCCCCAGTTGCTTGCGCCCCACCGTGAAAGACTGGCCCGCCGGGTCGATGCCACGCGCAATCTGCCGCCGCGTGTCGTCAAGGTCAATTGGAATAAAGATCGCGTCTTCCACAGCATGGGCAAGCCAGGTTCCGGATGCTTTGATCCACATCTGCCCATTCTGTTTGAGAGAGGTATTACCGGTGGCCGCCTGGACCAATAGCTGATCGCCGCCGATGCGGGCCGAAAGATCCTGTAGGAGCCCCAGCTCCGTTGCCGCGATCACTGACAATTGGTTTGTTCCACCTTGAGTTCTGCCCGACCGTGGCTTTCTGCGAGATATGGCCGTGGACTCCTATTTGACTTGATTCCGGCAGATTATTCAAGCGCCGAAGCTGTAAAGTTTCTTACGAACCCATGCAGAGTACTTTATATGCCGGAGACCCTGTCTAAAGTCGGGGCCGTTCCCCGCCAATTCGTAGCATAAAGTCCTCCAGTGTCTTACCTTCCTCCCGGATGAAAGTCTCGCCGCTGGATTCGAGCGCCTGAATCCGGTCCAGCCGGAAGCTCCGAAAGTCTTCCCGGTGCTCGCACCACGCCAGCAGAGTCCAACTGGGCCCCCAGAAATAGAGACCGAGGGGACGCAGTGTTCGCCGGCTGGCGGCCTGCTCGCGATCCGAATACGTGATCACGATCTTCCGGTTGGATGAGATCGCCTGACGCAGAAATTCCAGCCGCTCCCCCACCCGTGGATCAAAGGTGAACCCGGGTGCGAAGATTGAAGTGGACCCCATCGGTTGGACAAAAAAACGGCCGTCCTTAGATGGTGTGGCGGCGGGTTAACTGGAGGCGGTCGTGAGACCGCCATCCATTCCGGACTTGATTCGGCGCTCGGGGCGCATCCCTGCGTTGCCCTATC